>DATHFT010000177.1:0-83006 GCA_035317965.1 Saccharimonadales bacterium (SeqCode) | reverse complement strand
ACGAGGCGGTAGGTCACCGGCCAGCTTCCCGCTCGCTGCTTCGCCACACGAATTTTCTTTTCCTTGCGACTCACACGACCCTCCGTCCCGCTGCCGCGGGCAACCGACCCAGAAATGTTTTCACCAGCACACGAGAGAAAGGGGACTCAACAGGTCCGCTATCGTTACTTGCAACTGCTTTGCAACTGTACATATTCTCCTACCTTCTGCAAATGGTTGTCAACTGGCGTGCACCCAACGGCCTTCCTTCTTCTTGAATGGTGCCATATCAGACTTGAATGGTCCTAGTTTCAGGGCGACCTGCCGCTTGGCCTCGTCGTGTTCGCTTCGGCAGCAGCGTCTGGCGCCGTCAGTCGGGCATTTGCACGCGAATGGCCCGTCCACGATTCCCGGTCCCGGCTCGCGTAGCGGCTGACGCTCGCGCCGCGCTTTTTCGCCTGGTATTGCGCCGGTTTGCGTTTTTTGTGTTTTGCACAATCCTCGTGGTGGGGGTCCTTCCGTACTATTGACCTTGTTACCAGCCCCCGCAGAAACTGAATACAGAATGGCTCGCTATTCCGCGTTTCTCGGGCGCAAGGTTGAGGTGCAATATCGCGCCGGGGATATTCTTCTGCCCGCTTCCGGCACCTTCGTTGCCGATTCGGGCCGCTCCATTTTTCTCGAGCAAAGTTTTATGCAGCGTGGCCAGCACAAGCATTTTCGCTGGGAAATCCCGTATCAATGCATCGTTCGCCTGGAAGAAAAGCCGGACGAACTGATCCCGGTCGCCGCCAGCTCCGCTTCCGGTGCCGCGCCCGTGGTCTCTTCTCCGGAATCTTCCGCGCCCAAAAAGTCGGACCCGGACCCGCAAAACTCGGCAAGCGCCGCCGCAGCGGGCGCTGGTTCCGCCGTCGTGCTTCCGCTCTCCCACCGTCCTAAAATCGCCTGAGATCTGGTCTTGGCCTTGGGGAGCGAGCGAATCGCCTCGCCCGCCGCACATCCTGACTCTTCGCGCGATCCGTCGCGGAATGTCCCGTGCCCTCAGGTAACGCGATTCGGCTACAATCATCTATTCTCTTGTCGATTACTCCCGCTAGGAGGGCATTCGTGGAATCCCAACGCGCCACCAAAAAACTCGGCCTGATCGGCTTGGGCCTGATGGGTCGCCCCATGGGCATGAATCTCCTCAAAGCTGGTTATCCGCTCACGGTCTGGAACCGCACGGCCGCCCGGGCCGACGAACTTGTCGCCGCCGGCGCCAAGTTGGCCGCGTC
The DNA here is from genome assembly GCA_035317965.1 of Saccharimonadales bacterium (SeqCode). Lineage (GTDB taxonomy): Bacteria > Acidobacteriota > Terriglobia > Acidiferrales > UBA7541 > Acidiferrum. Next base: position 81,753 of record DATHFT010000177.1, on the reverse strand, counting down.
CCCGCAAGAGCTCGCCGCCGATTGCGATTTCCTGCTCACCATCGTCAGCGATCCTCCCGCGCTTGAAGAAGTCCTGTGGGGAGCAAACGGCGCGCTCAAAGCTCTCAAGCCCGGCAGCATCTACATGGACTCGAGCACCGTCTCTCCGCAGCTGGCGAGAAAAATCGCTGCCGCTTGCGCGAAACAAAAAGTGAAATTCCTCGACGCACCGGTTACCGGCGGCGATTGGGGGGCAAAAAAAGGGGAACTCGTCTTCATGGTCGGCGGGGAGGAAGCCACGCTAAGGGAAGTCGAGCCCCTGCTCGGCGTGATGGGCAAGAAATGGTTTCTCCTGGGACCGAACGGGGCAGGGCAAACCATCAAGCTCGCCATGAACCTGATCCTGGCGCTCCAGGTCGAAGCCCTTGCGGAAGCTCTGACGCTTGTAACCAGCGCTGGCCTGGCCGGCGAAAAACTTGTCGAAGTCCTGCAGTCCAGCATGGCCCGTTCCGGGGTCCTCGACATCAAATCGCAGAATCTGCTCAAGCACGATTACACTCCGAGCTTCCCCCTCCGCCTGATGTACAAGGACCTGACCCTCGCCCTGCAACTCGCCAAACAAAACGGCGTCACCCTGCCCGCCACCAGCGCCTCGCAAAAAACCTACGGCGCCGTAAAAGCCGCGGCCAAAGAGGACCTTGACTATTCTGCCGTGCTGAAATTCTGGTCCACCAAGTAGCCCGGGACCAGAGTCTCCGGCCGCAAGATTTTGCTTGCTGTACTTGAGCTCTGCGCTTGCGCGCGGTCTCGCGCTCGGCTCACAAATCACTTTTCCGCACGCTCCGACATCCAAGGGAAATCATGCGCAAAACTCCGCATCCCTGGGGGCGCTCCCCCTGGACGGTTCGCTTCCGTCCCCAACAAAAACGCCTTCCCGATTCCGTCGATTTCCTAGTCGTAGGCGCAGGCTTCGCGGGCCTGGCGGCCGCGGCTACCCTCCGCCGCCGCAATCCCGATAAATCGGTCCTGGTTCTTGAAGCGTTCTCGCTCGGCGAAGGTGCCAGCGGCCGCACCGGCGGCATGGCTCTGGCGGAAACCGCCGCCGGGCCACTCCCCGGCCTCGGCGACGTCCTCAAAGGCTACAAAAAAATCCTCAAGGAACTCAAAGTCGATTCCGAGATCGCCCTCCCCGGCGCTTTTGAACTCGCGCGCGAAAAAACAAAAAAGGGCTCTCCCATCCTGTGGAACGATTCCGGCTGGCTGGGTGTTGTCAAAAAGGTTCCCGGCGGCACGATCAACCCGGGAAAAGTACTTGCAGGTTTAGCTCGAGCCGCGGAAAGCTCCGGCGCGCAAATCGTCGAACACGCCGAAGTCCTCTCCATCGATTTCACGACTCCTTTGCAAATCCATCTCCGCGCGAAATCGCGCAAAGCCGCTCAGGAAAAAACCATCACCGCCCAAAAAATCCTTCTGGCCACCAACGCCGCCTCTCTCGAGCTAACCGGTCTCCGGAAAACCACGGACCCCATGCTGACCCTGGCCATCGCCACCGCTCCGCTCGCGGCCAAACAACGCCGAGCCCTCGGCCTCGGAAGCCGCCAGCCGTTCTACACCGTCGACTTCCCGTACCTCTGGGGACGTCTGATGAAAAACAACTCCGCCATTTTCGGGGCCGGCATCGTGGGTGTTGAAGGCACGGGCGGCCACCGCGCCGCCAAACAGGTCAAAGCCGCACTGGCCGAGGTTCCTCCAACCGCGCCAACCGCCCAGCGCCAGAAATTCCACCAAAACGACACCAATCCTCTGGCCGCCGTAAACATCTACAAAAAAGGCCCGGCCTCCGATCGCCTGGAAGCGCTCGAACACCGCGTCCGCCACCTCCACCCGGGGCTCCGCAAGGTTAAAATCACCCACCGCTGGGGCGGCCCCATCCTCTTCACGGAAAAAATGATCCCCATCTTCCGTCATCATCCCCGCAACAAAAATATCCTGATCCTGGCGGGCTTTAGTGGCCACGGGGTAGCCTTAAGCGTCTATCTCGGCGACTGGGCCGCCGAGTCCCTGCTCGAGCGCCGCGCGCTTCCGGATTGGAGCGCCTAACCTCGCTGCGCCGCAACTCGTACGCCGGTTCCTGAAGCCGTCCCGCAGAAAGAAAAAGCCGCGGACAAGTTGTCCGCGGCTCGCCCTGCCTTGTCACGCCTAGTTCACTGCCGTGTCACGGCCGGGCGTCCGGCGAGAAAAAACCAATCGGCAAATCCCGCGCGGTCCGCAATCCTGCCGGAGCATCCAGAATCACCGGAATCGAATTCACCGCCACCGAAGCCGTAGCCACATCGCCGTGGGTGCCGCCCGGAACGACCAAACGAATATTGGGATGACCGCTGAGTTCAATCGTGTCCGCCGGATCCTTTGCGCCCACATACATCTGCAACTCCAGGTATACGAGTTCTTGGCCATCGCTTGCGAGTCCGCGCCCGATCTGGTGTACGCCTGCGGCTTGTCCCGCTTCCACGGTCAAGAATTCGGTCGTGACCCGCTCGGTCGCAACTTTGGGCTCAATCGTCTCCGTGATTTCCGTCACTGGCAGATTCAAACTATCCGCCACCATGGCCACCGACTCCGGCAGACCAACGTGTTTGATCACGCCTTCCAGAACTTTCGCCTTGAATTCTTCCACGGTCATTCCCGCGCCAATTTTTTTCTGCAAAGGCAAACGGCGCTTCGAGGCGTCCACAATGCGCACGGCCTTGGCATGTTCAATGCGTTGCGAAACAGCCGCCAGCGTCACCACCAGCTTGTCCATTACAAATCCCGGATTGACACCGGTGCCGATCAGCGCGACACCCGCATCTTTTGCCGCGGCGTCCAGCTTGGCGGCAAGTTCAGGATGTGTGCGATAGGGATACGACAATTCCTCGCACGTCGAAACCACGCTGGACTCCGCTTCCAGACACTCGAGCAACTGGTCCATGACCGCCGGCAGCGAGGATGAAGTCGTGTGCAACACCACGTCGGCGTTCAATTCAAGCGTTTCCCTGGCGTCGCCGGACACTTTCACGCCCCACGGGGCATCCGCCGCTCCCACAACTTCGCCCAGATCGCGGCCTACTTTCCCCGGATCCGTATCGATGGCCCCAATAATCTCAATCGCCTGCTTTTCCCGCATCAGTTTCGCAATCGATGCGCCGATAGGTCCGATGCCGTACTGTATGGCGCGTATCTTCTTTTTCACGACGTTCTCCCGTGGTCTCAAGCAGCGTCAACCGTCGCGCAATCTGGCAAACGGCCCACATACGCTGCAAATTTTCAGCACAAGCGAAACGATAACGATAAATCAATTCCGCCTGCCGCACAATCCCCAGGCTGTCTGTTGGATGCGCCGCCTAACCAATATGGAGCGGAAACATGGCCCCGCTGGCAATTAACCGGAGCTCCCGGTTGCTGGCACCCGGGAGCACCCGCATAATGGTTGGACTCCAGCCAGAGCCATACCCAGGAGAATCTATGCGCCCGCAAAAACTAACCGCAGCCGAAATCACGGAACGCTTGAGCCACATCAAGGGTTGGAGCCTGGTAAACGATAAACTCCACCGCGAATTTCAATGCAAAGATTTTGTAACGGCATTCGGACACATGACGCGCGTCGCCCTCATCGCTGAATCCATGAACCACCATCCGGAATGGTCGAACGTCTACAACAAAGTTGTAATTGACCTGAACACCCACGACGCCAAAGGAATCAGCAGTCTGGATTTCGATCTGGCCGCCAAAATAAACGAAATCTTCGCCGCGTGAACGGCCATCATTTCCTCCTGGCGGTGTGCGATGAAAGTTCGCGGTCGGGGTCTGGTGAACCAATGATCCACTTGCAGCGATGACCAGCGCGCACCAGCGACAGAACACCACTCGCGGGTGGATTGTCGTATCCATCCGCTGGGCCGCCACGATTGCGGTACTGGCAGCGCTGCTGCATTTTCTGCCGTTCGCGCAATTACGTAGCGCCTTGGCGCAAGTTCCGCTGACCCGCTTCCTGGCCATCCTGATCGGCTACGGGATCGCACACTTCATTGGAATCGTGAAGTGGCGCATGGTGGTAAACGCCGCGGGCGCCGAACTGGACCTGGCTACGAGCGCCCAGTGTTATGCCGGCGGGCTGTTCGGCACGCTCTTTCTGCCTTCAATCGTAGGCGGAGATGTTGTCCGTCTGGCCGTCGGTCTGCGTCGCAGCCCGCGGCCGGCAGCGGTTTTTGCGGGGAACATCGCGGATCGTTTCCTCGATGTGTGCGCGCAGGGCGGCCTGGTTCTATTGGGGTTGATTTTGCTGCCCGGTTCGGTGCCGCCGCAACTGCAGTCCGCTGCGCGCCACGCGCTTCTGGCGCTGGCAACTTTGGCCGCGGTTCTCACCGTCCTGGCGCTCGTGTTGTACAAACCGATTTTCGGGGGGCGCTCGATCCGTTTCCGGCGGCGCATCGCCCGGCTGCGTCACGCGCTCGGTGCGGTTTCCCGGCGTCCACTGGTTTTGTTTTTTTGCTGGCTTTTGGGAACTGGCGTGCAAGGGCTGCTCTTGGTTCTCGCGGCGCTGCTGGCCATTTCGTGCGGATTGATTTTGCCGCTGCGCATCTGGCTTTTTGCCTGGCCGCTGGCGAAACTCGCGGCGATTTTGCCCCTTACGCAAGGCGGAATCGGAGTGCGCGAAGCCGCTCTGGTCGCTTTGCTGGCTCCGTTCGGGGCCCCGGGGCCGCTGGTGCTCGCGGCGGGCCTGGCCTGGGAGGGAATTATCGTGGCCGGCAACGTGGCGGCCGGAGGGGTGGCCTTCCTGCTGCGGCATTTTGAATCTAGAAAGATTCTTGGATAGTACATTGGCTACCGCCCCGCCAGGCTCCGCTTGACATACGCGCAACCTGCGTGAAAATGGACCCTAGCCCCTCCTTCCAGTCTGCGGCTTAAAAGACCGCACTCACCAGTCTCGCTCTAGGGTGCCCATCGTGACGACGCGGGCGGAAAGGCCAAGCCTGAGAAATCTGCTTCTTACAAAAATCGCCAGTTGACTGCTCCCGTCCGTAAGCGCGTGCTGGGGGGCGAAATGAGGTTTTCCCATGACGACAAAAAAGCTGCGCGTTCTGGTGGCGGAAGAACCGCCGAACGACTCTACGGAATCACTGCAGTCGGTACTTCCCAGGATCGAGATCGAACCCTCGCCGGAGGTAACGGTGGTCACGAGTGCGTCCACATTACTGCCGGCAATCCAACGAGTCGCTCCGGAGATTGTCTTTATCGATTTGAAGCTGGTGCAACCCGACGCCGGAGAGGTGGTGCGGCGGTTGCACCGCGCCAGCCCCGGGGTGCCCATCATTGTCCTTGCCGACCAGGCCAGCAAAGACAGCGCAACGCAATGCGTAGCCGAAGGCGCCATGGACTACATCCTGCGGGAATCCATGGATGTGGCGAACGTCAATCGCGTGTTTCGGTCGGCGCTCGAGCGCAACACGCTCGCCGGACTGACCGATCTTCTGCGTGATCCAACGACCGGTTTTCACAATCGCGATGCTTTTCTGGCCCTGGGGGCCCGCAGCATGGATTGCGGACGACGCCATGCCGGTTCGCTGGTTTTGCTATGCGCCCTGCTGAAAAATTTCGAAGAGATGCGGGCGGAATTTGGACCGGCTGCGGCCGATGAAGCCATCCACGACCTCGGCGAAGTCCTGGCGCGAAGTTTTCGGGGAACCGACCTGCTGGCGCGAATCGGCGAAGCGCAATTTGCGGTGCTGGCAGAAGATGCGCTCGAACCGAGCGTCGCGATACTGCGACAGCGAGTGGACGCGCGGCTCACTGCCTGTAACCGGGCGCGCGGGGCAGGCGCGGCACTGGAACTCGGCGTGAGCGTCAGCTACTGGTCGGCGAGCGACAGCACTTCGTTTCTGAAGTTTCTTGATAGCGTGGAAACAGGACTGCGACGCGAGACCGTTGCGGTCCGCGACTCCCGAACCGCACCGGCGCAACCGCTCGGGGTGGACGCTTGAATCGAGCGCTGGGCTTCGATCGATAATGGCCGGGCGATAGAGGCCAGCAACACCGGTCCGCCGGCAGAAATCCGGGGAAATTCGTTCCCCGCCAGTGTAAGTACCCGCAACTGCCGGTCTATACGGTATTTTTTGCGTTGACACCTACGGTTGCCGGTGTTAAATAACCGCACAAGGCAAGCCCTTTGGTGGTAAGTCTCCTATTCGCAATGCGACTACCATCGCGCGAGTGAGGCCGCAGACGTGCCTGGCAGGGCAGTCTGCTGTGCCGCTAAAGGTATTGTCTCGACCCCACCCCACCCCGGGAGGTGAAGACGATGTGTTTTCACCTCCTACTATTTTCCTTCCTGCGGACCGATCCAGTAAACCTTTTGTTTGCATACGCTTGATGTTTGCCTGAAGGGCCTTCTGACAACGCGGCTCCCGGGGTACACTGGCAGCCCGGGACCTGTCCTGGAAGGAGCTGCCTGTCGCCTATGCACGCACCGTCTCGTCCACCCCTGCTCGAACTGCAGCATGTGACGGTCAAGAGAGCTGAGTCAGCGACGCGGCCGGCTCTGGACGACATAAGCCTCCGCATTGAGCAGGGAGAGCACGTCTGTATCCTGGGGCCGAATGGCTGCGGAAAATCCACGCTGATCAAGACCATTACCCGCGAATGCTATCCGTTGGCGCGCGACGGGTCCGCGATCTCCATACTGGGGCAGGAACTCTGGAACATATTCGAATTGCGGTCGCAGCTCGGACTGGTGTCGCCGGACCTGCTGGTCCAGTGTACGACCGAGGCTACCGGCCGCGACGTGGTGCTTTCCAGTTTTTTCAGCAGCACGCGGATTTTTCCACATCACCATCCGGAACCGGAACAATTGGCGCGCGCTAACGCCGCGCTCGCGCGACTGGGCATCTTCGATCTGGCCGAGCGGTCCCTCGGCCAGATGTCTTCAGGCGAAGCCAAGCGAACCCTGATTGCGCGGGCCCTGGTGCACCATCCGCAGGCGTTGCTTTTTGATGAGCCGAGCAATGCATTGGACATTTCGGCGCAGATCCAATTGCGGGAAACGATGCGGCAACTGGCACAATCCGGACTGGGAATCTTGCTGGTCACGCACCATGTTTCTGAAATCATTCCGGAAATTGAACGCGTGATCTTGCTGCGCCAGGGAAAAATACTCGCCGATGGCCCGAAGGAAGAAGTGCTTACGGCGGAAAGTTTGTCAGGATTATTCGGGGTGCAGCTGCGCGTGGGCCGGCATGACGGGTTCTTTCATCTTTACTGAAGAGGGAAAACCCGGGACCCGACACAGGGTTGACGAAAAACCGATTGAGTAATAGCGTGAGGACTCGAAACGGGAAAGTGCGGAGGAGAAATGCGTCGAGGACTAGCGACCGCGGTGGTTTCGCTCGGACTGCTCGCAGGGGGCGTGTTGGCGCTGCGCAGCGGGATGGTGGACGGGAGCAGCGGACAAGACCCGCTGCGGGCCGCCAAGTCAGACCCGCGGATGAAGAACGCGACGCGGCGGGCACCGGTCGATGGCTGGACGCAGGTGCACCTGGAAGGTACGCCCGGAGAGATCGGCTACCAGCACGGGGTTTTACTGGCGCCTGAGATTGCGGATCTGAAAAAAGTGTTTGTGCTGGAGCTTTCCCACGACACGGGGAAGGATTGGAATTTTTTCCGCAACGCGGCCCGCGATGTCTTGTGGCCGCACGTCGACGCGGAATATCGCGAAGAGATGCAAGGCATCGCGGACGGGGCCCAGGCGCGCGGCGTAAAACTGGATGTCTGGGACGTCGTGGCGATGAACGCGGATGAGGAGTGGAGTTATTTTGTGGAAGCGTATGACCGGGCGCACGCGATACCGGTTCCCGCGACGGTGGTGGCGCCGGATCATTGCAGCGCATTTGTGGCGACGGGAAAATATACCAAGGACGGGCGCATCGTCGTTGCGCACAACAACTGGACGAATTATCTGGATGGGGCGCGGTGGACGATGGTGTTCGACATCGTGCCGGTTAAAGGGTACCGGATTTTGATGGATGGATTGCCGGGTTTGATTCACAGCGGCGACGACTTCAGCATAAATTCCATGGGAATGGTGATTACCGAGACGACGATTACGGCGTTTCACGGATACGACATGGCCGGAGTGCCGGAATTTGTGCGTGCGCGAAAAGCCATGCAGTACGCGAATTCGATCGATGAGGTGGCGCGGATATTTAAGGATGGCAATAATGGCGGTTACGCGAATGACTGGCTGATTGCCGACACCCGCAAGAACGAAATTGCCAGCCTGGAGTTGGGACTGAAGAATGTGACGCTCGAGCGGACCACGGACGGGTATTTTGTGGGATCAAATTTTCCCATCAATGAAAAATTGATGGCGGAAGAGACCACCTTCCCCGCCAAGGACATGGGCGTCAGCGCCAATGCGCGACACCGGCGCTGGGAACAGCTGATGGCGCAAAACAAGGGAAAGATCGATGCCCAACTGGCGCAAGCGTTTCTGGCCGATCATGTCGACAGCCTTACGGGAAAAACCGACCCGAGCGAACGAACGCTTTGCGGACACGTGGAGAAGTCTTCGCGCGGAATGGGCGGCTGGCAGGCGCCTTACGGAACGGCCGGCGCCGTGCAGAACAAGGCGACCGACGCAGCCATGGCGGAACGGATGTCCTTTACGGCAGCGGCCGGCCATGCCTGCGGAACGGATTTTATTGCAGCGAGACATCTCGACGAACACCCGGACTTGTCCTGGGAAAAACCGGAACTTCGCGATATGAAGGCCTACCCGTGGACGGTGATCAAAGCGGAATAGGATCGGCGCCGGTCAAGGCAAATTCGTCCGGGGGGGCGCCCGACAGCCGCAGGGCAGCGGGGGAGTACAGCGGGCACTTCAGGAGATCTTACTTCTCAGTCTTCTGGGCCGCGCGGCCGCTCGACGCGGTGCGGGCATCGGGATGTTTCGTGGTCCAGTCTTCGGGCGGAAATGCGACGCGCCAAAAGGCCGGGCGGGCTGCGGAAAACTCCAGACCAATCTCCGCTTTACCGGCACGCACGGGTCCGAGGAAGACCACGTGGCATTCCTGCTCTTCTTCCGTTCGATTGTGCTTCATGTGCACCAAGCTGCCGCTGGTAACTCGCGCGGAGAGCAGGATGAGTGCGCCGTGGGCATTGATGGCCAGCGTTTCGGTCTGTTCCTCGAATGGCTTTCCCTGAGCATCCATTCCACGAATGCGCACCGAAACCTGCATCAGGACGCGCTGGCTGCGCCGGCGCGCGACCGGATTCGTCGATGGATTTGATACTTGGGCCATACAACCTCGCTGCACTAACTATACCGGGGGCCGGGATAAAGTCGAGTAGCTTGCCAACAAATAGTACCTAACGATGCTGCTGAAAATGACGCGAAAAGCGCGGGCGGGCCCAGCAACGCTCGCTGTTCAGGAGCGCTGATCAATCGGAACATAGTGGCGCGTGTCATGGCCAAGATAGATTTGACGAGGCCGCGCGATTTTCTGTTCAGGATCGAGAAGCATCTCTTCCCACTGGGCGATCCATCCGGAGGTGCGCGGAATGGCGAACATGACCGGAAACATGGTCATGGGGAAGCCCATCGACTGATAGATGAGCCCGGTGTAGAAATCGACGTTGGGGTAAAGTTTGCGCTTCACGAAATATTCGTCTTCCAGGGCGATGCGTTCGCACTCGAGAGCAATCTCGAGCAGCGGGTTTTTCCCCATTAGATCAAAAACTTCGTAAGCCACCCGCTTGATAATGCGCGCGCGCGGATCGTAGTTCTTGTAAACGCGGTGGCCGAAGCCCATGAGCTTGGTTTCCCCGGCTTTGACCTTCTTGATGAACTCAGGAACTTTCTGCACCGAGCCAATTTCCATCAGCATGCGCAGGACTTCTTCATTGGCGCCGCCGTGCAGCGGGCCGTAGAGCGCAGCGATGGCTGCCGCCGTCGCGGAGTAGGGGTCGACGTGCGAACTGCCGACACCCCGGATGGTGTTGGCGGAGCAATTTTGTTCGTGGTCGGCGTGCAGGATAAAGAGAACGTCGAGCGCGCGTTCCAGAGTGGGATTGGGGCGGTAGCGCGTTTCGGTGGTGCGGAACAGCATGTTGAGAAAATTGCCGGGATAGCTGAGTTCGTTGTCGGGATAAACAAAGGGCATGCCGAGCGAATGGCGATAGGAAAAACCGGCAATCGTGGGCATTTTGCCGATCAGGCGGTAAGTCTGTTTCTTGCGGGAGTCGGCGTTGAAAATATCTTTGGCGTCGTGATAGAAGGTGGAAAGCGCTGCGATGGTAGAGATCATCATGCCCATGGGATGGGCGTCATAGTGAAAGCCATCGAGGAATTTCTTGATGCTTTCGTGAATGAAGGTGTGGTGCGAGACGTGATAGGTCCAGTCCTTGAGCTGTTCGGCGGTGGGGAGTTCGCCGTTTAAGAGCAGATAGGCAGTTTCCAGATAGGTGCTTTTTTCAGCGAGATCTTCAATCGGATAGCCGCGATAGCGGAGGATTCCGGCGTCGCCGTCAATGTAGGTGATTTTGCTGATGCACGATGCCGTGTTATTGAATGCCGGATCGTAGCTCATCATGCCGAATTCAGCGGGGTCGACTTTGATCTGGCGCAGGTCTGCGGCGCGGATGGTGCCGCGGGTAATGGGGACTTCGTAATTTTTCCCGGTGCGATTGTCGGTGATCGTGAGCGTTTCGCGGGGCATGGCAGAGCCTTCTGGTTTTTTCAGCTGGGTAGTGGACGACGGCGAATCCATTCCGTGACCTCGGTGAGAAGCAGAGCAAAATTCCGATTCTTTATCACTCTACACCAAAGCGGGTGTCGCCGGAAATGGCGGCAAGGGCGGGTGTATGGACAGGTAAGTGGCAGAGGATTCAGAGAGTTGGTAGCAGGCCCGGGAGGGGTAAAACCCATGAAAACAGGCCCTTAATTATACCTCTTGACAATAGTCGTTATAACGAGTATCATACGGCCATGAAATAGGGAGGCAGCGTATGATCAACATTCGCAGAAGCAATGACCGGGGCCGCGCCAATCACGGGTGGCTCGATACCCGATTTACGTTTTCGTTTGCGGATTATTTCGATCCGGATCACGTGGAATTTCGCACGTTACGCGTGATGAACGATGACCGCATCGCCGGTGGCGGCGGATTTCCCACCCACCAGCACCGCGATATGGAAATCGTAACCTACGTGCTCGAAGGCGCGCTCGAACATCGCGACAGCATGGGGAACGGCTCGGTGATCAAGCCCGGCGACGTGCAATACATGAGCGCGGGAACCGGCGTGGCGCACAGTGAGTTCAATGCCTCGAAGACCGAGACCGCGCATTTGTATCAGATCTGGATGTTTCCGGACAAGCCCGGACTAAAGCCGACCTACGACCAGAAAACCTTTACGGAAGCGGAGAAGCGCGGAAAACTGCGCTTGCTGGTTTCGCGCGACGGGCGCGATGGCTCGGTGAAAATCCGCCAGGACAACGACCTGTATGCCACGGTGCTGGGTAAGGACGAAACGGTGAAGCATGAGTTGTCCGCGCAGCGCCACGCGTACGTGCAAGTGGCACGCGGGAGCGTGAAGCTCAACGGGACGACTCTGGAGACCGGCGATGGGGCGGAGGTTTCAGAAGAGCAGGCTCTGGAGCTGACCGGGGTACAGGACGCCGAAGTGCTGCTGTTTGACCTGGTGTAATTCGGGAACAGCGGCGAACTGGAATGGTTTGCAGGCAGGCGAGTTTCATCGTCTGCCTTTTTGTTTTTGCGCCTATCTTTGCGTGGTTTCATGTGGCGACCACGCCGGAATGGAAAACACCAGTCCCAGCAGAACGGCTATGCCAAGCGCCACAAACGAGACGGCGAGAGAGCTTTTGGCGGTCATGAGATAGACGATCCCCAAGGCCAGCATGGTTCGCACACGAACGGAAGTGGGGAGAACCGCGTTCTCGAGACGGGCTGCCGCTTCTGGTGGCAGAGTTCCGCCGAGAGACCCTAGCGAGTCGCGAAGAGCGCGGATGCGGGGAAGATTGAGAGTGAAGCCCATGCTGAACGCAACCAGGATGGCGACCAGCGACGCGACCATCCAGCCCTGCTTCATGGCGCCGATGACCGAGGCGAGGTAGCCGCCCGTTAGAATCAGCACACCGAGCGACGCACCGGTCAGTGGCGGCGAGACGCGATAAACGCGCAGCCAGCAGCGGACCTGGTCCACGGTCGTAGCCCGGCGGAGCAGCGTTGAAATGGTCCATTCCAGTCCGTAGCCGATAAAAAGGCCGATGGCGCTGGCGATATGAAGAAAAAGAATTGTTGAATAGAGTGTCATGAAATCCTCGCGCCATAAGAATGACACAACGCTCCCCGGTTCGGTTTACAAACAGCGCCAGACGCGTCGGCCTGCCGGGAGCACAGCCTCCGGGGGCGCGAGCGGGGCCACGGGTGGCCTGGATTACAGATACGTGGCACGGCGCTAAATTATTTATCCTCGGAACGGTCACAGGAGTAGCATCAGGCTTGCCTACCCCCCGGAAAGAGGAACTCATGCAAGCTGAACGCCGCCGGAGTCCGCGATATCCGTTTATTGCTTCCGCTGAAATTACCGATGAAAAGGAAAATGCGCGGATCACCTCCAATATCAGCGATTTGAGCCTGGAAGGATGTTACGTGGAACTACCGAATCCGTTCCCGCAAGGCACCGCCGTGATGCTGGAGATTTATACCGACGATGATTTTATGGAAACGCATGCGATCGTGGCCTTCCAGGAGCCAAAAATGGGAATGGGGCTGCAATTCAATGACATGCAGCCGCGATTTGCGGGGGTGCTCAGCAAGTGGCTTGAGAAAGCGGAACAGAAGAAAGCAATAAAAACGCGGCAAACCCACTGATACCGGAAATATTAAACTCTTTTTGCGATTTTTCTCGGCCTGGACCACCTGAACGAAAGCCGGCGCTACCTGGCGCCGGCTTTCGTTTGAATCGACGGCGACTCAGCCGTTGCGGCGCTGAAATTCCTTCATAAAGCTGGTCAGGGTTTCGACCGATTCCAGGGTAACGGCGTTGTACAGAGAGACCCGCATGCCGCCCACGGAGCGGTGGCCGGGCGTGCCAACCAAGCCTGCGGACGCGGCGTCTTTGCCGAACTGTTTTTCTTTGCCTTCGTCGCCGCCGGCTACCCGGAAGACCACGTTCATTTTCGAACGCGAAGCGATTTCAACCGGGCACTTGAAGTAGCCGTTGCTGTGCTCGATGGTGTCGTACAGGAGTTTGGCTTTGGCTTCGTTGATCTTCTGGATGCCCGCGACGCCGCCGAGCGAGTCGATCCATTCCAGGACCAGACCGACGATGTAGATCGCGAAGGTGGGCGGCGTGTGGTACAGCGACTTTTCCTTGATGTGCGTGCGGTATTGGAGAAGCGTGGGGAGATTTTTATCGGCGCGCTCCGCCAGATCCCTGCGGACGATGACGATGGTGACCCCGCTGGGTCCGAGGTTTTTTTGCGCACCGGCGAAGATGGCGCCGAACTTTTTCACGTCAATCGGGCGGGACGCAATGTCGGAAGACATGTCGGCGACCAGCGGAGCGCTGGATTCGGGGAGTTCGGTCCACTCGGTGCCTTCGATGGTGTTGTTGGTGCAGATGTGGACATAGGAGGCGTCGGGAGAAAATTTGATCTCGTCTGGGCGCGGGAGACGGGCGAATTTTTCGGCTTCGGTGCTTGCGGCGATGTTGTGCAGGATGCCTTTTTTCAGTTCGCCGATCGCTTTGGCGGTCCAGGTGCCGGTGTGCAGGACGTCGACGGGCTTGCCGGGCAGGCAGAGGTTCATCGGAGCCATGGTGAACTGCATGCTGCCGCCGCCCTGGACGAAGATTACGGCGTACTCGTCGGGAATGGCGAGGAGTTTGCGCAGAAGCTTTTCCGCGCCGTCGTTGATGCTTTCAAATTCGGGGGAACGGTGGCTCATCTCCATGACCGACATGCCGGAGCCGCGCCAGTCGAGGAGTTCTTCGCGGATGCGTTCGAGGACGGAAAGGGGCAGAGCGCCCGGGCCTGCGTTGAAATTGCTGACGCGTTTGGCGATTGTTGCCGAGCCTGTGGATGAAGTCACGTTGATGAATTCCTCTCTTGGTGTCGTCGCAGCGCCGCTCCTGTGAGTAAACGCTACGCTGTAAGCTCTCCAGAATAACAGAATTGCGAAATGGCTGGAATTTACGAATTAGAGCAGTGTGCCGGTAGAATCGCTAACTGGTTTCCTTTACGTCTCCAACCAGAGCGAATTCGGTGCGTTTGCGCATGGGATCGATGCGTTCGGCGCGGACGCGAACCTTGTCTCCGAGGTGCCACTCACGCGCTTTGGGTTTTGCGCCGCGGCCACGACCCCGGCGGCCGTCGTCGCCAGAGAGCGCGACGATGGCGTGATCGCGCTCGCGATAGACGCAGCGAGCTCCGGCGGCATCTTCGAGTGCGTTTATGGGCAGCAGGCCCTCCACGAAAACTTCGAATAGTTCCACAAAGCAGCCGTATTTTTGCACCGAAATGATAAGCGCTTCGTATTCCTCCCCGAGATGCTGCTCCATGAATTGCGCGGTTTTCCAGTCTTTCAGTTCGCGTTCGGCGGTGGCCGCGCGGCGTTCGGCTTCGGAAGTTTCCACGGCCATTTCTTCGAGCTGGCGGTGCGAATACAAAGTGGCTTCTTCGCCGCGCGGCGTCGTGAAGTGCGCGGTTGGCGGCGGCGCGGCTGCTGTGGAATGTTCGAGCGCCCATTTCAGGACGCGGTGCACGACGAGATCGGGATAGCGGCGAATGGGCGAAGTGAAATGCAGATATTCCTCAAAGCCCAGCGCGAAGTGGCCGAGAGAATCGGCGGAGTAGCGGGCTTGCTTGAGCGAACGCAACATCAGGTAGGAGACGATGCGCTCTTCGGGCTTGCCCAGCACTTTGCGGACAAGACGCTGGTAGTGCTGCGGCGTGATGCGCAGTTCACTGACGCCGGGGAGCGCGACTTTCATGCCCCGCTCGCGGCCCTTGCCGTAGGAATCGGGGCGGCCTGCGCGGGCCGGAGCCGGCGTGCGGCCGTGGCGGACGGCGACTTCGCGCTGGTGGAGATTTTCGACGCCGAGCGAATAGCCGAAGGCCTGCGCCAGTTCTTCAAACTCCAGGACTTTTTTGGCGTCGGGCTTTTCGTGGACACGATGGAGCGCTTCGATTCCGCGCTTCAGCAAATATCCGGCGACGGCGCGGTTGGCGGCCAGCATGAACTCTTCAATCAGGCGATGCGCAATGTTGCGCTCGCTGCGCGTGATGTTGGTCATGCGCTGCTGGTCGTCGAATTCGATGACCGGTTCGGGAAGATCGAAGTCGATAGAGCCGTGTTCGGCGCGGCGGGCGTTGAGTAGAAGAGCGAGTTCTTTCATTTCGCGAAAACGTGGCGCCAGCGCCGAGTAACGAGCGGTGGCCGCGGGCTCGTCTTCGATGACTTTGTTGACGCTGGTGTACGTCATGCGCTCGGCAGAGCGAATTACTCCAGAAACCATGCGCGAACTGCGCATGTTGCCAAGCGCGTCAAACTCCATGAGCGCGGACATCACCAGGCGCTCTTCTTGCGGCTTGAGCGAACACATGCCGTTGGAAAGCGCTTCGGGCAGCATGGGGACGGCGCGGTCGATAAAATAAACAGAAGTGCCGCGGAGGCGTGCTTCCTGATCAAGAGGGGTTTGGGTGCGAACGTAATGCGCGACGTCGGCGATGTGGACTTGCAAGTGCCAGCCGCCGTCCGGGCGATGCTCGACGTACACGGCGTCGTCAAAATCGCGCGCCGTTTCACCGTCAATGGTGACGATGGGGAGATGGCGAAAATCTTCGCGTCCGGCGCGTTCGGATTCCGAGAACGGCTGCGCGAGAGTTTCTGCTTCGGCCAGAACTTCCGGAGAGAAGGTGTGCGGCAGGTGATGCTTGCGAATGATGATTTCGGTATCGACGCCGAGGTCGCCGGGACGGCCTAAAATTTCGATAACGCGTCCGGTGGGCGCCGAGCCGGAGCGGGCATAGCGGACGAGTTCGACATTGACGACGGCGCCGTCGAGTTCTGCAAGGTGCGGGACGCGCTTCGGTCTTGCGCCGGGCTCTTTGGCCGCGGGTAAACCTAATTTTTCACGGAGCACGGGGGTGAGTTCGTCGCCGGAGGGAATTTCGATTTCATGCTGGATACGGATGTCATAAGGAAGTACGTGATTGACACGATTCCCGTAGCGGAAAAGTCCGACGACGCTGGGATTGGCGCGGCGGAGAATTTTGACAATGCGCCCTTCGGCGCGCTGCGAGCCGGAAAATCCGCCGACACGGCCGATTTTCACCAGCACGTGATCGCCGTGCATGGCGTCCTCGACCGAATCGCGGGGAATGAACACGTCGCCGTCGAGTTGCGGGATTGGCGTATCGGGGACCACGAAACCATATCCGTCGTGATGGAGGACCAGCCGGCCTTTGACCTCGTCGCGGTTTAGCAGGGCCGGACGCTGCTCCGAGCCGGCCGGGCGGTCTCCCGCGAAGCGCGCCTGGGCGGCTTCCGGCGGCGCTTTGCGGCCGGGGAGGCGATAGCGGTGGCCCGGAAGTTCTTCAATGGCCCGACGTTTGACGAGTTGCGCGAGCATCTTGTACAGCGGCTTGTTGTCGGACTTTTTCAGATGGAGAGCACTGGCAATGTCGCCAGAGGAGGCAGAATCCCCTCTAAGCTGCAGAAAACGTAATATGTTATCGGGGCTGAGGTGGGATGGACGAGGCATCGTATGGAGGGCCCCAAGGTGGCCATAGGTTCCCTGGAAAGATTCTAGACACTTTTTTTGATTTCCCCGCAACTTTTTTTGCCGGCCCGGTTTTAACGGGGCAGGCCAACACACGACCGACTAGTCGCCCTCCGTCAGACTGGTCGGACAATTCCTCGAAAGAGGAAGTTGAGGAGGCGGGAAGACCTGGCCCGCCTCCTCATTTTTTTCCGCGACGATCCCGCAAAATCTAGATTTCCACAATTCCATGGCCGCAGCGTTTCCCGGACCTTTTGCCGCGCGGGGCTCTTTCCATATTCGCGCGTTGCGGCTAGGCTGGACGCGGCACTCTCGTGGAAGAAAATAATTGAGGGCGGGTGAGCTTCGTGGTGGAGCGAATTTTCAGGCTGGCGGAGAACGGAACCACGGTTCGGCGGGAGTTGCTCGGCGGGCTGACAACGTTCATGACGATGGCCTACATCATCGTCGTGAATCCACAGATTTTGGCGGAGTCGGGTATGCCGGCCGATGGGGTGCTCTTTGCCACCTGTATTTCGGCGGCGGTAGCTACCTTGGTGATGGGATTCTACGCGAATTATCCCATTGCGCTGGCTCCGGGAATGTCGTTGAACGCGTATTTTACGTATTCGGTTTGTTTGGGGATGCATGTCCCGTGGCAGACAGCGCTCGGCGTGGTTTTTCTTTCGGGAATTTTCTTCCTGGTGCTTACGGTCACGCGGATTCGCGAACAGATTGTGAATGGGATTCCGGACTCGCTGAAGCACTCGACGGCGGCGGGGATTGGAATGTTTATTGCGTTTGTCGGGCTACGCAGCGCGAAGCTGGTGGTGGCCAATCCGGCGACGTTTGTGAGTATTGGGAATTTTTCTGATCCAGAAGTGCAGGCAGCATGCTTGGGGCTCGTTGTGACTTTAATATTGATGGTGCGAAAAGTTAAGGGCGCGATTCTGATCGGGATTCTGGGAACAACGCTTTATGGAATTTTTCGCGGGTTGGGGCATTGGCCCTCGGCGCTGGTGGCGATGCCGCATCCGTCCTCAACATTTCTCAAACTGGATTTGCGTGGCGCTTGGCATCTGGGATTGCTGGAAATTGCGTTTGCGTTCTTGTTTGTGGACCTGTTTGACAATGTGGGAACGCTCGTCGGCGTTTGCGAGCAGGCAGGATTCGTCAAAGACGGGAAAATTCCGGGAGTCGGGCGGGCCCTGCTGGCCGATGCGGTTGGTACGGTGTTTGGGTCGCTGACCGGTACCTCAACCGTCACCAGTTACATTGAAAGCGCAGCGGGGGTGGCCGTTGGAGCGCGCACCGGACTCAGCAATATAGCGGTAGCCGCCCTATTTGTTGCAGCGATATTCTTTTCGCCGGTGGTGGCGATCATTCCCGGATTTGCGACGGCGCCGGCCTTGATTCTGGTGGGTGCACTGATGACCCAATCGATCGCTCGCGTCGCGTGGGACGATTACACAGAAGCGTTTCCGGCCTTCGTCACCATGATTGCTACTCCGCTGACCTTTAGTATTGCGACGGGCCTAAGTTTGGGTCTGATTGCATACACGGTGGCAAAAATCGGCGCGGGGAAATTCCGCGAGATCAGTGTGCTGCTGTGGATACTGACGGCGTTGTTTATTTTGCGGTACGTCTACCTGGCCGCGGCGTGATTTCCTGTGAATCCGACGAAGCGACGGGGGGCGGTGAAACAAGCAACGGAAATAGCGGAGAAAATTGGTGCCCGAAAGAGGACTCGAACCTCCACGACCTTGCGATCACTAGATTCTGAGTCTAGCGCGTCTGCCAGTTCCGCCATTCGGGCACTGCAGGTATTCTACCTTGACCGCGTTCGTGGGAGCAACGAAGGGGAGAAACGGCCGCAGGTGGCGGAAGAAAAAACACAGCGATATCATGGGGTGAGATCGCTTCCGAAGTTTCTAGAGCGATTGACTCAACGAGGCGAATCTAACCATGAAACTTAGCGCTATCCCGGTTCTGCTGATCCTCGCAACGCCCGTCGGGGCCCAAACTGCGGCCCGCTCGGGTGACGGCTTTATCTCGCCGTCACGTCCCGTGCCGACGGGCAAGGCGCCGGCCATGCGGGCAAAGCTTGTCAAAGACACGCCCGATGAAAAGGTCTACGCCATCGTTTTCTATAAAGGCGATGAGGCGCTCAGCGGACTGACCGACTTCGCCATTGCCCACAATATTGTGGACGCGCACTTCACGGCTATCGGGGCCGTTCGCAGCGCCACGCTGGCCTGGCTCGAGCTACCCCGGAAGAGCTATCGCCGAATCGCAGTGGGGCAGCAGGCGGAAGTAGTTTCACTCACGGGCGACATCGCACTTTACAGCGACAAGCCAGTCGTCCATATGCATGCCGTACTCAGCAGGCAGGACGGGAGCACCGTGGGCGGCCATGTCTTTGAGCTCAACGTCAACCCAACGCTTGAGGTTTTCCTCACCGCCAACAACACGCCGATTAAAAAGAAGTTGGATGAGGGGTCTGGTATGAAGCTCTTCGATCCCGCTCCCTAATTTAGGAACTCGGAAATGTTGCCGGAAACGTGGGCTCCGCTACCGGTGGCGGAGGCGCAGGGATTCCCAACTGCCATCGGAGGTCCAGCCGCCATCGACAGCAAGAGCATGACCGTTAATAAAGCCGCTTAGTTTCGGATCGGCGAGAAAAGCGATCGCGTTCGCGATGTCATCAGGTGAGGCAAAGCGAGCCATGGGAATGCGATTAACGATGTCGGCGTCGGTATAGCTGCCACCGGCTTGATCCGCAACGTCCATCTCGGTCTTGACCCAGCCCGGGCATACGGCGTTGACGCGGACTCCCCGGCCGCCCCATTCCGCAGCAAGAGTGCGGGTGAGGCCGATCAGACCATGCTTGGAAGAGTTATAAGCAGCACGATCAGCGATGCCCACGAGCCCGGCCACAGAAGCTACGTTAATGATGCTTCCGGATTTTTGCGCGAGCATCATTTTCCCAAAATCTTTGGCGAGCAGGAACGGAGCCAGGAGATTGATCTCAAGGACGCGCCGAAATTCGGAGGCGGCGATATTTTCAGCCGCAGCAATGAAACTGATTCCGGCGTTGTTGACGAGAACGTCGGTGCGGCCCCAGCGTGCGGCAACGGCAGCGGCAAATTTGTTGACGATGGATTCGTCCGAGATGTCGCCCACAAATTCGAAGAGGTCAGCGACCCCCAGTTGCTGGACGGCACGGCGGGTCTCGATGGGTGTGCGCAGGTCGCTCAGGGCCAGCGCGTAGCCACGGGAAGCGAGAAGTTCGGCAGTGCGGCGACCTATGCCTTGCGCGGCTCCGGTGATGACGGCGACCGGCGTGGAGTTGGGCATGATGGGCCTCCGGGATCATTTTAGCAGGTCGCGGGAGAGGGCGGCTGCCCGGCGCTCGGGCCCGAGCGGACCGGGCAAAAACACCCCTGCCCAAGGCGCTAGGGCGTTGAAAAGAAAGAGCATGAGGATATTCATTTTTCTGATAGTTGGTACTTGAGATTCAGATTCTAGGTGGTATACTCCCGCCATAAAAACAAGTTCCTTTGCCTGCCGTTCGGGACAGGCAATAGGCGTCGGTGCCAAGGGGAGGTTTCCATGGACGTGGAATCCACACTCACGGGGCCCATTTCTTACTTACTGATGGTCTGGGGCGTCATCACTGCCGTATTTGTGATTTTGCTGGTACGGCGCACTGTGCTGACAAACCACGAAGACGATCAGATATTTCTCGATCCATGCCAGGACCACATGGCCAGGGAACAGCGGGAGTTGGTTGCGAAAATCAACGGACTCGCCAAGCCTTTGGCCACAACCGGCATTACGTCAGGAGCTTTGCTTCTGCTGATTGCCGGAATGTGGGTCTATCACGGGTTGAAGAATTTCTAATTGCTGCGATGGGCCGCCGCAGTACGGTGGCCGATGGCACTAATTAACGCCACGTAGTTATGGCGACGGCGGTTTGACAGCCTGTGGCTGCGTAGCGGGCGGTGTGCCCGGCTGCGGTGCAGTTACGGTTTCCAGGAGTGAAGTGTGGTTGTGCACGATGACCCAGCGATCGTTGCGCTTTTCCAGAATTAAAGTGGTCTGACCGCGAGATTCAGAAGCCTGCCCCGCTACCACGGCCGCAAAATCCCATTGATAACAAGCCCAGGCCACCGTGCCTCTCACCTTGACGTAGGTGTTGCTGCGGTCATAACGGATCTCGGACATGCGCGCTTTCTGAAGCTGATAGGAAGCGAGATAGTTGGCCCAGCCGATTACCGGAGGAGCGTATGCGCCGCTCACGATGGAAACGTCGTCGGCGTAGTCCTTGTGAAGTTTTTCGATGTCGCCCAATTGCCAGGCGCCTAGCATTTCCGAAATCAAATAGTCGATTCGCTGTTCGTCCGACATGGGTATGACGAGATTGCCGCTGTCGGCCGGAGGGGTGTTGTCTTTCTTTTTTTTCTTTTGCGCAGCAGAGGGCCAAGCGTTGCCGAGCAACAAAATTGCGCCCAGCGCGGACAGAAAAACCAGGCGCGAAGTTCGACCGAGAAAATAACTGGTAAAAGGCATTTTCATGGAAGCACGAGCTCCTCTGGAAAAAGAGAATAGCATGAGGAGTTTGGCGACACAGAAAGTGTGTTTGCCGGGTGTGCTTGACGGCGGCAGCTGCCGCCGTTGCATGGGCCCCTGGGCGGGCTATTTTGTGCGTGACGCGCTGAGCAGATTGATGAAGAGGCGATAGGCGCCGGGCACGCCTTCCGGAAGCTGACGGAAAAAGGCCAGGCCCGTGTAGATGTAAGTGCCCTGGCCGAGATGGGTGTAAACGAGTCCGCCATTTAAATCTTTTTCATGGGGGTCGTGCATGGCGAGCAGCGGTGTGTATTTGTCGTCAAAATGGGTCCAGAAGTAGAGACCGCGTTCCTGGATCCAGCCCTGGAAATCTGCTGGCGTGATCTTGTTGGGCTCGTTGAGAAGCGGGTCGTCGGCCTTTAGAAATTTTACTTCGGCGGTTTCGTCGGTGATGCGGGCCAGGGAATTTTCCGCAGTGCCGCTGATGGTTGCAGGGTAGGGAGCAAAGCTCGAGTGGTCCCAGGCGAAATCTCGCTGGTATTGGACCAGGAGCGTTCCGCCGTTTTCGACATAGTTGAGGAGTCGTTGATTCGCGCCGGGAAGGTCGCTGCGAATCTCGTAGGCGCGGATGCCGACGACGACGGCGCTGAATTTCGAGAGGTCGCCAAAGTTAAGCGCGTTGGCGTCGAGCATCTCGACGCTAATGCCGAGATTTCTCAAAGCTTCAGGAATGGGCTCGTTTTCCGCGCTGATGTAACCAATATGGAGATTGCCAGGCACCTTGATTGCGAAAACGTGTACCTGGCATTCGGCGGGTTCGCTCCAGAGAAGCGTAGGTGCGGTGGCCAGAGGTTCAACAGAAGTGGTGAAGGTTTCTCCGCCCCGTTTGGCGTAAGCGGTGATGGTGTAATTGCCCGTCGCTAAATTGGCCGGAGGCGTAACGATGAGCTTGACGTATTTATCGTCTGAACCGCTGAACTCAACAGGGATTTCCGGACCGGCAGTCCAATCTTTGGGAACTGCGACTCCGATCTGTATTTTCGCCGGTCGGGCCGAATGAGAATGGACATGCAAGAAAACTTCGAGTGGTTTTTTCCTGTCTCCCTGCACTTCGACGGCTTGCTTGGGTTGCACTTCGAGCGAGTAGGCAGGAACGACTCTTACCGGGACGCGCTCCAGGTGGACTGTGGTTGATTCAATGTGCGTGACCGCGCGCCGCACTTCAAAGGAGTAGTTTCCGGCGTTGACAGCGGCCTGGGCAGAGACGAGCTCGTCGGGAGAGAGCTGTAGCCATTGCAAAACGTTTCTGGCTGGCAGCGGACCTGCCAGGACCGTGTAGTGAATTCCTCTGTCGGCCGAGCCATCTTTTCTGGTTGCACTCCAGCCCGCCGGAAGAACCAGTGTTGGCTCACTGTGCGCGCAACTGCTTTTCACGCGGCAGCGCATTGCGACAGTGACTTCGAAAGTTTCGCCCGCCACAACGGCAGCGCGATCAGAAGCAGCGTCGATTTCGACACCGTTTACCAGGGCCAGCGCGCGATTCACCCGCAGCAGAGCTTCGGAAATTCCGTCGAGCATAAGCTTGTTTTTGTTCGTGGAATCGCCTCTCACGTAAATTTTACGAAAATCCTGAATCGCTCCCTCGAGCGCAGCGGAAGATTTCTCCCAGTCCAGAATCAAAGCGGCTCGCTCGGCTTCAATAATCTGGTTCTCAGAGTTTTTAAGAAGCGGGCAGTCGCTGGCCGAAGCCATACAATCGTCGCCGCTACTATCCCGGGCCAGCGTGTGTAAAGGTCGGGCGAGTGAGGTCGGATCGAACAAAGTCGCGTCTTCTGGAACCAGCCGCACCGGGCGGCGGATGAAGGGGGACCCCAGGAATACCGAGACCCCTTGCGTTTTGTGGTTGGCGAAGGCGTCGATGCCGATTTCCCGCCAGGTTTTTCCCCAGAGTGGGGAAACCTCGTCAAGAGGCAGGACGTATCCAGAGGGATGGTCGCTACTGCGGTCGACGTCGAGGATCTGCTCGACGTTCCAAATTTGGCCGCAGTCGGGGCAGAAGGAGGTTTCTCGGGCGGCTGCTACGGCTTTGGGCGTCAGTAGGCCGGACGCTTGATGGTGGCCGTGGCCGGAATGCACTCCGCCCCAATGGTTGATAACGACGTTGGGGCGAAACGAGCGAATGACGCGGACCATATCCTCCTGGACTTGATCGCCCCAGATTTTTTGGCTTTCCTCGGGCGTCTTGGAAAAGCCGAAATCTCTGGCCCGGGTGAAATAGAGTTTTACGCCGTAGCCGCGGGTGGCGGCAAGGAGCTCTTGCGTGCGGATTAAACCGAGTTGCGGAGCTTGCTCGGGACCGAGCGCGTTCTGTCCGCCTTCCCCGTGAGTGAGTGAGAGGAGCGCCACATCGGCGTGCAGGCCGCGGGCCAAGTAGGTAAGAACAGCGGCGGATTCGTCGTCAGGATGGGCGGTGATGTACAGGATGCGCGTGGTGACGCGGGCGGCGTCGATGGCTTCAATGGTTTCGGCAAGACCCGGACCTGTGCCGGCTGCGGGAGCGAATTGCGCGGCGACGGGACGGCCGCTGGCGACAGCAAACAAGGCGACTACGAGAAGACTTGCGGCGAAAAGTTGGCGTTGGCTGGTCAATCGGGCCCCCTTCCTCAGACGTGCCGTGCTGCCTGCTCGTTGCAGGTTGTACTAGTCCCGCCCCGAACACCCGGCCGAGGACCGAACGCAGGGCTGCGCCGCGCAATCCAGGCAAGTCTATTCCGGCGAGACTTGAACGGGCGGGGCCCAGGGCCACTGCTTCATTTCTTTGGTCCAGATGAGGAAGGCGACCACGCCCATGGCGATTTCGAGCAAACCCCATTTGCGGACCGAGCCAGTCTGCCAGAAAAGCCAGGCCCAACCGAACATAGTGAGAATGGCAGGTAGCGGATAGAGCCACATTTTGAAGGGTAAACGCTCCGTGCCCCAGCGGCGGCGGAGCAGCATTACGCCTACCGCTTGGCCAATAAACTGGACGATTAAACGCACCGCCAGAATTCCCGCGATGGTGGTTTCCAAATCCAGAGTGAGGGTCAAGAGCAGGGCGAGAGCGCCCAGCGTGAGCAGCGAAATGTAGGGAAACTTCTTGGTGGGATGAAGTTTCGCGAAGACCGGGAAGAAATTGCCGTCCAGAGCAGCGGAATAAGGAACCCGCGAGTAACCGAGGAGAAGTGAGAAAACACTGGCCAGAGCGATCCACAAAACCATTCCGGTTACGAAATGCGCAGCGGCGAGGCCGTATAGCCTTTCGATAAAAACACTGGCGAGAAATTTGGAGTCCTGGGCTTCACGCCAAGGTATGACCCCAAGGATGCTGGTCTGCAGCGCCAGATACAGGACGGCGATTCCCAGCACGGAGAGAAAAATTCCGCGCGGGATATTCCTTTCAGGGTCGCGGATTTCGCCACCCAAATGACAAATGTTGTAGTAACCCCAGTAGCTGTAGACGGTGCTAACCATCGCCGAACCAAGTCCGGCGAACCACAGACGGGAAAAGTGAAACGCCCCAGGCGGGAAGTCGAAAGCAATGTTTTTGTTGAAATGGGTGAGGCCGCCCCAGATGAGCCAAAGCATCGTGCCGACAACACCAACCCAAAGAAAGACGGAGATTCGTCCGATGGTCTGAATTTTTCTGTAAAGCAAAATCACCAGAACGATGACCAGGGCCCCAGAAATAGCTTTCGCCTGCCATTTCGAGAATGGGTGAATGTAGCCCGCATAGCGCGCGAATCCGATGGAAGCTGAAGCTACCGAAAGAGGAGCTTGCACGAAAGTTTGCCAAACAAAAAGGAAGGACATGAGGCGTCCCCAGCGAAGGGGCCCATAGGCCTCGCGCAGGAAAACGTAAGTGCCGCCGGCTTTGGGCATGGCCGCGCCAAGTTCGGACCACACGAAAGCGTCCAGAGTGGCCAGCAAGGCGCCGGCCACCCAGGCGAGTATGGCTTGCGGTCCACCCATGGCCTTGATGACCAAGGCGCTGACCACGAACGGACCGATGCCGACAATCTCGATCATGTTCAGTGCCACGGCCTCTTTCAGGCCGAGGCCGCGTTCCAGACCAGGAGCAGGCGTTTTTTCAGCCGGTGGCATGCGTTTGCCGAGAATAGCAAATGCGGGTCGCGCCACCTAACCTCGATTTTGCGCGGGAAATTAGCGGGCAAGGGTCAGAACCAATTTGCAACATTGCCTGAACCGCCGCAGACTTGTAGTTAGGAACGCACTTGGGAGATACCCGCTGTGGGCGTACGGCAATCCCGATTTCTGGCCTGCATTCCCTTGCTGGGACTCTTTTTTTGCGCAGGGGTTCCCGTACAGGCTGCGCAGCTTTCCGTACCACCGGAAACGGCTGAAATCGTGGAAAAAATTTATCAGTTTGACGTGCACGGAGCCGTCAGCGATTCGCGACGGATGCAGGAAGCCAGACCCGAGCACCCGCTGGGCTATCTGCTCGAAGCCGAAGCGCTTTGGTGGAAGATCTGGTGCACCTCCCTTGAATACCAGTACGGCATGGTGGACGCGCGGCATCGCGCAAAACTCGAGGCGGACCAGAGCTATTTGGATCTGGTGACACAGATTTCAGCGCTGGCAGAAAAACAGATTCAAAAACAGGACAGCGCCGAAATGCAATTTTATGCGGGCATGGGCGGCGCGCTGGCGGCGCGCTTTTATGCGCTGCGAGGCGAAAATCGAAATGCGGCGCGTGCCGGCGTGCGGGCCCGCGAGCGGCTCCTGCGCGCGCTTGCACTGGACAAAGAACTTGCCGACGCGGATTTGGGATTGGGACTTTACAACTACTACGTCGATACTCTCAGTGGCATTGCGCGAATGCTGCGCTTCCTGATGGGAATTCCCGGAGGATCAAAACAGGAAGGCATCCGTCTCCTGGAGCAGGACATGGCAGGCGGGGTGATTACCGCCGAAGCAGCACGATTGTATCTGGCCCTGAACCTTCACCGTTATGACCAACAGTATCAAAGGGCCTTGCAGGTCATCGGGCCACTGGTTGAAAAGTTTCCGAGAAATCCCCTGTTTCAGATGGCCCAGGGCGACCTTTATGGAAAATTGGGGAACCGGGAACAGGCTCTTGCCGCTTACAAGGCCGCCGAGGCGATAGCGGTAGAAGATGCCGAGTGCCGAGCAAAGATTCAAGACTTGGTACGCCGGGCAAGTGCCGCGCAGAGGGGCTCGCAGGCCGAAGCCCAGCAGTGAGACGTAGTCTCCCGTTTGGCGATGGGGGTTCTAGCGCAAGGACATTGACCTTTTCCTTGCCGGGGTGATACTCATACAAGGTTGCGTCAGACCTGCTTTTCCGAGCAAGCGAGCACGGGAAGGTGTCCCGGGCCCGGCTGGCGACTGGTCCAGCTGCTTGCCGTGGGGACGGAGCGGTCAACGTAATGCGCGGAAAGCGCATCTCACCCCAAAAGCAAGCGGGCGAAGTGGATTCCCCGGTCAACACCTGGATACCAACGCCTAAATATAGGTGAGCCGCGTAGCGGTCACGAGGGTAAAACGAAGGAGCATCAATGAAGCGGTTCTGGACAGCACTGGCTGTCGCGTTTGCGGCGATATTCGTAATTGCGGGTTGCAATGACTACGGCAACACGTTTCAGGGAAACACGGGAGCGCAGCTTAGCTTTCTTTCTCCGGCAGACGTCAATGCCGGCGGGCCGGACCTGGTATTGAAGGTTACCGGAGCCGGATTTGTGGCCAAGACCGTGGTGCAGTGGAACGGAAAAAAACTTGTAACCACGGTCACGACCGACACCTCAGGAAACGTTTTGTCGGTGACCGCTGTCGTTCCGGCCAGTCTGACCGCTGCTCCGGGCCAAGCGAGTGTAAATACGTTGAATCCGTTTTCCGGAAGCGGACAGAACGGACTGTCCAATAGCGTCTCCTTCCTCATTAATCCTCCGGCGAACCCCCTGCCGGTGGTCAGCGGCATTTCACCTTCGAGCGCTCCGATCGGCAGCGCCGACACAGCCGTGACCATTACCGGCAGCGCTTTTATTGCCACGAGCGATCCTTCAGGCGGATCGCAAGTTTATTGGACGGCCGGAACAAGGCAGACCCTGAGTGCCAGCAGTATTTCGACTACGTCCATTCAAGCGACGATTCCCGCGGCGTTGTTGGCGACGGCTGGAACCGCCACCATCTCTGTTTATAATCCGCCTGCACAGACTCCCAATTGCAATCCGACACTGAATTGCGGCGGCGCTGGCGGAGGCGGAACCAGCACCAACGCACCGACGTTTACTATTGGTGCTGGCGCAAGTGTCGCAAAGCAGGGCGACGCTGCAGAGGAAACGCCGGCGGTGAGCGCGGACGGAAGGTTTGTCTCCTACGCCGCAGTAGAAGGCGAGAACATGCAGATTTTTGTGCGCGACACCTGCCAGGGGGCAAATTCCGATTGCCAGCAAAAGACCGCGCAAGTTTCTGTGGCCAGCGATGGAACGGGAGCTAACGCGGAGAGCCATGCGCCTTCCATAAGCTCCGATGGGCGGTACGTGGCGTTCAGTTCGAGTGCCAGCAATCTTGCCACCGGAGCACTGGCCGGCCGGCAGATTTATCTGCGCGACACGTGCGCGGGAGCGGCTGCTGACTGCAAGCCTTCGACGCAACTGCTTTCTACCGATGAGAAGGGAGCGCTCGGCGGACTGGAGAGTATTTTGCCGTCCGTGAGCTCGTCCGGAAGATTTGTGGCTTTCATCGCCGTTACGCCAGCACCGGCCGGGAAGGGGACTGCGGCGGCAAAATCGGGAGCAAACGGCGCGGGTGGAGTGAACAGCGGCTTGCGGCAGGTCTTTGTCCGCGATACCTGCTTGGGCGCGACGGGTTGCACGCCGAAGACAACTCGGATCTCATTGCAGCCGGGAGATGGTTCGAACACGACCGGACGACAGGCCGGGCCAGCGTTGAGCGGAAATGCCGATCAGGTGGCGGTGTCAGCAGCGCGCACGGCGACGTTGTTTACAAAGTCGCTGGCGGTGGACGACCGCGTGTTTCTGGCGATTACCAAAGGGCAAAACTAGGCACTGTCAAAATGAATTTTCATTCAGCGAAGGGGGCGCGGCGGGCTGCGTCCCCTTCTTTTTTGAGTTTAAGCGAGATGAACAATGGTGGTGGAGGACTAGGTTGAGCCGTTGGGAAGAACTTCTGAGCCCCTCCCGCCCAGCGGCGGCAACGCCGCGCGCCGCGGCTTGCGCAGGGAAGAGTGTTTTGGTCACCGGCGGCGGAGGGTTCATCGGAGCGGCGCTGGCAAAAAGCATTCTGCGGGCGAATTCACGACAAGTTCTCTTGCTCGAACATTCAGAAGAAAATCTGTATCGCATAAATCTGGAACTGGAAGAGCAATTCCCGCGACGGGCGTATCGCACAATTCTGGGAGATATTTCGGACCCGAACTTGGTGCATGAGATTTTGGGAAAATGGAAGCTGGATGTGATTTTTCACGCCGCCGCTTTTAAACATGTTCCGCTCATGGAAGAAAATCCGTTCGCGGTGATTCGCAACAATGCGCTGGGAACGCGGGTGCTTGCTGAAGCTGCGGCGGAACACGGAGTACCCCGGCTGGTCTTAATTTCAACCGATAAAGCGGTGAATCCACGCAGCATTATGGGGGCGTCGAAGAGGATCGCCGAGCTGACGCTGGAACGGCTCCAGAGTTCGAAAACGCAGATGAGCTCGGTGCGTTTTGGGAATGTTTTTGGCTCAAACGGCAGCGTAGTGCCGCGGTTTCGCGAGCAGATTGCCGCGGGCGGGCCAGTTTGCTTGACCCATGCGGACGCCAGGCGATATTTCTTGACTCCGGCCGAAGCGATCGAATTGATTTTGTCGGTGGCCGCGCTGGCGGATGGAAACGGGGTTTTCCTGCCGGAGCTGGGCGAGCCGTTGGGAATCGTGGATTTGGCAAAGCGGTTGATTGCGCTGGAGGCCAGGGACACTGCGGGCGCAATCGAGATTCGAATTACCGGACTTCGTCCGGGAGAAAAACTGACCGAAGAGTTGATTGCGGACCGCGAATCGCCGGAAGCGACGGCGGAGCCGGGGTTGCTTCGCGTGCGCGGGGAAGCTTTGAACCGCGTTTCGTTCGACGCGAGTTTCGAGCAATTAAGGAAAACTGCGGTCGAGCGGAATTTGGCAGCGCTGCTCGATGCCGTCTGTGAACTGGTTCCCGGATATTGTCCGAGCACAACTTTGTTGGGCCTGCTGAGCCCGCAAGAAGTCCGGGAAAAATTGTGAAACGCAAAATTGCGGTTATCACCACTTCGCGCGCGGACTACAGCCACCTGTATTGGCCGCTGCGGCAACTGGCCGCCCATTCCCAGGTGGAATTGCAACTGCTTGTTTTGGGAGCGCATCTTTCGCCGGAATTTGGAAATACCGTTCAGGAAATCATCAAGGATGGATTTTCGATCGATGCGCGCATTGAATGTCTGTTGAGTTCCGATAGCGATGTCGGCATGGCCAAAACGATCGGGGTTGCCACCCTGAGTCTGGCGGACTCGCTCGGAGCCATGCGGCCGGATATTGTGCTGCTGATTGCGGATCGTTATGAAATGCTGGCGCCCGCGGCTGTAGCACTGGCACTGCGGATCCCGATTGCGCACATCGAAGGCGGAGAGATCAGCGAGGGGGCGATCGATGATGCGGTGCGGAACGCGCTGACTAAAATGAGTCACGTGCATTTCACATCAACGGAAAAAGCCCGCCGGCGGATAATTGCGATGGATGAAGAAGAATGGCGGGTGCACCAGGCGGGTGCGCCGTCGCTCGATCATTTGCGGCACCGAAAATTGTTGGCGCGGACAGAACTCGAAGCGCAACTCAAACTCCGGCTGCAGGCGGACTCGCTGCTGGTCGCCTATCATCCCGTTACCATTGCGCAGGATACCTTGCTTGAAGCCGATGCGCTGTTTGCGGCGCTCGATGCGACGCCGGGACAGATTCTGTTTTGTTTTCCCAATGCCGATGCCGGGAGCCGCGCGCTGATTGAGAGAACCAGACTGTTTGCGGCCAAGCGCAGTGACGCTGGCGTGTTCGTGAATTTGGATGTGCTCACGTATTGGAGTTTGTTGCGGCAAGTGCACCTGTTTTTGGGAAATTCGAGCAGCGGAATCATGGAGACGGCTTCGTTCGCCTTGCCGACGGTAAACGTGGGTTTGCGACAACAGGGAAGAGAGCGTGCGCAGAACATAATCGATTCGGCGGCGGAGGCGAAGTCGATCGTCGGGGCCATAGCCAAGGCCCGCAGTCCGGAATTTCGCAAAGCTTTGCAAGGAATGAGCAATCCCTACGGCAACGGAACGGCCGCTGAAACCATTGTGAAGGTTTTGACCACAGTGCCGCTTGGTGAAAAACTGCTTCGCAAGAGGCATCGCGAAGATTTTGGTTCGGCCTAGAGCCAACCGCGCCCTGTAAATGCGTATCCCCCTTTCATCCCCGGACCTGAGTGAAGCCGACATCGTTGCGGCGACAGCGGTGCTGCGAACAACTCAGTTGAGCCTGGGGCCGAAGCTGGAGGAATTTGAGAGGGCCCTCGGAACTTATCTGGGCGCGCGCGAAGTTGTGGCAGTCAGTTCAGGAACCAGCGCACTGCATCTGAGTCTGTGCGCACTGCATGTGCAGGAAGGCGACGAAGTGATTGTGCCTTCATTTGCGTTCATAGCCGTGGCCAATGCCGTACGGTACTTAAATGCAATTCCCGTGTTTGTCGATGTCCAGCCCCGGACACTGAATCTGGACCCGGAGAAAATAGAATCCGCAATCTCGCCGAGGACCAAAGCAATTATCGTCGTGCACACGTTTGGAGTTCCCGCGGAAATTGACCGCATCCGAGAGATCGCCACGCGCCGGCAGCTTTTTCTGGTGGAAGATTCATGCGAAGCATTGGGAGCCGAATATCGCGGTAGGCGCACGGGAGTGATCGGTGACGTCGGCGTTTTTGGATTTTATCCGAACAAACAGATCACCACGGGAGAAGGCGGGGCGTTCATCACGCAAGATCCGGAGATTGCGGCGCGGGTGCGTTCGCTGAGGAATCACGGCAGGACCGCGGCGCAAAATTGGCTGCAACACGAAGAAATCGGATACAACTACCGGGTTTCTGAAATGAACTGCGCTCTGGGACTGTCGCAACTGGCGCGATTGGACTCGATCCTGAAGCGCCGAAGCCAAGTCGCAGAAACCTATCATCGGCATTTGCAGGGCCAGGACGGACTCCAGCCGCCGGCGCTGGAAATTGCCTGGGGAAAAATCAGCTGGTTTGTTTATGTGGTGCGGCTAGCGCCGGAATCGTCCAGCGAAGACCGCGATTGGATTCTGGCGGAAATGGAGCGGCGCGGAATCGGATGCGGTAGATATTTTGCTCCCATTCATCTGCAACCCGCTTATCGTGGAACCCCTCATCGGTGCATGGACCTGACGGTGACTGAATCGATCGCGCGTCGCACACTGGCGCTGCCATTCTTCAACACCATCTCGCCAGAACAAATTGCAGAAGTCTGCGCTGCCTTGCTGGAACTCACACAAAAACGCCGTCGATAAAAAACGCCCGGGGACCCTCCGTCGCTCGGAGGGCCTCCCGGGCGTGTCTCTGGTGAAATTCGCGCGGCGCTAGGACAGGAAGCCGAGATTGGTATCGGCGAAATTCGAAAGGTTCGGAAAGATGCTCGGCAGATCCGCGGCCGAAACTCCGAACCACGATGCCAGGGTCGCGGCGTACTGGTCAACGGAGGTGCTGGGAATCCAGCGACCGTTGCTTCCCGTATCGTCAGGACCTCCCAGCGCCAGGTTTGGAAATGTTCCGTAAACAGCGTTGCCCTTCACCGCGCCGCCCATCATCAATTGATGCCCGCCCCACGCATGATCGGTTCCCCCGTTGCTTCCTGGCTGGAAGGTACGGCTGAATTCAGAAAGCGTAAAGGTCGTGACGTTGTTGGCGACCCCCAGTTCCTGGGTCGCCTGATAAAAGGCGGCCATTGCCGGGCTTAACTTGGTATACAAACTGACTTGGCTCGTAATCTGGTCGCTATGGGTGTCAAAGCCACCGAGGGAGCAAAAGAAAATCTGTCGCCCAACGCCGAGTGTGCTGCGCGCCGCGATGACCTGCGCGACCTGTTTGAGTTGTGTAGCCAGGCCGTTGCTGGCGGGGAATGTCGTCTGGATCGCGGGAATATTTTTTAGCGCATTGGACAGCACCAGACCTTGTTGAATTGCCTGACCGGTGACCGTGCTGGAAGCCTGCACCAGGGAGATTCCGGAATCGAGAGTGAGCAGCTGTTGTACGGCTACCAGACGAGCTTGCCCGGCCGCCGAAGTGTCAAAGCCCTGAACGCCGGGAGTGCTGCCAGCACTCATCGTAAAGGGCCGGGTGACATCGCCGGTCCCAAAGATGGTGCTGCCTGCCACTGAAAGAACCGGCGGAAATTGCGCGCTGCCGTTGTAAACGGGAGTGATTTTGTCGGCCACTCGTCCGGCCCAGCCGGCATTGGGCATGCCGGCGAGCTGTGCCGATTGCCACTGTTCCTGCTGATCGGAGTGGGAAAAAAGATTCTGCGGCAATTTTTGATATTTCTTGTAGTTATCCCGTGTCGTCGGCTGCACCAGCGTTCCCACATTGGCGAGCACGGCGAGCGATTTTTGCGTATTAAAAAGACCCTGCAACTCCGGCATGTTCGGATGAAAGGCAAAATCTGCCTGGCTGCCCGTCTGCAACGGCAACACGGAACCTTTGGCGAGCGCAAGATTGGCGCGAATCGTCTGGTAGTTGGTGTAGCCGGCCGAATCAAACGGAATGATCATGTTGTTTGAATCATTTCCGCCCAGCAGGAAGATGCATACGAGTGCCTTGTAGTCGGAACTGCCCTGGGCCAGAGCGCTGACGAGGCTGAATTTACTGAGTCCGCTGACCATGGATGCCGCCGCGGCCGAGCAGCAGGTCAATCGCAGGAAGTCTCTTCGTGAACGAGGCGTCATGTTCGTATCTCCCTTGTTGCGCGCTAGCGCTGCACCTGATACTGCGAAGACGAAAGCACCAGATAGGCTGCCGCCCTCGCTTGATTCTTCAGATCCTTTGCCGTCGGCGGATTGGACGTGGATATTGCTGCGACGGCCGTCAAAACACTTTGCTTCATCGAGTCGGACATCGAATCGTGCAGAAGTTGCGTGTTGAGCCAAGCCACCATTTGATCCGGAGTTCCGGCGTTGATGACCGGCGTGAGGTCGATCGTAGTTTTGGCGCTGATCTGGCCGTATACGATTGAATTGGTAAAGTTCACGCGTGTGAGGCTGGTGTTGGTATTAAAAATGGCAAACTCCGGCCCATTCAATGTGGTTTGGGGAATCAAGTTCTCCGGCGGGAAATAGTTAAAGACGCTGGGTGCGTTGAAAAGGTCCTGGGACATATTCGCACTCCAGCTGTTGAAGCCGGAGCCGTCGGTCGCCGCGTTGAACATCCGGGCGACGCCAATTTCCATAACGATCGGTTCGCGAAGTTTACCGTCGTTGGGGTCAGCCGAAGTGAGAGAGTCTCCGCGGCGGGCTTCCTGATCGAACAAAATCGCCGCCAGGGTCGCCTGCATGTCTCCGCGCTTCCCAGAGCCGTAGGAATTGTACTTTCCGCTCGTGAAGGCCTGAGAAACACGCTGTACGTATCCCGGGCTGGGATTGCTGGTCACCAGTTTTTCAATCAGCTGTTTGCCAACGAACGGCGGAAGATTCGGATGATTGAAAATAATGGTTAGCGCACTGTCGAGTTCCTGCTCGGCGGATTGTCCGGCGGCGATGGATTGTCCGAGGAATGTTTTTGCGCCGCTGTCATGGTTGGATTCAAACGGAACCATGTTGCCGCCAAAATAGAATGGATTGTGCTTTTGCGGAGGCATGCCGGCCTCTGGCGGGTAGGTCCATCCGGTGAGCGAGCGGCCTAGTGCCATGACATCGTCTTGCGTATACGTCGGCGCCGGGTTTCCCGTGCCGTCAGGGATGGCGGTCCCGTCGGCATTGAGCTGGCTCAAGCCGAGAGTAAACAGCTGCATCAGTTCGCGCGCATAGTTTTCGTTGGCATGCTGGCCGTTGCCGGGCTTGTCGTTGTTGACCATGTCCAGCCAGTGCCCCATGGCCGGAGTTAAGGTTACGTCTTTCATCACATCGTAATAATTGCCGAGCGCATCTTTGGTGAGCGCCCGCATGTAATTGGTGTAGCCGGTGGGATCATTCACTTTGTTAGCGCCGACGACCCAGATTTCATTCAAAGCGAATGCTGCGCGCTGACGCAACTGATCATTGTCGTTGACGGCGTTTTTATAGAACGTCAACTGGACGTTACCCAGGCCAGAGTCCGTGGCCGCCGGAGTCGGGTACGTGGAAGCGGGCGCAGAGAATTGGTTTTGCAGATAGGTATCGAGCCCGATTTGCTGAACTTGGTTTACCAGTGTGGGAGTTGGGCCGAACGATGACTGTTCCAGAAAGCGTACAGCACTGGCTGCAGACACCCCGGAGCTTGTGCCATTGATAATTTGGGCGGTGATGGGCGCTGATGTTGCTCCGCCCGGATCGGGATTGACTACGGTAATGGAAACCGGGCCTGCCTGTGCGGCACTGACTGTGCCACTGATGACCAGTTCAGTGGAAGAAAGGAACATCGTCGTGACGGGGTGTCCGCCAAAATTCACCGTGGAGGTACTGATGAAACCGGTTCCCGTCAGATTCAGAACAAAGGCGCCAATGCCAATGGTGCCGGGATTCACCGCAGTAATGGTTGGGACAGGATTTTGTATTGTGACAGTGGCAGTCCCGTGTTTTGTCGGATCGGCGGCGCTTGTAGCGGTAATGGTGATGGCCGCCGGATTGGGCAGCGCGACGGGTGGAGTGTAGCTTCCTTGAGCGGTGATGTAGCCAATGGTCGAGCTCCCCGTTGTGTTGTTTACAGCCCACGTCACGGCATGGTTGGCACTGCCGGTAACCGTCGCGCCAAAGCTGATGCTCCCCGTGCTTCCGGCATGAGCGGTTACGCTCGCCGGTGAAACGACGACAGCAATCGCAGAAGCAGCCACGATCTGCGCGTTGATGGCCGCCGAGGAGATTGTGCCAGGATCCGGATTTTTTACGGTGACGGCAATGGTCCCGGTCTCGGAAGCGCTGGCCGTGCCGGTTGCGGTGAGTTGGGTGGAAGAGACGCGCGTAGTCGTGAGCGCGGTCGAACCAAGATAAAGCGTTGCGCCGGCAGCGAAATGCGCTCCTTTGGCCGTGATGTTGAAACTCCCGACGGTAATCGAGCTTGGGGCTATCGATGAGATTTGCGGAATCGGATTTTCCAGCGTCACAATACTCGAAGATGTTTTTGACGCGTCCGCAGTTTCGGCGGCGGCAACGGTGACCCGGTTGGAGGCCGGTGGGAATTCCGGGGCGCTATAGACGCCTGAAGCGGTAATTGTGCCGTCTGAAGCATTGCCGCCGGCGACTCCGTTTACCGACCAGCCGACGGGTGGCGCAGCAGAATTGTCGCTCATGGTGACGGTAAAGGGCTGGGTGTCGCCGCCACGGAGCGTGGCATTGCCCGGTGTCACCGCAATTTGCCCTGCTTCCGGAGGCGGAGGTTGCGTCGAGCCTCCGCCATGCGAACTTGTAAGTCCGGCACAGCCATTCAGTACGAGAACAAAAATTCCAATTAAAAGACCGCTTTTCCGTTTCACGGCGGCAGCCCCCTCCGGGTGCTCGACATAGTACACCCCGGGAATATCCCAGACGTAGTCAGGTCTGTTCTTGTTTCCATCGCTAGTTGTTAGCGGTACAGGATTGGGTGAGGGGACAATAGAAGAATTTGCCCCAAGGCACTACTGGCCACGCGTACAGTTTTGGTTCATGGGCCGCGCTTACTGGGTCGGAATTTGTTCCGACAAGCGCCGGCAAACTTCCTCGAGCAGCGCGATTTTATTGCGGAGCGGCTTTTTCCAGATGCAGAAGCAAAATGTTAGTTTTTCCGTTGTCTTCAGAAAGGGCGACGATGCGCACCTGCTGGCCACGTTCGGCAATGAATGAAATCGCATCTTCTTTGACGCGGGCAAAGGTCAGAATTTCCGGAAATGGTTTTTCTCCCGATCCGTGGCGCGTATATTCCTGTCCCAGATGCCCAACGTACCATTTGTCCACTGAATCGCGGGTATCTGAAGTCACATACAGAGTGGAACTGATATTTGCTTTGGCATCTTTCACGGCCTCAGCGAGAGAATTATCGCCTGGCATTTCAAGCAACGCATTCGGATAAACGGGAAGTCCCGGGCCTGTTTTCGCTCGCGGCTCGACTCTTAAGCTGCCCATGGATAGGCGCACGGTGTCTTTGCTCGTCGAAGCGGACAGCCCGGCGGACCGGATGACGCGTCCGGCAAGAAATACGCCCCCACCGAGCAGGACGGCTACACCCACGAAAAGCGCAATCATCATGAACATCAGTGATTTGGATGTCGACGAATTTCCCGATACGGATTCGGACATAACTTGCGTCTCCCAGCCACACTACGTACGCATCTCAGTTTCGCAGACGAATACCCGGGCACCCGGCAAAAACCATGATTGGTGTGCTCTAACCGTTCCTGTTCTTTTGTTCAGGTCAGGGTATACAGGCGCGGCGGACTATGGGCCTGTGGCGACGTGGTCCAAGGGCTGCAAAGTGGCATTTACCAGATTGGGATCGCGAAACTCGGTAAGGTCGCCGGGATTTTTGCCGAGCGCCAAAAGCAGGCGTGCCGACAGAGGCTTGTGCCATTTAACGGAAAGACTGGCCATGTCGCCGATGATCAGGTCGAGCTTTTCAATGCTCACGTCACCGGGCAAGGGAACGGTGTCGAATCCCGTGCCGCAAACGGCGGAATAGCTGAGCAGCGCGTCGAGCGATACGGCACCTTCGCTCCAGCGCTGGGCAAGACGCGCATCTTCGAGAATGGGAAGCATGAGGCCGGAGTAGCCGGTTTGCTTCACCGAAATATTCTTGATGGCCGCGGTGATGGTGGCGGCGGCGGTGAGCGTACCGCTCGAGCCGAACGGCTGCGAGGTCAGTTCCTCAATCGCCGCGCCGATGGACACATTGCCCAGGGGGGCGGGAGAAAGATCGATGCCCATGTACGCCCAGCCCATGTCGCGGTCGACGCGCAAAGCCAGTGCTTCTACAGCGGAAGCTTCAGCTCCCAGCTGATCGGTAAGTCGCTGGCGTGCGGTATTGAGGTCGGAAACATTCCGGAATGCAGCGGCGACAACGTTTGCGGATTCGAGTCCGATGGCGAACTGATGGCCAAAGCCTGTGTGGTATGCCGCTGGAAAGAAAGGAGTGAGCGGCTGGACATTGGCGATTGCGGCGAAATGAAAATTTCCTTCGCCGTTTTCCGTGGTTTGCGACAGAGATTTCATGATCCGGGCGGCGGCACCGACGGCATTCCAGCGAACGCCTTCATCTCCCGCGACGACTAGGCTGGCGTATACGGATTTGGTATTTTGCAGGATTTGCAGAAGTTGATTGGCTTCGGCGGGATCATCGCCAGAGTTCAGAAGCGCCGGACCGATGCCGAGCACGAAATGGTTTTGCGAGGCGAGCGCTTCCAGTTCTTTGAAGAACGCGACAGTTTGGTCGCCGCTCAGGCCTTTGGTGTATTGGGGGAAGGGCTGAGTAGCGATGCGAATGGTCAGGACTTCGTAGCCACGGGTTTCAAAAACCGTGCGCGCGTACTTCAACATTTTCAGCGTGTCGGCAATTTGAGTCTTGTATTGAGTGCGATCGAGATTGATGAAGGCTGTAATGGTGCGGACTTTGGCTTTATCGGGAGAAGCTGCTGCTTTTTTTTGAATTTGTCCACGCGCGGCGCCGCACAGGCATAAAAGCATCGCGAGGATGATGGCGATGCGTGAAGTCCGGGCGGTGTGTGAATTCTTGATAGATGGGCGCATGGGACGGCGGCTCCTGTCGAGGCCTGCCGGTGAGCAGGCCTGTGTGCGACTTCTACAGGATACAAGATTCACGCGGGCGGAATTCAGTTGGATCGGAAAAAAGCAAACTTCGCCGCGGCGCTCTAGACAAACGCGGAGATGCCAGTGATCCGTTCACCGATGACCAGCTTGTGAATGTCGTTCGTGCCTTCATAGGTGAAAACGCTCTCGAGATTGTTCATGTGGCGCATGATGCAGTAATCGTCGACGATGCCGTTGGCGCCGAGGATGTCCCGGGACTTGCGCGCGATTTCCAGAGCAATGTTGACGTTATTCATCTTGAGCATGGAGATGTGCGCGGCGTCCAGTTTCCCGTTGTCTTTCAGGCGGCCGACATGCAGAGCCAGCAATTGCCCTTTAACAATTTCGGTAATCATCCACGCCAGCTTTTCCTGAACCAGCTGATGGGATGCAATGGGCTTGTTTGCGAATTGCGTGCGGGTTTTCGCGTATTGCAGCGCTGTGTCATAGCAAGCCATTGCCGCGCCAAGCGCTCCCCACCCGATGCCGTAGCGGGCTTGATTGAGGCAGCCCAGCGGACCTTTTAGTCCGGTTACCCCCGGTAGCAGGTGGCTTGCGGGAATTTCGCAGTCCGAAAAAGACAGACCGGAGGTGACCGATGCCCGCAACGACCACTTGCCATGAACATCCCAAGTCTTAAACCCGGGCGTGCCTTTTTCCACCAGGAAACCGCGCACCTTGTCGTCTTCTAGTTTCGCCCATACCACGGCAACATCCGCGATAGAGCCGCTGGTGATCCACATTTTTTCGCCGTTGAGAATGTAGGCGTCGCCCTTTCGTACAGCGCGGGTAAGCATTCCGCCGGGGTTGGAGCCGAATTGCGGCTCGGTAAGCCCAAAGCAGCCAATGGCCTTGCCTTGTTGCAGCAGCGGCAGCCATTTGTTTTTTTGTTCTTCGCTGCCGTAGGCGTAGATCGGATACATCACCAGCGCGCTCTGCACCGAGACGAAACTGCGGATACCGGAGTCGCCGCGCTCCAGTTCCTGGGTCATGAGGCCGTAAGCAACATTGGACATGCCGGCGCAGCCGTAGCCCTGGAGGTTTGCTCCGAAAAACCCTAATTCCCCAAGCTGCCGAACCAGGTGCTGGGGAAACGTTCCTTCCCGGTTGTGCTTCTCGATAATGGGAATGATTTCGTTTTCAACAAACTGTCGCGCAGTTTGCCGCACGAGTTTTTCTTCGTCGTTCAGCTGCGAGTCAAAGTCGATGAAATCCACGCCGCCATAGCCAGCCATAATTTACTCCTGTTGTTCGCCGGTCCGAGGCGATATTCGAGTATGTCCAGCGAGGGGAATGCAGTGCCTTGCAAGGTCCGCTGTTTTTACACACGGATTGTAACAAGGGCATTCTGGCAGCGGCAACCGAGCGGGACTAAGTTAGCTGCCAAGAGCCTGCAGCAGATCTTCGATCAGATCGTCTGGATGCTCGAGGCCGATCGACAGGCGAAGCAGGTTGGGCGCTGTCGTGCTGGATTTTCCTTCGGCCGAAGCGCGATGTTCAATAAGCGTTTCCACCCCGCCGAGGCTGGTGGCATTGCGAATCAGCTGAACCTTGGAGGCCACACCGACAGCTTCATTGCGCCCACCTTTGATGAGAATCGCAAGCATGGCGCCAAAAGCGGACATCTGCCGCGCGGCGATGGCGTGCCCAGGGTGCGATTTGAGTCCGGGATAGAAGACGGTCTCGATTTTCTTGTTTTGTGCCAGAGCTTGAGCAACGGCCAGGCCGTTAGCGCTGTGGCGCTCCATGCGGCAGG
Organism: Saccharimonadales bacterium (SeqCode); assembly: GCA_035317965.1. GTDB lineage: Bacteria > Acidobacteriota > Terriglobia > Acidiferrales > UBA7541 > Acidiferrum. The sequence goes on along the minus strand of DATHFT010000177.1, from coordinate 41,585 downwards.
CCAGCGTGTGCAGGCCGCGCAGCACCAGCCAGGAATTAAAAGGAGAGGAAACTGCGCCGAGTACGGTACGCACGTGCAAGAGACGCTCGTAGAGAGCGTCTCGTTTTCTCACCACGAGGCACCCGCCTTGCACGTCACTGTGTCCTCCGCAGAATTTTGTCGTGGAATGAAGAACCACGTCGGCGCCGTGCTCGATAGGCCTTTGCAGAATAGGCGTTGCAAACGTATTGTCAACCAGGCTAAGCGCTCCGGCTTCATGGGCAATTTTTGCAAGGGCAGCAATGTCGATGATGTCCATGCGCGGGTTGGAAGGAGTTTCCATCCAGAGGAGTTTCGTATTGGGACGGAGTGCTTTCTTCACATTTTCCGCGGACCGCATATCGATTGTGGTTGACTCGATTCCCCATTTAGACAGGAAATCGTTTTGCGCCACGCGAACGTGGACGTAGACATCCTGCGGGAAAATTACATGCGAACCGGGATCGAGCTGCTGCAGCATGGCGCTGGCTGCGCCCATTCCAGAACCAAAAACCAAACTATCTTGGCCTCCTTCAAGCTGGCTTAGGGCTTGTTCCAGGCGATCCTGCGTTGGATTTTTGTCACGGATGTAGATGTAGCCGTGCAGTTCCTCGCTGGCGGGGCCGTGCTCAAACGTAGTTGAAAGATGAATCGGCGGCGCGATGGAACTTGTTGTGGCGTCCGGTTCAGTGCCGGCATGAACAGCACGTGTTTCGATTTTCATGGAGTTTCCCTCCCGTTGCATTGGAGCGGATTTCAGAGTAGTGAAGTTGGATCGCCATACTCAAGCTCCAAAATGGCGACGGAACCTCGACCACCAAGGGAGCCGCCGCAACTTGACGCTGGCACTGATAGACAGCGAAAATTTAGAAGTACACGAACGTATCGACTGAAAAATGAGGATCCGTGCCCACCAAGAAATCTGTTGCAGCGAAACGCCCCGCGCGACGCCGAAAGGTCCTGGAAAGAATTCCCGAGATATTAATTTTTGATGTCGACGGCGTGATGGTGGACGTGCGCGAAACATTCTGGTTGTCGGCATTGCAAACAGTTCGCGAACTCACCGGGAAGCGCGCGACGTGGGATGAGCTTCACGCCTGGAAGAGCAAGCCGGGCAACAACGATGATTGGAGCATGATTTCGAATTGGGTGACGGCACTTGGCCATCCCGCCAGCTATGAGGAGGCCAGAGCCGCGTTTCAGAAATTCTACTGGGGAACCGAGGGCAAGCCTGGAAATGTAGTGAAAGAGAAATTGCTGTTGACCGGTAAGCAGCTGGAGCAATGGGCCGCGCGATTTGAAATCAATCTATTCACCGGCCGCACGCGAAAAGAGTATTCCTACACATTTGAGAAATGGCCGCCTGCCAAGTATTTCCGCATGGTTGTGACCATGGACGACGTGAAACACAAAAAACCATCTCCCGACGGGGTGCTGAAAATTCTAGGCCAACGTGATCCGAAAAGTGCTCTGTATCTGGGAGATAACATTGATGATGCGCTGTCGGCGAAAGCCGCCGGTGTGGCTTTTATGGGCATACTGGGTCCGACGGATCCGGACTATCGGGCGCGCGCGGCGCGCTTCCGGGAGCTGGATGCGCTGGCCCTGCTGCCTCGGATTACCGACCTGAACGATTGGCTCTGAATTTCATTGTCCGTTGCTGTCGATTTCGGCCCCATCCGTTCGACTAGATGGCAGGAGGCAAGACCATGCAATATCTGCTGCTTATCTATGATGAAGAGCAATTGTGGGGAAAAATGTCCCAGGCCGAACAGGGGAAGATATACGCGGAATACGGTCAATTTGGCGCGGAGATCAAGAAAAGTGGCCACCACGTCGCCGGCCATCAGCTGCAGCCGATCGCGACGGCGACAACCGTACGTCTGCGCGACGGCAAGCGCCTGCTCACGGACGGCCCCTTTGCGGAAACCAAAGAACAATTGGGCGGGTTTTATCTGGTAAACGCCAAGGACCTGGACGAAGCGATTGCCATTGCCGCGCGAATCCCTTCGGCCCGGATGGGATCGATTGAAGTGCGTCCCTTGGTTGTCCCCCAGGCGCCCAAGCCAGCATGAGCACCCGGACGTAAACCCGGCGTGGATAAAATAACTCCGGGAACCTTTTTCCGCTCTGCGGGGAAAGGAGAGCATGAACGTGTGTTGGCTTCTTTCTTTCAAGGGTTCATGCAGATGAAAGAAGTCCGTTGTCTCCTCTTTATAGGCGCCGCGAGCCTTATATGGTTCGCGGCACCCTCCCCCTCGCTGGCACAGGCTGCGGCGGGGCCCCTGCCGCAGGCCCAATCTCAGGATCCGCAGCCATCGCGAGCGCCGACGCCGGCGCCTGCAGATCAAACACGTACCAAAAATATTGCCGGGTCTTGGAAGTTGAATCCAGAGGAGAGCGATGACGCCCGCAAAAAAATGCAGGAGGCGCGGGGCGGAGGCCGTGGCAGCGGTCCCGCAGGTGGTCGCGGAGGAATGGGCGGTGGTCGCGGCGGCTATGGAGGACGCTCTCGCAGCGGACAGAGTGAGGAAGATCGTGCGCGTATGCAGGAACTCGTCTCGCCCGCTTCGATGATCACCATCGTACAAAAAGAGCCGGAAATTGACCTGACCGACGATCAGGATCGGAAGCGCGCATTTTTCACCGATGGCCGCAAACTGAAAAAGCCCAAGAAAGATTCCAAGTACGAGGAATTTGCAGCGAAGTGGGATGAGTATGTGCTTACGGCCGAGGAAAAGGGGCCGCGCGGCAAAATTCAACGTTCCTTTCAATCTGCGCCCGGCGGTCAGCAGCTCTATGAAACGCTTCTGTTAACCATTGGCCGAAACAATACCTCTGTCAACATACGTTACGTTTACGACCTGGTCCCGGCGCCGGCACAACCAGCCGCAAAATAGCAGGACCCGCTTCTGCGTTTCCAGTCCAGAAGTTTATTGACGCAGCCCCTGTGTGGGGCTACCATGCGCGCGCCATCCAAAAATTTATTTTGCGGGGGCTTCCCTTGGACACTTCATCAGGCGTAGGCGCGCCATCGCTCGGACGACGGTTGCTTCGTTGGACAAAAAGAATATTTTTGTTTTTGCTAGGTCTCGCCGTTGTAGTGGCCATTTGCGGTGCCATTTATGAACTGATGGGCGAGCGTCGCGATCGGAAGCGCTTTCCGCAGCGCGGGAAAACATTTCAGGCCGGCAATGTGCCACTGAATATCGATTGCAGCGGTTCTGGCGGTCCAACCGTGATTTTGGATAGTGGACTTGGCGTTCCCGCGGCTGGCTGGATTCTGGTGCAGCCGGAAGTCGCCAAATTTACGCGGGTGTGCTCCTATGACCGCGCCGGTTATGGCTGGAGCGGCGCTAGTCCGGATCCGCGCACCAGTGAACAAATCGCCAAAGAATTAAAGGAACTCCTAACCGCAGCTGGAGAGAAGGGGCCCTACATCATCGTGGGTCACTCCTTTGGCGGCTATAACATTCGTGTTTTTACCGAGCTCTATCCGGCCGACGTGGCCGGCATGGTGCTTGTCGATGCCTCTCACGAAGATCAAGAAAAACGCATGACCCCTGCTTTTCAGGAGTTTTCAAAAAAACAGATGGCCAGCCTGAAAATGCAAAAAATCCTGGCTCCCATCATGATCCATCTAGGTATCTCGCGTTTTTTCTCGAAAGACGAAGATGGCGGAAAGCTTTCAAAAGAGTCTGTTTCAGAAATCACCTATCTTCAGCGCCAGCCCAAGTATGTTTCCGCAATTGCCGACGAAATGCTGAGTTTTTCACAGAGTGCCAGCGAAGTTCGGGCGACGCACGGTTTGGGCGACCGGCCCCTCATCGTTCTGACTGCCGGCAAGTCTCCGGAACTGGGCGCGCTTCCCCCGGGGCTTACCAAGAAGGACTTTGACGAGTTCCACGAAATTTGGGTCAACGAACTTCAGGTCCGGGAATCACAGCTCTCGACGCGCGGGAAACGAATCATGGTCCCCGACAGCACGCACATGATTCCCCTGGAACGTCCAGACACGATCGTGTCGGCAATTCACGAGGTATGGACGGATGTGACCGCGGCCCACTGACAAGCCGCCGAAATCTTGCTGTTTCCGTATGTACACAGCGAGGAGACCTGTTTCGGATCCCTCCGTTTCAGGAAGCATCCTGCGCTGGGCGCCGGCGGCCGGCCGCCGTGCTTTCCGCGACCTCTGCAGCGTGGGCAGTGCCAACTGCAAACCACTGACATCGTTTGGCTTAATCGTTGTCCGAAATTCTGCAAATGGACTATCTCTAGTTGCATTGACGGAATGACTCTGCGGATGCTATAAAAATAGGGTTCGAAGCGGCAGCTCTTAGCCCACCGTAGTCTGTCGGGTCAGGCTTACGGCGTGGCTGCCAACCTGTGGGGCGCTTCACGGCCACAAAACGAGTTTAGGCGAAACCTTTTAAATGCAAGATATCGTTCACCAACTTGGCGAACTCTTCCTTCAGGCTGTGCCTACAGTCCTGATCATCTTCCTTTTTTACTTCATCTTACGGGCCATTTTCTTCAAGCCGTTGCTGCAAATCTTGGCCGAACGCGAAGCCCGTACAACGGGCGCCGAGAAGGCCGCTGAAGAAGCCCAGGCTGCTGCCGCCGCCAAGGTCCAGGAGTATGACAGCGCCCTCAAACAGGCCCGCGCCCAGGTTTACGCCGAGCAGGAAGCCGCTCGCAAAAAGCTTCTCGACGAGCGGGCGAGTAAGATCAAGGAAGTTCGCACAAAAGCTGCGGCTGACGTGGCCGCGGCAAAAGACCGCATCGCCGGCGAGCTGGCTGCAGCCCGAACCGATGTAGAAGCAACCGTTGCCGAACTTTCCCAAGAGATTGCGCGTCGCATCCTGGAAGCTCCGCGTCCTGGCGCACCCGCAGGAGGCGCACGATGATGCGCAAGAACAGAATTTTCCTTCTCGTCAGCATATTCTTTGTACTGCTGTTCGCAGCCACCCAGGTGGGCGCTGCCGAAGAGGCCGCGAACCCCAAGGCGGCACACTTCACGGAAATTTTCAAATGGATCAACTTCGCTATCGTTGTCGGGCTTGTGATTTGGATATTCGCTAAGCTCCTGCCTCCGAAATTCCGCAACGATGCAGCGATGATCAACGCTGCAATCGCGAAAGCGACTGCGGCCAAAGCGCTGGCCGACGCGCAGCTGCGGGATGCGCAAACCAAACTCGCGAACTTGCAGAAGGAAGTATTGGAATTGCGGGCGCTGGCGGAGCGGGAATCTGGTGACGAAGTCGAACGCATTCATTCCGCAACTCAGACCGAAGCGCAAAAAATCGCCGCTGCCGCGAAAGCTGAAATTGAAGCCACGGAACGCTCGGCACGCATTGAATTGAAAGCGTTGGCCGCAAAGTTGGCGGTTGATGGGGCCGAAACTCTTCTCGTCAAACAGCTCACGCCCCAAGCGCAAGAATCGCTCATAAATAATTTCGTCAAAACGCTTGACGGGAGACCCAATTGAAGTCAGCGAGTCTCCAATATGCCAATGCGCTGGCGGACATAGCGTTGGCACAGGGTGCTGCCGAGCCAGCGGCCAGGCAGCTGACGGATTTTGGCGCGGCTTATGCGGAGTCTGCCGAACTGCGCACCTTTCTCAGCAGTCCCAGCATTGCCACTCAGGCCAAGCATGGCGTGTTGGAAAAGATTGCAGCGCGTATCGGCGCCAGCAAAATCATTCGCAATTTTCTTCTGGTGATTGCCGACCATCATCGCGCCCATATCCTTCCTGAAATTATTACGGCATTCCAGCAAGTGATTCGGCAGCGGCAAGGTGTGGCGGAAGCGGAAATATCTTCGGCAGTGCAATTGAGCGACGCGCAAAAGTCGCAATTCGCCAGTTCCCTGGCGAAACTCACGGGCAAGAAAATCGAACCAAAATTCTCGCTAGACCCGGCTCTTTTGGGCGGAGCGGTCGTACGGATCGGCGACACAATTTACGATGGCTCGCTGCGCAGCCGATTGAATGGCATGCGCGCGCGCCTGGCAGGCGAATAAGAGGTCTTAGTAACGCTGGGTTTTCCTCCAGCGCGTTTTCAGGACTGGCACAAGGTTAGCGTTCAGCGACGGAGCAGGCATGGCCAACATCAAGGCAGACGAAATTAGCAAGATTCTGCGAGAGCAGATCGAGAATTACGAACAGACCGTTGCGGTCGACGAAGTGGGCGCAATCATCAGCGTCGGCGACGGCATCGCGCGGGTCCATGGCCTTGCAAAAGTTATGGCCGGTGAGATGCTCTCGTTCCCGCACAACGTATTCGGCATCGCCCTCAACCTCGAAGAAGAGGAAGTTGGCGTCGTGCTCCTCGGCGAATCCACCGAATTGAAGGAAGGCGACGTCGTCAAGCGCACGAACACGATTATGTCCGTGCCCGTGGGCGACGAATTGATTGGACGTGTTGTGAATCCGCTCGGCCAGCCTGTCGATGGCAAGGGCCCGATCACCGCCAAGCAGCGTAATCCGCTCGAGCGCATCGCTCCTGGCGTCTTGGATCGCCAACCTGTTCGCGAACCTTTGCAGACCGGTATCAAGGCCATTGACGCGATGATTCCCATCGGCCGCGGGCAGCGCGAATTGATTATCGGCGACCGTCAGACCGGTAAGACCGCCGTCATTCTCGACACCATCATCAATCAAAAGGGCAGCGGCGTTATCTGCATCTACTGCGGCATCGGCCAGAAGCGTTCCACAATGGCCCAGGTTGTGAAGACGCTTACCGACGCCGGGGCGATGGAATACACCATTGTCGTTGCCTCTTCGGCTGCGGAGCCTGCGTCACTGCAATACATCGCTCCCTATGCGGCCTGCGCGATGGGCGAGTTTTTCCGTGACAACAAGCGCCACGCCATTACCTTCTACGACGACCTTTCCAAGCACGCCCAGGCGTATCGCGAGATTTCTTTGCTGTTGCGCCGTCCTCCGGGACGCGAAGCGTTTCCAGGCGACGTCTTTTATCTCCACTCGCGCTTGTTGGAGCGCGCTGCGAAATTGAACGACAAGCTGGGAGCCGGTTCGCTCACCGCGCTTCCGGTCATTGAAACGCAGGCCGGTGACGTCTCTGCCTACATTCCGACCAACGTGATTTCCATCACCGATGGACAGATTTATCTGGAAGCCGACTTGTTCAATGCCGGTATTCGTCCGGCCATCAACGTCGGTATTTCGGTGAGCCGGGTCGGCGGTAACGCGCAGATCAAAGCCATGCGTCAGGTAGCCGGAACGTTGCGCCTGGACATGGCGCAGTTTCGGGAACTCGCGGCTTTCGCGCAATTCGGCGCCGACCAACTGGACAAGGTCACGCAAGGTCAGCTGGCTCGTGGCCAACGCCTGACAGAAATCCTGAAGCAGGATCAGTACGTTCCGCTCTCCGTTGAAAAGCAGGTGCTCAGCATTTTTGTAGCCACCAGCGGCGCGATTGACAACGTTCCCGTTCCGGAAGTTCGCCGCTTTGAAACTGAATTTCTGCAGTACATAGAAACCAGCAATCCTTCGATTCTGAAGAACATTGCCGAAAAGAAAGCGCTCGACGATTCAATCAAGGCCGACATCAAGAAAGCCCTTGATTCGTTCAAGGAACGTTTCACGGCTGCAGTTGCCGCAACGGCCAAGTAGTTTTGGGGAAACGGTAACAGACGAATAAAGATGCCCACACTTCTCGATTTCCGGCGCAGCATTCGCTCGGTGAAAAACACCCAGCAGATTACGCGCGCGATGAAGTTCATCTCGGCGGCCTACCTGCGCAAGGCCCAGGATGCGGCTTTTGCTGCGCGTCCATATGCAGAACAGTTGGCCCGCGTGCTGCGTTCCACAATGTCGCGCATCGACGAACCACAGCATCCGCTGATGGCCAAACGCGACGAACAGCGCATACTGGTCATTGTTCTTGCCGGCGAGCGCGGACTTGCAGGTGCGTTCAATGCCAATATTCTGAAGCGAGCTAACGAGTTTCTGCGGGCAAATTCCGGAAAGAAGATTTCTGTTGTCCCCGTCGGCAAGAAAAGTCGCGATACTCTCAAGCGAGCTGGTTTTCAGTTTGTTGCCGAGTATGTGAACGTTCTGGCCCGCGTGAAATTCTCTACAGCTCGGGAAATCGCGGCCTTGGTCAGCGATCTATACGCCGAGGAAAAAATCGACGCGGTGTACATTGTTTTCAGCGAATTCAAGACCGTGATGACCGCGAACCTGACCGTGAAAAAGCTTTTGCCGGTCGGGGCCATTGGCGACGCCAGTGAAAAAGTGGAAGAGAACCGCATTGATTACATCTATGAGCAGCCAGAAGAGCAAATACTGGGCAAGCTGCTTCCGCGCTACATTGAAACGCAGATCCTGAGCGCTATGCTGGAATCCTCCGCCGCGGAATACGCCGCCCGGATGACCGCTATGGAAGCTGCCACCAAGAACGCCGGCGACGTGATCGAAGCGCGTACGCTGCACATGAACAAAGTGCGCCAGGCGGCCATCACCAAAGAGATTATCGAGATTGTCAGCGGCGCCTCGTACGGCGCTTAGGAGACAGCATGGCAGAGAAATACGCAGGCGTCGGGCACATCGTTCAGATCATCGGACCGGTGCTCGACCTTCAATTTGAAAGCGGGCATCTTCCCGCGATTTACAACGCGGTGCGCGTCACCAGCGAGGGTTTCAGCGTTCCCGAGCCGATCGACGTCACCGTCGAAGTGCAGTCGCACCTCGGCGAAGGCCGCGTGCGCGCCGTCGCTATGGAACCGACCGAAGGCTTGGTTCGCGGCATGAAGGCATTCGACACCGGCGCTGGCATTTCCGTTCCTGTTGGCCGCGCAACGCTCGGCCGGGTAATGAACGTTCTCGGAAAACCGGTCGATCAGCTGGGACCGCTCACCAGCCCGACGAATTATCCGATTCACCGGCCCGCGCCTTTGCTAGTCGATCAGTCCACCACCCTTGAAATGTTCGAGACCGGAATCAAGGTCATCGACTTGATCCAGCCCTTTTTGAAGGGCGGAAAAATCGGCCTGTTCGGCGGAGCCGGCGTCGGCAAAACTGTTTTGATTCAGGAATTGATCAACAACGTCGCGATGCAACACGGCGGTGTGTCGGTTTTTGCAGGCGTCGGCGAACGCACGCGCGAAGGCAACGACCTTTGGCTGGAATTCCAGGAAGCCGGCGTAGTTGTTCCCGGCAATTCTGAGAAATCTCGCGCCGCGCTGATTTACGGCCAAATGACCGAGCCGCCCGGCGCCCGTCTCCGCGTGGGTCTAACCGGCCTTACCGTCGCCGAATATTTCCGCGACGAAGAACATCTCGACGTACTGCTCTTTATCGACAACATTTTCCGCTTCGTACAAGCCGGCTCGGAAGTTTCGGCGCTCCTTGGCCGCATGCCCAGCGCCGTCGGTTATCAGCCAAACCTCAATACCGAAATCGGCGAGCTCCAGGAACGCATCACCTCCACCAAGTCTGGTTCGATCACGTCGGTGCAGGCAATTTACGTCCCTGCTGACGATTACACCGACCCCGCTCCAGCCGCGACGTTTACCCACTTGGACGCTACGACAAACCTAAGCCGCCAAATCGTCGAACGCGGAATTTATCCGGCCGTCGATCCTCTCGCCAGTTACTCGCGCATTCTCGATCCGCGTATCGTCGGCGCCGAACACTACGCAGTGGCGCGTTCCGTGAAATCAATTCTGCAGCGCTACAAGGATTTACAGGACATCATCGCCATTCTCGGTATCGAAGAACTTTCCGATGAGGACAAGCGCACGGTCGCCCGCGCCCGTAAAATCGAAAAGTTCCTTTCGCAGCCAATGTTCGTCGCCGCGCAATTCACCGGCCTCGAAGGCAAGTACGTAAAAATCGCCGATACCGTACGCAGCTTCAAGGAAATCGTCGAAGGCAAATACGACGACATTCCCGAACAGGCTTTCTACATGGTGGGTACGATCGAGGAAGTACTGGCGAAGGCCGAAAAAATGAAAGTGAGCGCCTAAGCGGCAATGCTTCCTGAAGCCATCGAACTCATCATCGTCACGCCGGAGCGCCAGTTGCTCCGTCAGACGGTCACGGAAATTCAGGTTCCGGGAGCGGATGGCTTTCTTGGAATTTTGCCTGGTCATGCGCCGCTCATCACTGAACTCGGCATCGGCGAATTGACGTATCACACAAAGGATGGCAAACAGTCCGATCCCATCGCCATCCTGAGCGGCTTTGCAGAAGTTCTGCCCGACAAGGTAACCATTCTTGCAGAAACCGCGGAGCTCGCCGCAGAAATCGATCTCGAACGCGCCAGGAAAGCATTGGTCCGCGCCCAAGAACGCCTGGCTTCGGTTAGTCCCGAAATCGATTGGGATCGCGCCACCGTGGCCCTGTCCCGCGCGCTCGTGCGCGTCAAACTCGGGGAATATGTCCGCAAACGCGGCACCAGTGCTGTTGCTCACAACTAACCCAACGGGGGTTTTCTCTTGGACCGTCGCGCCGGCGACCTGCAAGCCGGCTTGGCATCCAATCCGGCAGGAGACCTAAGTGGATTCCATCACGGTGTACAGTACCAACTGGTGCCCTGATTGCCGGCGCGCAAAATCCTTCCTCAAAGAACGAGGGATTGCATTTTCAGAAGTAAATATTGAGGAAGATGAAGACGCTGAAGAAATCGTGATTCGCGCCAATAACGGCAAGCGAAAAGTTCCTACCATCAAATTCGGTGACCGCTTCTTTGCCTGCAGCCCCTTCAATTCCTCCCAGCTCGCTTGCGAGTTGGGCATCCCCCTTAATTCTTAATTCACCGCAAGACCGCGTGTCCAAACACCGGCCAGCTGCAAATCCTCATCCAGCAGCACGATATCCGCATCGGCGCCAACGCGGAGCGCGCCCTTCTTAAACTCAATCCCCAGCACCGTCGCCGGATTCAGCGTTAACATGCGCACCGCATCGCCGAGCGATGATCCCAGCTTCACGATATTGCGCAGCGCGCGGTCCAGGGTAAGGGTGCTTCCCGCCAATTTCCCGTCGGAATCGCGACAAACCCCTCCGCTCACAGTCACTTCGATTCCGCCCAACATATATTTTCCATCGGGCATTCCTGTAGCGGAAATTCCATCGCTAACCAGCACAACGCCGCTCGGCCCTTTGGCCTGAACCAGGAGGCGCATGGCCGCTTCATCCACATGAATGCCATCAGCGATCAGCTCGGCCGAGACTTCCGGCGATGTGAGAACTGCTCCGATCACGCCGGTATCGCGATGGGAAAACGGCCGCATCGCGTTGTAAACGTGGGTCGCGTGTTTTATTCCGTGGGCCATTCCCGCGCGCGCTTGTTCATACGTCGCATCGGTATGCCCCATGGAAACCACCATTCCTGCTTTGCGAGCGGCATCGATGCAAGGCATGGCGCCCAGCAATTCCGGAGCGATCGTAAGGATTTGTGCATTTCCTGCGGCCGCATGCAAGAGTGTTTCAAGAAGTTCCACGGTCGGCAGTTTCAGATCTTCAACCGGATGCACGCCACGGCGTACCGCACTTAAAAAAGGTCCTTCGAAATGGATTCCCAGAACCTCGGCTCGCGCCATTTCCGTTTCATGCTGTTCGGCAATAAATTTTGCAATTCCTTCCACGCTGCGAATCGTGTGCTCGCTGGCGGCGGTCACAGTTGTAGCGACGAGTGAAGTCGTTCCGTGTTTGGCAACCGTTTGCGCAACGACATTCATGGCCTCCGCCGTCGCCTCCATCACGTCCCGTCCACCGGCGCCGTGAATATGCACGTCCACAAAGCCCGGGATGGCAGTTTTGTCCTTGGCCGTAATTTCCTGCGCATCGGCAGGAGCGGTTATTCCAGAGCGCGGACCGACTGCTTCAATCACCCCTTCTCGAATCAGAATTCCTGCATCTGCGATTTCAGCGGTGGGGGTGATGGCGCGGCCAACCCGAAGAAGTAGAGTCGTCATAGGCACTTCAACATCCTAACGGAATTTTTCTATCCATCAAAACAGGACGGGCGAAGCTTGCGCTTCGCCCGTCCAGAATTAGATATCGGGAAACCTCGTTACATGCTCTTTGCCGCAGGAGCCATGCTGATGTCTGTCAGCTTGAGGTTTTCACCCGTCACGCTGCCCTTCACCGTCACGTGATGGCCAGAATGGGCCGCCACTTTGTCCTGATCATCGATCGCGTAGACCTTCTTGTCGGCATCGTTCACGAACACGTACTTTGCGCCATGCTCCTTGACGCATTTCGTCGTGCACTCTCCCTGCCCTTCCTTCGCGCCCTTCACACCGCAAGCGCTATCGGAAATATAGCCAGTCCATGAGCCGTCCGCTGCCAGCGCGAATGATCCCGCGAGCATCGTTGCTGCAACTGCCAATGCAAATCGTGATTTCATGACTTCCCCTCTCCTCAGACCTACAGCCAATTTAACGAGAACCGGGCCGCCGAGAAGCTTGTCACAGCCGACTGGCCATGTCCAGAACCTTGTTGTAACGAATACGTCTCGTTCCACGCGCAGAGCAGAGGGACATAAAAAAAAGGGGGCTCAATTGAGCCCCCCTTTTTGCCTTTCCTGGATTGCCGGTGGTCCCGCTTAAAAACGGCTGCAGTTATTTATTGACCGGAAGTTGCCGCACTGGCCGAGGCCGTTGCTCCGGACTTCGGTACGCTCAAATAACCAGAGGCGGTCGTCTTCGTGACTTTGTTGACCACCAGTTCGAGCGCCGTGCGAGTTCCGCCCGTGTAGAAGAAGATCGGCTCATTGACGGAGCGATTCTTCTTTTCAAAGTTCTTGTCGTCTGCCAGCACGTTGATTGTGTACTGGTTCTTTTTGGTGTTGGTATCCTTCAGTTCCACCTGAATCGTGCCAACCTTCTGCGTACCGGCCTTGCGCGTCACTGTGAACTCAAAATAATCGCGCTGACCCATACGGCGGAGTTGATCAATTTCATCATGGTTGCGAGCGATCAAAGTGCCCATTTCGCTGCGTGCCATCTGAATGCTGTTCTTGGTTGCGTCCAGGTCGCCCTTCACACCCGTCACGTCGCCGTTCAATTTGCTCACGTCGTCGGAACTGGCCTTGGTCGCCAGCTGTTGATTGACGTTTGATCCCAATTCATTCAGCTTCTTGTCGTAGGCAACGACAGCGGACTTGGACTGCTTGCGAGCAGCCATCAAATCGGCTTGCGTAACATTCAACTTGTTGGTCACGACCTTGAGGTCGCTTTCCAGTTGTTGATTTTCCTCTTCCGCTTTTGCCAAGCGTTGGCCCAGCGTGTCGTTCGCCTGCTTCACCGAAGCCTGCGTTGTCTCTTCAATCTTGTTTGCATGGTTGATGGCGCTGTAGCCGATGCCGATGCCGGCCAGAGAGGCAACACCCAGAACGGCAACCGCCAATCCTACCCAGCGCGGCGTCCCCGTCGTGCTTTGGTTGATCGGTTCCTGAAATTCGCTCATGGACTCAATTCTCCTTTTGGCGTTTCCGCCCTGCGTACAGGGAAAGGTGCAGATTCCTAGCCAAAGGGTGTCTCTGCTGTGGAAAACATCTAACTTGAAGCAATACATAGCATTAGACAGCGAAAAAACGGCCTTAAAGCGCCCTCTGAAAGGTACTAGTACCAGTAAAGATTACCCAGTTGTTACGCGTCTGGTAATTTTTGCAAAAATGGTTTCCCCACCGGATGCGCCCGGGCCGCCGTGAGGCGAGAAACAGCAATGAAAACTGGCTTCTTCGACGGAGCAGAGCTAAGGAGCTTATTATGAATCTGTTACAGATACCTGCTTAGGCAGCTTGCGGGGTTGCTTCGGTGTGGTTACCTTTGGCGGGTTCGAAATAGCGATCAAGCGTACTCATGGCGGCATCCAAAACCAGGTGACAATCCGAGCAGCCATTCAGATGGCGCTCGATTTCGGAGACGACGCTGGCGGATAGTCTTCCTTCTAAATACCAACAAATCAGATGGATAGTGTCCCTGCAGCTCATTTTCCCGCCCCCAAATAGCGGCCAACCTCGGGCGCTATTGGCGTATTCTAGGTGCATGTTCTTGACCAAAGACAGCGCTACCGGCGGCTGTTTTTAAGCGTTTTAGAAACAATAAGATACGCGCGCAGGACAGGAAGTGCAGCAAGGAAGCTATTTGCCGGACTGATAAAGATTACACCGTAGCTTCAACAGATGCGCAGAAAGTCGTCCGACTCACCTCTGGGGTACGATTGTCAGTGCTTTGAGCGTCTCGATGCGATCTTGCAGCGGAGGATGGGTGCTGAACAGCGAGGAAAACACCTCGCCCCCAAAGAAGGGCTTCACAATGCACAGGGCCGAGATGGACGGCGAAACCGCAGTCGTCGGAATACGCTGATTGTAAGCGCCCAGTTTTTGTAAAGCGCTGATCAATCCGTACGGCTGGCCGACCATTCGCGCCCCGGTCTCGTCGGCGGAATACTCCCGAGTTCTTGAAAGAAACAGCTGCAGCATGATGGCGGCAACCGGAGCCAGGAGAATCGCGAGCAGCGCCGTGAAACCTCCGCCACGATCGCGATCGTCACGGCCGCCTCCGAATCCTCCAAATAACATGGCAAACCGGCCCATCGAAGCCAGGTAGGTAATTGCTGCTGCAATCGTCGCGGCAATCGAGCTGGTCAAAATGTCGTAGTTCCGCACGTGAGAAAGCTCGTGCGCAATCACCCCTTCCAGTTCATCGTCGTTTAACAATTCAAGCAAGCCTTGCGTTACGGCCACAGAAGCATGGCGTGGGTTGCGGCCGGTCGCAAACGCGTTGGGTGCCGCCTGCGGAATAACGTAGAGCTTGGGCGCCGGCAATTGGGCTTTGGCTGCCAGCCGCTCCATCACCGCGTAGAGCCGAGGCACTTGCTCTCGAGTTACCGGCTGTGCATGGCTTGAGGACAGTGCAATTTTATCGGAGAAGAAATACGAAATGCCGTTCATCAGCACGGCGATCGCCAGTGCGATTTTAAGTCCATTCTGTCCGCCGATGGCGCCGCCGGCCACCACCAAAAGCACACTCAGAGCGACGAGCAAGAATCCAGTTCGAAAGAGTTTCATTAGGCTTCCGCCACCTCAAGGCCAGACTGCAGCGGGAATCGGCAACATGGACCGACGCCCACTATCTCATTAGATTCACGCCGCGGCTGCGGGTTGTTTCGCACCCGCACGCTCGAATCGCATTGTAGCGCTGTCGCCCTCGCGCTCCACCCGGATGTGGTCCCCGGGAAGCACCTTCCCTTCAAGGATTTGCATCGCCAGCGGGTCTTGGATCAGCCTTTGGATCGTGCGTCGCAAAGGCCTGGCTCCGTAAGCCGGGTCATACCCTTCCCGCAGCAATAGTTCCTGCGCCGACGGCGCAAGTGCCAGCGTGATTTTGCGCTCGGAGAGCAGTTTTTCCACATTCTTGAGCATCATGCCAACGATGCGGCTCAGCTGTTCCTTGCCGAGCGGGTTGAAAATGATGATCTCGTCGATCCGGTTGATGAACTCGGGCCGGAAAGCAGCGCGCATCGCTTCCATGGCTTCCCGTCGCGCCAGCTCCGGATCCTTGTTGGAAAGTTCAAAGATCGCCGTCGAGCCCACGTTGCTGGTCATCACCAAAACCGTATTGCGGAAGTCCACGGTGCGGCCTTTCCCGTCCGTGAGCCTCCCATCTTCAAGAATCTGCAGCAACACATTGAACACGTCGGGATGCGCCTTTTCGATCTCATCGAAAAGAATCACCGAGTACGGATGCCGCCGCACCTGTTCTGTAAGCTGTCCGCCCTCTTCGTAGCCGACGTAGCCCGGCGGCGCTCCGATCAGCCGCGATACGCTGTGTTTCTCCATGTACTCGGACATGTCGATGCGGATGAGCAGCTTCTCGTCGTCGAAAAGAAATTCCGCGAGCGCTCGCGCAAGTTCAGTTTTTCCCACGCCGGTCGGTCCCAGGAAAATGAACGAACCAATCGGCCGCTTGGCGTCGGACAACCCGGCGCGGGAACGGCGAACCGCGTTGGCGATCTTGGCCAGAGCATCGTCTTGCCCAACGACGCGTTGCCGCAGCCGGTCCTCCATCTTCACTAGCTTCTGGACTTCGCCTTCCAGCAAACGCCCTGTAGGAATGCCCGTCCACTTGCCCACCAGCTTCGCGATATCTTCCTCGTCCACTTCCTCCTTTAGCATGGGAGCATCTTTTTGCAACGCGGAAAACTGCTCTTCCGCTTTTTTCAACTCCTGTTCGGCAGCGGAAATCTTGCCGTAGCGAATCTCGGCAACCTTGGCCAGATCTCCCGCCCGTTCGTATTTCTGTTCTTCCGCTTTCAGCTGGTCAATTTGCTCTTTCAACTTGCGGATTTTGCCGATCGCCTCTTTCTCCGCCTGCCAGCGCGCTTTGCGCCCGCTCGATTCTTCCTTGAGGGTGGCCAGCTCTTTTTCAATCTGGGTGCGCCGCTCTTTGGAATGCGCGTCTTTCTCTTTCAGGAGCGACTGCCGCTCAATTTCCAGCTGCATGATGCGCCGCTCGATCTCATCGATTTCCACGGGCAGGGAATCAATCTGCATCCGCAAACTTGCCGCGGCTTCGTCGATCAAATCGATCGCCTTGTCTGGCAAAAATCGGTCGGAAATGTAGCGGTGCGAAAGCGTGGCTGCCGCCAGGATCGCCGCGTCCTTGATCCGAACGCCGTGATGCACCTCATAGCGGTCCTTGAGCCCGCGCAAGATCGAAATGGTGTCCTCAACCGTCGGCTCGTTCACCAGCACGGGCTGAAACCTGCGTTCCAGCGCCGGATCCTTTTCGATATATTTCTTGTATTCATTCAGCGTCGTTGCGCCGATTGCCCGCAGCTCACCGCGAGCCAGCGCCGGCTTTAGAATGTTCGAAGCGTCCATCGTTCCCTCAGCCGCACCGGCGCCGACGAGGGTATGCAGTTCATCGATGAACAAAATGATTTGTCCATCGGCTTCGCCAATTTCTTTCAAAACCGCCTTCAGCCGCTCTTCAAATTCGCCGCGAAATTTTGCGCCGGCAACCAAGGCTGCCAGGTCGAGCGCCACCAGGCGCTTGGTTTTCAGAACATCCGGTACATCGCCGGAAACAATCCTCTGCGCCAAGCCTTCGACAATCGCCGTTTTTCCAACGCCTGGCTCGCCGATTAGCACTGGATTATTTTTCGTTCGGCGCGCGAGAATCTGCATTACACGCCGAATCTCTTCGTCGCGCCCAATCACGGGATCCAATTTCTGGCGCCGCGCCAATTCCGTCAGGTCGCGAGCGTATTTCTCGAGCGATGCGTAAGTCGATTCCGGAGTCTGCGAAGTGACGCGCTGTGTCCCGCGGACCCCCGTCAATGCTTGCAGAATCGCTTCGTGTGAAGCGCCCTGCTTCTTTAGCAGTTGTCCAGCAGGATCACGATCCATCGCCGCAATGGCCAAAAACAAATGTTCTGTTGAAACGTACTCGTCCTTGAAGCGGTCCGCTTCCTTGAAGGCGTTTTCCAGAACGTCGTTCAAGCTGCGCCCCATGTGTTGCTGCGCAAATCCCTGCACGCGCGGCAACCTGGCAATTTCGCGTTCCACTTCCTGTGCCAGTGCTTCACTGCGAATGCCGAGCCGCGCCAGGAGCGGCGACACCACTCCGTCGGGCTGCGCAATCAAGGCTTCAAGCAGGTGCAGCGGTTCAATCTGCTGATTTTCGTGCCGCGCCGCTACCTCTTGCGCGCTTTGCACCGCCTCTTGGGCTTTTACCGTCATTTTTTCGAATCGCAACATAGATGAATTCCTCGACTCTTGGGTTTTCGGAAGAAAAAAGGGCTAGCCCATAGCCAGCCCCTGGTCTCCTGCTGCAGTTGTCTTTCGGGCAGAATTACTTGCCGGCGGCAGCCGTCGCAGCGGCCGCGGTTTCCCGGCCGGCGCCGACCTGCACTTTGATCTGCTTGGGCTTCGCTTCCTCACGCTTCGGGATACTCAGCTTCAGCACTCCGTTCTGGTAATCCGCCTTGATGGCTTCTGATTTGACGGTGTTCGGGAGCGAGAAGCTACGGGCAAATGTTCCATAAGAACGTTCGACCCGCAGGTAGTTACTCTCCTTCACGGTCTTTTCAAATTTGCGCTCGCCGCGAATGGTCAAAATATTGTTCTCCACGCGGATGTCCAGCTCCTCCGGGTTCACATCCGGCAGATCGGCCTCGACGACCAGTGCGTGCTCGGTTTCGAGGATATCGACAGCAGGAGCCCAGCTCGTCAGGTTCGATTCCTGGCCGGCGCGCCCGAGCGCGTCGCCGAACGCCCGATTGATCTGTTCCTGCAAAGTGGTGGTCCCGTGAAAGGGTTCCCAGCGATTCAAATACTTCATTTTGCCTGTCCTCCTTGGTGATTACGAATGCATAATAAAATATGAGTGCATGTCTGTCAAGTATATTTTTAGCAGGCCTATGCTTCGTTTATGTTGTTTTATTACAGTCAGTTAGAGCACTTGACGGTTTGTCGAATAAGCGCCCACGGACTGGCGCGGGGCTCGCTGCTTTGCTGTTTTTGAATCTAACCCCTCTCCTTTCTCAAGTTTACCGCTCGTCTGCTAAACTGCCGAGGATGCGACCTGAAGATTTCGACTACCGCCTGCCGCCGGAGCAAATTGCGCAAAGACCGCTGCCATGTCGCGATAGCTCCCGCCTGCTGCTACTCGAGCGGTCCGCCCCGGGTCCCCAAGATCTTGCGTTTGCCCAATTCCCCGATTTGCTCCAGGGCCACGAACTGCTCGTGCTGAACAATGTGCGGGTGGTCCCGGCAAGACTTTTTGGCCGACGCGCCGGCATCGTCTCGGCAACGGCCGTTCCCTCCCGGAGAAACCAGCAGCCTACCGGGGCGATTGAGGTGGTTCTGACGCGCCAACGGGAACCTGGCACCTGGGAAGCGCTCGTTCGTCCTGGCCGCAAGATGCAAATTGGGGAACGCGTTTTTTTCGGAGAAAGGGAACTAAGCGCCGAAGTGCTGGCACGCGGCGAGCGCGGCTTACGGACTCTGCAGTTTACGACACACGACGGGCACAGCATTTCTGAACATCTTGAACGCTTGGGGCACGTTCCGCTGCCCCCGTACATCGAGCGCTCCGATGAGCCCGCCGATCGCGAGCGATATCAAACCGTATTTGCCAAGCGTCCCGGAGCAATTGCAGCGCCCACTGCCGGTTTACACTTCACTTCCGAAATTCTTCAAAAACTCGAGCAGAAGGGCATTGAAATTTGCGAACTAACCCTGCATGTCGGTTTGGGAACGTTTCAGCCAATTCACAGTGAAACGCTCGAGGAACACGCGATGCACAGCGAGGCCTACGAAATTCCGGAAGATACCGCATCGCAAATTGCTGCGGCGCGCAATTCGGGACGGCCGATTGTAGCTGTTGGAACCACGGTCGTTCGGGCCTTGGAGGCCTCGGCTCTGGCCGCCGCACAGGCAAACTCCAGCCAGCTGCTGGCCGCAGGCCAGCGAGAAGCCACGCTTTTCATCATGCCTGGATTCCAATTTCGCGTTGTGGACGCGCTGCTGACAAATTTTCATTTGCCAAAATCCACGCTGCTGGCGCTGGTTTCCGCATTTGCAGGCCGCGAAAGAATTCTCGCCGCTTACAACCACGCGGTTCAGGCCGGCTATCGTTTCTACAGCTACGGCGATTGTATGTTTTTGCGTTAGAGAGCTGCCGGTGAGGTGATCACGAGCAGGGAAGCCGCCCAAGCCGGCAGCTCCCCGCTCGTCCAATCGAGAAAGGTCACAGAAGTTCTCCGCTTACTCGCTAAAAACAAATACGCGAGCCTGACCGGCGAACCGTACTTCTTTCACTTGTCCGTTGTCACTGAGCAATACGGCATCATATTGCGACTTGGAGTCGCGATCTTCCCAGCGTCCTTCGCTTTCGCCAACAACATTCTTGCCCTTTTGCACGGTGGCTTTGTTGCCATCGATTTGCAGGCGATACTCGCCAGCCTTCAAGTCGGCTTTGCCGAATTTTGCTGCTTGTCCAATATTGATGGTCTTGGTGATGGGTTTGGCGAACACGGGAACTGCGATCGCCACTGCGGCCAGTAGAGCGGCACTCCGAACAAACGAGGTAATTTTCATATGGGTCAACTTCCTTTCCGTCAGGATCGAGTCAGCCGTACAGCGGGCTGTCAGAATAGACAGAAGTTGACACCGGGCCCGCAGGCAAGTAACCTCGCCCGCAAGACACCTCGTTCTTCCTGGACTAACGGCCGGAAAGACTGCGTGTCATCGCCCCGCGGCTGCCACCGCGGGGTTTTTTCTTCTGATCCTGAAACCCTTCAAATTCAGCTGCACCCGTATAGACGAGTCCTGCCCTGCGAATGTTTCGTGGATTGCAGAAGATTTTTGCATCTTTAACCAGAGTGCTAACTATTTTCCCTTTCTATGTTTTCCGTGCGTTCCATAACCGCACAATTGTTCTCAATTATTCATAAAAATCGCTCCGGTTTTACGCGACCTTTTCCTGTTTTGTGCGTCAATGAGCTTTCGGAATCTTTCTTGTGCTTGTGTTTCTTGCGCCGTGCATCGGATGGCAGCTTCATCTATACTCTAGTGCACTCTTTGGACAGCATGAATGCGGATCCTCGTTCTAAGCGACATTCACGCCAACGTAACCGCTCTCGAGGCCGCACTCGCCGCTGCAGCCGATCGCTGGGACACCGCGGTCTGTCTGGGCGATGTTGTCGGGTATGGTCCGGACCCCAACGAAGTGACGGCAAAGGTTAGGAGCCTCGGCGCAGTTACAATCCGGGGAAATCATGACAAAGCGGTGGCCGGACTTTCGGCGACCGATGATTTCAATCCCGTGGCCAAAGCGGCGGTCGACTGGACGCGGGATACTCTCGAGTCCGATCATCTATCCTGGCTGAAAAATTTGCCGCAGGGACCGCACGAAACCAGCGGCACAGTTCTGGTGCATGGCGCATTTCAGGACGAAGACGAATATGTCTTCACGCCCGAGCAAGCTCTGGAAGGTCTTCTCGATTCCACTGCTCCGGTCACCTTTTTTGGGCACACCCATCATCAGGGCGGGTTCGCTTATCAGGATTCCACCCTCGAGGTCTTGCAGGTCCGCCCGCGTGTCACGGAAAATTGTTTCACGTTGCGGATTGAGCCGCTCAAACGTTATCTGCTGAATCCCGGGTCGATAGGACAGCCCCGCGACAGCGATCCGCGAGCCGCGTTTTCCATCGCCGATTTATCAAATCAAATCGTTGAGTTCTGGCGAGTACCTTACGACATTCATTCTGTACAGGGTCGGATGCGTACGGTGCACCTCCCGGATCCGCTCATCAATCGTCTCTCCGTAGGACGCTAGTCCATCCCCGGGGAATTCCGCCGGGCCTTGTTCCCTGCCGTTCTTCATGGTAATTCAAATGTATGACGGAGCTCTTGCACAACCATCCTCCCGAACCACCATCGGAAAAAAGCAATTCAGGAATTCTCATGCGAATTGTCGGAGCCGCCTTGGTGATTGCGATTGCGGCTACAATTTATTTTTGGCCAGCTGCGCAAAACAAAGTTCCGGCAAACGGCCGCAATTCGGATTCGCCGTTCGGCGTGGAAGAACAAGCCTATGCCGCAAGGCTCCGGCTGGAAAATCTAACCATGAGTCGCGCAGAAAATTTCCTGAATCAGGAAGTGACGACTCTTTCCATTGAGCTGGTAAATGGCGGAGATCGTTCGCTGCGCGCTCTGGAGCTGACCGCCGAATTCTCCGACGATCTGCGTCAGATTGTCCTGCGCGAGACCCGCCCCGTTCTCACTCCTGGAGCCGCTCGATTCGCTCCCGGTGACCGCCGTACGTTTGAGATTTCCTTTGAACACATCCCCACTTCCTGGAACATGCAACAGCCGACTCTGCGGGTTGCTGGAATGCAATTCGTCCCCAAAGAGTGATTGGATCCCTACGCCCATCCTCCCGTGAATCTGCAGGTCAGACGTACCGCGGAATTGCGAGGCTCGGAGCCGTCGACGAAAGCAGATTCCCGCCGCGCCGTTTCCTGGTGAAGCGTTCGCCTCCCGTCGCTTCGGTCGGCGTTGGCCGCAAGCGGGCGGGTGACGTCCGCCGGGACGAGTGCATGAGTCATCTTCGGGGAAAATTTTCAAGCCAGAAAAGAGCCCGTAAAAGGAGAGAAGCAGCTAGGGGGTTGCCCTAACTGCTTCCCGGGGTGTGTTCTCGAAGTGGTAAGTTATAAATTTAGATGTGCGCCAGCGAAAAAGGTTTCCTGGTTTCGAAAAAAAGTTGAATTTTGTCGGAAGTGGTTAGTAAAACAAATACTTACGCCACCGTTCGTCCCGGTGTCCGATGAGCTGCATGAGCTGTCTCGAGGTGTGCAGCGTAAAGGGCCGCGGACGTCGCGCCAGCTTGAACCCTGCCTCTTCTGGCGTTCGGTTGCCCTTGCTGTTGTTACAGCGATAGCAGCAGGCCACCAGATTCTCCCAGGACGATCTGCCGCCGCGCGAACGGGGAACCACGTGGTCCAGCGTCAATTCTGAGCTGGGAAAAATCTTCCCGCAGAACTGGCACATGTTGCGATCGCGCAGCAAAATATTCTTGCGAGAAAGCGCGCGATTCTGCTGCGGTATATGCCGGTAAGCCACCAGCCGAATTACCGAAGGAACTTTGTGGGACTGCGCAGCCGAGTGCACCTCTGAGCTGTGCATCTCTTCTGCCTGTGCCACTCCCTTGAGCAGCAGCACCATGGCCCGGCGCACTGCTGTTACGTTGATAGGCTCAAACGTGGCATTGAGCACCAATACCGGCTCTTGCATCAAAGACGCACGTCGCGCTGGGGTGAGAAGCGGAGATTGCGGATTGCCGCCGGCAAGGACCGTCTTGGGCACAAGCGGCCCGACCGCTTCGGGGGCATACCGTCCCCGGGGGCTAACCGCCTTGCGGCTAGCCAGAACATCGACCGGCTTGCGTCGACTTGCGCTCATCGCGCTTCCTTTGGCTAGGACGTTCCGGAGCTCCTCACGGGGTTCCGCGCGGATCGGGCCGCCGCCCTACACGACGGGTTTGGCTCCGGCATCACGCAGCGCCCTCGTTCCTGACTTAAGGGTGGCTCCAGTGGTCAGTACATCATCTACCAGTAAGACGCGTAGATTGTCAACTTGGCTGCTTGTACGTGTGGCAAAAGCGCCACGAACCGACTCCCGCCTTTGCTCGAGGTTTGGCACCCGGTTCCTTCTTCCGGGCCCCATGGGCCCCGGAAGAAGGAATCGGACCAGGCAGACCCAACTGCTTTGACAGCGGCTTGGTTTGGCAATCCGGGAAAATGGCGATGGGCCAGAGAAAAGAAAAAGCCTGTTTTGACTGTCTTTGCAGTTTGCAAAGTGCCAAAGCAGGGTACAGGCAAAAACGGGCTACGTGCGTGTGAACCCCCTTACAGCAGGCCTTTTTCCATTTTTTCCTGACAATTGATGCAATGCTTGGCCCAAGGCACCGCTTCGAGCCTTTTCTGCTGCAGCTCTTCTTGACAGTTGGCGCAAATACCAAATTCCTCGGTATTGAGCCTTTTAAGCGCGGCGTCAATTTGGTTCAGAATCTTGCGGTCGCCATTGGTAATCCCAAAGAGAAACTCCTTGGTGTAAGAGTTCGCCGCTTTGTCCGCCAAGTCCACCGTCTGGTCTTCGTCTGCGGTGCGGCCCTCTTCTTGAGTTCGCGCGATGGTCTTCATCAGCTCTTCGCGCCGTGTCTGCAGCTTCTTCTTGTAATACTCGATTCTTTTCTTGTCCATGGAAGTCCCGCCCCTATGTGGCTCTCCGGGGTCATCTAAAAACTCCGTAGTTTAGGCCGACTTCGCGTCTCTGTCAAGGTGGGACTGCAAAATGAGAACGTCCGGTTTGAGCAAAATAGAAATGTCCGCTGCACAAGGACCCCAGAAGAGCGCGAAACCAGTGGTCGTGCGCTGCCTGCCGTACAGAATTTACGGAACGATCGGAAGCAGGAGGGCCGACGGATGAGCCTTGTCGTGATAAATCACGTTGGTCGCTTTCACCATTCTGGTGGCCTGCGCCTGGCTCTCTCCTGTATTCATATTTCTGTCGAACCGCGGAAAGTTGCTGCTGGAAATTTCCACGCGCAGCTTGTGACCAACGAGAAAAACATTGCTCGTCGCCCACAGATCTACGGTAATCCGGTAGGTCTGTCCGGGATTCACCAGCTCCGGCTTTTCCTGGGAATCGCGATATCGCAACCGCAAAATTCCTTCCGTCAGATTTTGCGCAAATCCGTTGGGCCACACATCGACCAGTTTGGCCGTGAAATCGGTGTCGACGGCCGAACTGCTCACATACAATTGCGCAGTCACGGGACCGGTAACTTCCAGATTTTGGGTCAGTGCCGGGGTCGTAAAAATCAAAACATCAGATCGCCCTTCGGCTGGACGCTGGTCCTGCGGACCATTTCCAGGTAGGGGAGCGCCGCAGCACAGCGGGCCTCCAATTGTCGGCACAGGATCATGGGGATCATAGACAAATTCATCCGCTTTCTCCTGCCCCGGCGCGGCTGTGCCGAGCGATCCATTGCCTTCCAGTCCGTTCGCGCTTCCTCCTGAATGCAAATAGTAAGAAGTCGTTTTCGCGCGAGCCAACGGCCAATTATCTTCTTCCCGCCATTCATTTTTTCCCATTACAAAAATTTTCACCGGCTTTTCCTGGTCCACGCCGTTCGCTTGGCCCTTCAACAGCCAGTCGTACCAGCGCAGCACCGCTTCGTCCATATCGATGGGCGCTTTCGGTCCAAAGTCTACGGCGCCAATTTTCTGCTCGTCCGCTCCGCCGGCATGGCCGCCCAGGTACACCAGCAGCTTCTGCCCGTGCTTGGCAGCCTCGGTGCCTGCTTCGGTCTGCAGCGTCGCGTAGTTGTGCAGCGTTCCGCCGAGAAAAATGTCGTACCACGCGCCGAAGCTAAAAACCGGGACCTGAATTTGTCCGTAGTGATCTTGAATGGAAAGCGCTTTCCAATACGCATCAAAACTCGGATGCGCCAGCCAATCCGCAAAATAAGGCGCGACCCCATCAAGCGACGGCGCTTCGAGAAAAGAGTACGCCGTCAGAGGAAGCGTGTTTCGTCCGTTCCACGCCGCCGGCACACCGCCACTCACGCGCCGGCGCACCGTGTTTTCCACGAGCCCCGATGTCCACGATTCGTTGAACCATTGTTCAAACGCTCCGCCTTGATAGGTCCATCCATCGTGATAGTTCGCAGCGGTAACATTCGGAGAAATTCCCGCCAGATGCGGGGGCCGGGCAATCGCGGCAAGATACTGCGTTGCTCCGACGTAGGACCCTCCGAACATTCCGACTTTTCCGTTGGCATAGGGAAGCGCGGCCGCCCACTCCACCGTGTCGTAGCCATCGGCCGATTCATTTGTGAACGTGTACCACGCGCCTTCCGATTCGTATCGTCCGCGGACATCCTGGGCGATCACCACATAACCCCGGGCCGCCGCGCGCAACGCAAAGTCCATCTCGCTATGCTTGTCATACGGGGTGCGCACGAGAAGCACCGGGAATTTTCCGTCTTCTCTGGGCCGGTAAATATCCGCGCGCAACGTCACTCCATCGCGCATCTTCGCGGGCACATCGCGCTCCACGCGAATTTCGTGATTTTCCGCCGCCTGCAGTGCCATGGGGGCGGAGCTCAGGACCAGAAGCGACATGAGAAAAAATGCCAATCGTGGGTTTCTTCCGTTGCCGCCCTCGTCGATAAACCGCCGCTCCATGTCATTCTCCATTTTGTGCTGGTCGCTGAATTCGTTCCGTTGAAGTGTCGCAGGACAGACGCGGGGTTCCTGCTGGTGGCCATCGGAAAGCTGGACTGCTTTGGCAGTTCTGCAAATACCGGATTGTCATCGCCTCTGCAGTCTCGATGGCAATCCGGTTTTTGTTCCTGGTTGCGGATACTTATTTTGCCGGTGCCGCTTCCAGCCGTTCAATGACCAGCGCGTGGGAACCGCCGCGATCATAGAGTTTCCCTGTTGCTTTGACTCTGCCTCCTGCATATTCCAGCAGTTTCGCGTTCTGTCCGCTGGCCGGAGTTTTTTCGTCAATCGGCCAGTAGATCAACCCTTGGTCGGTCTGAATAACGAGCTGAGAACCAGCCTTGGCGCAAGCCAGCGCGCACTCGCGGCTGATGGGCTTGTCCAGATTTTTGGTGAATGAGCAGGCCGAGTCGATTACATAACCCTCGACGGTGACCGATTTTGCTTGCGACCACGCCACTAGCTCGGCGGCAATACCTGCCAATGCCACAACCAAAATCGCAGACAGCATCTTTTTGAACATTTTCTACCTCCTGTTAGGTTAACCCACTGCAAATTAGGCGAATCCTATCACTATCCCGGCAGCCGGGCAGTCGAATTTCTTGCCGGGGCCCGCTCCTGTCTGGAACCACGTGTGCGGCACCGCGCGGCTTGCTGCTCTTGCGCGTTCGAGCCGGGCCTGACTGTTTCCGTCGTCGCTCAGTCAAAATAGGTCATTGACGCCCGCTCCCCGCCGCCTGTGTCTAATAGCACATATATCTAACCATTGTTTTATCAGCAAGATACGCTTTCGCGAGTGATGCGCGAATGGCCATCTCCTTGCAACCTGTTCCATAGCCTTAGGAATCATCGTCCGAAGAAAAAAATCTGACTAGGAGTTTTGTCTCCCATGCGTTCTAAACAAAAGGGTTTCTCGCTTATCGAACTTCTGATCGTCGTGGCAATTATTTTGATCATCGCGGCAATCGCCATCCCGAACCTCCTCCGCTCCAAAATGGCAGCGAACGAGTCTTCGGCAGTTGGTTCACTCCGCTCCATCAACACAGCGGAAGTTGCTTATGCAACGGCTTACCCGAACGTAGGTTATTCGGCAACTCTCGGCAACCTCGGCGGTGCGAATCCTTGCACAGCTTTGGCCGCAACATCCTGCTTGATTGACGATACGCTGGCGAAGTCCAACGTTACGGCGAAGAGCGGCTACCTGGCTACCTATGCAGTCGGCGCGGCTTCTGGCGGCATCTTCCCGACCTACACGATCAAGAATGACCCAGCAAACCGTGGCACGACCGGTCAACGCAGCTTCTTCTCCGACCAGTCGGGCGTTATCCGTTACAACGTCTCGTCTCCGGCAGTGGTTGCTGACTCGCCGATTCAGTAAGATCTTTGAGTGACTCAAAAAACTGCGCGACGGGCGACCGTCGCGCAGTTTTTTCATTTAGGCCGGAGAAAAAACCTTTGCCGAAATTTGTCCAGGCCGGGAGCTGGCCGCGCCGCGGGAGCTGGACGCCGCTCTCTGCCGAAATTCACTGCTAGTTCATTTGGGCTGGGGCGAAACACGCAGAAGAGCCGGCGCGTGCGGCGGCAACGTCCAAACCAGATCCGGAGAAGGCGCGAGTTCTCGGTGCGTCCATAGATCCGCCAGTTTATACGTCCCGCCGGGCATCCCCAATTCCGTCCATGAATAATGAATCTCCTGTGTCGTGTCACTGACATTGAAAACAGCCAGGTAGAAATCCTCCTGGGGCGCTGCGGTTCCGTCGGGCCGGGCGGTCCAGACAATCAGGTTGTCCGTGGTTATGACCGGACGATTTTCAATTGTGTGTTGATCAACAGCCAGCACTTCCGCATTGGTCAGCAGAGCGCTCGTCCACGCGTCGGCCTGCAGCAGATTTCCCCCCATAATCAACGGAGAGCGAAAGATCGACCACAACGTGAACAGAGTTCGTTGCTCGTCGTGCGTAAGCCGCGAATCGCGCGGCGGCCCCCAGCCTGCCGATGGCCGCAAACTTCCGAGCGGCAACATGTCCGCATCCGGCCAGTGGCCGCTTTTTCCAAACCCGGCCCACGCCGCGGCTCGTTCGAATTGATTCCTTACGCCCTGCGGGAAGTGTTCTGTGCTGTTCCACACGTCCCACACGTCGTCGGAAATGCGCCACATTTGCGCATACTTCGCCACCTCGTCGCGTTTTTCAAAAGAGGTAGGTCCTGGCGACAAACTGATCACCATGCTCCTGCCGGATCTGGCGACGGCTTCGCTGAACAGGCGAATCTCCTCGGCCTTGTACGGGTGATCAGAAATGCAATCAATCTTGACAAAGTCGACGTTCCAGTCCGCATACTGTCGGGCCAAGGAATCGTAGTACGCCTGCGCCGCAGGCTTTCCCGGATCGAGTCCGTAATTGTAGTTATTCCACGGACAAACGTCCGCCTTGTTGGCGGCCTCGGCTGCACGGAATCGTGTCCCGGCGATGGGCAGATTCCGTTCCACGGCTTCTCGCGGAATGCCCCGAATAATATGGATTCCAAATTTCAGTCCCAGCGAATGCAGATAATCAGCCAGTGGCTTGAAGGTGAAATCCTTCCCCGCCGAAGGAAATCGCGCGGGAACGGGCACATATCTTCCGTACCCATCCATCTGGAACGAAAAATTCGTGTTGTTGCTGTCTGCGCCGATATTTGCCAGATACCACCCTTCATCGATAACCACATACTCCCAGCCGAAAGCCTTCAGGTGTTTGGCCATCCACTGCGCATTGGCCTTAATCGTGTCTTCATTGAGCGTTCGACCGTAGGAGTCCCAGCTGTTCCACCCCATGGGCGGGGTGCCGGCCAGCTCGGCTGGCTTCACCCCCTGGGCCCGACAGACCATTGCGCTGCCCCCGGTGAAAACGAGCGCAGCCGCCAGCAGGGAACGGTGCCGGGCGGCAGAAAACCATCCTGATTTCATGCTTTGCTCCTCGGCGCCGCCGCTCGTTCGCGATGCGCTAGTCCCCATTTACACATGATTTCCAACAGAGGCGACAGGCTGCTTCCGTACTTGGAAATGGAATATTCCACGCGCGGCGGAACTTCGGCGAAAACCTGTCGTTCCAGCAAGCCGTCCCTCTCGAGCTGTCGAAGCTGGGCCGTCAACATTTTCTGCGTTGCGGTCGGGATCAACCGGCGCAGCTCGCTGAATCGCCGGACGCGGCCTCGTACATGCCAGAGGATCACGCACTTCCACTTCCCGCCAATCACGTCCAGGGTCCATTCCACCGGACAAGCCTGCGTTTTGGTTTGCTTGGTATCTTTCAAGTGACTACCCCACTTTAAAGTGCCTACTTGTTTTTTGGATTCTGAGTGCCGATAGTACACCTTGGGTCGCGCCTAATCGCTTTCCTTTTTCACTGCTGGATTTTCAGAAAAGTGAATCTGGACATGGAGAACGTCTTATGAAGATCGGAATCCTGGGTACAGGAATGGTCGGCACAACACTCGGCAGCAAGCTGGTCTCGCTGGGGCACGAAGTCCGGCTGGGGTCCCGTGAAACGGATAACCCCAAGGGGCTGGAATGGGTCAAAAAGACGGGGCCACGGGCATCGCAGGGCACCTTCAGAAGCGCTTCGACTTTCGGCGAAATGGTTTTCGTCTGTTTGCGCGGAGATGTTGCCCTATCCGCTGTGAATTCGGTCGGCGCAGAAACCCTTAAAGGGAAAATTGTCGTTGATGTTTCCAACCCCCTCGATGTTGCAAAACCAATGCCGTGTCCGCTCCTCCCGGATCTTGTCAACACCAATTCACTCGGTGAAGAGATGCAAAAAGTGCTGCCGCACTCTGCTGTGGTGAAAACGTTGAACACGGTGAATTGTGAAGTCATGGTCAACCCGGGCCTGGTTAAAGCCGACTCCGATCTATTCATCAGCGGGGACGACGCGTCTGCAAAGAACAAAGTGGTCGACCTGCTGCGCTCCTTTGGCTGGAAAAGCGTAATTGACCTGGGAGATATCACGACGGCTCGCGCTACAGAAATGTTAATGCCCATCTGGATGCGCATGTGGGGCATCTTGGGGACCCCCCATTTCAATTTCAAGTTCGTAAAATAATCCTATCTGGGGAATACCATGATCGTTGAATATACGCGGTACAAGATTGACGAACCACGGCGTGCCGCTTTCGCAAAAGCGTATCGGGAAGCTGCCAAATTTCTGCTGGCCTCCAGCCACTGTTTGGCCTACGAGCTCACGCAGTGCACCGAGGATAACGCTTATTACACGCTGCGGATTGAATGGGATTCCGAGGAAGGCCACCTGCAAGGCTTCCGTACCAGTCCTGAATTCAAAGCGTTCTTGGCCCTGGTCCAGCCGTATTTCCAGGACATCGAAGAAATGCGTCACTACCAGCTGACAGCGACCGCCGGGCGAAAATAATTCCCCTTGACCTGCGCCGCAATTCACGGGAGTTTGTCTTGGTTCGGCGTGCTGGTATCGGACCGAACCGAACCGAGAGGTAGACGCGTGGTGAGACGAAACGCTGCACGCCCGAGGACCAGTGCTTACGTCAAACGGGAAAACCCGGAACTCAGGAAGGTTGTGAAAGGGCTCAAAAGCCTGGTCGAGCAGATCGTGCCCGGCGCCGAACAGACGCGAAACGCCTGGGGCGTTCCGACGTTTGTAGCGGATCAGCCTTTTTGTTTCTACATGGTCGGCAAGAATCATGTCACCTTCGGATTCCATCAGGGAACCTCCCTTGCTGATCCGGAAAAGCTTCTGGAAGGAACCGGAAAGAATATTCGGCACGTAAAGCTGAAGAACTTGCCGGACCTGGCGAGCCCAGGTCTGCGCAGACTGGTCGATCAGGCCAGCAAGCTGAAAAGCAAGTCTCCGCTCAAGGGCATGGGCGGACGAGGGAAATGACGGCTTCGCAACTCTTTGTTTACGGCAAAGCCTTTTGCAGGCCGCAAGCTCGATTCCGGGTGACAACGTGACGGACCGTTCGCTGAAGCAAACCATTCACCAAACAAAGGCCTGGGCCGCAATCCTGGGGGGCGGTGGAATCGCGGGCCTCATCGACTTGACCTACGCGACCACTTTTTACAGTCTGCGGGGAGTGCCGGCGATCCGCGTTCCGCAATCCATTGCCAGCGGCCTGCTGGGCCCGGAGGCCTACCAAGGGGGCATGCGCACCGCCGCACTCGGAGTGGTCTTGCACTTTGTGATTGCGCTCGGCGCTGCGTGCGTATTTTTCCTCGCGAGCCGCCAGCTGCCCTTCCTGCTGCAAAAGCCGCTTCTGTCAGGACCGGTCTTTGGCGCCGGGATCTATGCTTTCATGCACCTCGTGGTGTTGCCGCTGTCCGCCAACCCGCGACTTCACCACACCACGGTTTCATTTCCCACGGTTAGCGATTTTGTCGTTCACGTTCTCGTGCTCGGCCCTATAATTGTTTTTTTCGCACGGCGTTTTTCCCGATAACGCGCAACTTTCAGCAGATAAAATCCCCGATGCTATAGAGCAGTCCGCATAAAAAAACTTGCGCTTCCGTGAATCTATATAAAACTTTTTGCGGTGACATTTCGTCTATACAGCAGGCAGAAACAGTGAATCGACCGTTTGTCGGGCGATGCCGTGCGGGCATCGCCGGGGCGAAAGACCTCCCTGCGAACGGGCTGTGGTGAAGGCCGAGTCCGGGAGGTTCGATGTCTGTCTGCTGCAGGCTGTTTTCCGCATTGAGTACCCTCGCCTTCCTTTTGGTTTTCAGCGCGCCCGCATTCTCACGTCCTGCCGGCTTTTTTGCGGCCCGCTATTCCGGCAACCGGCAATCGGTCTGCGAACGGGTGCCCACTTTCGGGCGCAGTGATTCCAGCTTTTTGGAAAACAGCGACGCACCCTTCCGCCCGGCAAACGGTTGTGATTGGCAGGAGTTCGCTCACAACCGGGACCATTGGTACCGGCACGCCGCGCGCTCACCAGTTGAAACAAACGGCAGCGACGATCCGGTGCAATCGGAACTGGGGTCTGAAGGTACGGCCGGCGCCACCATTGCAAGAGCGCGCCAGACAGTGCTGAGAATCCTGGAAGAAAAGAATTCATGCTCCGCCTGGATGCAGCAAAAAGTGGCGGACCCGGCCGGTGTATTCCGGCGCGTCCATTACAAGATCGACCTAAACGGAGAGAAGTACGCCTTAAAACTGCAATCCAAAGATGACACCTGGTATTTTCAGGATCCCTACGCGGCCAGCGTGATCCAGGATGGCGACCCCCCGGTGTGGGTGACGCTCAATGCCGCCGGCGCATTTTTTAAATCCGGCGCGACGATGCGATCTTTTTACAAAGACGGAACCGTGGCGGGAGTGCTCTTTGCCAAGAGGCTGAACATCGAAATCTATTTGGGCGGAAGCCTGCGCGCACAAGTGATCATTCTTCTCCATGAACTGGCCCACGTGCTGGACGCCATCCCGGCCGACTCGCTCACCAAGGGGGACATCCGGCTATCCGATCGCAACACCGAAACAGTCCTCCATTTCTGCCGCGTCCAGGTGGAATCCGCGAACCGATAAAATAATTCCCACTTCAGGTGTTCGATTCTGACGGGCCCGCCAGGTTTCGTTCCGCGGCGGATTCCTCCGCCCCCCTGCTGCGCTGCAAAAACGAGCCGCGAAACTTGGCTCCAGAGTCCTGTAGAATGCGGCGAGCGCTGGTCACGAGCTCGTTTGCGTGTGGGGGAACCGACTATGAATTGGAAGCGCGCAGGTGCTGGAGCAAGCGCGGCGCTGCTATTGGTTTTGGCCGCGGCGAGTGTCCTGCGCAATGCGATTCACGCGCAGGAGCAGGGGTCTTCGGGTGCGCAGAAAACGCCAACCATTGAAGAGTACGATCCAAAATCCACGCTGGTGGTTCCCGAACACCAGGTGGAGCGGGCGAAATTTCCGTTTATCGACATCCATAGCCACCACTGGAACCCGACGCCGGCCGAAGTGGAGGAACTCGTCAGCGGGATGAACTCGCTCAACATGCAGGTGATGGTGAATTTGAGCGGCGGCACAGGCCAGGCTTTGCAGCGCACGGTCGCGGTGATGAAAGCGAAGTATCCGGGCCGCTTCGTGGTGTTTG
Source organism: Saccharimonadales bacterium (SeqCode) (assembly GCA_035317965.1). Taxonomy (GTDB): domain Bacteria; phylum Acidobacteriota; class Terriglobia; order Acidiferrales; family UBA7541; genus Acidiferrum. The sequence goes on along the minus strand of DATHFT010000177.1, from coordinate 8,707 downwards.
CAAACATGGATTACCGCGACCTGGATAAGCCGGGATTTGGCGACCGTTTGGCGGCGCAGCTGGCCGAGGACGTACGGAACGGCGCGCAGGGCCTCAAGATTTTCAAGGATTTTGGGATGGAGCTGCATTACGCGAACGGGCAGCGCGTGCATGTGGACGACCCGGCATTTTCTCCGGTGTTTGAGAAATGCGCGGAACTGGGTATACCCGTGTTGATTCACGTGGCGGAACCTTCGGCGTTTTTTGATCCGTGGGACAAGACCAACGAACGCTGGCTGGAACTGAAACAGTTTCCGGGACGCGCGCGCCCTCCGGCCAAGTATCCGAAATTTGAAACGCTGATGGCCGAACGGAATCATTTGCTGGCGCTGCATCCGAAGACGAATTTTATCCTGGCGCATCTGGGTTTTCACGGAAACGATCTCGCGCGGCTGGGACGTTTGTTCGACGAGCACCAGAATGCCTACGTGGATATTGCCGCGGTGCTGGCGGAACTGGGACGGCAACCCTATTCGGCGCACGATTTTCTGACGAAGTATCAGGACCGCGTGCTGATGGGCAAAGACATTTACGAAGTGAACGAATACAAATGGTATTTCCGGGCGCTGGAGACCAAGGACGAATATTTCGAGTACTACCGCAAGCGCCATGCGTTCTGGCGGATTTACGGCTTCCAGGTGGATGATGCGGTTCTGAAAAAGATTTATTACAAAAATGCCCTGAAGCTGGTTCCGGGAATCGACGCCAAGGCCTTTCCCCAATAGGCGATACAGCGGCTCAGCCCGCCGGCGGCCGACCTTTTAGCAAACCGCCCGGGCCGCACCCGGATGGCTGGTGTCCGCTCCCGTTGTTTCAAGAAAAAAAGCAAGCCGCCCCCGGCATTCCCTCATTTTTGTCCCTGCGCCGACCCGTCCCACATCCCGCGACAGGTCCTACCGGTCCGACCAAGGCGGGGTGACGCCGGACAAGCGGGCGTAGGCGATGAGTTGGCCCATGTGTTCGTTGTTGTGGACCAGGATGCGGAGGTACATGCCGTCGGCGGTGACTTCGCGATTGAACTTGTGGAACTTGTTTTGCAAATCTTGCGGAGTGGCCGCGAGGTGGGCTTGTTTTACGGCGGCAAGAGAACGCTTGAGCCAGGCGATCACTTCCGCTTTCGACGTGACTGATTTTTCCATTCCTTCCGTCAGATCGCCAGGCATTTTCGGTCCGGTGACACTCAAGAGGTAAAAATTGGCGATGGCGATGTGCATATAGACTTCGCTCGTCGAGCGGACTCCGGGGACGGGGCGCCAACTGAATTTGTCTTCCGGAGTGGCTTCGGCAAGAGCCAGGAGTTGCTTGCTGACGTGGCGGAGTTCGCCGTCGTAGCCTTGCCAGAGGCCGTCGAGGGGATCTTCGGCTTTGACGGAAGGCCCGGTTTTGCTTGGGGCTTGGGCCCGGGCCGGGAGCGCCAGGCAGGCTAGAAAAATTAGAGCGACGAAGAAGGCTTTCATGAGGGGCTCCTTGCGTGATGGAAAAAGAGTATAAGACGGTTTCAGGCTCGTGTGAGTGAGAGAAATCAGTGCCCCAGACTCCCTCGGACTCTGGGGCTGGGCATTCCAAAAAAACAGGAATCACGCGCAGGACCCAAGCGAAAGGGCTCCGAGCCTGGGGGGAGTGGTGTCTAAGAATGCAAGGCCAGGAAGTGCAAGATTTTCCGGTGCCAGCGTTCTTATCCATGTAGCGGAGTCGTGTGGTTCAAAGAGGTGCGGAATGAGGTTTCGCGCGATAGCGGCGGTGGGCGTGGCGGCGATCGTTGCTGCAGGTTGTCAGCACCGGGCCGACCAGAGTTCGGCGCTCATCGACATGTCCCGGAGCACGGGGCTGAGTGCCGTCAGGGGTACCGGCCTGGCCGCGATCCTGAGCGCACCCCGGAAGCCTGCGTCGGGATTTCCGGCGCCGACCGAGGTGCTGGCGGCGGGCAAGTATTTGGCAGTGAAGCATCAATTGACGCTGGTCGGGAGCGAGGCGCAGGTTGGGAAGTCGCTCGAGGCGGTCGTGGGATTTTGCGGCTCAATCCGGTGCGAAGTGTTGAGTTCGAGTGTGGCGAATAAAACGGAGGGCGCCATTGCCGCCGGCAGTGTTTCGGTGCGCGTGGCGCCTCTCGATTTAAGCAAGTTCCTCGAGTTTGTGGGGAAGCAAGGGGCGATCTCGCAGCATTCAACGGAAACCGCGGACAAGACCACGCAGGTGCTGGACCTTGAAGCGAAGCTGAAAAATCAGACGGAGTTTCGCGACAATCTGCGGCGGATGATGGCGCGGCCGGGAGTAACGGTGGCCGACCTGCTGCAGATCCAGCAGAAATTGACCGACACACAGTCGGAACTGGACAGCGAGGCGGCGCAGCGCGCGGCGCTGGCGAACGAGACGGAAAAAGTCGAGGTGGAGATTGAGTTTCGCGCCGAAGGTGTCGCGCGACGGGGAAGTGCCTGGTCGCCGCTCGGTAGGGCGCTCGAAGAGGCGGGGCGCGAGTTTGCCCTGAGCCTGGCGGCGTTGATTACGGTCGTCGTGGCCGTGATTCCCTGGCTCATTGTGATTGTGCCGGGAGGGTGGCTCGTGGTGCGAGGGTCGAGGAACTGGAGAAGGCGGCGAACGCTCGACCGGGCTGCGGCGTGAGGCGCCTGGAAAGTTCTAAATTTAAGATCTAACTTACGAGCGTGGCCTTTTTCTGCGAGTCGGTTGGCAGAAAGCAATCTCCTTTTGTCCCTTTTTCATCCGGCGAAATTCAAGTTGTGGCGTCTAACCGGGAAGTGCAGGTTCGTTCCGGGGGCGTTTTCGGCTGGAAAATCTTGCGATAGGAGAGAGAAATGAAGAACGTGGTTCTCAGAGTTGCATTGAGTTGTGGATTAATTTGCGGAGTTGGGCAGGCGGGGTTCGCGCAGCAGGCAGCTCCATCGAGTGGCGGGCAGGCGGCGGGTGCTCCGGCGGACAAAACGCCGCCGAGCTATGACATGAAAGCGCAGGCCGCGCTCGATTTGGGCCAGCTGGGGACGAAATTTGCGAGTTTGGCGGAAGCCATGCCGGCGGAGAAATTTACCTGGCGGCCGGCCGAAGGAGTGCGGTCGATCAGTGAATTGTATCTGCACGTGGCGGCGTCGAATTATGGAATTCTAACGATGATGGGCGCGGCGGTGCCCACCGGCGTGGACAACAAGGAAATGGAAAAGTCCACGACGGATAAGGCGAAAATTGTGGCGGAACTGAACAAATCGTTTGCCAATGCCATCGCCGTGGTGAACGGGATGAGCAATGCGGAGTTTGCCAAAGCCCAGCCGAAGTTGGGGCCGGAGGCGAATTCCGGCGACGTGATTTACATCCTGGTGACGCATCTGCATGAACATCTGGGGCAGGCCATCGCGAATGCGCGGGCGAATGGAATTGTGCCGCCGTGGACGGTTGAAGCGATGAAAGCGGCCGCCAAGAAAAAGGCGGAAGCTCCCAAAGAGTAACTCGTTCCATTCCCTGCCTGGATTCGCCGTTTGCGCGCCGCTGTGGCGGGCTAGCCTTGGCTTATTGAGACGAACAAGCAATCCAGGTTTTCGGCACTGGATGTTTGCCCGGCCAGTGAAGACCCGCCCAAGCACTGTCATCGCTCGCTGTGGCGATCGTGCCTCTCTAGAGATGGCGATTGGCGCGGTCCCTATTTTCACAAGGCCACAGGAGTTCTGTCGCGCGCAGCGCACCGGGCACCCGGGGATTTGGCGCCGCCGTAGCGCCCGGGATTTTCCGTTTTACGATGAGAAACAGGCAGGAAAAGGCCCGGTTTTGCTGCACTTAGAGAGATTTGCACACGATCCACAGGGCTGAGGATTTTGGCTAAAATATTTTTAGACAAACGCTTGACGACTAAGGATTTTCTGGTATAGTTACAAATGGCTCGGGGGTTCTATGAACAACCGCGTCGTTCAGGGGCATCACAGTCGGATTCAGCAAGTCTTGCAGCAATCCTAAGTGAGGTTCTTTACGAGCACTGGCTAGAAAATTTATCGAGCTTCGCGTGAAGCCACCTAATGTGGGTGGCTGTACCCGGCGCTCGACGCCGGGTTTTTTATTTTGCAGCAGTGATTAGTAGCGAGTGACGAGTGGTGAGAAGTTCCGCAAGGGATTTCCTTCCAAGTCGCAAAGCAGCTAAAACACGAAGCAAAATCCTCAAGCGGAATGCTGGGGACCCTGACTGGATCAGGGATTACGCTCTTTGACAACAGAAAGGCTGGCAAGTCCACGCCGATAATTTGGCACCGATTACGGTCGGTCCAAATGCCATGGTGTGGATTACTTACAAGTTTGCTCGAGTTGAGCAAATCTGTGGAAGAAAAAGGCGGACTGATCAATTGTTCGATGAAACTGCGGAAACGAAAGCCTACGTTAAATGACTGAGCGTCCTTACCCAGGACGAAGAGAAGTTTAGCCGAAGGATGTATGGAGCTGCAGGCCATCGAGACGTCAGAAGCGCAAGCAGAAGACGGATTGAGTAAGTTTTATGATTAAGCTACTAAGGGCGTACGGTGAATGCCTTGGCGCCAGAAGGCGAAGAAGGACGTGGCAAGCTGCGATAAGCCTCGGGGAGCTGCAAGCAAGCTTTGATCCGGGGATTTCCGAATGGGGAAACCCAGTGGGATGAACTCCCATTACAGCCCGCTGAATACATAGGCGGGTATGAGCTAACCCAGGGAAGTGAACCATCTCAGTACCTGGAGGAAGATAAATCACAGAGATTCCGATAGTAGCGGCGAGCGAAATCGGAACAGCCCAAACCCAAGTGCTTGCATTTGGGGGTTGTAGGACCGCATAAGTAGAGTTACCAAACCGGACATTACGTGAACCTGCTGGAAAGCGGGGCCATAGAATGTGAGAGCCATGTAACGGAAAATGTACCGGACTCGAAGCGGCATCCTGAGTACCACGAGACACGTGTAATCTCGTGGGAAGCTGGGGAGACCACTCTCCAAGGCTAAATACTCTCTGGCGACCGATAGTGAACAAGTACCGTGAGGGAAAGGCGAAAAGCACCCCTGCTAGGGGAGTGAAATAGAACCTGAAACCGTATGCTTACAAGCAGTCGGAGGGCCATGCATGGACTTCGGTCCATGAAAGCCTGACGGCGTGCCTCTTGCTTAATGAGCCGGCTAGTTATTCTAACGTGCAAGGTTAAGCGCAAGCGAGCCGTAGGGAAACCGAGTCCGAATAGGGCGACAAGTACGTTGGAATAGACGCGAAGCGGGATGATCTACCCTTGACCAGGTTGAAGGTCGCTTAACCGCGACTGGAGGACCGAACAGGTGTGAGTTGAAAATCGCTCTGATGAGTTGAGGGTAGGGGTGAAAGGCTAATCAAATTCCGTGATAGCTCGTTCTCCCCGAAATGTCTTTAGGGACAGCCTTGTATGAATTGCCACGGTGGTAGAGCTCTGAATGGACTAGAGGCCAACTCAGGCTATCAAATCCAATCAAACTTCGAATGCCGTGGACAACTATACGGGAGTGAGACTACGAGGGATAAGCTTCGTGGTCAAAAGGGAAACAGCCCAGATCGCCAGCTAAGGTCCCTAACTATGTGCTAAGTGGGAAAGGAAGTGTATTCGCTCGGACAGCCAGGAGGTTGGCTTAGAAGCAGCCATCCTTTAAAGAAAGCGTAACAGCTCACTGGTCAAGCGGATATGCACCAACAATCCAACGGGGCTCAAGCACATGACCGAAGCTGCGAAATGGTATTTCTTTGGAAATATCTTTGGTAGGGGAGCATTGCGTGGAGTCTGAAGGTAGACTGAAAAGACTACTGAACACTACACAAGAGACCCTGCCGGCATAAGTAGCGATAAACGCGATGAGAACTCGCGTCGCCGAAAGTCTAAGGTTTCCTGAGGAAGGTTAATCCGCTCAGGGTTAGGCGGGTCCTAAGGTGAGGCCGAAAGGCGTAACTGATGGACAACAGGTTAATATTCCTGTCCCGCCTGGTGACGTTTGACGATGGGGAGACACAGAAGGATAGGAGAGTCGGGTGATGGACGTCCCGATTGGCCACTGAAAGCCGGATTCCCGAGGCAAATCCCGGGAGTCATTAACGGTGAGAGTGGTGACGAGGTCATACGACCGCAAAGTCTCTAATTTCACGCTGTCAGGAAAATCCTCTAAGGAGTCAACCAGGTGCCCGTACCTCAAACCGACACAGGTAGACAAGGTGAATATCCACAGGCGCTCGAGAGAACGCTCGCTCAGGAACTAGGCACATTAGCCCCGTAACTTCGGGAGAAGGGGCACCGCTGTAGGGTTTATAGCCCGAAGCGGTCGCAGCGAATCGCGATCTGCAACTGTTTAACAAAAACACAGCTCTCTGCAAAGTCGAATACGACGTATAGGGGGTGACACCTGCCCGGTGCCGGAAGGTTAAAGCAAGGGCTCAGCGTAGCAATACGCGAAGGCTTGAACTGAAGCCCCGGTGAACGGCGGCCGTAACTATAACGGTCCTAAGGTAGCGAAATTCCTTGTCGGGTAAGTTCCGACCTGCACGAATGGTGGAATGATAGATCGACTGTCTTGGCGAACGGCTCGGCGAATTTGTGGTTCCGGTGAAGACGCCGGATGCCCGCATCTAGACGGAAAGACCCCGTGCACCTTAACTGCACCCTGGTCATGAGTAACGGAACAATCTGCGTAGAATAGGCAGGAGTCTATGAAACCCTGGTCTCGGCTGGGGATGAGACACCAGTGAAATACTGCCCTGATTGTTCTGTCGCTCTAACCTACCACCCGAGACGGGTGGGGAGACACGGCCAGGCGGGTAGTTTGACTGGGGCGGTCGCCTCCTAAACTGTAACGGAGGCGCCCAAAGATCGGCTCAAGCGGATTGGAAACCCGCTGTGGAGTGCAAGAGCATAAGCCGGTTTGACTGTGAGACTTACAAGTCGAGCAGGTACGAAAGTAGGGTCTAGTGATCCGGTGGTCCCGCGTGGAAGGGCCATCGCTCAACGGATAAAAGGTACGCCGGGGATAACAGGCTGATCTAAGCCAAGAGTTCACATCGACGCTTAGGTTTGGCACCTCGATGTCGGCTCATCGCATCCTGGGGCTGTAGAAGGTCCCAAGGGTTAGGCTGTTCGCCTATTAAAGCGGTACGTGAGCTGGGTTCAGAACGTCGCGAGACAGTTCGGTCCCTATCTGGTGTGGGCGCAGGAGAATTGAAGGGAGTTGTCCCTAGTACGAGAGGACCGGGATGAACAGACCTCTTGTGTACGAGCTGTCCCGCCAGGGGCATCGCTCGGTAGCGAAGTCTGGAAGAGATAATTGCTGAATGCATCTAAGCAAGAAGCTCGCCCTAAGATAAGTTCTCCCAAGGATTAATCCTATGAAGGGCAGTCGAAGACTACGACTTTGATAGGCTGGGGGTGGAAGCGCAGCAATGCGTGAAGCTGACCAGTACTAATCGCCCGTTCGGCTTAATCATAAAACTTTCTCAAACCGTCTTTGAGGAAGAAGCAGATATAACTCGCAGGAGTTATACGAAGTACCGCCTTATTCTGCACAGAAATGTTCGACATCGGTCGAACTTGTAATGCCAGCCAATCTTCTGTTGTCGCACTCGCGACCTTTTGCCCAGAGCTAGGGCAGGGGGATTCGTACGCGAGTTTCAAGTTTCCTGGTGATCATACCGCGAGGGTCACACCCGTTCCCATCCCGAACACGGAAGTTAAGCCTCGCCGGGCCGATGATACTGCACGGGCAACTGTGTGGGAACGTAGGTCGTCGCCGGGATTAAAATTGAAAAGGCCGTTCCGAGCAATCGGAACGGCCTTTTTGTTTTGCTTCAAGAGGCCGCAAACGGATCTATGCGCGTTTGCGGCTTTTTTATTTCAAGCGGGCTCAGTACGTTGTCTCGGAAAAATCGATATGTTATGAAAGGTCTTGCCAAGGAAGTGCGGGAAGTTATTATACGGGGAAGTATCACTGAGCGGTTCTCATGCACTTCGACCATGACGCCAAGCCAAGCTTGTCTAACGCAAAAGCTTTCGACAGCCGGAGATTCGTTTCGTGAGAGCCTTGCTCAAAGTTTCGACAATAGAGTGTTTCAAGCCTTCCGTTTTCAGGCTACGACCCACTTCCGGAATCTGCTCTAGTAGCTGCTGCGCAATATTGTCGATGCGAGAAATCAATACCCCGGGATCGATGCGCACTTCCTGCGCGAGCTTGCGCCATTGGTACAGATTGATGTTCCGCAGGCGGTATTCACTGCCGATCTTCATCGCGAATTTCGCGCGTTCGATGTCAAGATCGCGGTACGGCAAAATGCTGGCGATATCATAAAGTGGGGCGAGGCGAACTTGTCCCTGCGCCGCGATGAGTAAGGCATAGTTTTTTGCGTGAGCGTCTGTGCCGGCGATCAACCAGTTGTAGGCAATTGAATCCAGGAATGTGCCAACGTCCTCGGGCGCATTCGAAGAAAAACTTTTTAGAAGTTCGACTATGGCGCGAATGCTGGGGCCCCCATCGCTCTGATACTTGCGAGTGGGCGAGATGCTCAATGCTTGGCAGGTGTCCTCTTGATGGACGCGCTGCCAGGTCGTAGCTATACGAACCCGGTCGTATCGCTCGATAACGATGGCGATTTCGTCCTTGAATCGCATGATTTGCGAGTTGGCCACCGGCAGTCCGATGGCGCGCCCCAGCTCCAG
>DATHFT010000176.1:0-15697 GCA_035317965.1 Saccharimonadales bacterium (SeqCode) | reverse complement strand
TTTGTCGCCGTGGCCCATATTCATGTACAGCATCTTGTATTTGGTGTTGGTCCATACCACGGGAAGATCGCCGCTCTTTAGAATATCTTTGAAACCCAGAGGATAGTTCGAGGGATCGAGCGTAACGAGGACGCGAACATCTTTGTTAAGGCGCGGACTCGGCTGCCAGATGTACCACTCGTTGGCGGGCGCCATGAAGGTCAGTGGAAGGCCTGCAGTGACCGGATGGCTTTTATCATCAACGGTAAGCCTCGCGGGAAGCGGCGGCCAGTCGTTCATGGAAAAAACGCCACCACCGAGAAAATTGACAAACCACGGCCAGTTGGAATCCTTGTCGTTGTAGGCGGAAACATGAAAGCCCAGCCAGGCGCCGCCGTGTTCTATGAAGGTTTGAAACGCGCGCTTTTGTTCCGGCTTGGAAGGCTCATCGTTGAGCCAGACGACGATTTGGTATTTTGCCAGGGTAGTGTCGTTCAGATCGTCCCAGTTGGCGGTCGCAGTGAACGAGAAATTATCTTTTGCGGCGATATCGGCAAAAAAGTTGAGCGCGCCGTCGGAAAACATGACGTGATCCGCTTCGACTTTTGTGGAATAAAAGGCCAGCACGCTAAATTGCGGATTTGCGCTTTGTGCCGGCGTCGCCTGAGCAAGAAAAAGCTTCACGGCAAATAGCAGAAACGGGAGTAAAAGTTTTTTCATGGGTAGTCTATCCAAGCCAGCAACCGCTCAAAATCTATACCATGTTTCGATCGTGAAAGAAAACACGGCCGCCGGTCTGCTGCAAGGTGCGTTGCCGCGAAAAAGCCCACTTTTCGCGGAAACGAAAAGTGGGCGGGCGCGAATTTGACTTTGCTGCAGGCGGACTACGCTTGCTGCCCTGGACTGCAGCAGGAGTGACCGGCTCGCTTTGCGGGAGGTGCGGGTTTTGCGTCTTGGAAATAGCTTTCATCATAGCGATCATGATGGCGGACCCAGGCCATGGGGAATGCCAGGTTCGCTTCGCCACGGCCTTGGGGAGTCATGTCGATGAAATTGTAGACTCCGAGAACAGCTTCGGCACCGCGAGCAAACGACGAGTAGGTGTGGAAGGTGTCGCCGTGGGCTTCTTTGTAGAACAGGCTTACGCCGGGACCTTCGTCGGCGGGGAACGCATTCTGGCCGTAGTTGTAGTCCCTGTTCTTGTTGGCGACCTGGTCTTTGGTGAACGAGACATGGCAATCGAGATTGAAATCGCTGCCGTTTGAGGAAAACCAGTGGAAGCGCCAGCCCATGCGTTGCTGAAACGGCTCAATCATGGAATAGGGCGCGTGCGAAACCGCGGCTGGCGTGATGTGGCGACTGGCGAGATGCGTGACCACACCATCAAACGTGTCGGCCAGCAGCGAACAGCTGGGGCAACCTTCGCTCCATTCCGGGCCAAACATGAAGTGATCAATACTTACTTTTTTACCGGGACCCAGACTTCAATGTCGCCGCTCAAGGTTTGCGAATTGAACCGTTCACCGTAACGCTCGATGAAGGTGGGGGTTCCCGGTCCGGCTTGCGCCAGTTGCTGGCCGGATTGCGGTAACCATTGACGAAAAATGTTGCTGATCGTCTGGCTGATGGTCGTGACGTCACCGGGATGCGTAAATACGGCGTAGCGCAGCGCGGGGAGGGCCATGTTTGTGAATTCGCTCGGAACGGCCGAGGCCTCCGGCACTTCGACCCCGCAGAGCACACTGAATTCGCCCTGGCCCATGGTCGGGTCGACAACCACTCCGTAGGCGACGTTGCCCACCTGTCCCGGAATTTTCCCGAGGTGCGGAACGAAGCGCTGCCACAAAGCGGAAATACCCTGCATGCTGGCCGGGGAGAACTGTCCCGACAGCCCGGTAATCAGTTTGGGACTGCCATTGTCGAAACGGAGCGGTTCGATTGCTGATTTTTCTGTCGGGGTCATCTTAGCGTTTCCTTTCAGAGTTGGTCTTCGACTGCCGATGACTGGGTACAGGTTTGACTGCTTTCCAGCGGGTTTTGTTTCTGAAGGCTCTGGCGAACAGGACGGGCAATCCGCCGGTGGAAGCGACACTGCCGTTTACGCGGGTACGGCAAGCAAGTGGACCAGACACGAGAGGCGGCCCGTAATAGCGGGGAGGACCCTTTCCAGGCTCACAGCCCGCTGCGGCCGGGCGCCCACGCCTGCGTTGAACGCCGTGACCGCCTGAGTCCCGCCGGTCGCGGGCTAGGAATGTCCTGCCGGTTCAAGGAACTTGCGTACGGAATTGTTGAACAGGGCGGGTTGGTCGACAAAGGTCATATGGCCGCTTTTGGGAAGAATTACGATTTGGGAGTTGGTGATTTTTCCGTGCATCTCGAGCGAGAGAGAGGGGTCGCATTCGTCGTGATCGCCGACCAGCAGCAGGGTAGCGACGTGGATCGACGGGAGGCGGTCGAGATATTCGACTGACTTCAGGTTGCCGCTGATGACGAATTCGCCGTCCGAGCCCCACATTTCGCGGTAGAGGTCCCAGGACATATTACCGTTGGCGATGGGATCGTAGTTGGGATCGGGACGGCCCTGATAGACGTAGGGGAAGTAGCCTTCCCCCCAGGCGGCGATCATGTAGTCGGCGGTGTAGCGATTTTTTTCAAACTCTCGGCCGTGGCCGAACAGACCGGCCGTTTCCTGGGCATTGATGCGGCCGCGCAGTTCGGGGGACATTTTTTCTTTCATTTTGACGAAGACTTGATTCATGGCCACGGTGCTGGCCCAGGTGCTGCAAAGGATCAGATGGGTAAGGTTGTTTTGATATTTCAGCGCATAGGCTTGCGCAAGTGCGCCGCCGTAGGAATGTCCCAGCAAAGCGACCTTGCCAAGAGCAAGCCCTTGACGAACGGCTTCGACGTCTTCGACCATGTTTGCAATGGTGTAGCCCCGGGGGTCTTCAAGCTTTTCAGATTTGCCGGAGCCGCGCTCGTCGATGAAGATCAGGCGATGGTCGCGGGCCAATGGCAGAAGATACGGCAGGAAATAATCATGGGACGCGCCCGGCCCGCCGTGGACGATTATCAGCGGTGTGCCTCGGCCGACAGTCTGGTAATAGATGAGGACGCCGTTTGCATCGATGAAGCCTTCCTGCATTTCATACCTGGTGAATTTGCTTGCGGCGTCGGCGCGGGATTGCGCCTGCACTGCTGGCAGGCTCAGGCAGGTGAATGCCAGAAGCAGCAAGGCGAGGCGATAAGGCAGTTTCATCAGAGTTCTCCTCTTGTCGGGTTCACCGAGATCATCTGTTCGTGGCTCTTCTTATAACCCTCGAAGGGCGGACCGCACAACAACCACGACCATGAGAGGAAGCAAGATTCGCCGGAATATTCCGCTAAATTCCCGGACGCGTTTTGCGAGACCAGACGTGATTGCGTAATTTGGAGTGATGCCCTGAAACACCGCTTTCCAGAGATCTGCCGACTGGCACGGGGCCTGGTGTGCCGTTCTGGACGCCTCGCTTGCGGGCAAGGGGGGCAATTCCCCAGGGATTCGCCGGTCCGGCAGCCCCGGCTGTGGAAATCCTGTGGACCACAAGCTGTATGGTAGTCCCGGTACGCATATACAACAACCTGTGGAAATCGTGACATTTAAGGGCAGTGCTGTTCGGTTGGACAGGCGAAACTTGAGCGTAAGTTCTTGATTCTGAAAGAGCAATTCGAGAAAGTATTTGAAAAATACTCTTGACAGAAAGTGGCGCTCGAAAGATACTCCGTGTCGCGCCAGTTATCTGCCTTCCCCCAAGAACGTTCCAGCGTTCCTCTCCTATCCGCACGCCGGAAATACAGTCAGCGAGGAGTACCGGTGTCTTCGACAATTGAAAAAGAGATGAATTCGTTAGAATTGGATCGGGAAGTCATTCGCTGTAAGACATGTGGTCTAGTCCAGTACCGGACGCGCACGGGAAATTGCCGCCGTTGCGTGCGCGCCTTGCCCCAGCGTCTAGAATTCCTGATTCCTCCGCCGGAGCCTCTGGAGGAAGCAGCCGCTGAGCCCAACCCGCAAAAGTTTGTCAACCAGGAGACGGTCGAGAATATCGGCCAGCGAATTCGCCAGCTGCGCGAATCCCGCTCGATGACCCAGAGCCAGTTGCAATCGCGCTCGAAAGTCTCGCGTTCCTACCTGTCCCGCATCGAAAGCGGCCAGATGACGCCGAGCCTCGGCACACTGGAAAAAATCTCAGAGGCGCTCAACGTCGGACTGAACCGGTTCTTCATTCCGGAGTCGGACGGAGAAGCGTTGCTGGAAGACGGATTCATTCAGGGATTGCGGCCGTTCCTGCGTCAGCTGGATTGGGAACAGTGGCAGTCGATTTTGAAAAGGCTGCAAGCCATCAGCGACAACGTGCATGCAGCTCCGGTGAACCTCCGCCCTATCGGTAATCCGGCACGGCTGCCGCAGCCCGGGTCGGCGAACGGCAGCGCCAATAGTCACATTGGAACGGGCCTTTCGAATGGGTTTGCCCAGACGCATGCTCATGGTCATCCGCAGGGGTATCCGCTGCGGCGTCCGGGTGGTCCGGTGTTTCAACGGCCGCTCGCGCGGTAAAATTTTTACCCAGTCTGTTGCTCCAGGTCAGCGCACAGGAACGCGGTGTGATCTTCAAAAGATCACACCGCTTTTTTTTTGCCGGGCGGAGCGGAGAAGCGTCCGGTGGGACAACACCCGTCTGAACAAGCCACACCATCAGCCCTGCGCGTTTGAACCGCGGGAGCTTTACTCGCGCACGACCGAGACGTTTGCCGCGGGAACTTCAAGGCGCATCAGTTTGTGGCTGGGGTCGAGCAACAGCAGGACTTCGAGGTCCGAGGTGGTGACTTTGAGGCCCTCATAGTTTTTTCCGTTCGAGGTTGCAGGACCGGTGGCCTCGACGGTAATGGAGCCGGGTGTAAGTTCCTGAGGGATCAAAACAGGGAAGATCTGCGTGCCGCGTTTCGACCAATCGTACACGCGCGCCAGCACCGCATATTGATGATAGAGATTGTTGTCGAGAATACTGATGAGCGGTGAGCCGAAGGTAAGATCCTGCTGAAAGGGACGAGCGCCCTGCATCTCAAGAGTCATCTTCGCTACGCCATTGGCGAAGACAATATGCGCGCCGTTGGTTTTTTCGGCATGCGATGTCCATTCATAACTGACCGGCGCGCCGTCGGTTTGCAACGTGAGCGCGCCGGAAATTTTTGCCGCGGGTCCTTGCGGCGGCTTGATTTCCGTTGTGCCTTTGGCGGTCCAGCCGGCGCCGGAGGGCGAAATTTCGAAATCTTCGTGTCCGACAACTTTGCCAGCGAGCTCGATGGTGAGTTTTCCCTTGTCCGGGGTGAAGACAGAAGCCGGAGAAGAATTCTTCTGCGCCGCAACCGACAACCCCGCGCAGCCAAGAACGACGCAAGCGCCGGCGGCGACGAGTTTTTGGAAATTGAAACCACCTGAGGCGTTGTTCACAAATTCCCCCCGAACGAAATCGCGACGCTCACCCTTCCAGCCAGAGGAACGGGACGGCGTCGATTTTTATTTTACGCGCAGCGTTTCAGGAAGTAGGTTTTTCGACGAAAAGGTGTGCTTCTTTGCTACCTGCCGTGGCAATGCCCTGGCGCAGAATTTCCGCGACGACCTGAGCGGGATCGCCCGAGCTGTCGATCCGGAAATCCGCCAGTTGATAGGAAGGAGCGCGTTGGGCATGCAGCGCGCGGAAACTCTCCTCGTCGCGGAACAGCGGCCGGCCCGACATGGTCATGCAACGCGAGAACAGAACATCGATAGGGGAATCGAGCCAGAGCACGGGAACGCCCGCATTGCGAAGAAATTCGGGGCAGCCCGGTTGCGCATAGGTGCCGCCGCCGAGAGCCAGCACCAGGGACTCTCGCATTTCGAGCGAACGTCCGAGAACGGCGCGGAGCGCGCCGGCTTCGATCTGGCGAAAGGCCGGCTCGCCAAGCTTTTCGAAAATCTGCGGAATCGTAAGTTCAGCGGCGGCTTCGATGCGGTCATCCAGATCCACGAAGCGCCAAGCAAGCTGGCGGGCGAGAATCGTGCCGATGGTGGTCTTGCCGGAACCCATGAACCCGGCGAGGCACAAAATAGGAACGCGGACCTGAGGCCCGCGTATTGGAGGATTCGTCGTCACGCGATTTTGCGCGAAAAATCAATCGCGCTTCAGAATGCGAATTGTACCACTGTAAGAGGAAAGTTCGACCTTGGCGAGGCCCATGCCGATGGTGCCGAACAGGCCTTTGGCATATCGCGAAGCTGCGTGACGCACGCCATGGGAATCCGGTTTAAGAAAGGCTTCCGCGCGGTTGTCGACGGTGCCTGCCGTCGTTTGCGCGTTCAGATCGAAGGAATCGGAGCCGGAAAACCGCACCTCCACGAGTCCTTTGCCGCTCTTCATGGTGTACAGGCCGGTGCGCACAAAATCGCCGTCATACAGAATGTTGCCGGTCATGGTGAACATATTCACATTGGAAAGAACCGGCTGCAGGATGGTGGCGCTGCCGCTGATGGAATTGAAATCCAGCTTGCCCGCACATTGCGTACACTCGAGCGAGCCACTCGTAGTGCGCACGATGATGTAGCCGGAAACTTCCTTCAGATGAATTTGTCCCGCAACGCTTTGCAGAGTCATGTCGCCCATGACTTGTTCAACGTAAATCAAGCCGGTCTGCGTTCGGAGCTGTAGTTCGGTCTCTTCCGGCACGGTAATTTGAAAATCCGCTTCGAGCTCGGCCGGTTGCGCGGAGGTGTCCAGGATATTGGCGGTGACATCCACGCGATCGCCTGCTTGTTCAATGTCCACGGCGATCTTGTCCGAGGCGCGATTGCCGCTGACCACCACTTGCGGATTTTTCCAGGATTTCACTTCAATGCGGCCGTTGGAAACGGTTTGGATCGTAACAACCGGTCGCCCTTTGATGGAGAACTGGCGCTCCACGTGAATTGTGGTCGCGCCTTCTGCAGTCGTGCCGTACCAAAGAAACAGGCCCGCGCCCAGCACGGGCAGAACACTGCGTCGCATCGTCCCCAGATTCATTTAATTGACGCTCCTTCCGCGATCCAACATCACGGATATCAATTCGGCTTTCTGATGATACGCAGCCGACAAATACTCACGAGCCAATTCGTCGTGGGGATTATCCTGCAGATGTTTTTCGCATTCAGCGATGAAAGCGTCCACTTGTTTCAGGCTGTCTTGCAGCGACGTGTCCACGACGGCAGAAGAATTGTTGGAGGCAGCGGTACCCGCCATTCTCATGTTGGCGAGATCGTGTTCACCAAAATCCAAGGCGGCCGGAGGCGCGGGAACTTGGGGCAGAGCAGTTACGGGCGGCCTGCTGGCAGGCGCTTTGGATTTTGCGGTGGCCGAGCTTACAACTCCGGCTCCGGCCGGGGCTGGAGCCGGGGCACCCGGCGCGGCAACGGAAGCGGTCGCCGTTCGAGCAGGAGCCAGAGTCTGGTGCCGGGTCGCTTGCATGCCCGCGAAAAAGGCGATCGCGATACCGGCGGCGGTGGCCACCAGGGCGCGGCCGCGAAAAATCTTTGCAACCGATTGCCACCACGGAGTCGACCGGACGAGTGCCGCGGGAACCGCCGGAGTCCTAATAATTCCTTCGGCTTCGAGTTGATTGCGGAGGGAAACCCAGACGCGGGCCGGCGCTTCGACTTCAGCCGGCAATTCATGAGCCGCCGTTACGATGCTGCTCAAGTCGGCGACAAAATCCCGACACGAGTCACACGTCGCCAAATGAGCGCGAGCGGAATCTGGGAGCAGCTCCAGTCCTTCTTGCTCTATAACGCTTTCCACTTCCTTGCACTGCATGGCACTTCACCCCGCGGAAAGGCACTGAGCGGCTTTCCGCACCTGAAACTCTCTGGCGCTGCCACAAAGCAAGGCAGCCAACACGATCTGAAACTCACGTACGGTTGCCCGTATTCTAGCTCAAGTTCCCGGGCTCGTCTGCGCTTTTGCATCTTGCCGTTCCTGCCGCGCCTGTTGCCGCAAATCCTCCTGCAGCAACTCCCGCAATCGCGTCCGCGCTTTGTGCAGCTGCGACTTGGAATTTCCTACCGAACAGTTCATGATTTCGGCAATTTCGTTGTGCTCGTAGCCCTGCACGTCATGCAGCATGAACACCGTTCGATAACCCGGGGGCAGCTTTTCAACGGAGCGTTCCAGGTTGACCCGGTCGACCGCCCCGCTCAGCCTTATATCCGGCGCCCCGATATCCTTCCTGGGGCCGCCAGACTCCTCATCGGGCTCGGTCGTTTCTTCCAGCGAAGCAACCGGCAAGGACTTCTTGCGCAACTTCATCAGGACTACGTTGACCGTCATCCGGTGCAACCAGGTCGAGAAAGCCGATTCGCCGCGAAACGTGCCGATCTTGCGAAACAGTTGCAGGAACGCTTCCTGCATCAAATCTTCCGCATCAGCCGGATTCCCTACCATGCGCAGGCACAGCGCATATACGCGGCGACCATGCAACTGGTACAGAAACTCGAATGCCGCAGCGTCCCCGGCCTGGGCGAGGCGGATGGCCTCCGCTTCAATCAACGGTTTGGACGGCTTTGCCGCCGCCGACTGTTGCGCTGCCGACCCTTTCAGATCGCTTGGTCTTTTTGGGGCCAACGGTCCAATAGCGGCGCATCCATCACGTCGGATGCACCGAATGCCTCCTAGAGTTGTCCTTGCGGTTGTAGACATGCCTTAAGAAACACGGTGCGGCAAGGAATTACTCACGCACTGCGGTTGGCGGCAAGCCCCATTGCAAGCAGGACTCTTCATTCTCCCGCGATTGGGCTCATCCGTCTATGCGTATGGCGAATGGAACGCTGCCGGTCTCTGGATTTGACGTGGGCGGCCATGGATTGCGCATTAATGGTCTTTTGAAAGCTGGGGAGTTGCTCATCCGGCATGGCCAGCAGGAACGACTTCAGCAAGACAATGCTTTCCCGCAGGCAGGTGTTCAGGTCGTAGTGATTGGCGTCTATGGTTTTCCAAAGGGCGGGGGGGTGAATCGCCGTGCCTTCTCCGAGAATCTCTGCCGAGGTGGAAAAGTCCTGGCTGATGCCGTTGACCATGTCCTGCAGCGCTTCGAGTTTTTGCAGAAACTGCAGGCGATGGGTAAGCACAATATGGCTTAGGATTCCGCTGAAACGGGCGGCCCGCTGGCCGCGGGTACCCAGAAAATTGGCGGGATCAAGAGGGGATGTGTTCGGAACGGTGCCGTGATGCCTGGCATGCTCGACCAGTGACTGCAGCAGGGCTTCCAGCTGGTCGGAAAGCCGCCAGCAAAGGTCGGGGGTGACCCAAACCGCTTGCAGCGCTTTCAGCCGATGCCCCGAATCGCGCAACTCGATGGCTTCGTTGAGTGAAACGCTGAGCATCGAGTAGTCGGACTCAAGCTGTTGGGAATGCTTCTGGAAAATCGACAGTTTCTCTTCCGGCAGCCAAGCTTGCCAGTCATCCTGGACGGACTTGCTGCGGGCGGAAGGAGGTCTAGCCTGGTGTCGCACCTAAACCCTCCATGGGGGAGCAGCAGCGGGAGTATAGCAAAATGTTTCGATGAAAATAATTTTTCTTCCCGGGGTAAGAAGATAGGAAATTGACTCGGGCGTCATGAGCCGCAATTCTTGCCCTCCCGATGGAGGGACCGCTATACTCCAGTGTTCATCCGGGAAAGGATTTGCAACCTTGCAATTCGAACCACGCGACCAGTTTGAGCAGCGCCAGAAAAAGCTCGAGCAGATCCAGGCGCTCGGCCACGCTCCGTTCCCCCACGAATTTCGTTGGACCGATACCCCGGCGGCCCTGGCAAAACAATACGCCGAGGTTTCCGGCCCGGAACTGGAAGCGCAGGCCGTCGAAGTTCGCGTGGCGGGCCGGCTGATGTCGTACCGGCTGATGGGCAAGGCGGGTTTTGCGCATTTGCAGGGCGGCGGCGGACGCATTCAAATCTATGTACGAAAAGATGTGCTGGGCGACCCGGGGTTCCAGCTGTTTCATCTGCTCGATTTGGGAGATTCCATCGGCGTGCGTGGTCACCTGTTTCGCACCAAGACCGACGAGCTGTCCATCAAGGTCGAAGAACTGTTCTTTTTGTCCAAGGCGTTTCTGCCGCTACCTGAAAAATGGCACGGCTTAACCGATGTCGAGTTGCGATACCGCCAGCGCTATCTCGATTTGGTCGCCAACGAGCGGTCCCGCCAGGTTTTCGTGGCTCGCGCCCGCCTCATTCAGGAACTGCGCCGCTTTTTCGACAACCGCGGCTACATTGAAGTGGAAACGCCGATGATGCACCCCATTGCCGGAGGAGCGGCCGCGCGTCCGTTCGTCACCCATCACAACACCATGGATATTGATCTGTATCTGCGCATCGCGCCGGAACTGTACCTCAAGCGGCTGACGGTCGGTGGCTTTGACCGCGTCTATGAAATCAATCGCAACTTCCGCAACGAGGGAATTTCCACGCAACACAATCCTGAATTCACCATGCTCGAATTTTATGAAGCGTACAGTAATTATCGCGACCTCATGGACTTAAACGAAGAGCTTTTCGCTGTGCTGGCCAAAACGATTACCGGTTCGACGACCGTCAGGTACGGGGACCATGAACTGGACTTTGCCTCGTTCGAGCGGCTTTCCATGCGTGACGCGGTCATTAAGTATTGGCCGGCTGAAGCGGGAAATCCGCCCACCCGCGAGGCGCTTGGCGCGCCCGGCGAACCGGAGTTGATTGCTGCCCGCTACAACGCCTGGGCCAAGACCGCCGGCGCACCCTACGCGGCAGCGAAAGGCAAGCTGACGGATGGCGAATGGACCGGCCTGCTGTTTGAGACCATTGCCGAGGGGAAACTCATTCAGCCGACCATACTCTACGATTTTCCGACCGACATTTCTCCTCTCTCCAAGCAAAAGCCGGAGGATCCGTCACTAACCGAGCGGTTTGAAATCTATATTGCCGGAATGGAAGTGGCCAACGGCTTTTCGGAGTTGAATGATCCTGCCGAACAGGAGCGGCGCTTTGAGGCCCAGATTGCACAAGGCGGCGAGGAAGTTCCGAAGCAACTCGATTTGGACTACATTCGGGCGCTCTGCCACGGCATGCCGCCGACCGCCGGAGAGGGCATCGGCATCGATCGCCTCACCATGCTGCTGACTGACTCGCAATCGATTCGCGACGTCATCCTGTTTCCCCTGCTTCGACCGGAATCCGCTTCCGGTGCATCTTCTGCTTCCGAACCGCCCGGCGGGTAACGTATCCTAGAAAGGATGCCGACCAGCTGTCTTCCTGCTCATGCGTTTTGAATCCTTTGTAGCCCGCCGGTATCTGCGTTCGCCGTACCGGCCTGCCGTGCTGCGTCTGGTCACATTATTTTCTATCGTCGGTGTAGCTGCGGGGGTGGCCACGCTGGTTATCGCGCTGTCGATGAATACGGGTTTTCGTGAAACTCTGCAGGATCGCCTTCTCGGCGTAACGGCGCATGTTTCTCTCACGCGGCCGGGCTCCGGCGGAATTCACAACTACCAGGAACTGGAAAAAAAGCTCGGCGAATTGCCGGGCGTGCGATCGGCCACGCCAGCCGTCTATCAGACGGTGCTGCTTTCGTTTTCTGGACAATCGCGCGGGGTGGTTACCAAGGGTGTCGATCCCGAACTGGAGCGCCGCAGTAATGAAGCGCTGCAGCACATTGTCGAAGGCCAGCTGAATTTTTCCCCGGACGCGGACGGGATTGACGGACTGCTGATCGGCAAACAACTCGCGCAAGAATGGAAAATGGGGACCGGCGACTACGTGACACTGATGAGTCCCGAGGGACGGCTGACCCCTTTCGGACTGATACCAAGAACGCGGCGCTTCCGGGTGGTGGGAGTTTTTGATTCAGGGTTTTTTGATACGGACGAAAACTGGTGTTTCATGACGCTGGCTGCCGCGCAGGGACTTTCCGGCGCAGGTGATCTGGTCAACGCACTGGAATTTCGTCTGGAGCATCCGGATCGCGCGCCGGAAATTGCGCGGGAGTCGGAGAAGATTGCCGGTGATGAATTTGTTGCCACCACCTGGATGGAATCGAATCGCGCGCTGTTTCGCGCCCTGCGCATGGAAAAGCTGGTGACGGCTATTTTCATCGGACTGATTACCTTTGTCGCAGGGCTTAATATTCTGGTGGTGCTTTCCATGACCGTTACCGACAAAGCCCGCGACATCGCGGTCCTGATGTCCATGGGCACGCGCCGCGAACAGATCCGCAAGATTTTCCTGTGGCAGGGAATCACCATCGGGGCGACGGGAACCGCGATCGGGCTGGTGTTCGGTTACGGGTTCGCGGTGGTTGCCGGGGCTTATCGGCTTATTCCGCTCGATCCGCAAGTCTACGCCGTGCCTTATGTGCCGTTCCACCCCAGCGGAATGGATGGAGTTTGGATCACCCTGGTGGCCATGGGCATTTCTGTGGTGGCTACGATTCTGCCGGCGCGCGCGGCGGCGCGCTTGCTGCCCGTCGAAATACTTCGTTATGAGTGAAATGGAGGAAATGGTCCCGCGGCCGGCAAACCGCGATTTTTTGGCGCCTCAGATGCTCCAGAGAAGTAGCAGCTGGCAGGTCGGCCGGACCAAATGCCGATCGGGCCGCTGGGCCGGTGTTCTAAGAGACTGAAAAGAGTGAGTTTGCAGGCGCCGAGAAAAGGGTTCCGAGCGGCGAGGCCGGGCCCGGGTCAGGGAACTGGCAAAAATGGGAAACACTTTGCGTGACGGCCGGGTGCCGTCGCCGCACACAGCACGAATGGGTCCGTTGTGCATCTAAGGTAGTATCGAGGCGCCCCTCGTCGGCCAGGAATCGGGAGAAAGAGCGCGGCAAATTTGAGCGGAGAACTACAACACGATGGAGCGCTTGCGGTAGGAGCCGCTCCGGTGATTCTCGAAGCGCGCGCGTTGCAGAAAAGCTATGGGCGCGGAGAAAAAAGTTTGTCGATTTTGGCGGATGTGAACCTCACTTTGCTCGCAGGTGAGATGGTGGCGATCGTTGCGCCATCGGGAGCGGGCAAAAGCACGTTGCTGCACTTGCTGGCTGCGCTAGACACGCCAACGAGCGGTACAGTATACTTCGCGTCGAAAGCCATTGAATCAAGTAATGAAACGGCGCTGGCGGAATTTCGTAACCGCGCCATTGGTTTTTTGTGGCAGCGTCATCAGTTGCTGCCGGATTTTACGGCTACCGAAAATGTAGCCATGCCGTTGCTTTTACGCGGCGACAATTTCGCTTCCGCGCTAGGGATGGCACGGAAGTGGCTCGCGGAGGTTGGCCTGCAGCATCGGGTTGATCACCGCGCAGGGGAACTCTCTGGAGGAGAACAGCAGCGCGTCGCGATCGCCCGGGCGCTCGTCACCGGGCCAAGTGTGTTGCTGGCAGATGAACCTACTGGAGATTTGGACGAGCAGAATGCTTGGGCCGTGTTTGATTTACTGGAACGGGTGCACCGCTCGCACAAATTGACTTCGCTGATAGCGACGCACAATTTGGCGCTCGCCGAGCGATGCGACCGCATTCTGGGACTTGAACATGGAATTCTGCAAACTCGCAAGTCGTCAGCTGTTGCGAGTGGGACCCTCGGGGGAGAAGCGAGCTAACGTGTTCGAACGCTATACGGAAAAAGCAAGACGAGTCATTTTTTTTGCGCGATACGAAGCCAGTCAGTACGGCAGCCCGTACATCGAGACTGAGCATTTACTGCTCGGGCTGATGCGCGAGGACAAAGCCCTGGCAAATCGGTTTCTGCGACAGCAGGGATCGATTGAATCGATCCGCAAGGAGATCGAAGCGCGGATCACGATTCGCGAACGCATCTCTACTTCTGTTGAAGTGCCGCTAAGCGCCGAATGCAAGCGCATTCTCAATATGGCGGGAGAAGAAGCCGAGCGTCTGGGCGTGAAACACGTCGGGACCGAGCATCTTCTGCTTGGAATTTTGCGCGAAGAGAAATGTTTTGGCGCGGAAATTCTGATGGAGCGCGGCTTGCGTCTGGCGACGATGCGCGAAGAATTGGCGCGCACTTCCGGCGAGAAGACCACTGCGCCGCGTCCGAAAGAAACTTCCTTGCTCGCGGAATTCAGCCGCGACCTGACGCAGGCGGCTTCTGAAGGTTCCCTTGATCCGCTCGTTGGACGGGAAGGCGAAGTCGAGCGCGTCATTCAGATTCTGTGCCGCCGCACAAAAAATAACCCGGTGCTCATCGGCGAACCCGGAGTTGGCAAGACGGCCATTGTCGAAGGCCTGGCGCAAAGGATTTCCGACGGGGACGTTCCTCCGTTTCTGGCCGATAAGCGGATTCTCTCGCTCGACCTTTCCTTGATCGTCGCCGGAACAAAATATCGCGGGCAGTTTGAAGAGCGCCTCAAGACCATCATGAAAGAATTGATGGAGAGCCAGAATTCCATTGTCTTTATCGACGAATTGCACACCCTGGTCGGAGCCGGTTCGGCCGAAGGGTCGCTCGACGCCGCCAACATTCTGAAGCCCGCCCTTTCCCGCGGAGAAATTCAATGCATCGGCGCTACCACTCCCGGCGAGTACCGCAAGTCGGTGGAAAAGGACCGTTCCCTGGAGCGCCGCTTTCAGTCCGTCAAGGTTCCCGCTCCGGATGAAGAGCAAGCAGTGCAGGTCATTCAGGGCGTGCGGGAACGCTATGAAAAATTTCACGCCGTCAGCTACACCGACGAAGCGCTTCGCTATTCGGTCTATCTTTCAAACCGCTACATTCCTGATCGCTTCCTCCCGGACAAGGCCATCGACTTGATCGACGAAGCCGGCGCCCGCGTCAAATTGCGCCAAGCCACGGTTCCTGAAGAAGTCGGCGAAGTGCAGAAGCGTGTGAAATTCATTACGCATCGCATGGAAACGGCTATCGCGAATCACGAATTTGAAAAAGCGCGCTTCTACTCTGAAGAAGAGCGCAAGGAAAAAGAAAACCTGCGCGGCCTGCGCGAGCGTTACAAGCTCGACGACGCTTCTACGGGCATCGTGACGCGCGAGGACATCGAAGAAGTCGTGGCACGCTGGACCGGCATCGGCGTCACTTCCATCAAAGAAGACGAACAGCAAAAGTTGCTGCGCATCGAACCGGAATTGCACAAACGGGTGATCAGTCAAGACAAGGCGATCACCGCGCTGGCCCGCGCCATTCGCCGCAGCCGGGCGGGTTTGAAATCGCCGCTGCGTCCTGTAGGCTGCTTCTTCTTCCTCGGGCCCACCGGGGTTGGCAAGACCGAAGTTGCACGGCGTCTTGCGGAATTCCTATTCGGTTCAGAGAAATCGCTGGTGCGTTTCGACATGTCGGAATTTATGGAAAAGCATTCCGTGTCGAAGCTCATCGGCGCGCCTCCTGGCTACGTGGGCTACGAAGAAGGCGGGCAGTTAACCGAACGCGTTCGCCGCACTCCCTACTCGGTCATCCTGCTGGATGAAATCGAGAAGGCCCATCCGGACGTATTTAATATATTGCTGCAGGTGTTTGAAGACGGGCAACTCACCGACGGCCTCGGCAATACCGTGGATTTCCGAAACACCATCATCATCATGACCTCCAATCTGGGCGCGCGGCACTTGATCAAGCGCACCACGATGGGCTTCCAGTCCGGCGCCGATGAAGCAGGACAGAAGAGCATGGAAGAGTTGGTGATG
>DATHFT010000175.1:0-15188 GCA_035317965.1 Saccharimonadales bacterium (SeqCode) | reverse complement strand
CCATCAAAAAAGTGAGCAACTAGTGAAAGAGGCGAACCAGCATCCCGAAGCAGAGCGGTACAAAACAAAACATAGTCAGGATTTATAACCGAACAGTGGTGAGACGGCAGCAACCTATGTTATTGATTTCACGGTCGGCTGGAATTTTGGCGAACCACAACCGAAGGAATCGTGATTCATCGTGTTTGCTAGGGATGGCCTTGCTCTTCCTACTATGGTGTGGTTGCAGCAGTTCGGGCAGCTTGTTCGTAGATTCCTGCCAAGAGGCGTAGCATCCCAGTAAGTGCAGGGAGATCACTCTTCTGACTGTGAAGGTTCTCGAGCGATTTAATCAAACACTGTCGACGTATCGCTTGATAACGATCGTAGGTTGCTTCCGCTGACTTGGTGGCCAAGTACAACATTTCGTTTCCTCTTGGCTCCCGAGCCATGAGTTGGAGGCGAACCAGCTTCTTCAACGAATAAACCACCAAATGGACGTCTTCAATAGAAAGCGCGAAGGCAATATCCGCCGCACGCATTGGGCGCCGACGGTTGCATAGGAAATGCAATACAAGCATGTCCAGGGTCGCAAGACCTGTAATACCAGCAGCGCTACCACAGCGAGTCACCCACTGATTGAACGTGTTGCTCACCACGATGAGTGCGAGTTCAAATTCACTCATCGCTTTTGCTCTGGACAAAAGATTTGTCTCAGTGGCCGCTTCCGCGTTGGATACGGACGACAATTCTGTTCTTCTGGCCATCTATTTCCCTTTCTTGGGTGAGATGCAACGCGGTCAAGTGTCGCATATCTGGCGGTGCAAATTTCAAATCGAGTTCATTTAAACAATGTATCGATAAAATGTAAATAAACTATTGACAATTATAGGATAAAATGTCAATACTTCGCCGGAACATAGGTTCCAGGCCCGACTTAAGCTATGCGATTCGTAGGATTCGAGTTCTGGTCGCTGTGAGTCTCGGACCACTTTGCGTCTGAAACACGCTGCGCTCTGAATATGCCAGGAGGGTAACGTGAACTTTGACAACATGGCGAGACTGGCCCGTCTGCTGGCCCTGTGCACTTCACTCATCCTGGTGTATTGCGATTTACGGGCGCAGACCGGCGCAGGCGTGATATTGGGCACCGTAAACGATGCCAGCGGTTCAGCGCTGCCAAATGTAAGAGTCACAGCCACCAACACGGCCACGCAATTGAGCGTATCCGTACTTTCGGACTCGTCGGGTGAATACCGCATCCCCGGTTTATCTCCTGGGCGCTACGAACTCCGATCCACGCTGGATAGCTTCGCGACGGACGTGCACCGGGACATCGATCTGGTGGTTTCGCAGCAACTGGAAATCAACATCTCCATGAAGGTGGGAACGGTCGAACAAGAAATAACGGTTAGCGGAGGGGAGCCTCTTGTTGAAACCTCTACTTCGTCGCTCAGCGGAGTCGTGGGTGAACAACAAATGCGCGAGTTGCCGCTCAATGGCCGCGACATTTATCAATTGGTGGCTTTGCAGGCTGGAGTAGCCCCCAATCTGAGTGCAGGCCCAAGCCTCTGGGGAAAAGGAGGCATCAACAAAGTCGCCGTGAATGGGCAACGGGCTTTTAACAACAACATGACGATCGACGGCATGGATGCGAACGATCCTCTTTACAATCAGAGCCCCGGG
This sequence comes from Saccharimonadales bacterium (SeqCode), assembly GCA_035317965.1. GTDB lineage: Bacteria > Acidobacteriota > Terriglobia > Acidiferrales > UBA7541 > Acidiferrum. The sequence goes on along the minus strand of DATHFT010000175.1, from coordinate 13,523 downwards.
GGAGCTTCGGGTGTCATGCTGGGGGTGGATGCGATACAGGAATTTCGCATTTATACCGACACGTTCAGCGCAGAATACGGGCGCGATTCCGGTTCCGTCATTCAAACCATAACACGCTCGGGAACCAATGATTTACACGGCTCGGTTTTCGAGTTTATTCGTAATTCGGTTCTCGACGCGAAGAACTACTTTGATCTGCCGGGCAGTCCCATCCCGCCCTTCATTCGAAACCAATTCGGTGGCAGCGCGGGTGGCACCGCCAAAAAAGACAAAGCGTTCTTTTTCATAAGTTATGAAGGCTTCCGCGAAGGAGAGGGCTTGACTTCGGTCTCGACGGTCCCGGACGCCCTTGCGCGCCAAGGTCTTCTTCCTGGGGCTGCGACGCCGGCCAATCCCACGGGTGGCCCTTGTACAGCCAGCGATCAAAGCGGCTGCCTGAATATCGGAGTGAATCCGTCGATTGCTCCTTATCTCAACATTATTGCTCCAGCGAACGGCCCGGACTTTGGGAATGGCACGGCTCAGATCACCAGTACGGAACGCCGCATCACGAACGAGGACTACGTGATGGGTCGGTTCGACTATTCGTTTTCCGATGCACACAGGTTTTTTGCGCGATACATCTACGACAGCAGTTCCTCGCAAATGCCGTATCTGAGTACACTCGTCCCGGGTTTTCCCGGTGTCCAAAACGTAGGCAATCAATACTTAACGCTCCAGGATCAAAAATTCATAAAACCCAATTTGATGAATTTGCTCGCATTTGGGTTCAACAGGACAGGATACATCGCGCAGCCGGACCAAACCTTTCCTGAACTATCAATTTCCTTGTCGCCGAACCGTCCGATCGGTGTGCTGGCCATCGCCGGGATCGGGGCGATTGGAAACAATCTGGTCTATCCCGTCGGAGGAATCTCCAACACCTACCAAGTGCAAGACAGTTTGTCATGGACTCTTGGCAAGCACGCCTTAAAGTTTGGTGCGGAATACCGTCGTTTGCAGATGAATGGCCCTTTTGATCTATACGTGAACGGAGAATATGCTTTTGCGGCTTTCGGCGCCAATAGCAGCAACAATCCGGCGCTTGAGGACTTCTTAGAAGCGAAGCCTCTAATTTATTTGGGGACGCAACCCAACCTATCGGACTCCGATCGGGGGTTCCGACAGAACTGGCTGTCGGGTTACGTCCAAGACGATTGGCGCGTTACCCCTCGCCTAACGTTAAATCTTGGCGTGCGCTACGAGTTCTATTCGAATCCGACCGAGGAGGCCGGAAGAATAGCGAACGTCATCAATGTCGCCACGGACCCCACGGCAACGGTCGGTAAATTTATGAAGAGTACTCCGACAGATCTGTTCGCGCCGCGCGTTGGTCTCGCCTGGAATCTTACTGCGGATGGCAAGACCGTACTCCGGAGTGGTGCTGGCATCTTCTACGACCAGATCTACGGGAACTTGTACGGCAACGATCGATTTTTCCCGCCATTCTATGGTGGTCTGCAGGTTTTGTTTCCAACATTTTTGTCCCCCCTCAGCGGCGCTTCGGCGGCTGCCTCGATTCCAACAAGCCTCACTTATACTCCCAAATGGCCGACTGTCTATCAGTACAACCTTAACCTCCAGCGTGAATTGACCTCCAGGTCTGTGATTAAGATCGCTTACGTTGGCGCTCGCGGAAATGACCTGATTCGTCTTGTCGATGAAAACCCATTTAATGTTGTCCTCGGCGCTCGCCCAAACCCAAACTTTGGCTCCTTGTTCCGGTACGAAACCGACGCTCAGTCCTTCTACAACGCCTTGCAGGTGACTTGGGAACAGCGTTTGTCCAGGGGATTGACCTTCCAGGCGAACTACACCTTTGGGCATTCGGTTGATGACTCTTCTGGCGCTGAGCCAAGCGACGATGTTAATGACGGTGTGGCCACACAAAACCCGAACGACCGTAAGGGAAGCCGCGGTCGCTCTGGCTTCGATATTCGCCACAATTTCGTCTTCAACATGCTTTACGACCTGCCTTTTGGTCCGGACAAAAAGTTCGGGAACGGCCTCACTGGCATCGGGGAGAAATTAGCCGGCGGCTGGCAGCTGTCGTCGATTGGCACCTTCCACAGCAACGTACCGTTCACTCCGGTGCTTGGTTTCGACAACGCCGGCACACAGCCGTTCTTCAACTACACGGAGGTGCCCGATCTTGTTGGAAACCCGTTTTCGGGAACGTGTCCCAACGGTGCTCCGGTCAAAACGGCGACGTGCTGGTTCAATGCGGCGGCGTACGCAGTACCCAGCGCCGGTTCGTTCGGGAATACAGGTCGCGACAGTATTCCTGGACCGGCTTTCGCAGACTTGGACCTTGCGTTACTAAAAAACACTACAATTCGGGAAGGGAAAACTCTGCAGTTCCGAATTGAGTGCTTCAATTTGCTGAACCACCCGAACTTTTCCATACCTGTCAATACGACTGGCCCGAACGGAGCTGGAGGCAATGGTGATGTCGTCTTCCTCGGTCCGACGTCCCCGGCGGGAAATGCCGGTCAGATTTTCAGTACGGTGAGTTCGTCTCGCCAGATCCAATTTGGGATAAGGCTCAACTTCTGATACCGGCCCAGAAATGCGCAGATAGACCCGCGCTGGACAGAGTGCGTCGCAGCAATCTTTCACTTGGAGATGAAATGACTCAACGGATTGTAGACACCAACTGGAACTTCCGAGGGACGCGATGAATACGGCGAGACGTGGGAGTCTCAACCCGGATATTCCTTCGCTCCCCGCGAGACTCGGTCTTGACGCCATCATCGCGATGAGCCCCGAAAACTTCGCCTATGTCTCTGGAGCGCATATCATCACCGTAGGCCTGATTCGCGCGCGACAAGCCTTTGCTGTAATCCCGAAAAAAGGGGCACCGGAGTTGATCGTCTGCAAGATCGAGCGCGCTCACGCCGAGTCCGAAAGCTGGATCCAGAACCTGAACACCTACATCGAATTCGAGGACAACCCAATCGACGTGCTTGTCCAGACTCTCAAGAAACTCGGACTCGCGCGCGCGACCATCGGCATGGATAACGACTATTTGCCCGTCAGCTCTCACGAACGATTGATGCATTCGTTGCCAGAACTGAAACTTGTGAACACGACAGAGGATCTGGCGGCGATCCGGGCTATCAAGAGTCGAGCTGAGTTAGACATTCTGGAGAAAGCCGAGAAGGCCACACATCGAGCCGTTCTCGAGGCCATGCAGGCAAGCAAACTCGGCGATACCGAGCGTGAGATGAGTAGTAAGATTGCCGACGGCATTCTGCGTTACGGAGCGGATGGACTCCGACACATGGTGTTTGCCAGCGGTGAGCGGACAAGGATTGCGCACGCCATGCCAACCGATCGTGTACCAAGGGAAAGCGAACTGATCCGTTTCGATGTCGGCGGTGCCTACGGGTTTTTCTCCAGCGACTTCGCCCGCACATACTCCGCGGGCAACGCAACAAGATTGCAACGCGATACCTATGCCGCGCTTCAGAAGGTTCACACGGCATTGATCGACGGTATCCGGCCCGGAATGCTGGGCGAAGACGTATTTTTCTTGAGCCGCGATGAATTCAAAAAGCAGGGCCTGAAATTTCATATGCCACACGTGGGACACAGTTTCGGCATCGAAGCTCACGAACGCCCGATGATGCGTCCAGGCGAGAAGCTTCCGCTACGTGCAGGCATGGCTATCAATATTGAACCCAACGTATTTGACGAACTAAATGACTTTTATCACGTCGAAGACCTTGTCGAGGTTACCGAACAAGGTGCCAGAGTCTTAAGCCTAGAGCTGGCGCCTGCAGAGCTCCCGGTGATAGGCAACGGTACTCGCTCAAGGGCAATTGAGATAGATGTCGACTCGCGGTGACAAAAACTCACGGATCGAATGAAATCCTAAGGCGCACATTTCACAAGAATTGAGAGAGGAACAAAACATGCTGAGCCGCTGGGGTCTTAAGGTCATGTCCGTGCTTCTGGCTCTTTGTGCGGCCGCTTTGGCGGGGCGGACTAGCGCCCAGACAGTCGCTGGGGTGCCAAACAAGCAATATGAAGTCTACGCAATTCGTTACGCGACGCTCGTCGATTATCCCGTTTCTCAGTTGGTTGTCGGGGCGGATACTTCGCGCAAAATGAATTTAGCCATGATCGTTTGGCTCGTGCGTGGGAAAGGCCATACTATATTAGTAGACTCGGGGTTTTATCGGGACCAGTTCTTTCACGACGACAGATTTCACATAACCGATTTCGTCAAACCTTCCGATGCCCTTAATCGCCTGGGGTTAAAGCCTGAAGATATCACCGACCTGATTATCTCGCATATGCACTGGGACCACGCCGACGGCATGAATCTTTTTCCAAAAGCCAGAATTTGGATTCAGAAGGACGAATACAACTATTACACCGGGGAAGCTTGGGCTAGCAAAGATACGCACGCCGGTATCGATCAGGATGATGTGCTCGATTTAGTAAAGCTGAATCTTGCGGGACGTGTGTCGCTGGTGGGTGGGGACAACCAGCAGATTTTCCCCGGAGTGACTTGCTATACCGGCGGACGCCACACCTATGCGTCGCAGTACGTTGCCGTAAATACGGCCAAGGGCATCGTAGTACTCGCTAGCGATAATGTCTACGTCGAGGAAAACCTAAAAATGCACGCGCCGATCGCAGCCACGTTAGACGCCGATTCGAACCTGCGTGCCCAGGATAGAATGCGACAGATCGCCACAAATATCCGGTTCATAATCACGGGGCACGACCCGGCCGTGTTCACTGAATTTCCAGCTGTGGCCGATGGCGTCGTAAAAATCGAGTAAGTCCAATGGCGTCCTGATTGGCGGTAGCATGCAACGGGGTGATCGAAGAGAGAGTCTTACAATGCAGCCAGAACAGGTCGTAAAAGGGGTCTCTCATCTAGCCTTGGCACCTACAGTTTCGGATATTGAGCGCACTACGCTGTCTCGGGTCCGATGGCGGATCATACCTTTGCTGTTCTGCATTTTTATTCTCAACTACCTCGACCGCGTGAATATCGGGTTCGCTGCGCTTCGGATGAATACGGATATTGGGCTTACTCCGCAGATCTTTGGTTTGGGAGCCGGAGTCTTGTTTGCCGGCTACATACTCCTTGAGATCCCCGCCGGGTTAATCATGCAAAGAACCGGAGCGCGCAGATTTCTTGCCGGTGCCGTCACCGTCTGGGGTCTTCTCTCGGCGATGATGGCTTTGGTCAGCGGGCCAAAATCTTTTCTCGTGCTCCGGTTTCTAATCGGTTTGGCCGAGGGCGGATTCCTTCCCTGCGCCATACTCTATATCGGTAGTTGGTTCCCACAGGATCAGCGAGCTCGTGCTTTTTCCTTGTTCTTGGTGGCGACTACGGTCTCGTTTATCGCCGGCGGACCCATTTCCGGACTCCTCCTGTCGATGCCCAATCACTGGGGAATTGAGAGCTGGCGATGGATGTTCATTTGCGAAGGTGTCCCTACTGTCCTTATCGGAATCGCGAGCTTTCTCTACATAACCGATCGACCAGCTGAGGCCACCTGGCTGAGTCATGAACAGCGAGCTTGGCTCGAAGGAACGCTCCATAGGGAACTGACCTCGCAGAGCGCGCACGGGGTCTCAAACCTCAGTGAGATATTTGTCGACGGGCGCGTTTGGCTGCTGGCGATGAGTTTTTTCTTGTTGAATATCGGTGTCACAACGCTCCTTTTCTGGCTGCCACAGATTCTGAAGTCAGCATCGGGGCGCAGCGACCTTTCCGTAGGATTTCTCTCTGGTGTACCTTTTGTTGGAGCGGCGTTCGGATTGATCTGCAACGCCCGTCATTCCGATCGTACTGGTGAACGGATTGGGCACATCGTCATTTCGTCCTTGGTTGGATCGGCCGGCCTGTTGTTGTGCGCTCTCGCGTCCAGTTTTTGGCTGGGCTTCGCCGGACTTTGTATCGGTGCGACGGGACTCTGGGGAGTCGTGGGAATCTTTTGGACTTTGCCCGTCTCCTACCTGTCCGGTTCGGCCGCTGCTGCTGGCGTTCCGCTGATCAATTGCCTCGCTTCGATGTCGGGGCTGATAGCTCCGTACCTGATCGGGTGGCTATATTCGCGTACACATAGGTTCAGCGTTGCGCTCGCGGCGGTCGCTGGTTGCGTTGCGCTATCCGGGATCGTTCTGATCGTGCTGAACCGCGCACAAAGCCGGACACGAATGGGAACGAGGAGTGAGTCTTAAGGCTAGAGGAGTCGCCATGCCGACCGAGCGCATTCAAACAGGACCGCGTATGTCGCAGGCAGTGATCCACAATAATACGGTCTACTTGGCAGCAGGAGTACGAAACTCATTTCATTAGCTGTTTGCGCCGAGCCCATCCTTGAAGAGTCCCCACGACCAGCAAAATCATACTGGTGCCAACCGCCAAGTAGGACACGACAACGTACCGGATACCCGACTCGTGCCTAATTGCTTCGCCCACATATGGGTCATTAAGTTCCGTGAACTGCCTAGCCCCACCTAGAACTATCAACGGTAGAATCACGACAGCCATCATTGGCCATTTCCGGCACGACAGCAGCCCTACAAGGCCCAATCCCAAGAATCCAGTGAGAACGAGCCATAGAGGCCATTCTTTATCCATCACCTCAAGAACAAGAACTGAGGAAACTAACGTCGCGTATCTCCGCTGGCAGTTTAGAGCAAGTCAGTCTGAGCAACTCGCTCCGAACGCGCAATTCTGAACATCAAATTCCCTGACTCAACGAGGGAGGCCGATACGGCCCACAAGGTCTTGAAAGCGCGGGTCGGAGCGGAGAGGATCGAAGCCCGGCCGCAGCAGGACGCCTGGGTTAAATCGCTCTTCGTAGCCTTTTTCGAGCCAATGCATCGCTTGGCCCCTATCGCCGAGAGCTGTATAGATCACGGCAATCTCCGAAGCATGCGAAGAAACCGGACTGGAACGCTTCTTTAGATCGTTCAATAGTTTTACCGCTTCACTCGTCTTGCCGGATGCGACGTAGGCTCGAGCAAGATTCGCCATGCAAGTCGGACTACCCGCAGAAAGCTGGACCGCTTTTTGCAGTTCTGCGACCGCTTCATCGTTCATATGTTTCTGAAGGTATGCCTGGCCGAGATGATTATGCGCGAGAGCAAAATTTGCATCCATTTCGATTGTCTTGCGGCTCTGTAGTATCGATTCATCATAAGAATGCGCAAGGGCAAGAAGTTCGGCCAAATCGGCGTTAATGATAAGAGATAGCGGGTCCAGGTTTTCCGCTTTTCTCATTTCCGCGAGAGCTTCGTCATACCGACGCAATAGAGCCAAATGCCAAGCATACCAATGGTGAGCGGTTGCGTAGCCTGGGTTCAGCTCAATGGCCCTCCGGAATTCCTTCCCGGCAGAGTCCAAATCCCAGTCGAAGCCATCCAAGCAGAATGCAAGCGAGTTGTGGGCTTCGCCGAGCGCGCCGTCCAATTCCAGGGCTTTGATAGCTGCGGCTTTCGCTTTTGGGAGTGCCTCCTTGGGGGTCATCACCGCATATTGCCAGTCCCCCAACAAAGCATAAGTGTCGGCTAAGCCAGAATAAGCTTGGGCGTATTTTGGGTCCTCTTCGATTGCCTGATTGAAATAGGCTAGGGCAACCTTCAAGCTATCCGCCGTTCGCTTGTTCCAGAAGTAGCGGCCTTTGAGATATGACACATAAGCTTTCGGATTAACAACCCTTACGTTTTTCAGCGCAGCCTGTTCCTCGGGATTCAAGCTGATCCGAATCTGGTCTGCAATGGCTTTAGCCACCTTATTCTGGAGCGCCAAGGTATCCCGCAATTCACCCTCGTAGCTCTGGGACCATAAGTGTTTGTCAGTAGAAGCTTCGATCAACTGCGCCGTGATGCGGACTTGGTCGCCGGAACGGAGCACGGTGCCTTCCACCACGGCATCCACGTTCAGCTCACGAGCAATCTGCGGAAGAGGCTTGCGCGCGTGTTTATAAGCCATCACTGAGGTACGCGAGATCACCCGCAACGCGCTGATCTGGCCGAGAGCCGAAATCAACTCGTCGGTCATTCCGTCAGCGAAGTAATCCTGAGAAGCATCGCTCGAAAGGCTTTCGAGCGGAAGGACAGCCAAGGAGCGAATGACAGGGGACGGATGGTTCCAGGAGTGAAGCCTCCAGGTGGCAAGAGCGGCCATCAGTACGACCAGCACCAACACTGATATCTTCCACGCAAGTGGCGGCAGAAAACGTTTGGGCGTTGCGAGTCTGCCGGCGAGGTCCGGGCGACCAGGGGCTTCTGCCGCGAAAGGTTGAGTTGCTAGCTCCAGGCTGCGAGCAGGGACTGTTTCGACAACTTTGACCTCCGCGACGAAGCGGTAGCCGCGGCGAGCAACGGTTTCCACAAAGCGAGGACTCTCGGCGGAGTCGTTGAGGGCATCCCGGATTTTGTTGATTGCTTTGTTGAGTCCGTGGTCGAAATCCACAAAAGTGTCTGCGGGCCAGAGTTTTTTCTGAAGTTCCTCGCGCGTTACGACCTCGCCGTGGTTCTCAAGCAGCATCGCCAGGACTTGGAAGGGCTGTTCCTGAAGGCGAAGTCGTAGATCGTGCTTGCGCAATTCGCCCGCGCGAAGATCCAGTTCGAAAACTCCAAAGCGGAGCCGCCCGCGCCTCTGATCGTCTTCGCGCATGGAGAAGTAAACCTCAATCGAAATAGAGTCTACCACCGGGGAGAGCTTGCTGGAGCAGGAGCAGGGGCGGGGACAGTTTCCTGTAAGCCTTTTATTGAATGAGAGTTACCAGGGGACTCTGATTCCAGCCTGAAGGAACTGCCCGTCCATTGCCCTGATTTGAAGTGCGTCCCATAGTGAGCCCGTGACCCATCCCGCCGCCAGATGGCACCCGGAGAATGGAACGAGGAAAGAAATCGCAGACGAGGAGCACGAGAATGTTCGAGAAGAATAAAGACGAGCTTTTGAATGATCACAACCACGACGGAGTCGACCGAAGGGGGTTTTTGAAGTGCATGGCGTGGGCAGGAACCGGAGCGTTCTGTGTCATGCAGGGCGGCGTCCTAAAGTCGTACGGCCTAGGCAGAATGTCGGGGTTGAGCCCCACTGCGGGTGAGCTGAGCTTCGTGCAAATCAGCGACAGCCATATGGGATTTAACAAAGCGGCGAATCCGGATGTGGTAGGGACACTGAAGGCGGCCGTAGACAAAATCAATGGTTTGGCGACGCCGCCCGAATTCATGTTGCATACGGGCGACATAAGCCATCTCTCGAAGCCGGAAGAATTCGACACCGTGGACCAAATCTTGAAAGGCGCGAGTGCGAAGGACGTGTTCTTCGTGCCGGGCGAACACGACGTGCTCAACGATGAGGGCAAGCAATACCTGGAACGCTACGGAAAAGGCGCCAAAGGAGCAGGGTGGTACAGCTTTGACAAGAAAGGGGTGCACTTCATCGGGCTGGTGAACGTGTTGAACCTGAAAGCTGGAGGACTCGGCACGCTGGGCCACGAGCAACTCGAATGGATGGAAGATGACGTCAAGAGGTTGACGCCCAGCACGCCGATCGTGGTGTTCGCGCACATTCCACTGTGGAGCGTATATCCGGAGTGGGGCTGGGGGACGGAAGACAGCGTGCAGGCGCTGGGCTACCTGAAAAAGTTTGGTTCGGTGACGGTGCTGAACGGCCACATTCACCAGACGATGCAGAAGGTAGAAGGAAATGTGACGTTTCATACGGCGGCGTCCACGGCATTTCCGCAACCGGCTCCGGGCAAAGCGGATTCTCCCGGGCCAATGAAGGTGCCGGCGGAGCAGTTGAAGAGCGTCCTGGGGATTACGGATGTGAACTACGTGCAAGGGCATCAGGCGCTGGCGGTCGTGGATTCTTCACTGGCGTAAGAGTCAGTCAAACTCAGCTCGAACGATCAGTACAAAAAAAGAAAGGAAGAACAATCATGAGGAGAAGTGTGTCTGCTGCAGTTTTGTTGGCGACGTTGGGGTTGGGAATTGCCGGGCTGGGCGCCGAAACGAGAACTCCTGCGGCCGGCGCGCAACAAAAGATCCAAACGCTGGAAGTCAAGATCGACAATTTCAGTTTCGGACCGACGGAGATCACCGTGGCGGTGGGAACCACCGTCACGTGGACAAATCGGGACGATATTCCCCACACGGTAGTGAGTACGGACAAAGTGTTCAAATCCAAAGTGCTGGATACCGACGAAAAGTTTTCCTTTACCTTTAGCAAGGCGGGAACATATCCCTACTTCTGTTCCATTCACCCGAAGATGACCGGCAAAGTCGTGGTGCAGTGAGGGGACGATGAGCGTCAATCCCTTCGACCTCAAAACTGCGCTTTTCGCCAAGCACGCACAACACGTGGTGCTGATTCACTTTCCGATTGCGTTGTTTATTACGGCTGTGGCGTTCGACTATCTCGCGCTATGGACGAAAAACCGAACGCTAACAGCGGCGGCGTATTTCAACCTTCTTCTGGCTGCAGTTTCGACCTTGCCAGTGGTGGCCACCGGTCTTGTGGCGTGGCAGTGGGCGCTGGAGGGGCAAAAGCTAAAAGGGATTTTGCTGACGCACCTGGTGTTGGGTTGCCTATCGAGCCTGCTGATCTGGTACGTGTTTTGGATCCATTGGCGTGCGCGGCGCCATCCGGAGGAATTATTACCAAGATATCGACTGCCAATCGAAGCGGTCGCGGTGCTACTTGTGGGGTTGACGGGGCACCTCGGCGGATTTCTCAGTGGCGTAAATGGACCCGGCTAGACGCGCCGAGGACGATGTTGTGAAGGAAAGGCTTCCTAGGAACCGTGGCTCCTGCATATGCCAACTTGATTCTGCTCCTTGAGATTGCAATGGGAGTGGGGCTGCTCATCGGCACTCTCCTCGCGCGCATGCACAGATTTCGGGCTCACGCGTGGTGCCAGTCGGCGATCGTGCTTCTCAACCTTGCCGCGATCGTGCTCGTGATGATTCCTTCTTTTCGTGCCCATGTAAGTCCAAAGATACCGCTCAAGCTTGGCAAGTCCTACTACGCCCTGGCGACGGTACACGCGGCGCTCGGAACGATAACCGAAATCGCGGGATTGTACATTCTGCTGGCCGCGGGCACGAGCGTTTTGCCGGAGAAATTCCGCATCACCAAGTACAAGCTCTGGATGCGAACGGTACTGGTGCTCTGGTGGTTCGTGCTCTTGTTGGGATTGGCAACCTACGCCCGATGGTACGTCCCGAATTTGTTTCGAAAATGAATTCGACCGACGCCTCCAAAATAACGCTCGAAGCATCGAAGCGATGAGGTCTGAATGTCCGCGAGCCACCCACCAGCTGTTTTCATTACCGGACTTTTCGAGACGCACCTGCGGGTGAAGAATCTCGAGCGTTCCGCGGAGTTCTACGAGAAGATTCTGGGCCTCGAGCTCGGTATGAAGGAGTACAAGCGACGTGTAGCTTTCTATTGGATAGGCGGGCAGGGCAAGACCATGCTGGGTCTCTGGGAGAATCCGCCTTGGGTTTCTGAGAGGAACACCGAGGACCAGATTATCATCCAGCTTTTCGCTTTCGAGATTGCGCCCGCCGATTTGGGCCGCGCGGTCGCTGGGATCAAGGAGCGAGGGATCGAGCTTCGCAATTTCTTCGAGCAAACCACCGATGTGCCCAGCGTTTTCGGGTGGGTCCCCGCCGCATCGATTTACTTCAATGATCCGGACGGCCACCTCTTGGAGTTCATCGCCAAGCTTCCCGGCAAAGCGAAACCTGAGATTGGGGTTGTGTCGCTGGATGAGTGGAACCGCTTGAATCAATCCGCCAACTAGCTAGGACAAAAGCTGATCAGACACTGCGCCAAGACACAGAAATTCAAATGGTGGTGGTGTTCGTCCAAGATTACAGGAGCCAGAACGACATTGAACCGAAGAGATTTTGTGAGTTTAGTTGGAGCAGGAGCGGCGGCAGCGCTCTCCGCAGAACCTGTAATAGCAGCGGTGTCCAGGGCCAAGATCAAGGCAATTGCGTTTGATGGGCTGGCGGTTTTCGATCAGCGGCCTGTTGCCGCGCTGGCCGAGCGGGTCTTTCCTGGACACGGGGAAGAAATGAGCGCCGTATGGCGGACGCGGCAGTTTGAGTACACATGGCTGCGGACCGTGGGACGGCAGTATGCCGACTTCTGGCAGGTGACGGAGGAGGCGCTGGTGTTCTCCTGCAAATCGCTAAGGCTGGAGCTGACTAAAGCGGACAGCGACCGACTGATGCAGGGTTACCTCGAGCTGAAGGCGTGGCCTGATGCATTGGCGGCGCTGAACGGGTTGAAGGCCAGCGGTCTGCGGATGGCGTTTCTCTCGAACTTTACTGCAGCGATGCTCGATCAGGCTGTGAAGAACTCCAGCCTTGAGCGTATTTTTGACGATCACTTGAGTACTGATCGGGTGAGGGCGTTCAAGCCCGATCCTCAGGCCTACAGAATGGCGATGAGTGCCTTCAGGTTGAGGAAAGAAGAGATCGCTTTTGCTGCGTTTGGGGGCTGGGATGCGGTAGGGGCAAAGTGGTTCGGCTATCCTACGTTCTGGGTCAATCGCGGACATGCTGCGGCAGAAGAGCTTGGGTCGGTTCCTGAAGGAGTAGGTAAGGACTTGAATGATCTGGCAACATTTGTACAGGCTAGGCATTAGGCACACTGGATCACCCGGAAAGACTACCTCTCGGACCACGTCGTCCCGGTCCCGCCGGAATAGATAATGGGGTTTATCCTGGATCGTCGGCTACCCGGAAGCAACCGCCAACCTAGGACCTTGCATGCCGGGCTACGCGAGCCGGATCAGTTCCAAACTAAAAGGGCAGTGCGTCAGACGAAGAACTCTGACAGTTGTATAATTCAACAGAAACACTTGGCATCACTCAGTTGGAATTTTCTTGGGGAAAGAAACGTACTGGCGTGCTTGAGAGGTTGCTCAGTGATTGACACGTTAGTCGGACAAGTGAAACTAATCCCAAAGCATCATTATTTGTAGGATTCCATGCACCCAGCCAGTATTACCAAGGACGCCACCACGGCTTCTTAGAAGCAGATGGCGTCTGACCGATTACAGGAGCTAGTTCTAACGCTGCAATCTCACGGTCTAGTAACTCCATCTCGGCCACAGAACCTGGCTGGTCGAACTCGTCCGCGAGTACTGTGTATGTAAAAAGTGCATGACGAAGAGTGCTCGGCGGCAAGGCTTGAAATATCCGCCAAGTACGAATCTTGAGCGGCTGGCCACGCTCTTCTGTTGGCATATTGTATTGGACCATTACCGCATTTTCGCCAACCTGTATTGTGGCAACTCCATACTTCGCCGCATCGCTCGCGAGCAGTTCAGCGAGATAAGCGGCCGTCGCAACCTTGCCCGGCGGCGTTGTGCCTCCCAAAACTTCTAGCCGTAATGTTCCCGTGTTGTGTAAGCGTTCGCTTCTGGCCGTCTTGTGTCGAAGGGATGCAACTGTTAGGGGTGCTGCGATTTTGA
>DATHFT010000174.1:0-7796 GCA_035317965.1 Saccharimonadales bacterium (SeqCode) | reverse complement strand
CAGATACCATTGTCCTCAAAAATGGACGCCGAATCGTTGCGCTGAGTGTTTTTGATGAAGGCGAAAAAGTTCGATACATAACTTCCGCGGGTGAACTAAGCCTGCCGAAGTCGATTGTGGACCACATTGAAAAAGGTGGTTTCGTTCCCTCCGGAGATGCCGCCGCCAGCCTTTCGATTACCCCGCCTACCATGAACAGTTCTAACGGAGGCGGCGAGATCGAGCGCGGCGCGGTCCATGAGGGGGCTATCGACCGCGAGTACATTGCAAGACTGGAAAGTGAGGCGAGAAGTGGCGACGCGCGAGCGAATGCCAACGCCGCTCTGGCACATCATGCCGCGTCACAATTTGAATTGAACCGCGGCGACATGGACCATGCCCTCGGAGATGCGCGCACTGCTCTGACGTTCTCGCCGGATGAACCAGTCTTATTGATGAATGTGGCGTATCTGTATTTGCGCAGGAGCGAGTACCGGCAATCGCTCGATTATTTGGAGCGGGCGCGACGTTTTGCGCCGGACAATCCGGATGTTGCCAAGCTGGCAGGCTGGTCCTACTACGGGATGAACAAAATGGATCAGGCTGTTGCGGAGTGGAAGCGCGCACAAGCTTTGCGGCCCGATCCGGAAGTGTCGGCCGCGCTCGAAAAGGCGCAGCGCGATAAGCAGGAAGAGGAAAACTACAAAGAAAACGAAAGCAGTCATTTTAGTCTGCGCTACAGCGGTTCGGCGGAACCGAGCCTGGCTCGCGATGTGCTGCGTACCTTGGAAAGCCACTTTTCTGCTGTGGAGTCGGAACTGAATTTCTCGCCGCCGGATTCCATTGGCGTGATCTTATACACACAACAAGCGTTTGCAGATATTACGCAGGCTCCGGGCTGGGTGGGTGCGTTGAATGACGGACGAATTCGCGTTCCGGTACAGGGACTGACTGCGGTGACGCCGGAACTCTCGCGGGTATTAAAGCACGAGTTGACGCACAGCTTTGTCCAGCAGAAAACACATGGCCGGGTGCCTACGTGGATTCAGGAGGGTCTAGCGCAGTGGATGGAGGGAAAGCGCAGCGGCGATAGCGCCGGCGTTCTCTTGCAGACTTACGATCAGAAACAGGCGGTATCGCTGGCGCAGTTGGAAGGCTCCTGGATGAAGCTGCCGCCAGACGGGGCGGCGGACGCCTACGCGTGGGCGCTGGCGAACATCGAATACATTGTGAAGACTGATGGGATGGGTGATGTACAGCGAATATTGGATCGCATCGGCTCGGGAGCTACACCCGAGACGGCGTTGCGCGAGGTGTTGCACAGCAACTATGACGACCTGATGCAGTCAACGGCGGAGTTTTTGCGAAAAAACTATTCGCGATAGCCGCGCTTCATTGCGCCGCGATTATGGCGATTTCAATCTTATATTCCGGCGCAGCTAGCTGCGGACTAACCACGGTAGCCCGAACTGGTGTTGCGCCGGGAGCCACCCACGCGTCCCAAACCGAATTCATCTCCGCAAATGTCGACATGTCGGTGAGCCAGATCGTAGCCGAGATGATTTTGCTCTTGTCCGACTTCGCTGCGGCCAGCAGAGTTTCGATCCGGGCAAGTATATCTGTGGTTTGTTCCGTGACGCTGGCGCCCGGGGCGCCTGAAGCAACCTGCCCCGCCAGATAGACGGTTTGATTGTGAATGGCCGCTTGTGACATCCGCGGTCCAACTTGCATGCGTTCAACGGGCATGTGAGCTTTCTCCTCAACTATCGACTCTATTGTTCGGAATTACTTCGCAGTGTCAACGGCCAAAATGAATCTGTAGACGACCCTTCCATTCGGTCAGGGTGCCGTGCTGAAATGGAATTGTATTCGCAGAGAGAGGTCTCCCTTGTCCCTGGTGAAAGCGTTTGGATTGCAGTGGCCGCGAAATCAAGAAAATCTGGATGAATTGGAGGATTTGGCGGGGCACAAATCGGGAATTTACATTCTGTATCATGGCGCCATGCCGGTTTATATTGGCCGCGGGATGATGTTTTCGCGATTGAAACAGCATAGCCATGAAGTTTCACGGAAGAATCAGTATTGGGATCGGTTTTCCTGGTTTGTCGTCGCAAACACAAAATACGAAAGAGAATTGGAAAGTCTTTTGTTGGAAGCTTTGCCATTTTATGTGCGCAGTCTGAACAAGCAGACTGGGCGATTGCCGCGGAAGGATTTGTACAAGCATGTGAGTGATGATTTGAACTACGTGGCGTTGCCTACGCTGCCGCCGCTTCGCCGCAAACGATAACTCAAGATCAGATTGTGGAGAGCAACGCTGCGAGCAAGGCGGCGCGTTCGGGCATGGTGCTCGCAATGACGTGTTCGCTCGCGGAGTGCGCACCGTCACCCACGGCTCCAAGGCCATCAAGCGTCGGTACGCCGAGTGCGCCAGTCAAGTTTCCGTCGGAGCCGCCGCCGACCGTGCACTCTCCCAACAGAAGGCCCATTTGCGTGGCAAGCGATTTGGCCCGGGCATACAGTGCGCCGGTTACTTTGTGCTCTAGCGGAGCGCGGCTGAAGCCGCCTTTCACCTCCAGTTTCGCGCCGCGAAGAATCGGCTTGAGAGCATGCAGGCGGCGCTCCAGGTTTTTCATGTCGGTGCCACGCAGAGCACGAAGATCAAAAAGTGCGCGAGCGCGTTCAGGAATTACGTTGGTGCGCGTGCCTCCTTCGGTGACGCATACATTGACAGAGACACCGCGCTCCGGATCGTTCCAGGATTGAATGCGTTCGATCTGTTTGGCGAGTTCGTGAATTGCGTTGATGCCTTCCTGGGGAGCGAGGCCTGCGTGGGAAGAGCGGCCATGCACGATAAGTTCCGCTTCCCCGACGCCTTTGCGCGCGGTTTTGAGCAAGCCCTGCGGGCCGAAAGATGGTTCAAGTACGAGTACGGCGTCGCTGCGGCGGGCCTCTTCCTCAATTACCTTGCGAGAGGCATCGCTGCCGATTTCTTCATCGGAGGTCCACAGGAAGACGAGTCGCTTGCGCAGTGTGGCGGCATTTTGTTGAATGGCATCGAGCGCAAATAGTCCTTGTACAATGCCGGCCTTCATGTCAAATGTGCCCGGCCCGAACACCTTGCCGCCGGAAACTCGAAACGGCATCTTGGCCAGTGTGCCGGTGGCGTAAACCGTGTCGTAGTGTCCAAGAATGAGAAGTTGACCGGCGGGACGCGAGCTATGCGGCCAGTAGGTGAAGCGCAATTGATCGCCGCGCCGCTTTTGTTTGAGGCGATCGACGCGAACGCTGCGCTTGGCCCATTCGCCAGCAATGATGCTGCAGCAGAGGTCGGATGGAGCCTTTTCCAGGCTTGGCGATTCCGCGACGACAAATTGCCGCAATATAGAGAGCATCTCGGGCAAGCGCGGTTTCAGAGTTTCGAGGAAGTTGCTGGGAGAGTTGGATTCCGTCATGGCCCGAACATGCTAGCGAATGGCGGCGGCTCTGGCAAACAGGCAGGCATTTGTCGATTGGAAAGGACGCCCACGAAACTGCTCGGTTCGCATATAATTGTAGGTTTGTAGGGGAAGTGTAAGGCCCGGCAGATAAGGCCCGCAGGAGCGACGGAGAGCTCGGATGATTATGGACGTAGTGGAAATTCAGAAATATTTGCCGCACCGGTATCCCTTTCTGATGGTGGATGCCATATTGGAATTTGAGCGGCTGAAATCCATCGTTGGGGTGAAAAATGTCACCATCAACGAACATCACTTTCAGGGACATTTTCCCGGCAAGCCGATCATGCCCGGCGTGCTGATTATCGAAGCGATGGCACAGACGGGCGGGCTTTTGCTGTTGCTTGAGATTCCGGATCGCGAAAGCAAGTTGCTGTATTTTGTGGCAGTCGACGGCGCACGGTTTCGGCGCCCTGTGGTCCCAGGCGACCAGCTAAGAATTGAAATGAAAGTGCTCTCCTGGCGCGGAGACTTTTGCAAGCTCGAAGGGAAAGCAACCGTGGACGGACAACTGGCAGCGGAAGCGATTCTCATGTGCAAGATGGTGGACCGCGAACAGTTGAGCCAGCCGGCACAATCCGGCAAGACAGAAAAAACAGATAAGGCAGAGCAGCCCGCGAAATGAGCGCGCAGGATATTCATCCGCAAGCCATTGTGGCGGCAACCGCGAAGCTGGGCGTGGGCGTAAAAGTTGGCGCTTACGCCATCGTCGGGGACGACGTGGAACTGGGGGATGGCTGCGTGTTGCATGCGCACGCGGTGGTCCTGGGACCGTCGAAATTTGGGAAGAACAATATCTTTCATTCCTTTAGTTGCGTAGGCGGAGATCCTCAGGATTTGAAGTTTTTTGGTGAAAAAACGGAACTGTCGGCTGGTGACGGCAATACCTTTCGCGAATACGCGACGGTCAGCCGCGGAACAGTCGGTGGCGGAGGAAAAACCACCCTGGGAAGCGGCAGCTTGATCATGGCCTCTTCGCACATCGGACATGATTGCCATATCGGTGATCAAACTTTGTTTGTGAACGGCGCGACGCTGGCGGGGCATGTAACGGTTGAAGATTTTGCCACCATCGGCGCATTTTCGCCGGTGCACCAGTTTTGCCGGATTGGGCGATACGCTTACATCGGAGCGGCTACCGTAATTACCCAGGACGTTCTGCCTTTTTCCAAAGTGGTTACCGAGCGCGAAACAACCAACTACGGAGCGAACGCCGTTGGGCTGGAGCGCAAGGGATTCTCTAAAGAGCGAATTCGGGCTCTGCAAGCGGCGTTTCGGCTGCTTTCGCGTGCGAAGTTGAATACGACGCAGGCGCTCGAAGAGATGCGCAAGTCGCTCAACGATTCCGAAGATGTACAGGAACTGATTCGTTTTGTCGATGCCGCCAAACGCGGCATTGTGAAATAACTGCCGCGACTGCTCAGTCCATGCCTGACGCCAACAAAACGGGATGGGGACTTATCGCTGGAAATGGGCGATTTCCATTCCTGGTTCTGGAAGGCGCGCGCAGCCAGGGAATCGAGATGGCGGTGATTGCCATTAAAGAAGAAGCTTCGCCGGAACTGGAAAGGCTGGCTACGCGTCTCCACTGGGTCAGCCTGGGCGAACTGAGCAAAACGATAGACCTGTTGCAGAAAGAAGGGGTGCAGCAGGCGGTGATGGCCGGTCAGGTGAAACACAATAAGATTTTCAGTGCGATCCGGCCGGACTGGAAGTTGGCAAAATTGCTGTTTTCGCTGCCGAAGAAGAATACCGATTCGCTACTCGGAGCGGTCGCGAAAATATTGGAAGACGAAGGCATTCGCTTGGTGGACTCGACGATTTTTCTGAAGCCGCTCTTGCCCGCAGCGGGTGTGCTGACAAAACGTGCGCCGAATGAGCACGAAGCTCGGGATATTGCGTATGGTCACTACGTGGCGCGACAAATTGCCGCAATGGACATTGGCCAAACGGTAGTCATTTCAGACAAGGCCTGCATTGCTGTCGAAGCCATGGAAGGCACTGATGAAGCGATCTCTCGCGCCAGCCGCCTAGCGGCTGGAAAATCGCTGACGGTTGTGAAAGTAAGCAAGCCGAAACAGGATATGCGCTTCGATGTACCCGTGGTTGGTTTGCCAACCATCGAACAGATGAAGACCTCCGGGGCCACGGCTTTGGCTGTGGATGCGGAACGCACCCTGTTATTTGATCGCGAAAAATTGATTGAAATGGCGAATGCCTACGGAATCGCAATTCAGGCGATTGCGGTCGAACCGCTAATGGAACCAAAAGCTGTTCCGAAGGGAATAGACAACGAATGAGGGCCGGAGAATGAGCGGCGCGGCGGGAGAACCGAAGAAAATTCGCGTCGCCGTGGTCGGCACAGGCGAATTCGGGCGCAATCACGCGCGCGTGTATCGCGAGCTGCCCGGCGCCGAATTGGTTGGAATTTACGACAAGGACCCGGCTCGCGCCGCGGCCGTTGCCTCGGAATTTAATACGCAAGTTTTACCGGATCTCTCCGTTCTAAGGGGGAGAGTGGAAGCCGCGAGTGTGGCCGTGCCTACGGTCGTGCATGCCGAGGTCGGCTGCCAGCTTCTCGAAATGGGGATTGATGTACTGGTAGAAAAGCCCATGGCCGTGAATCTCGCAGAAGCGGATTTACTGCTCGCTGCGGCCAAAAAGCAGCAACGGATTCTGCAAATCGGTCATGTAGAACGCTTCAACCCGGCCGTAATCGCGGTCGAGCCGGTGCTGAACAGACCGCTGTTTTTTGAAGTGCATCGCCTGGGTGTTTTTACGCCGCGAAGCCTGGACGTGGATGTGATTTACGATCTGATGATTCATGACTTGGACATTTTGTTGGCGCTGGTCCGAGAGCCGGTGACCGAAGTGAAAGCCGTCGGAATTCCTGTACTTACAGACAAAGTGGACATCGCGCACGCCCGCCTGGAATTCGCAGGCGGCGCAGTGGCCAACGTTACGGCGAGTCGAGTCTCGACCGAGCGTGTTCGCAAAATGCGTTTCTTCCAGCAACACGAATATATCTCGCTCGACTACGCCCGGCGGGACGCGTTGCGGGTTGCCGTAAAGCGACCGGGGCCGCAACCGGAGTTCGGCTTTGAAAAGCTGCCAGCGCCCGCCGTCGAGCCGCTGCACGCGGAACTGGAGGCATTTCTCGACTCCGTCCGCACCCGGCGCGAGCCCCGGACCAACGGTGAAGCCGGGCGAGCAGCACTAGATTTGGCCAGCCGCGTGATGGCAAGCATCCAGGAACACGCAGACCGCGTCCAAGTCATTGGCGGCCATACGGCTGCCGGCATTGCCGCGTTTGCCGCACAAGAAAAAACACATAGATGATCCCTCGGACCCTCGTTCCGCCTGATGCTCATTTGTCTGCCGATGCCGCGAAGACGCCTTCGCAGCGTCGCCGTCCGACCACTTTGGACGAACGTACGCTCGTTCCGTCGATGCTTCCGCTGATTACCCTCGACGGAAAATCGAATATTCCTACGAATTTGCCGCTGCAATCCATCGCCGCGCGCGTTGTGGTTCCTCGCGACGTAAATCGCGAAGCGTATTCCGTGGTCGAAGATGCTTCCGCTCCTCTGCAGCCGACGGAATTGGACGAGCGCATCACGGTTCCCCAAGGCGCTGCGCCAGCCGAAATCACGCCGGTCGCGGAACTTATCCCCACAGATTTGATTGACCCGGATATTTTCCTCACCGGCGAGGTCAATCTTCTCGCTTCTGATGATGCGGAGCAGAAAACCAAGTGGAGCCTACTGACGCGGATTTCCGGCGCAATTGCGTTTCATGCTGCGCTGCTGATTATTATCCTATTGCTTCCCAAAATTTTTCCGCCCCGCGAGAAAACACCGGAAGAGCTGGAAATTGCGCGCCGTCAAATGACCTTACTCATTCCTCCGGGATCGTTTGACATGCCAAAGCTCGAGCCAGAAAGACGGCCGCGGCCGGAAAGAATTCACGTTGATCCGCGCACCATCAAGCGGGTAGCTCCGGAAGTTCCGAAAGCGGAGCTGGCGCCGCCGGCGCCTCAGCCGGAAACGCAACGCATCGCAAAAAATCTGCCCAGTGCTCCCACGCCGCAGATCAATGCTGAAGTTCCCACGCCGCAAACAAACCAGCAAACGATTCCGGTACCCAAACAGGAAGAGTCGAAGTCCCCGCCAAAATTCGAAGCGCCGGACAACCAGTCAAAGCCCAATGGATTGATCATGCCCAACGTGTCGCCGGGCAGAGCCATCCAGGATTCCGCTCGGGAGGCTACGCGCGGCGCAAGTCCTCGGGCGATTGGCGGAGATACGCAGCTTCCCAGGG
>DATHFT010000173.1:0-3018 GCA_035317965.1 Saccharimonadales bacterium (SeqCode) | reverse complement strand
ACCAGTGAGTCAATACAGTGGACTACGGCCGTAGAACTACGTACGCGCGGAGGGAAAGAGCAGGTTAATCCAGGAGTTCACGGGGTAACGAGATGGTGCCGAACAGCGTAGAGCATCAATTCGGCAAGCGAACGCACACGGAGCTTCAGCATGATTTTTGCTCGGTGCGCTTCAACGGTCCTGGCACTGATACCGATGGCGGCGGCCGCTTCCTTGTTGGTCTTGCCGCACAGCACGAGCCGAATTACATCCTCTTCTCTGACCGTTAGCGGCAGAGCGGCAGACTCTCCCGGGGCTTGCGCGTACGGGGGAGCTAGCAGCTCCGCGTCTCCCGGCATAGGGGGCCGGCGAGAAGCGCTCGAAGCGGATGGCCTTTTGCCGGCGACCCGGTTTGCGGTTGCGATATGGCCGCGAAGTATCCGGGAAACCAGTTGCGCCTGCGTAAGGCATCCCTCAAACAAGTCAAGTGAATCCGGCTGGCTACACATGCCAAAGCTGTCCCGGTTGCCTGGCGAACGGGAGGGATCCCGGTTCTCGGCTATGGATGATTTCGCGTGTTGTAGTCTTTGAATGAGCCTTTCGATGGCGTACTGCGCTTTGACTTCTTCGGTTATTTCCACCACATGAGCGCAGACGGATGTCCTTTTTCTTGATGCATCGCCAATAGGCTGATACGTCAGCATCCAGTGTCCGATTTCAGTTCTCGCAGGAAGCCGGGCAACCATATGAAATTGCGACACAGTTCTGCCGGTTAGGGTCTTTTCCAGGAGCATTTCCGGTTGTGACGCGGCATCCCCGAGAACCTGATGCAAGGACTTCCCAATGTGCGCGCGCGAAGGAAGGCTGTTGATGGAAGCGAGCGACTCATTGACCGCCTCGTATCTTCCCCGTCGGTCAAGTATGGCTACTCCGATTGACGGGGAGTGAAACATCGCATTGAACAGCTGCGGAGAGACATCCGGTGCTGAAAGTTGCAAATGGCGATCGGCTTCGTTCTCGTGCTCGCGCAATGCTCGAGACTTCATTTTTTTGCACTGCTCCCCAAACGTAGTTTTGCTGAATGACCGATGTATAGTCTTCTATAGACAGCCTGTCAAGATATCGATTTAGATAAATATTAGATGCTCACTGGTTCAGGACAAAAACGGGGCTATTTGTTTCATCTTTGGCAAGCACATCGGCCGCTATTTTTGCCTTCATGCGCTGCGCTATACTCGAGGGATGAGGATTTTGCTGCGACTTGTGCGCGGAATGGCCTGTGACAACAGATGACCCACATTGTTGCTGGAGGTACGGCCCCCACTTTTTCGCTCGAAGGACTGGACGGCAAGCATTACTCACTCAGCTCGCGTTTGCTGCTAGGACCCGCAGTCCTCGTTTTTTTCAAGATCTCCTGCCCGGTATGCCAGTTCACGCTTCCCTTCCTCGAACGGCTGTACAAGCGATACGGTGGCGATGGGATTTCATTTCTTGCAGTAGGCCAGGATGACGCGCGTGCGACAAGACAATTCGCGGGGCGGCACGGACTAACGTTTCCGGTCTTGTTGGACGAAAGCCACTATCCGGTTTCCAACGCCTACGGCTTGACGAATGTACCGACTTTGTTTCTGGTAGAGCCCAGTGGCAAGGCGCGCCTGGTCGGAATGGGTTTTGACAAAAAGGACCTCGAAGCGATCGCCGCATGGTTGGCGGAGTACAAGCAGACGGCATCTGCCCCGCTGTTCCGGCCCGACGAAGCGGTTCCCGCCCACAAGCCGGGTTGAGGTTCAAAAAACTAGGCCCGGTCGGGGCCTCCGGAAGAGTCGAGCGGTACGGGCGTCAGTCCACTTCAAGTAGTCTCTTCCTGTGCTTGGCCGGGCGTTTCCGCTTGTCATCGATCACCCGCGTGGCCGCCGGGGCGATCCCCGATTTTCTGGCCAGCCGACGAGCTTCAACGCCTTTGTCCAGTACCTTGCGCTTTCTCTTTTTCATGGGCTGCCCTCAACCTTGCGAGAACCACAGGCGCAATGCAGTTGCGCTTCTCGCGCTTAGTCCGTAAGCTCTTGCCGACTGATTCTACGATTATTTGGAGGCAATTCGTGCGAACCAAATCGATTTTCATTCTGGCTCTGTACGTGATGCTCTGGGGAGGAATTCGGCCCGCACGGGCGCAGCAACCGGCCGCCGCAGCTTCAGGGAACGCAAAAACCGCCATACATGCGGGACGCCTGGTGGATGTACGCAGCGGAAATGTGCGGTCCAATGTGTTCATCATTGTGGAACGAGACCGCATCGTCGAGATTGCCGATGCCGCGCCCGCAGGAGCCACGGTCATAGACCTTTCCAAATACACGGTAGTGCCGGGTTTGATTGATTGTCACGCGCATCTGCTGGGAAACCCGAAAGATCAATCCGCGATGTCGGGATTGCGCATGTCTTCGGCGCAAGGCGCTATCTGGGGTGTGCATAACCTCGAGATCTGGCTGGCACATGGCTTCACAGCGTTGCGCGACGCGGGCGAGGCTGATGCGGGTTACGGGCAGCTGGCTCTGCGCAATAGCGTTGAAAAAGGATTGATTCGCGGGCCGCGGATCGTTTCAGCTGGGAACTTTGTGACCGTCACCGGGGGACACGGCGACAGCGACTTGCTGGCATCCGACAAGTCTCTCCCTCCGGCACCCAACGTTGCGAACACGGTCGACCAGGTGAGCAACGCCGTCCGGCGGGATATAAAGTTTGGAGCGGACTGGATCAAATTGATGGCGACGGGCGGAGTGATGGACCCGATAAGCGACTATACCGTGCAGGAACTGAGCGAAGAGCAGATGGCCAAGGCGGTCGAGGTGGCGCATCGCGCAGGGAAAAAAGTAATGGCGCACGCCGAAGGCCGCGAAGGAATCAAGGCGGCGGTGCGCGCAGGAGTGGACTCGATTGAGCATGGAACGGTGCTCGATGAAGAAGGCGCAAAAATGATGGAGAAGCAGGGGACCTGGCTCGTGCCAACCCTGTATTGCTTCCAGCACGACATGGAAACCGGAC
>DATHFT010000172.1:0-48496 GCA_035317965.1 Saccharimonadales bacterium (SeqCode) | reverse complement strand
AATGCGCGCCGCGGTCGTCTTTCCCACACCTCGCGCGCCCGAAAAAATGTAAGCGTGCGCCACGCGATTACTGGTAATCGCGTTCGCTAGTGTCTCGGTGACGTGCTGCTGTCCAACAAGATCGCTAAATGTCTGGGGACGCCACTTGCGGGCTATAACCTGGTAGCTCATGCGCGGGGTTTGCTCCAGAATCGATTGCTCTTGCAGCTGCGGGGAAGTCTGCACTTCTCACAGGTACTTTCAATGAGAGGAACTTCGGGTGATCTGCGGCACCCGAGGCGTTCCCGATACCGTTGCTCCCTTCCGGGCCTGGCGGGGTTCGCGGGACCTCGTTGCACAGAGCCCGAAGTTCCACTCTCCGGCAGTCGCGCAACTTCACGTGTCTGCAAATAAAAGTTTAGCATACCAGCGCGAGCGCAACCACCGCGCGGCGGCACTCCTGTTCGAAATGATCTTCCTATTTCGGAGCCGCAGCCGATTTGCCCGCCGGATCCGGAGGCAACACTTCAGCCGGATTCACCCAATTCACTTTGAAGGGGCCCGCTCCATGCACTTGCACAATCGTTTCGCCCTTGCACGCCGCAAAATGCCGCATCTCTTTCGGCATGCTGATGAAATTTCCCACATTCATCGTTTGCAATTTCGTCTCATCAAACGCGTCACCCATCCCCACCAGAAATGTACCCTTCAGTACGGTCACGTTCTCATCCGCGGGATGCCAATGAGCAGGAATTTTTGCGCCATCCGCGCAGCGAAGGCGAATGACGTAGATTCCCCCTTCTGCATTGGGATCACCGGAAACCGCGGCCAAGTCACAATCCTTGATGATCGGCGTCCATTTCAAATCGCCAAAACGCACGATTTTATGAGCTGCGGAACTTTCTTTCTTCTCCTGAGCGTGTGTGCATAGTGCGGCCAAGGCGATTATTCCTACAAACGCGCAGTTCACAACATTCATTTTCATAAATTATCCTTCGGTCAGACGTGTGCCGCAACGATACTCCGCAAAAGCCCTCAGAGCAAGAACGTCAAGTCCTGAATGTCAAACCTCTTTAGAAATGTCCCTTTTTTTGATTTGTCCGTTGTCGTTGGGGTCCGCCGGACAAGCGGACCGCACTCGCCATGTTGATTTTCTGGAAACACCCTCCGAATTTACATGCTCAGCGGCCCAAAACGTGCGTACTCTCAAACTGGATGGAGATCCTCCCCATCCACCTTGCGTTTGCTCATACCCAACGCAGGTCCGCTGCGCCAGCGGTAGGCATTGAGGCATCGCCTTGGTGTCGCTCCACGTCACGGGGCCAGCACGCACTCACGGTGCGCGCAGGAGGAAACAATGAAAAGAATTTTGTCTTTGCTTTTGGCTGCTGCGCTTTTAGGCGGCACCGCCCCAGCTTCTTTTGCCGAACCACGCCAGGTCGTCCAGGGTACACAGGTCCATCTCACTATGCTGAATGCCGTCGGCACCATCGTCTCGCGTGACGGCGATCCCTTCATCGCCATCGTCAGCGAACCGGTCTACGTTGGCGACAAGCTTTTGATTCCCGCCGGCACGCGCATCCACGGCACGGTCGGAACCATCGAAAGAGCCCGCCGCTTTTCCGTATTCCGCGGACAGGCCTACATGAATCTCAATTTCCGCTCCATGGAAATCGATAGCCGCCTCATCCCCATTCAGATGAGCATCCTCTCCATTGAAAAACCTGTTGCGCAGGGAGAAGGCCGCAAGCGTCGCGATGTACGAGTCGATGAAGGCCAGTTGATCCAGCAACGACACGACTATAAAGGGGATGTTCTTTTCGGTTCCGCAGGCACTGGTGGCGGGGCGGTGGCCGGCGCAGTCCTTGGCAATGTCGCGCGCGGCTTCGGTATCGGTCTTGCCGGCAGCGCGGCCTACATCGTCGTGCGCAAGGGTAAAGAGGTGGATCTCCCCGCACAAAGCGTCATGCTCGTGCGCCTGGACAACACCGTCACGGTCCCCGTGAACGTAGCGAGCAATACGCCAGCTCCAGCCGTTCAATAAACGGACGCGACAAAAATACAGACTGCGCCGAATGCTGAATACTCGCAATTCTCGGCGCAGTCCTGTCTTCAGTGGAACCTTCTTAGCTCTTTGGAAAGCCCGGGTCAGCCTTCACCTCGAGAATCTGCTTCAAATGCCGTTCGCTGTGTGCCCCCGTAAACAAAATCCACTCATACGCGTCCAGCTTCATTCCCAGAGGACTGTCCATCGTGTGCCCGCGCAAATCCGGGGTATTCTTCAAGAAATCCTCCGTCTTCGCCCGGCTGTCCACAAAGTGCTTTAATGCTTCATCCGGCGTTCCAAATTTATTCGCTGGTTTCAGCGGGTCCGGGGCCTGCGCTTTGTGCGAGCGATCCGGAATCATAGACAGCACCGCATCATCGGTCTTTTTCAAGTCGCGGTCAGGAGCCGCCGGCCCCTTCATCGCCTGCTCTTGCGTCATTCCACGCAGCATGTCTTCTGCCAGCGCAATGTGCTCGACCACTTCGGCCACGCTCCAGCGGTCCGGCGCCGACTTGAAATTCCACTGCGCCGCCGAAAGCCCTTTCGTCGCTTCCTGAATGTTTTTCTTGGTCGACTCCAGATATTGCAGGCCCTTCTCTTTATCCGCCGCCGACAGCTCCTGAGCCTGCATGGCTGCAGCACCCGCAAGCACCAGCAACAACACCAGACCTCCGGTTCCTATCTTTCCAATTCTCATTTTTCTCTCCTGTAGACGTCTTTGTTCTGGTAGGGGAAACTCGGGCTGTACCGACTTTTTATTTTTGCTGCGCCGCTGCCCGCCGCCGCAACTCGTCAGGAGTAAATTCCTCCGTGTGAGTGGCAATGTACCAGTGATTTCCCGCCGGGTCTACCACTCCCGCGCTTCGTTCGCCGTAAAACATGTCGGCGGGCTCGTAGATCGAACCTGCTCCTGCAGCCAGAGCGTGTTTATAGGTGGAATCCGTATCTACGACGTATAAATGCAGCGCCGCGGGCATCGGCTTCCATTGTTCGGCGGCTTGTGCCATTTCAATCATCGAGTCGCCAATGCGAAGCTGTGCGTGCCCGATCGACCCATCCGGCCGCCGCATCACCAGAATTTCTTCCGCACTGAAAGCCTTCTTCAGAAACGACATCAAAGTCGCCGCGTCCGCCACTGTTAAATAGGGCGTTACACTGTGAAATCCGTTGGGGATGTAAGGCAGGGTATTGGTCATTTTTTCTCCCGAATCTGGTTTCTTTGTTGAGTGGAAACGATAGTAGTCAACCAATCGCCGAGCGTATTGTAAGAAATTGAACTGCGCCGGCTTAGCTGACTTTCCTCCAGCCCGAATGTCCAGGCGATTTTTAACGACGCGGTTCCATCAGGTTTTGAGCGGCACATGGTTTAAGTGCTCGGTATGATCGAGCAAGTAGGCCGTGGGGTTGATGCCGGAAAATGCGCGAAAGTCATGATTAAAATGGGATTGATCGTAATAACCGCAGGAAAGCGCCACCTCGGTCCAGTCGATGTCTCGGGTCTTTTGAATTAGGCGCAGAACCGTCTGAAATCGCTGAACCCGGCAATATAATTTCGGTGTCAGTCCCACTTCTTTTTCAAACAGATCGATAAATCGCCGGGCGCTCAATCCGGTTTTCTCCGTTACTTCCCGAATGATTTGTGCGCCGGGCGCCCTGTTGAATTCAGCCAAGGCCAACGCCACCGCCGGATGCCTGCCGAAGGATTCGCGCAAGGTCTCTAGCAGCGCCAGCTCCAGCACCCGAATTTTTCCGTCGGCTGTCGGCGCTGCCAAGATCCGCTCGCGTAGCTCGCGCGCGCGAAACGGCTTCCAAATGCAATCCAGGCCGGCGTGAAGGTTGTGCAACTCTCCGCCCGGGAGCCGGAACAGGGGGAACGCCCCGCCGGGCCGGAAGTGCGCGCCCATCACGCTGTCCTGCGATTCGGTATCGATAATAAAAAATTCCGAATGCGCCCCGCACAGCACTGTGCCGGAATAGTTGTGGGCAACTTCAGGATTTTTCTTGTCGTAGGTTTTGATTTTGTCTTCGCGTAGATGGATGACCAGTTCCACAGTCCCGGTAGGCAGCAATCGCTCTTGGTCATGCGCTGGACGAAATCCCTGATAGAGCCAAAGCAGTTCGACAAAATGGCCAAGGGGAGGAGGTGGAGCGTAGAGTCGGCAAAGCATGATGAGGAGCGATCGTAGCGCAGCAGGGTGACAAAAGAAACGGTACTTCCCCAGACCCGAGCAACGAGCAAAGTTCCGGCAGCGGGTCTTCCGGACCGGGTTTTTGACCTATGTTCCTGACCTTACGTACTTCGCTTGGCAACCCTCGCCCAACCCCATCCCCCGCGTGCAGCGAAAAAGCTCCGCGCCGCCAGCGCCATCAAGATCACGATCGCCGGATCAATCGCATGCCTGTATCGCAGGAGCGTATGCGTCACATAGTACAGGCAAGGGAAAATTGTTACGGTCGCCGCCAGGGGAAAGGCCAACGGATTTTTCTCGCGGAACAACACAAACAGCCCGGCGAACACCCCGGCTGTCAACAGCAAGTTCACTGCAAAGACGAACCGGACGAGTAGGGAATCGGTATGCAAAAAATCCCGCAGGGGCGTTTCCGTCCCCATCCAAAACGCGACGATTCTCCTGCCGGTCAGCTGCCATTCCAATCCCGGATGTGACGCGATGAACGAGATCGCTTCGGCGCGTTTCTCGAGCATGTACTGCAGCTCTCCCACCTGCGCATAGCGCCGGGTCTCTTCGGCTCGGGTGATCCGGGTCCTGCCGTTTTGCGCGTGCTCGTCAAAAATGTCGTTGTTCCCAATCCACAGCTCAAACGCAAAATTGGAGCGCAGGGGAACAAACGTCCTAAACGCAGCAAAATTTCGAACCGTCCATGGCACACAGCACGTCACCGCCGCGAGCAAAGCGCACACCGGAAATTTCCAGGCTAGTCTGTTTTGTTTGCGCGCCCGTAGCGCGGCCCACCCCAGCAGAAACGGGAAAACCGATCCCAGCGCGGGGTTCGTCAGCAGCGTCAATCCCCACAAGATTCCGTAGCCGCACCAATCGCGGAGTTTGGTGGAATCCGCCAGCTCCGCAGTCGCCCACAACAAAAGCGCGCCCAGCAACGCTGAAAGCGAAGTATCCCAGATCCATTCAAACGGGAAGAAGACTCCGGCAGGGAACAGTGCCCACACCCAAGCCGCCAAGGCAGCCGCCCCCAGTCCGCTGAGGCGCCTCGTCAGATAAAAAATGGGAATGCACGCCGCCGAAGAAAAGAGAATATTGAAAAACACTGCGGCAAAAAAAGCCGCAACCGTAAAACTGCCAAAACCCCGGAACATTCCAGCCAGTAGCAGCGGATAGACAGGAGCCAGCCACGCCGTAGGACCGGTGTCCGTGCGAAACACATCCGCAAAACCTTTTCCACTGGCCAGGGAATAGGCCACATTCCCGGTTTCCTGTTGAAACGGCACGATCGCCAGCGCTTCCCGGGGAATTTTTCGCTCCTGGTCCCAGGCGAATCCTGCCCGCGCGCAAAGTGCCGCGATCACGACAAGGGTCAGGGAAGTGGCCGCTTTGAATAGAAAGTTTTTCACGGCGTGGACCGCCACAAGTCCGCTGGCAGAGAAAACACCGTCAATTTTCCAAGTCCCTGTCGACTGCAACCATTCCTTGGGGCCCGGCCGCCCATGTAACACCCGGCTCCGGCTGGGCCAGCACATTGATGTTCAGCCTGCTCAGTTGTTTCCACGTTCCGCCGGTATCGACAGAAATGATTCCCTGGGGTCCGCCTGCTAAAATTCCCACAGGCCCGGCGCAGTGCTTGGCCAGCTTGTATACAACCGAGGAAAGAAAAATCTCCGGAGCTTTGGCGGCAGACATGGCCTGCCAGCTTAGCCCTCCATCGCCCGTTACCAGAACGTTGGGCACGGAAGACTCTGCCGGCCGGGCGTAGTCGCCGCCGACGGCGATCCCCTGATTGGCATCCGCAAATGCCAGCGAGAAAATCCCGATGCTGGCGTTTTTTGGAAGCACGGCAGTTTCTGCGACCGTCCAGCTCGCGCCCTGATCTGTGGAGCGGAAAACACGTGCGGCATGCGCCCCGCCGGTTGCAAACCACACCTCACTCCGTCCACGAACCGCAAGTGAGGAATTACTGGCCGCAAAGGAACCCTCCTGTCGAAAAGCGGCTGGCATGGTCTCCGGCGAAAGCACCTTCCAGCGCGACCCGCCATCGCTCGTGACAAACAAGGTGAAATGTTCATCGACCGGGTCGCTCAATACGATCCCGTGCTGGCGATCCCAAAAGGCCATCCCGTCAAAAAAGATGCCTTTGTCCGTGGCCTGAAAACTCAGCGTCCAGCTTTCGCCTGCGTCACTCGTCGCGTAAATCCGCGCCAGTCCGTCTTCGGCGTTGCCAGAGCTCATGATCACGGCGTTCCGGGAATCGAACGCCACAATCCCGCGAAAATCCAATTTTTCCGCGCCCCGCACCACGCGCACATCCCAATGCTTGCCACCATCGATGGTGCGAACGACAGTTCCATTGGTCCCGCTGGCCCAAACCACGGCTCCGCTTACAGCGCTCAATCCGCGAAAGCTTGCCGTGGTCCCTACGGACAACTGCTTCCACTGGCCAGCAGCAGCTGTCGTGACCACCAAAAACAGAAAACCGACTTTCGTCCACATGCACGCGATTAAAACACGGATATCTCGTTACGCATACTCGCGCATTTCCGCGATCTAAGTTCGGGCGGCCAGCTTCGGCTGCCAGAAGCGTGTTTCATGAAAGGACCGTTGTAGGGTGAGAAACATCGGTCGTATTGTTTCAAACGGAGCTGCGGACTCCGGCAGGCTGGCAGCGGGCAGGGATGTCCGCCCGACAGGGGCCCGGGAGCCCTGCTGCTTCGCGCGGGAAAGGTAGCGGAAGCCGCTACTACCGCATTCCCCCAAAAAGAAGACTGGTCACAAAAGACTGAACATAGCCGAAAAGGTAGTAGAAACCTAACATGGCCACAATCAACCCCAAATTAACGTAAGGGCTGCCGCGCAGCCAGTCCAGATAACGGTGTGCCGTTTTTTCGTTCATGAGCAGCATGATGCCGGTGCTGCCATCGAGCGGCGGAACAGGAAGAAGATTGAATGTTCCAAGCAACAAGTTGAGCTGAAAGAAAACGAACAGGGTCGTCGTGGCAAAATCCAGGTGTTCGCCGGGTGCTGGAATATGCAGCCAGCCACTGGTTAGACCGACTCGAAGGGTTAACGCCGCAATGAGCATCAGTGTGAAATTTGTGGCCGGGCCGGCCATGGCCATCCACGCCGAACGATGCGGATGACGGCGCTCCCAGTTCGGATCATACGGGGCGCTGGCCCAGCCGATCATGCTGCGGTTCACGATGAAAGCGACGATGGGAATCACCACCATGCCCCAGGGCTCGCGCTGGATGTGAGGGACAGGATTGAGTGTTACTTGCTCGGCAGCGGTGTCGTCTCCGCCGATCTTTGCGACCAGCGCGTGCGCTGCTTCGTGGCAGGTTGTGGAGAAAAGAAACGCGATGTACCAGATAAATCCTTTGGCGAGTATTTCGGGTGTGAGTCCGTCCATGAAGAGTCTCTGATTTTCTCCGAATGAGCAGGGTAGAGGTTGCCGCGGAGCTTTGCAAGTGACCTGCACGAAGTGGGTCGGGAAACCGCGCCTGCCCGAAAGCCACGGGAACGAATCCGTTCGGACGGAGGAGAGAAGCAGCCCGGTACTCGCATCGCGGATAAATTAATGCATCCGTCATGCGGGATATAGCATCGAAGGGCAGCTTTAGTTGAGGGGAGGAGTCACCATGATCTTGGGAATGACCGCATTCACGTTCATGCACGTGCTGATCAGCCTGGTGGCGATTGCTTCAGGGCTCATCGTTGCGCTTGGGCTGGTCGCAGGAAAACGCATGAATGGTTTGACCGCCCTTTTTCTGACAACGACCGTTTTGACGAGCGTCACCGGTTTCCTGTTTCCCTATCATGGTTTTACGCCGGGGATTGCCGTCGGCATCATTTCCATGGTGGTTCTGGCCATTGCGATCTATGCGCGCTATCTGAAGCAAATGGCGGGCGGCTGGCGCAAGACCTATGTGGTTACCGGGATGATTGCGCTGTACCTGAATATGTTTGTACTGATCGCGCAATCGTTCGGTAAAATTCCAGCACTGCACGCGCTGGCTCCGACTCAGAAAGAGCCGCCCTTCGCTATTGCGCAGGTGACGTTGATGTTGATTTTCATCGTGTGGACTGTCCTGGCCGCGAAACGTTTTCACAGCCAATCGCTCGCTACCGCCTAACCCGCCGGCGCATTGGAAATCTGCAGTCCGAGGAGCAAGACCATGACCAACACTGCTGCAACAACCGCGCTGGAAAACTCGATTCCGCATACCGCCATTCGTTCCGTCGAGGCCGACGGCGTGCGGGTTTTTTATCGTGAAGCCGGTCCGGCGGATGGGCCTGTGGTGTTGCTCCTGCACGGTTTTCCCACGTCCTCGCATATGTTTCGTGAACTGATTCCACGACTGGCTACAAAGTATCGCGTCATTGCGCCAGACTTGCCCGGATTTGGCTTCACGGAAGTTCCAAGAGAGCGTGAGTATCTGTACACGTTCGACGGGCTGGCCTCTACCATGATCTCGTTCGTGAACGAGCTGAAGCTTCCAAAGTACGCCCTGTACGTTTTTGATTATGGCGCTCCGACCGGTTACCGGCTGGCGGTAGCTGATCCGGAACGCGTGACCGCGATCGTTTCACAGAACGGCAACGCGTATGAAGAGGGCTTGAGCAGGGAATGGTCCGCGATCGAGAAGTATTGGGCGGAGCCGACCGCTCAGCATCGCAAAGTGGTGCGCGATGCCATGTTGACGTTTGAAGGAACGCGGATGCAATACACCCATGGCGTGGCGAATCCGGATGTCATTGCGCCGGAATCCTACACCCTCGACTACGCGCTGCTGCAGCGGCCGGGGATGGATAACATCCAGCTCGATCTGTTCTTGAACTACGCCTCCAACGTTGCGTTGTATCCCGTGTTCCAGAAATATTTCCGGGACCACCAGCCGCCACTTCTGGCGATTTGGGGCAGGAACGATCCGTTTTTCATTCCTGCGGGCGCAGAAGCCTACAAGCGGGACAATCCCAACGCGACCGTCGAGTTTCTCGACACCGGGCACTTCGCTCTGGAAACGCACGTTGAGGAAATAGCCGCGGCCATGCACAAGCTGCTCGCCCGCGTGGTTCAGTAGTTGCATTTTTCGGCTGGGACCGGAATCCGGAATTCCTCCTCGTAGGTACCCTTGGCAGCACATTCCAGGCGGGTGGCCCGGTTTCCCAACCCAAACCTGAGGCCCCTGCTACGGGGCAAGGCGATTTCCCTCAGACTTGAAATAGCAGCAATGTAATTCCCAGCAAAATCCTGTATGGTATCCGGGAATCCAAGCGCCCTTGCGCAGCTCGGGCCAAAGAGGAAGCCACCATGCCGCTTACGACGGATGCGAAAACTTTAGTGTTGAGTGATGAAGTACTGAAGGAGTTTACGGCGATTTTTGGGAGCCACCCGGGATTCCGGCCGGTGCATGCCAAAGGCGTGCTGGTGAGCGGAACGTTTACGGCGACGGCGGAAGGTAAGGCCTTGACGCGGGCGCCGCACGTTCAGCGCGACTCGGTAAAAGTAGTAGCGCGGTTTTCGGATACGACCGGTATTCCGACGATTCCGGACAATGATCCGAACGCCAATCCGCGGGGGATGGCCGTGCGGTTCTATCTTGCAGACCGGGTCCATACGGACATCATTGCGCACTCGGTGAAAGCGTTTCCGGCGAAAACGCCCGAGGAGTTTCTGGAATTTCTGAAGGCGCTGGCCTCCGGTAACCCAACGGAATTTCTGGGGGCCCATCCGGCGGCCATGAATTTCGTGCAGCCGATTCCTGTTCCGGCGAGTTTTGCCCGCGACGAGTTTTTTGGAATTACGGCTCTGAAATTTACGAACCAAGAAGGCGCCAGCAAGATGGGGAGATTCCGCCTGGTGCCGGAAGAAGGAATTGAAAATCTGGACGAGGCTACAGCGAAAGGCAAGAGCGCGGACTTTTTGTTTGAGGATTTGAAGAACCGCGTGGCGAAAGCGCCGATCAAATTCAATGTGGTGGTGCAGCTGGCAAACGATGGCGATCCGACGAACGACTCGACGCAACAATGGCCGGAAGACCGGAAGATGGTGACCGTGGGGAAATTGAATCTGACTGCGCTGGTTCCGGAAAATGCGCATGAACAGAAGCATTTGATTTTTGATCCGCTGCCGCGTGTGGACGGGATTGATCCTTCCGACGATCCCCTGCTGGAATTCCGGGCGGCGCTGTATCTGGTTAGCGGCCGTAACCGGAGAGAAGCTCCGGAAACGATGGCAAGTTCAGCATAGCAAGTATTTCCCACGCAGAACCAACGATGGGTACGGCAGCTGTCGAGTGTACCTCCCGGCCGCCGCATTCATTTTTCATGAATTCACAGGGCTGGCGGCGAGTGCTTGGCGCACGATGGGAGCAACCCTTGTGCCCAGGAGCTCGATAGCGTGCATCATTTTTTCGTGGGGAAGGGTGGAGACGCCCATCTGGAACGTGATGCGGGAGATGCCGCCAAGAGCTTCGTTGACGTAAAGGATCTTCTTGGCGACAGTTTCAGGATCGCCGATGAGCAGTGCGCCCGTCGAGCCCCGCTGGGCGTCGAACTGGCCGCGCGTGGTGGGTGGCCAGCCACGTTCTTTGCCGATTTCGGTGAAGGTGTGGGCGTAACCGGGGAAGAAATCGTCAGCGGCCTGTTCCGTGGTGTCGGCAAGAAATCCAATGGAGTGAAGGCCTACGGTGAGTTTTTCAGGAGCGTGGCCTGCGCGGCGTCCTGCTTCGCGGTAGAGCTCGACGAGTTCGCGGAAACGTGCCGGCTGGCCGCCAATGATGGCAACCATGAGGGGAAGTCCGAGCATTCCAGCACGGACGAAGGATGTGGGTGTGCCGCCAACGCCGACCCAGATGGGCAGCGGGTTTTGCAACGGACGCGGATAGACGGCCTGGCCAGTGAGGGCTGCGCGGTGTTTTCCGGACCAGTGGACTGCAGTGCTTTCGCGGATCTTGAGGAGTAGATCGAGTTTTTCAGCGAAAAGAGCATCGTAGTCTTCGAGTCGCAATCCGAACAGAGGGTAGGACTCAACAAAAGAGCCGCGACCAGCGACGATTTCGGCGCGACCGTGTGAAATCAAGTCGAGTGTGGCGAATTCCTGGAAAACGCGCACAGGGTCGGCGGCGCTGAGAACGGTGACCGCACTGGTGAGGCGGATGTTTTTGGTGCGGGCAGCGGCGGCGGCGAGAATTATGGCGGGCGCGGAGTCAAGAAACTCAGGGCGGTGATGCTCGCCGATGCCGAAAACGTCAAGGCCGACGCGGTCGGCCAGTTCAATTTCCTCGAGAAGATGCTCCATGCGCGCAACCGGAGTTAGGGTGAGTCCGGTAGCGGGGTCGGAAATGGCTGCCGCAAAACTGTCGATGCCGATCTGCATCTGCGCTGCTCCTGGGTCGTCGACCATTGGATGGGACCATGCGACCTTTAGTCACAGCATTATTCAAACTATTTCACGATAAAGCCGCCCCAGTGGAGGTTGCTGTTTTGGAAAATGCTGCAATTCATGCTGCCCGTGACACTTAACTTCCTGTAAACACCTTGTGTAAAATGTTGGGGCGGAGATACGGGGCCATGCACGACGAAAGTACCGAAAGGGCAGCGCAGGAGTTTCTGGCTGCGAAACTAGCCGAAGAAGAACAGCTCAGCGAAGGGAGACTGAACCAGGAAGCGGCGATGGCGCTGGGTCCAGTGGTTTGGAAGCGAATCGCCGACAGTGTACTCGCAAAATGCAGAGAGTGGAACTCGATTACCAACGAGCAGACACTTACCTGGAAAGAAACACTGCTCGGAGATCTTCGCATTTTGTGTTCGGGCCGCTCGCAACAATTGACCGTGCACTTCGATTCCAGAAAACTCCTGGTGGTTATCAAGAACACGGCGCGCCTCGAACATGAAACCGACGCGGTTCTGCGCGTCGAGGGATACCGCACCGCAATCGGCCGCGATGCGCAGCTGGTGCGCAATGGAATGCCCGTCAACATCGATCTGCTGATACTCGGAGAGCTTCGTGTTCTTGCCGGAATGAGCCGGCAGGCAAACGCGAAAGGTTAGATCTGGGAATCAGGTTTTTTCTTCCCGACGATTGCAGCCGTTGCCGGCCAGGCGCGCGCAAGCCCTCTCACTATTTTGCTTTTCGCAAAACGAGACAGCCGGCAATTCTGTCGTGGATCGCCTGTTTGCGGGGAGGTACTGCCGCACAGAAGCAATCAAGCAGGAAGTATATTCCGCCACAAACGGGAACATGCGCCAGAAGCCTGCCGGCCCCGAATC
Organism: Saccharimonadales bacterium (SeqCode); assembly: GCA_035317965.1. GTDB lineage: Bacteria > Acidobacteriota > Terriglobia > Acidiferrales > UBA7541 > Acidiferrum. The sequence goes on along the minus strand of DATHFT010000172.1, from coordinate 36,013 downwards.
GCAGGCTGGCCCGGCCAAATGTTACGCGATCAAACCCGCGATCTGTGACCCGGAGCCCGAGGATTTTCTTGCCGGGCGTGCCTTGCCAGGACGAACTTTCCCAGAAAGCGAAATACAGCCAGCTCCCCACGATAAATATGACGGCTAGCGCGTGGATGAAGGGTGCGCCAAATCCCTGGACCAGCTCAGAAGAGGTCTCGCCTGGGTGCAGGCGCAAGAACTCGAGCGCGTTTCCTGTGAAGACGGAATAAAACGAGACGATTACCGCGACGGGAATGGCCAGGAACGTAAAGTCCAAAATTGCGGCAGCCAATCGGAGCCAAAAACCGGCGTAGTGCGGCAGCAGGGAAGCGGGTGCCGCCGCCGGAGAATTTGCAGTGGGATCCAAGTCGCTCAGGCTTTCTTTCTTTTGTCGGAGGAAATTTCAAGAACGTACAGGCGATAATCCTCTCCCGTGCGATACCAGTTTTTGTGAGTGGCCAGCATGCGCGCGCCAAATTTTTTGTTGAGTGCTTGGCTGGCTCCCGGGCGAGCGTGGCCGTAGACACGACGGAATCGCGCCGATGCGCGTCCGAGAAACACAGCCTTCAGAATTGTCCCGAAACCCTGGCCTTTGAACTTCCCGAGAATCGTATTCGAATAACAGTAGATTGCTTCGGGATCGGCAGGAGTACCTTCGGGTCTTTCCTCCGGCCCCATTTCTACGACCGGTATGCCGTATGTTTCGCCTGCCAGTTTTCCGTCGACAAACATCCAGATCACCAGGGCTTTGCGCAGCAGAGATTGCTTCTCGGGCAAAGTAAATCGTAAGTTCCGGTGATACTCCTTTTCAAACGCCATCGTACGGGAAATCTGGTAGTCGAACTTAAATGAAATCCGCATGGCCCTATTTTCACGGCTGCTTGGCATCAAAGCAAATAGGAACCAGCTCAGACACGAAGCTGCAACAAAATCCCGCCTTTCGTGTTTGTAAGGAATGAAATCCCAGTAAGGGCGGACATGCAGGTTTCCCGATACGTTTTTGGGTGCCAGAAGATAGAAATAAACGGAGGATTTCAATGTCGTACACGACGGTACGAAAATTCGTAACTCTGAAAATTGCACTACTGGCTCTGGTCTGTTTGGTGGCGGGAGGCGCCTCGCTGGCGCAAGTGAGCGTGGGCGTATCCATTCGCATAGGCCCACCGGCAATTCCGGTTTACGAGCAGCCACCGTGCCCTGAGGAAGGGTATCTCTGGACGCCGGGCTATTGGGCCTACGGACCGGAGGGCTACTACTGGGTCCCCGGCGTGTGGGTAGAACCGCCGCAAGTTGGTTATTTGTGGACCCCTGGATACTGGGGCTGGAACCAAGGCATCTACGCCTTCCATGAAGGATATTGGGGGCCGCACGTCGGATTTTATGGCGGCATCAACTATGGCCACGGATACGGCGGAGTTGGCTACTACGGTGGTGAATGGAATGGCGGACACTTCCGCTACAACACGGCGGTGACGCGGGTGAACACGACCGTAATTCACAACACGTACATCAACAAGACGGTTGTCAGGAATGTTACGGTGAACCGTGTGAGTTACAACGGCGGACCCGGCGGAGTGAACCGACGCCCGGATACGCGAGAGCAGAACTTCAGTCGCGAGCAACACGTCCAGCCGACTACGACCCAGGTCTCACATAGAGATGTGGCGCGGTCCGACCGGCAGATGTGGGCTTCTGCGAATCACGGCAAGCCTGCCGTAGCGGCCGTTCGAACTGTGAATGCGCGTGTTCCGAATGGCGCGCCGAATGCTGGAAACAGCGCAAAAACCGCGCCAAACGCCAATCCGGGCAATCGCCCTGCGCCGAACAGCAATCCAAACGCCAACGCTCGTCCGAACGCCAGAACCGACAATGCCGTTCGCGGTGATCGTCCGCCCGCAAACAATCAGCCGAAGGTCCCCAACGCGAACAACGCGCCACGGAATCGGCCGCAGCCGAACGACCGGCCACCCGCATCGGTAGCGCCGAACAATGGCCGTCCGAACACGAGCGCAGCCCCGAGAACGGATCGACCGACGCCAAACGCGACGCCGAGAACCAATGCCCCGAACGCTACGTCTCGCCCCAATACGGCGGAACGGCCCAGTACCGCACGGCCGAGCGCGACGCCGGGAACCAACGCCCCGAACGCCACGTCTCGGCCCAATACGGCGGAACGGCCCAATACGGTACAGCCGAACGCGACGCCTCGTCCGAATACGGCAGCGCGGCCAGACACCAATCGGCCGCCAGCGAATGCGGCGAAACCGGCTCCAAGGCCAAACGCCAACGCCAATCGTCCGCAGGCCAATCGGCCTCAGGCGCAACCGAAGCGTCCGCCTGCGCAACCGAAAAATGATGCAAGTCAGCCTCATCCGGAGCCTCACGACAAGAAGCCAAATCGCTAGTCCGGACAGAATCGGCAGGAACGAGAGCCACCGCACGGTGGCTCTTTTTCTTGCGCCGACGGAGAGCAGAACGTCAAATGTTCGAGCGTTTGAGTTCGTCCATGAGGTGATCGCAGGAGCGAACTGCGAGGGCCATGATCGTGAGTGTGGGATTCTGGCAAGGATTGGATGTAAAGCCGGATGCGTCCATGACGAAAAGATTTCTGACGTCGTGCGTCTGCTGAAATTGATTGAGGATAGACTTTTTGGGATCGTTGCCCATACGGGCGACTCCCGCTTCGTGGACCGCCCAACGAGGCGCCGAGGGATGCGCGTAGGTTCGAATATTCTTTGCGCCAGCGGCTTCCAGCATTTCTCCAGCGGATTCGCCGATGTCCTTGATCATGGCCAGTTCGTTTTCACTGTCGGACATGTGAATTTTTAGAACGGGAATACCGAAGATGTCTTTTTTCTCGGAGTCGAGTTCGAGAAAATTTTCCCAGCGGGACAAAACTTCGCCAAAACCGGTCATGTTTACCCGGCCCTGCGGCTCCAGTACTGCCTTTTTGTAGGCTTCGCCAAACCCCGGCGCCCCGGAACTGAAGCCAACCGAAGCACCGCCCTCATAGCCATAGCCGCGCAGGAATTTCCGATTGGGTTCATCTTTCTTGAGATTGCGGAAGCGCGCAATGTAGATGCCTGCCGGCCGAACCGGACCGCCCAGTGTCGGCTTCTTGCCGAGAGCGGGAAGCTCTCCGCTGCCGCCGGCACTGCGGACGTGGGCGGTCAGGTAGTGGCCGAGAACTCCGCTCGAATTGGCGAGGCCGTTTGCGTGTTGCGGGGTGGCCGAATTCAACAAAATCCGGGTGGTTTCCAGCGCTTGCGCGCAGAGGATCACAATTTTTGCGTGAACTTCGTGTTGGGCGCGGGTGTTGCGATCAACATAGAGAATGCCCGTTGCGCGATTGCTCGATTTATCCAACAAGACTTTGTGGACCATGGCGTTTGAAATCAGCGTGCAGTTGCCGGAATCGACGGCGTCGGCGACCGTCGTAAAAGCGGAATTGAAATAGGAATGCGTCATGCAGCCGCGCGGGCAAGGACCGCAGTAATGGCAGGCCCCGCGCCCGTTGATGGACTTTGTGAGATTGGCGGTTCGCGTAGGGATGACGTGGCGTCCGAGTTTCGCTTTGACGCGGTCGCGGAGGAGCGCTTCCTGGCAGGTGAGCGGCATGGGCGGTTGGAACTGCCCGTCAGGAAGATAGTCGAGCCCTTCAGCGCTCGCGCTGATGCCGACATACTTTTCGACGATGTCGTAGTACGGTGCGATGTCTTTATAGGCGATAGGCCAGTTTTCGCCATAGCCATCTTGCGATGCTGCTTTAAAATCCAAATCGCTGAACCGCAGCGAAACTCGGCCCCAGATATTCGTGCGGCCGCCGGTCATGCGGAGGCGGCCTATCCACAGGAATGGCTTACCTTCCGGCGTGGTGTACGGTTCATCATGATCGTTGACGAACCAGTCTTTGGTGTATTCATTGCACTCATCGAAGGCGATCTGAATCGGGCGCGTTTTGCGGACAAGTTGGCTGGCGCGGTTGCGGTATTTCAGTTCGAACGCCGGCTTGTGCTCCGTGAAGTTGGCGTCGGATTGCGGACGGCCAGCTTCGACAAGGGCGACCTTCAGGCCGGCTTCCGAGAGACGCTTGGCAGCCCAACCACCGGATGCGCCGGAACCGACGACGATAGCGTCAAAACTTTGCTTCGTTTTATCCGACATGAATTTCAGCCAGTGAAAATCGCGCTGGCAAAGGTTTCCCAAAAAGCAAACCGGATGCTAACAAGGTGTGAACCCGAGGTCAATCCGGCAAACGGTACTAAATTTTTGCGTCATAGACGGTTGTGAGCGGATAGGGCCAGTGATACCATCGCGGCGAAAGGGATTGCAAAGAAATTGGGCGATGAGCGACCACGAGAAACTGAAAATTATTACCGCTGACGTATCCGGGCTTCGTGGATGGACACGGCGCGAGGTGGTGCAGAAACTGTTCCTGGGCGGAGGCGCGCTCGCGGTGTGGCCGGGCATTTCCGGGGGGCATCCAGTCTGCGCGCACCTCCAGAATTCATGGATTCTAGATGAAGCCGATGGAACACTGAGCGGCGCGGGCTGGAAACCGATTGTTCTGAACGCGGAGCAGAACGAAGAACTGATCGCGCTGTCGGAGGCGATTGTTCCGGGAGCAAAGAAAGCGGAAGCGAATCGTTTTATTGATTTGCTGTTGAGCGTCGATAGCGCCGAGAATCAAAAGAAATTTGTGAATTCGCTGACGGCGCTGGGGAAAGAATCGCAAAAACAGTTTGCAAAACCGTTCTCTAAGTTGGACGAAACGCAGCAGTTCGCCGTTCTGACGAAAGCGTCCGAGCCGGTTGCCGGAGCTACGGCCTCCGCCGATTGGGATGACGATGACGAAAGCGACGACCCCAAGTCAGTGAATGCTGCGCCTGCGCATCTTTTCGATCATTTCCAGAATCTGAAAGGTTGGATTTCGGGCGCCTATTATTCTTCGGAAATCGGGATGCGCGAGTTGGGTTGGACAGAAAATCGTGTGTTTGCGACCTTTCCCGGTTGTGAACATGAATCGGGCAGTCACTAAGAACCGTCAGGAAGAAAGTATCTTTGCAAAGGGGTTGCGAATGGACAGCGCGAATCGCAGACAGTTTCTTCGTACAGCGACACTGGCGGGAGCCGGACTGGCACTGGGCGGCAGGCGTTTGCTGGCCGCGGAAAAGAAATCCGTGCTGCTCTTCACGAAGTCTTCCGGCTTTGAACATGAAGTCATCAAGACTCTTAATGGCCAGCCAAGCATTGTCGAGAATGCGCTGCGCGACTTGGGGAAAAAGCACGGTTTTGCAGTGACTGCGACAAAGGACGGCCGGATTTTTAGCTCGCAGGAATTCCGCGAGCACACGGCGCTGTTTTTCTACACGACCGGCGACTTGACCCAAGCCGGGACGGACAAAAATCCGCCCATGACAGAAGCGGGGAAAAAGGCACTCCTCGATTCCATTCACGATGGTCAGGGATTTATCGGCGCGCATGCCGCGAGCGATTCGTTTCATACCCAGCCGGAGCTTGCGGATCGCTCAAACCGCTACCAGGCCTACGGTGAAAAAAGCGATCCGTATCTGCTCATGCTTGGAGCTGAATTCATCAATCACGGCCGGGAACATCGCCTGCAAACCACCGATTTGATTGTTAGCGATCCAACGTTTCCCGGGCTTGAAGGCGTCAAATCACCTGTCAGGTTCAACGAAGAATGGTATTCCTTGAAGGATTTCCGGGATGACATCCATGTAATTCTGACCCTGGAAACCAAGGGCATGCAGGACGAAATTTACCAGCGTGCGTCCTATCCCGTAACCTGGAACCGGATGCACGGCAAGGGCCGCGTGTTTTATTCCGCGATCGGTGACTTAAAAGAATCTTGGGCTAACCCGTTCTTCTTAAATCTACTCGGTGGCGGCATTCGCTGGTCGATTGGCGATGTGAGCGCGAAGCTCGATCACAATCTAAAAACGGCTGCGCCGGGTTATGCGGAAATCCCGCCCAAGTTTCCGCCGGAAAAGAAATAAGCCGGTGCTTCAGAAGAAACTTCGCCTAACCTTGTCCAAATGCGGCGGCTGCCCGCTTTTGCATTTCCTCAGGTGAAACGTCTTCAATGCGCGAGGCGAACCACCAGATGTGGCCTGAAGGATCTTTAAATTTTCCGCCACGGTCTCCGTAAAACTGGTCTTCGACAGGACGCAGTTCCGCCAGTCCGGCTGCCACGGCTCGCTTCGTGAAGGCATCCACATCCGCAACGTACATGTGGATTGTTACCGGGGAGCCGTTTAAAGTTTGCGGACTAACCACTCCCATCTCCGGAAATTCGTCTGAAAGCATGACCGTCGTGCGTCCGATTTGAATCTCCGCGTGGCCCACCGCGCCGCCCATCGGAATGCGATACAGCTCGGTTGCTCCAAATGCCTTTTTGTAAAATTCAATCGCCTCCGCCGTATTTCTGCAGCAAAGATAGACAATTGCGGTTTCCCGCCCCGGCGGGACGGGATTCGGTTTGGTGGTCATGGCAGGTCGTCCTTTCTGATGAAATCAAACGGCACAATTTAGATGACTGACGATCCTATGCAACTCATTTTGGGCCCAGGTGGGAGAATTGTATTGTAAGAAATTTACCGGGGCTTGACGTCGGCGCGTATTCGTGTTGGACGGGCCTTTAACAGGTGTTTAGGCCCGCTGACAAAGGGATTTCCTCTCTCATAGAAGCGAAAAAGCCGATGGGCCGCGCGAGTGATTCCAATTCGAACCGTTTTGCGAACATGAAACTTCAATGGAATTTCCGATTCAGATAGAACGAGTTCACCCAGCCAAAGCGGGCTGTCGCCGCAGAGGTCCAGTCCGTCGAGTCTCCGATCGATTTGCAAAGCGGCTGCCAGACGACCCGGCCCGCGAGTAAGATCGAAAACCTTCGTTGTCTTGCGATACTTTTGCATTAATTCAATGCCTTCTATGGGTTCAAGTCCGCGAATCAGAATGCCGCCCGCAAATCCCTCCGGTTCGCTGGACACATTCAGCATGAAGTGTGCGCCGTAATTGAAAAAAACATAGGCGTGTCCCGGGGCAAGATACATCGAACGAATGCGCGGCGTCGGTCCGCGAAAATGATGCCCGGCCGGATCGCCGGGCGGATACGCCTCAGCCTCCACAATTCTGCCAGCGAGTCGACCAGCTGGGAGATCGTGAACCACGACCTTGCCGATTAAGAATTTCGTGAGTGGGATTGTGTGAACGGGAAGCTCGGAACGCCGCAAACGTCGAAGTCTTATTTTTCCGGGGCTAACACGCATGGCATTCGATTCCCATGTGGGCAGGAAACTATGCCGTCCCCGTTTCTGGTGCTTCGTTGGCAAAAATACGGGCCAGTTCGGCGTGATCAATTACGACGGCCGGGTCGGTCTGAATCGCATCAAAATATTTCTTTTGAAACGCATCACCCGATTGCGTGGGGACAAACATTTTGCGCGCTAGTGAAATTGCGCTGCTCGTATATTCCGGCGTGACCGGTTCTTTCGCGGAGAGTGTTTCGTCAATGCGCACAACAAATTCGGAGATGTTATGCAGCCAGGAAAATTGCGGATGGTCCACGACCAGTCGAAATAGTTCGCCGGAGTTCACAAAGCCATTTTCTTTCTGATATTCGCGACGCTCCATTTCGAGCAACGTTTTGTGAACGCGCAGCAGCGCCAGTCGCAATTCGATCAAGGTTTTTCGCGCGGGTGAATCGTCACTCTGTGGAGTCAGTGCCATGGTCTCGTTTCCTGAGGTATGCAGCACACAATTCAGTTGTTACCCTATTCATGATAGCGCTGTTCCCCCACAGAAAGCGCGACAGGGAGCCGGTTCGCTGGCGGCGGCAGCGGGCACGTGGCAAACGGGGTGTAAGCGCACGGCGGATTTTCCAGTCGATTGAAATCGAGCAGCAACTCTCCGGGTTTATCCAGCCCATTGGTAGGCAGAACGGTATAAAGGAATCGGCACGCGCGATACGTAGTTGTCGCGCTGGTGGTGTCGCGAAGAATGAAGAAAAGTTGTGAGGCCTTGGGATCTTCCAGGACCGGCTCCAGCCGATAGGTTTTCCCGCCCAGGACGAATTCAGCCGCTCCGGGCACCGGCTGGTCGTATTTTGTTCCGGCCAAGGTGTCGAGCGTTACCGATTTGGGAGGGTCGTATGGGATCCATTTAGCCTTGACGCGATAGGCAATGTCCGGCGGGTACCACTTCAGTCCATGAAAACCAACCAGAGCTGGTGACTTGGAATCCTTGATGCGCAGCGCAAACCGGTCCGCACGGCGAATGACGTACATGTTTAGCGTACCCACCGTGAGATGGGGCGCATTCTTGTCGTTGTCCGGCTCGACGGGAAGGACTTGCTCCTTTGCAGGGATCCCGGCAACGAGGAACTCCGGGGGAAATCCATTCACCGGCGGCAACAGTTTCACGGAATTGTTTTCCAGGCGAAGAATCCCTAGATGTGCGGGACCACCGGCGGCAAGATGGATTTTGTTGTCGGAAGCCGAACCAACGGGGTTGTCGCCAGACTGCAGCCACTCCAATCCCGTTAGCGAAAGCCAGCCAGCGGGCTTTTTGAGTTCCCCGACATGCTGCGTGCGCCACGTGGCGAGATCTTTTTGCCAGTCCGCATTTTGCTGCGCGGAGGAGATACCGCTGGAAAAGGCAACAATCCACAGGCCTAAGCACAATCTGGAGAATAGTCGAGGAGCGAGCATGACAAATTATATCTTGGGATTTTATCCGCTACGAGCAACTCTGTGGACAGATTCACAAACAGTAAGGGGCCCGAGATAAGCGAGCCCCGCACAGAGCTGGGTTGCGCGACATCAGGATTTCGAGACGACCAGGTTGTTCTTGACGCCAAAGACGCCAGGCACAGCACTGGCCTTCAGGTTCGCCAGGTTCTTGTCGGCTTCAGAGTCCGCAACACCTTCCAGCGAAACGTTTCCATTTTTCACGATGATGTGAATGGAGGGCACTGCTTGCAGTCCATACCGTGCCAACGCATCGCTTCCGTAAATGGCGCGATATACGGCGCGGCGGATCTGATCATCATTCGGCGACACCGGAAGCACTTCGATGTTGTTAGCCACAGTGGAAACGCCCTCAATGCTTTTCACTGCAGCTTCGGCATCGGATTTCAGCGTCGGCCGGACGACCTGGCCAACCAGGGTCACCTTGTCGCCATCGACCTGATACGCGAGATTGTCGAACACGCTGTAATACGGGAGCATCACCAGCTGATGACGCACTTCCTTTACAAGTTTGTCCTGATACTTTTGCTCACTCCGCTGCTTCTTATCGTCCTGAGGTTGTGCCGCTTGCAGAAATGGCGCTGCCAAAAGAGACGTCGCGAGAACAGCAGCAGTGAAAATTGATCGAAGTCGGGGATTGTTCATATCAGCCTCCTGGGTGTGACATTTTTGCTACGGGTTTGCACTGTCAGTGGTTAGACTCAAGCTGCACGTCGAATGGGTGCCGTCGTTGCGGGCCGAATGGGTGCTAGCATACGAAGAAGACGCCGCAAAGTCATCTGAAAGTTCATGCAAACCGGAAGCGGTCATCCGGCCAAGGCGTGGCAGCGACGGCCGATGAGGAGAATTGCCAAGTGCTGATAGTCGCTCATCGAGGAGCTTCCGGGCACGCTCCGGAAAATACCCTAGCTGCCTTTCGCAAAGCCGTGACCCTGGGCGCTACATTCATTGAAACCGATCTGCAACTTACGCGCGATACGCACTTTGTGGCAATTCATGACGAAACGGTGAATCGCACGACCAACGGGCAGGGGGCGGTGCATGATTTGTCCCTGGCGGAGATTCGCCGTCTCGACGCGGGCTCGTGGTTCGGTAGTGAGTTTACCGGTGAGCGGGTACCAACGCTTGAAGAAGCCCTCGAGTTCGCAAAAAAGCATGACGTGGTCTTTTATTTGGAACTAAAGCCGGCCGGTTCCTGGGGCGGGGAACATGCTCTGATCGGGGCGCTTCGCGAGTCCGGAGAAATTGCCCGCACCATTGTAATTTCCTTTGATACCGGAATTCTGGCTGCTCTTCGGAAAATTGAGCCGACCTTGATGACCGGCGTGCTGTATGACGGACAGCTAACCGATCCTCTCGATGCTGCTTTGGAGGTGGGGGCGCGTCAGGTCGTCGTGCGCGGCGATTTAGTCACTCCCTGGATGATTGCCGAGGCCCGGCGCAAGGATTTGCAAGTGGTTTGCTGGACCATAAATCATCCGGCGCACATGCGCTCTCTGGTGGCAGCGGGTGTGGACGGAATCATGAGCGACTATCCGGATCGCTTGGTCGCCGCGCGCAAGAAGGAAAAGGCGTAGTCCTGTCTCATTCAAGGTTCCAATTCATTCAAATGGTTGAAAATTGCGCCCAGACTGGCAACGGTGAGCTGTTCGGCTCGCGCATCGGGACGCAGAGCGAGCATTTGCAACGCCTGCCGAACAGTCTCGGGCTTGGCTTTTGACCGCAGATTATTGACCAATGTTTTGCGTTTTTGCGAAAAACTTAGTTTCACGAAGTCCAGAAATTTCTTTTCCGCTTCTGCAGAATCGACGAAGCCCAACGCCGCACGTTGGCCCGGAAGCCGAAGCGTCACCAGCGCCGAATCCACATCCGGCGGTGGATCGAAAGCCGCTCTCGGAATTTCAAACACAAATTCCGGCCGGGCGTACAGTTGGGTCAAAACCGAAAGATAACCGTAGTCGCGGGTGCCAGGTTCGGCCGCGAGGCGCAGGGCCACTTCTGTTTGAATCACAACGCTGATCTCATCAATCAGATTCGCAAACTGGAAAAGGTGTTGCAGGATGGGGGAGGTAATGTAGTAAGGCAGATTTCCGTAGATGCGGACCCGCCGTCCGGCGGCCAACGCCCCGATATCGGTTTTCAAGACATCGCCCGGCACCACAGTGAGATTTGGTGCCTTCCTCGCCAGTTTTTCCAGCAGCGCCACAAAAGCAGGATCAAGTTCCACCGCAAATACCGGAGCGCCCGAGGCCACAAGATACTCCGTCATCTCGCCGTGGCCAGCGCCAATTTCAATCCAGCAGTACCCGGCATCCATGGAGGCGCGTGGCAAAGGAACCGTCGAGTAGGGCGAAACGCGAATCGCGCGTGCCAGTTGCTCGCGCCAATCCAGGTCCGCCAAGAAATGTTGTCCCAGCCGCTGGCCGCACATGAGTGCAACAGTGTAGCAAGCGCGCACCCAAGAAAAAATCAAACCGGCCCATTTGAACAGCGAGTCCGGGTCGATCTTCGGTCCCAACCGGGAATGGCATCATCCATGACAAAAAGAGCATTGCGGGCGTCCTTGACGGACCTCTGCTCGTTCGATAGCGTAAAATAGCAGTGGATAGGTTGCCGAAGGTATCGCGAGAAAGGTCTTAACGTTTTGCGAATACTGTTTGTAGCGTCGGAAGGATTGCCGTTTTCCAAAACCGGAGGGCTCGCCGACGTCATCGAAGCGCTGCCTAAGGCGTTGGTGGAAGCGGGCCACGAAGTTGCCGTCATGTTGCCGCGCTATCGCGGGACGAAGGCCGGCCCGCCTCTCATGGCTAGTCTGACGGTCCCGGTCGGGGCGCAACTCCGTTTTCCGGCTATTCTCGATGGCGGGGTGATATGCGGAGTTCGCTATTTTTTCCTCGATGATCCCTCCTATTTTGATCGCGACGGCCTATACGGAAGCGCCGACGGAGACTATCCGGACAATGCGGAGCGTTACAGCGAATTCTGCCGCGCCGCGATCGAAGTCGCCAAGCACATTTGGATCCCCGACGTAATTCATTGCCACGATTGGCAGACTGCGCTGGTTCCGGTTCTGCTGCGCTCTTCCTACGCTGATGACCCGGCGGTGAAGGATATTCCCGTCGTCTTTACCATTCACAACATGGGCTACCACGGCCATTTCCGGAAGAACGCACTCGCCCGTGCGGGAATTTCCGAAGAGATTTACAACCGCGGCGGTATTGAGTTCTACGGCGATGTGAACTTTCTGAAGGGCGGAATCGTCTACTCCGATTATTTGACAACCGTAAGTAGGAAATATGCCGAGGAAATTCGCAGCGCTGAATTCGGTTTTGGACTGGAAGGCGTCGTAAGCAGCCGTGGAGATCGGCTCGTCGGAATTCTAAATGGCGTGGATTACGCCGCGTGGAACCCCGAGAAAGACAAGATCATCGCCGCGAAATATTCTGCGAAGGACTTAAGCGGCAAACAAGTCTGCAAGCAGGACCTATTGCAGACTTTTGCACTTCCGGCAGAACACGCCGGTCGCCCGCTGATCGGAATTGTCTCCCGCTTTGTCGACCAAAAGGGGTTTGACCTTATCGCCGAAAGAGCGCACGAGCTGATGAACGAAGACCTGGTGCTGGTTATTCTGGGTACCGGCGAACGAAAGTATGAAGACCTTTTCCGCGCCCTGGCTGCCGCTAATCCAGGAAGAGTCGGACTAAGAATTGCCTATGACAATGCCCTAGCCCACAAGATCGAAGCCGGCGCAGACATGTTCCTCATGCCTTCGCGTTATGAACCTTGCGGCTTGAATCAGATCTACAGCTTGAAGTATGGTACGGTGCCGATTGTAAGAGCGACCGGCGGACTTGATGATACGATTGAGCCGTTTGATTTGGAGCACGGCACAGGGACGGGTTTCAAATTTGTTGCCTACACAGGTGACGCACTATTGTGGGCCGTTCGCCAGGCGTTGCATCACTATGTGGATGAGCGGATCTGGAAGCGGATTCAATTGAATGGAATGGAAAAAGATTTTTCCTGGAAGCGCCCTGCCGGTGAGTATGCCAAGTTGTATGAAGCGGCTGGGGTTCTTCGCGGGGGTAAACCAGTAAGTAGCACAGGATCAACGACTCGCGGGCAGACGGGGGCGGGTCGCAATGCTGCACCGGCAGCACGAAACCAAAAGCCTGTTGCAACATCTAATTAAACTGACGAAGGAGAGAGTGGCAGCGAGCCTTGCGCAAGCTGTCGAGGACAAAAACATGGCTGACAACATCCAAGCAGTGAACGATGGCAATTTTGAAGCGGAAGTGCTGACCGCCAGCAGTTCTCAGCCTGTGCTTGTGGACTTCTGGGCGGAGTGGTGCCGTCCGTGTCATCAGCTCGCGCCCACGGTGGCGGAGATTGCCCACGATTATCAGGGCAAACTTAAGGTCATGAAGCTGAACGTGGATGAAGCCATGAATTCGGCCGGGCGTTATAACATTCGCGGAATCCCGACGCTGCTTCTTTTCAAGAACGGCCAAATGGTCGAGCAGATTGTCGGTGCTGTCCCCAAGGATCAAATCACCAAAGCCGTCGACCGCCACGTCGGATAAAACGAAAGAGTCTTAGAAAGGGCGCGCAGCGAATGGACTCGCCGCGCGCCCTTTTCTTTGTCTCCGGAGCCGTGTATGAATCGCTGCCGCTGGGCATCGAACGAGCTGAATATTCCCTATCACGATAAGGAATGGGGCGTCCCGGTGCACGATGACCGTGCTTGGTTTGAATTTCTCATTCTTGAAGGCGCGCAAGCCGGCCTGAGCTGGGACACGGTTTTAAAAAAACGCGATCGTTACCGTGCAGTGCTCGATCAATTCGATCCGCAGAAAGTCGCGCGCTACGACAAGCGAAAAGTGAAAACGCTGCTCGCAGATCCGGGAATCATCCGCAATCGCTTGAAGATTGCCTCTACAATTGGCAACGCCCAGGCATTTTTGAAAGTTCAAGACGAATTCGGCTCCTTCGACGCATACATCTGGCGATTCGTCGACGGCAAGCCCAAGCAAAACAACCGGAAGGACCACGGGACTATTCCCGCCAAAACCGCCGAATCCGATCACCTCAGCAAGGACCTGCGGAAGCGCGGCTTTCGCTTTGTGGGCTCAACGATCTGCTATGCATTGATGCAGGCCACCGGCCTTGTGAACGATCATGTCGTCGGCTGTTTTCGTTACCAAGCGTTGTGTGAGTAGGCATTTCTCGCGTTGCCTTGCGTTTGAGGGCGGGGCCAGCGTACGATTCTCATCTGGTATTTGTAGTGAATTTCCATTGAATTTTATGCAGTAAGCGCATATTCGCGGAGGGCGAGTGTGCGGAGAATTTTGAGGCGAGTTCCTGAAGGGGAAGGCCAAGCATGAAATCCGTCGTTGTGGTGGGCGCGCAGTGGGGCGATGAAGGCAAGGGCAAAGTCGTCGACTATCTTTCCGGGTCGTTTGACATCATCGCGCGCGTCGCCGGCGGCCATAATGCAGGTCATACCGTTATCATTGGCAAAGATAAATACGTTTTGCAGCTTATCCCCTGCGGAATCTTGCGGCCCAAGCAGCACGCCGTCATCGGCACCGGTACGGTCGTCGATCCCGCCGCTCTGGTTGCTGAAATTGAAATGCTCGCCCGGGCCGGCATCGACGTAAAAGGCCGCCTGCACGTCAGCAATCGCGCTCATCTGATTTTTCCATATCATCGCGAACTGGATAAGGCCGCCGAAAGCGCGCGCGGCGCCGATAAAATAGGCACAACCTCCCGCGGCATCGGTCCTGCCTATGAAGATAAAATGTCGCGGCGCGGTCTGCGCATGTGCGATTTGCTGGCCCCCGAACTTTTTCGCAAGAAAGCGCTGCACGTCGTCGCTGAAAAAAACCGTCTTGCCAAAGGTGCCTACGGCGCGGACATTGACTTCTCACACGAAGTGGACGAAACGCTGAAGCACGGCGAAAAAATTCGCAGTTACATCTGCGACACGGCGGAACTGGTCAATTCCGCGCTGGACAGCGGGCAATCGGTGATGTTTGAAGGCGCGCAGGGAACCATGCTGGACATCGATCACGGCACCTACCCGTTCGTCACGTCTTCCAGTGCGATTTCCGGCGGGGCCGCCACCGGCGTCGGTGTTCCGCCCACAAGAATCAAAAATGTCCTCGGAATTTCCAAGGCGTACACCACCCGCGTCGGCGGCGGGCCATTCCCTACGGAAATGCCGGACCTCGACGCCCGGGAAGTCCGCGAGCGCGGTAAAGAATTCGGCGCGGTGACCGGCCGCCCCCGTCGTTGCGGCTGGCTGGACCTGCAAGTTCTGCGCTATGCCAAGATGATTAACGGCATTGATTCGCTGGTCGTCACCAAAATGGATGTCTTTGACACACAAAAAGAAATTCAAGTCTGCGTCGGTTACAATTACAAGGGCACACCGCTCAAGGAAATGCCCGCGCTTGCCGAAGAATATGAACACGTCACCCCCGAATACAAAACGCTCCCGGGCTGGTGCGAAGCCACGTATGGCGTGAAAGATGCCGCTAAACTGCCGAAAGCCGCTACCGAATATCTGCGCTTCATATCCGATTTCCTGCAAGTCGAAATCGGAATGATCTCGACCGGCCCGGAGCGTGACGCCACAATTATTCCAGCCGGAACGCTGCTTTCGCGTTGGTTATAGATCTCAGCCAGAAACGTTTTCTCCCATGCTCACCTACGAGCAAGCACGTCAAATCGTAATCGAGCAAGTCAGCAAATCCCGCGGCCCTCGTGTGACCGAAACCGTGTCCGTGTGGGACGCGCTCGGATCGGTGCTGGCCGAAGAAATAAAAGCCGATCGCCCGTATCCGCCGTTTGACCGTTCTCTGCGGGATGGCTATGCCGTACGCTCAGCGGATACGGCCGCCGGCGCAACTCTTCCGTGCGTCGGTGAAATCAGAGCGGGCGACGTCGTCGCGCAGCCTCTGGCTGCCGCAACATGCCTGCAAATCATGACCGGCGCGGCGGTACCGCCCGGTGCCGACGCAGTCGTAATGATCGAGCACACCCAGCGCCAGGCCGACGAGGTCACGTTCGACCGCCCGGCGCAGCCAGGCCAGCACATCGTTCCGCGGGGAAGCGAGTCTTCGGCTGATCAGGTCGTCCTCAGAGCGGGAGCGCGGCTCGGTTTTGCCGAACTGGGACTCGCCGCACAAGTCGGCGCCGTAAAACTGGTCTGCGCAAGACAGCCGCGAGTGGCCATCCTGTCAACCGGCGACGAAGTCGTGCTCGTGGATGAGACTCCCGGTCCATTCCAAATCCGCAACAGCAACAGCGTCTCGTTAGCTGCCCAGGTCCGCCTCGCAGGCGCTGAACCCATAATCCTCGGAAACGCATCGGACACTCGGGAGGATCTGCGCGCCAGAATCACGCAGGGCCTGCAAGCGGACGCCCTCGTTCTCTCGGGCGGCGTTTCCATGGGGAAATACGATTTGGTTGAAGCCGTTCTCAAAGAACTGGGCACACAATTTTTCTTTGAAGCCGTGGCCATTCGTCCCGGCAAGCCCGCCGTCTTTGGCCTGTGCCGAAACGTTCCGGTCTTCGGGCTGCCAGGGAATCCGGTGTCCACGATGGTCACCTTTGGCCTGTTTGCAGCTCCGGCCATCGACATCCTGAGTGGTGCCGAGCCCCGTGCGCTCCCGCTGCTTCTGGCCACTCTCGCCGAAGAACTAAACGAAAAGCCGGGAATGGTCCATTTCCTGCCGGCTCATGTCACTTGGCAGGGAACGCAGTCTCATGTCACAGCTCTCCGGTGGCAGAGTTCCGGCGACGTCGCCGCCGTTGCAAAATCCAACTGCTTCCTGGTCGTTCCCGCCGATCGCGATAAGATTTCCGCCGGCGAAAAAGTCTCCATCTGGCTCCGAAAGGACATAGCGTAACAACCTCCGATGGCCAAGCTCTCCCACTACTCCAGAACCGGCCAAGTCCACATGGTTGACGTCTCCGCCAAGGTCGCTACCAAGCGCACCGCCGAAGGCCAGGGCTTCGTTAAAATGAAGCCCGCGGTAGTCCGTGCTGTGCGGCGTCTTAAAAACCCCAAGGGGAATCCCCTGGAAGTCGCCCGCATCGCGGGCATCGCTGCCGCCAAGCGCACCTCGGAATGGATACCTCTTTGTCATCCACTCCCGCTCACGCACATTGATGTGACCGCACGCCTGTGCCAGAATGGCGTTGAACTTCGATCAAGTGTGACGACGACCGCCCAGACCGGCGTCGAAATGGAAGCCCTGGTCGCTGTTGCTGCCGCAGCCCTCACGGTCTACGACATGTGCAAAGCCATCGATAAAGGAATGGAGATCACGGACATTGTTCTCGCCAAGAAAACCGGCGGGAAAAGTGGTGATTTTTTGCGCGCAAAAGCCAAAACTTCCGGAACCAGAAAGCGTTCTCGATGAGTGCAGCCGCGAAAAGCGTCAAGTTGCTGCTGGCCGATGACAATCCACTCGTCCGCGATCTCATCGTCAGCGGCCTTGAAACTTTCTGCGAAGTTGAAGTCGCTTCTGATGGCGCCGATGCGCTCCTCAAAGTTATCGACTCGCCCCCTGACTTGATTCTTTGCGACTACAAAATGCCTGGCCTGAATGGCCGCCAGCTTTTCGAAAAGCTGCGCGGCCGCGAATCAACTCGCCACATTCCATTCTTGTTTATGGCCAGCCGTCCTGATATTGAAGAACGTTTACGCCCACTCGTGGATGGCGTTGAAGATTTTGTCACCAAACCGTTCTTGCTGAAGGATCTTGTCCGCATCACCAAGAAAGTTGTCGATCGCCTGCACCTTGAGAAATTGCAAAAGCGCGCTTCGCGCCCCGGCGTGATCCAGGGCCGCCTTGAAGAAATGAGCATGATCGATCTCTTGCAATCGCTTGAAATGGGGCAAAAATCCTGCCGGCTGGTCGTTCAAAAAAACGGAGAATCCGGCGAACTTTATTTCGCCAGTGGCCAGTGTCGCGACGCGAAGATCGGCAACATCGAAGGCGACGACGCCGTCTATAAAGTGATCATGTGGACCGAAGGCGAATTCGAAATCGACTTCAACGCCGCCAATAATTCCACTCGTACTACCACCACACGCAACACCACGGGACTGTTGATGGAAGCCATGCGTCTGATGGATGAAGCCAGCCGCGATGAAGTCGGCACCGCTTAGCTTGTGCCAGATTTTCAGCGCAATTATTTGACAAAAATGGAAAATTTCAAAAGCTTCACAAGCAGTCTCGGCAGGAACTTCACATGTTGGTAGCGGTACTGACCATCAGCGACACCGTAGCGAGCGGCGAACGCGAAGACGCTTCCGGTCCCGCCGTCGTTGCCGCTTGCCGCGGCCTCGGATGGGAAGTCACAACCTCCCTGCGGGTCTCAGACGATCCAGCCGCCATTCGCGAACAGCTTCGCACCATCGCCGATTCCGGTCGCGTAAACTTAATCCTGACCACCGGCGGAACCGGCGTCAGTCCCCGCGACAACACGCCGGAATCCACAACGGCAGTCGCCGATAAACTGATTCCCGGCCTGGCTGAAGAAATGCGCCGGAAAGGTCTCGCAACTGCTCCCACGGCGGTCCTCTCCCGCGCCGTCGCCGCCACCCGCGGCAAAACCCTAATCATCAATCTCCCGGGCAGCCCTAAAGGCGCCACCGAATCCCTTGATGCCATCGCCCATCTCCTGGCGCACGCCATCAAAGTTCTCGGCGGTGCCCGCCACGACTAGAACTTCTCGTCGCTAGGTTGGCCTTTCTATTCCGCACACAATACCCGCAGAGACGTACCACCTCGCGTTGCGGTTTCAAGTTTGTTTGTATAAATCGGTAAACTATCACCCAGATACTACCCAAAATCTGTAACTTTCCCTTTCGCGGTTTCGTCTACCAGACAGATGAGTCGTTCGGCAAGTCGGAGGTGCCACCCATGCGGCCCCAAGTTCTTGTCATGCTGTTTTTTCTTCTGGACCCCTTTCGCCCCGTGTCAGCCCAGCAGCCGGAATCGCCCGCTTCGGCCAGTCAACCGCCCCAACCATTTCTCACAGTTCCACCCGGCACCAGAGTCATTCTTTCTGTGACCAGTCCCATCTGGGCCAAGTCTGCAAAAATCGGCGACACCGTTTATGCCGTCTCCGTTTTTCCCGTTCCCGTCGACGGTCAAATGGCTATTCCGACCGGCACCTATGTACAGGGCAAAATTGATGCGCTCACCCGCCCCACCTGGCGAACCAACCGAGCTGAATTTCAAATCCACTTTACAAAATTGATTTTTTCCAATGGCTATACCGTTCTCCTGTCTGACAGGCCCTGGTCTTCGGCCAATCCGGCACAACGCTCGACGAATTCCGCTGCCCCGCAGGAACCGCTGGCAAACGCCGATATCATGGCCGCCGCCGTTCCCGCACGCGCCACCGCAACCGTCTTCGTACAAGTAGGGTCCCAAAATGATCTTCTACTCGACAATGGCGCCCAATTTGAAATGGCTTTGCAGACTCCGCTCTTTCTGAACTCGAAAAGTGCGGCTCTGGCGGCGCGCACCGCAACGCCTCCGCAACTCACGCCCTACAAATCTTCAACGCACTGTGTTCCGACGCCCGGAACTCCCGGTACATCCGCTACGATCATCCCGGGAACCCCTGGCTTTCCCGGTACGCCCGACACCGTCATTCCGGGAACCTCCGGTTCCCCCGGGATCGCCTGCCCCGGACCTCCCATCGTCGTTTCTTCGCCAAACGCCGCTGGCGCCCCGGCCGGGTCGACCACGCACAGCAAATCCATTTCCACAACCAGAAACTACCTGGTCTCGGGAAACGCTCTGCCGCGAGGCACATACCAAATTAGCTGGACCGAGCCCGGCCCCGACACCACAGTCGAATTCATCGGCCATGGCCAGAGTCTATTCCGGGTGCCCGCCAAAATTATCGTCACTGGCACCAAAGCTAGGATGGACGAGTTGTCGGAACGCTCCAGCGCTGACGGCACCATCACCCTGCAATCCCTCCGATGGACCGGCGAATCGACAGAACTGGATTTGGACATAAAGAATCCACCTGGTTCTGAAGAAGCCACAGTAGCTCCCGCAAAGCCAGTTCAAGAGTAAACAGGAAACCATTTTCTTCATCGTCTTCTGAAGGAGAGAAAAAATGCGTCTACTCGCGATCGTCCTCAGTTTTGCAGTCACCGCCGGCACTTGTGCTCAGCAGTCTCCGCCCGAGTTACGGCAGGATTCCGCCGCAGCCGCGGTCTTCGCTTCAGTACCGCCGCAAACGAACACAATAACGGTTCCGGCGGGCACCAAAATTCCGGTCACGCTCACCAACACCATCAGCACATCGTCGACAAAAGCCGGCGACGCGATCCGAGTCGTCACGGCTTTCCCGGTTACCGTCGAAACACAACTCGCAATTCCCCCCGGCGCCTACGTCGAAGGGACTATCGACAAGATTTCGAAGCGAAAATCAGCAAATCAAGATGTGCTGCACATGCATTTCACGCGAATTGTTTTTCCTAGCGGCTACCAGGTGGCGCTGGAAGACGCGACCGCCATTGCCCGCGCCGCGGAGGAAAAACAAGATACAAACCAATCGACGTCGCTTCCGCTACACCACATCGCGGGCACCATGTCCTTTCAGCAGCCGCCGCAGCCTCCTCCGCTTCCGCCTTTGCCCCATCACGGAGTTCCCGCTGTTTTCGTGGGCGTAGCCGTCGGCGCGGCGGCAATTACCGTTGTCGCGGTTTTGGTTGGTCGCCACCGGGGACATGAAGTGGTCTTCGACGTTGGCTCGCAGTTCGACCTTTTGCTTCAGAAGCCGCTTACTCTGGAAACCGCAAAGATTGCTGCGACGGTGCCGAACGCCGACTGAGCGCTATGATGCGCTTTTTTATTGGGGTACGACCGGCAACACCACTCTGGAAGCGTGGCCTTGGTCGTGGTAAATGCGAATGTGGCCGGCCTGCATCTCAGCGGAACTAATTTCCGATTTTCCTGTCTGCAGGTTTCGCGAAAAATGGGGAGAAAACGCTCCCGATATTTGTACTCGAATTTTGTGGCCTGCCAAAAAACAGTTACTGGTCAGCATGCGCTCCAAATCCATCCGGTAAATTCTTCCAGGCGCCAGCAATTCCGGTTTCGCCGAACCAATCCGGTGACTCGCGCGCAAAACGTCCAGTCCCGGACTCATCAAATTGAAAGCCGTCCCGTCCGGCGCAACATCCAGAATCCTTATCCACAAATCCAGATCCCGCACATCGGCCGAAAGATAAATCTCCGCGCGCAGGGGCCCGCTGATTTCCGTATCTTCCGTCAAAGCCTCGGTATCAAAGACCAATACGTCATCGCGTCCGGCAAACTTGCGGTAATCATGCGCGCCGTAGCCCCGGTAGGGATCCACGAGCGGGTTTTTCGGATCTGATGAGAATTCGGAATACCCCGCGCCCGATTTACCAGCTCGCACTTCCAGACTTCCCGCACGCGCCGAAGTCTTGTCGGCGGCGAGAAAATAATTCGTGGCACGAGCCTGCGCGAGCGGCCAGGCGCTCTCATCCCTCCAAATATTCCGTCCCATAACAAAAAGCCGCACGGGCGCTTCGCTTTCCACTCCGTTGCCGACTCCACGCAAGAAATGATCCATCCATCGCAAAATCAATTCGTCATAATCGACGGCGGAGTTGGCGGGAAATTCCCGCTCGCCAGCTTTGGTTTCCTTCTGGCCGCCATGCGTCCACGGACCAATAATCGTCCGCGTCCGCACAGGCGTTTCACCCCGGCGCGCCGCCAGCAAACCGTTGTAATTCGTCGTTGCCCCGTCCGGCCCATAGGCCTCATCGTACCAACCCGAGATGTTCAACACCGCCGCATGCACGCGGTCGTATTTGTTCCGCAATTCCGCCCAATCCCACCACACATCTTCCGGCGGATGGGCGAGCCACGTGTAATAAAACGGCGCGATCTCCTGCAAATCCGGCAACTCTCGCAGCGGAAGAAAATTCTCAATTCGCTCATGTTCCTTCTTCCAGGCCGCAGCCGCCTCTTTGTACGTTTTTGGCCCAGCCAGATTCCGTCGTCGCCGCGCATCGGGCGCGATATTGCGGAAGATCCAATCCAGCCACGATCCGTCAAAGACTCCGCCCGAGTAAAAGAAATTCCTGGGCGTTGAAAACGTCATCGCCGGAACCATTGCTTTCAGATGCGGCGGGGTCTCGACCGCTGCCAGCCACTGCACCGCACCGGGATACGACAACCCGAACGTCCCCACATTGCCATCGCACCACGGTTGCACCGCAGCCCACTCAATCGTGTCGTAACCGTCGTGCCCCTCATTTTGATAAGGCAAAAACTCACCGTCGGAAGCGTAACGTCCCCGCACATCCTGAATCAGCACGGCATATCCACGCGCCGCTGCCTTTTCAAATGTTTTGTACTCCGGGAGGGCAAATTGTTTTCCGTATGGCGTGCGATAGATCAAAACGGGAAATTTCGTTTTGGGAGTGCCGGAACCAGCCGGCAGGAGCAGATCGGCGCGGAGAATCACTCCGTCGCGCATGCGAACCGCGACGTCGTTCTGCAGCTTGTATGGAGGCGCACCGTCTGCCCGCAACCACGCAGGAAACAGCAACGCTGCCGCAATCATTAGAAGCAATGTCGCCGCCAGCGAGTCAGGAATCGAGCGTAACGGTGGTGCGGTCATAGGGTCCCCGGGACTTCGGCCTGCGCGCTCTTGCGCACGGCATTGTACCCGAAGACGAGAAGAAACGGTGGTTGACGCGCTTGCGCGTCTCGTCAACAATGATTGCACTATGGCCAAAAAGCTTTCTGATAAAAAACTTGCCGTCCTCGGCATCGGAAAATTGGGCAGCATTTTACTGCGCGCGTATCTCAAGCAGGGGCTCTTCCACCCCAAGCGGGTAACGGCCACGGTGAAGCACCCGGAAAAAGCCGCCAAACTTGCAAAGGAACTGGGCATCTCTGTCACGACAGAAAATCGTAACGCCGCTCACGGCGCCGACATCGTTCTGTTGGGTGTGAAGCCTCAGGTAATCGGCGAAGTCCTGATGGAAATTGCCCCGGAGTTGCACGATAAAACTCTGGTAATTTCTGTCGCCGCATCCGTGCCCACGAGTTACATTGAGCAGCGTCTGGGCGGGAAAGTGCCGGTCGTTCGCGTGATGCCCAACACCTGTTCCATCGTTGGCGCCGGCATGGCGGGAATTTGTCGCGGCGCAACCGCTACGGCAGAACACGTCGAAATGGCCCAGGCCATGTTTGACGCCGTCGGCCGTACTGTCGTCGTCGACGAAAAAAACATGGACGCCGTTACCGGCCTCTCCGCCAGTGGACCCGCTTTCGCCTACATCATTCTCGAATCGCTTGCTGAGGCCGGTGTAAAGGTGGGCTTACCCCGCGATATTGCCACTCTTCTCGCCGCGCAGACCATGAAAGGCGCAGCCAGCGTAGTTCTTGAGACCGGCGACCATCCCGCGCTGCTTAAAGACTCCGTCACCACACCCGCCGGATGCACCATCGACGGCATCATGGAACTCGAAGAAGGCAAACTCCGCGTCACCTTGATCAAAGCCGTGGTAAAAGCCACCCACCGCGCGGGCGAACTCCTGTTCGAAAAGTAAGCCAGATCTGCGCGCAGTGACCTTGTCGAGGGTGCGGCGCCTCGCCTTTGAGCGGGTGAAAGGAGCGCGCGAGATTTTTGGTGCTTGCTCGAGCCCGGCCTAGGCCGTTTCCTGCGCCGCGGCCAACCGATTTCCACGCCAAAATACCAAAAGCGCCCACGCCAGGACCGCAACGCTAAAAAGGCAGACTCCATTCCAGTGCGCGATCCGCCAACTCCAGGCGCCGAGCAGCGATCCCAACGAGCCGCCAATAAAATAGCTAACCATATAGAAAGTATTCAGGCGGCTCTTCGCTTCCGGCGCCAGTTTATAAATCCGCGCCTGATTTGAAACATGCCCCGACTGAATCCCCAAATCCAAAAACACCACGCCGACAATGAGCCCGAACAGCGTGCGGCCGAAAAACGCCAGCCATACAAAGGAAAGAAACGTAATCAGTACAGAAATGCCGAGGGTATAGCGCGGCCCATGGCGATCCGCCATCCGCCCCACAATCGGCGCACCCGCCGCACCTAACGCGCCAACCAATCCAAACATTCCTGCCACTTCGCTGCCGTAGTGAAACGGCGGAGTTTCCAGCAGAAACACGAGCGTCGTCCAGAAGGCGCAGAACACGGCAAACAAGAGCGCGCCCAGCAACGCCGACTCGCGCAGTGCCGCGTGCTCCTTCGCCAAACGCAAAATTGAACGCAGCAGTTGCGGATAGGGAAGCGACAGCTCCGGTTCGCTGCGCGGCAAGAAGAATCGGATGCTGAACAACAGCACCAGCATCACGCCGGCCGCAATCCAATAAACTGCGCGCCAGCCAAAATGGGCTCCCACAAATCCGCTAAATGTCCGCGCCAGAAGTATTCCGAAAAGCAGACCGCTTAGAACCGCGCCCAGCACGCGTCCCTGCTCCCGCTGCGGAGAAAGATGCGCCGCGAACGGCACAAATACGTGCACATTCGCTCCCGTCGACCCGATCATAAAGCACGCAAGGCCCAGCCAAATCGCGTTCGGCGCCGTGGCGAATAGTGTCAGCGCCACCACCGCCGCCATCAGCAATACGACGATTAACGCACGCCGCTCATGGGTATCGCCAAGCGGCACAAACAGCAGCATTCCAAACGCTGTGCCGATCTGGCTGAGCATCGCCAGCACTCCGGCCTGCGTAACCGACAAGCCAAAATGTTGCGCAATCTGCGCCAGTAGCGGCTGAATGTAATACCCGTTGGCTACCACCAGCCCCACGCTCACTGACATGAACCACACGGTTCGCGCTGGTACCGAAGGCGGCTCTGCCGACACGCGGCCCGCGCTCAATTCCGCTTGAGCAGCAGGCAATATCGCAATCCCTTGAGTCTCCGGCGGCATTGTAGTTGGATGCAGATTCCTTCCGCGCCATTACATATTTCGCAGCAAAAAATATTCCACTGAAACGGCACTTAGCCCTTACTATATCGTGTCGAGCATGGCCAATGGCAACGTCCGCTTTGCGGGTCGTGGTCGGTCAGCCGGCCCTTTGGCAAAACAGCTCCTAGAAGGAAGCCGTCCAGCGCATGGAAAAAGTCGCATTCTACCTCCTGGCAACAATTATTTTTCTCTGCGCCGCAATTGCTGTTACCCGGCGCAACGTTACGCACGCGGCTGTGATCCTGGGAACTGCTCTTTTTGCCGTAGCGGGTATTTTTCTACTGCTGCACGCAACGTTTCCGTTCATTTTGCAGCTGATTCTGGTTATGGCCCTCGCCGCCGCCGTTTGGGGACCCTCGGGCACCAGGAACAATGCACCGTCGGCAAGCCTTGGCGAACAGCAATCCTCCCGAGCCAGGCTCGTTGGAGTGGTCATTGCACTCCTCCTGGTAGTGCACGTTGTGTTCACTGTCTATTGGGGGCCGCGGCTCGCGCCACGCGGCTTGCTCCTTCTTGCTGCGGCATCCCCGGCGACCCAAACGCTCAGGATGCCGGAAGTTTGGCGTTCACTTTTTCAAAACTATCTGCTGCCGTCGGAAATTGTCGTTGCGCTGGCATTCGTCGCTGGAGTTGCCCGCAAC
This sequence comes from Saccharimonadales bacterium (SeqCode), assembly GCA_035317965.1. Lineage (GTDB taxonomy): Bacteria > Acidobacteriota > Terriglobia > Acidiferrales > UBA7541 > Acidiferrum. The sequence continues at coordinate 10,550 of DATHFT010000172.1, read as the reverse complement.
GCCATCCACAGGAAGGACACCTGATGCAGTTGTTTTCCGTCAGCCACTATTTTTTTCTAAGCGGCGGACTTTTCCTTATTGGCGTGGCGGGCGCGCTCCTTAGGCGCAACGCCGCCTTTGTCGCCATGTCCATCGCCCTGATGGCGACCGCCGCGACCATCAACTTCGCCGCATTTTCGCGGTTTTTCGGCGACCCCGCGGGGCAAAATTTTTCCGTCATTCTGACCATCGTCGCGATCGCCGAAGCCCTCGTTTTCATGGCTCTTCTAGGGACGTACTCGAAGCCCGGCGCTGCCATCCCCGCGCCGCAATCCCCACCTGAACCGTCATTCGAGCCAACCCCTGCGCCAACGGATTCCGCCGAATGAATCTTCCTACACTCAATGCCATCCGCAGCTATCTCCAGGGCGACGGTTCGGTAATACTTCCGGAAATGGAACTGGTTCTTTTCGCGCTGGGCATTCTCGTTATCGACTTCTGGGTCCAGCAAAAGGAAAAGTACTGGAACGCCGCACTGGCCTTTGCGGGCACCGTCTTCAGCGGCATGACGCTGTGGATGCTCCGCGGCCAACTTGCCACCCGAGGCGACCTGATCGGTTTCCACGAAACCGCCATCGTGGACTCCTACTTCCTTTTTTTCTCCGCCCTTTTTCTAATCGTCGCTGCGCTGCTCATCCTTCTTTCCATCCGCTATCTCGAACTTGCAAACGAGCAGCGCGGTTCCTACTACGCTCTGATTCTTTTGGCCTGCGCCGGCATGATGCTTATGGTCTCCGGTATCGACCTCCTGGTCATCTTTCTGGGCATCGAAACCATGGCTCTTGCGTTTTTCGCCCTTACCAGTTATGCGATCCGCGAGAAACAGTCCGGAGTTGCGCTCCAGTACGCGCTGACCAGCGCCTTCAGCTCCGCCCTCATGGTCTTCGGTTTTTCGCTTTTGTACGGGCTCAGCGGCTCAACCAACATTGGAAGAATTGCCTCGGCTCTTGCCCAACACAGCGATCTGGTGCGGGCCCTGGCGCTCAGCCGCGAACATGGCGCTCCGGCCGATCAGATGCGCCAACTCATTCAGGAGCGCATCCCCATTGCCTTGCAATTTGACCCGCACGCTTTGCAATTCCTGCCGCTCGCCGCACTGCTTCTGGTCGCTGCCGGAGTATTCTTCAAACTCTCCGCTGCCCCATTCCACGTCTGGTCGCTTGCCATTTACCGGGATTCGCCCACTCCGATTGCAGCATTTCTCGGTGCCGGCTCGGTCGCTGCCGCACTCTCCGTGTTGCTGCGTTTGCTGATGACCATTTTTGCTTCATTCCAGCAGCAATGGCTCTATCTGCTCACAGCCGTCGCGGTGCTCTCGATTCTTTGGGGTGCCCTAGGGGCGCTGCGCGAGAGCAGTCTCAAGCCGCTCGTCGCCTATTCGATCATCTCCCAAGTCGGCTGCATTCTCCTGGGCATGGTCGCCGGCAATGAAGCTGGTTTGACCGGCATAACCTTCTATCTTTTTTCCGGCGCCTTCGCCGTGGTCGGAACTTTTGCAATCTTGATCGTCCTGCGGCAGCACGCGGGCGCCGCCGAGACGCTCTCTGACCTCGAGGGCTTGTTCTGGCGCCACCCTGCCGTCGCGTTTCTCCTGGCCGTTTTTGTTTTTTCTCTCACTGGCGTCCCCGGCACGTCCGGATTCCTCGGCAAATACTATATTTTTAAAGCACTGCTTGAAACAAAACACAAACCATTCGTCGTGGCCGCGCTGATCTGCCTGCTGCCGTCCCTATTCGTACTGGGGAGAATTCTCCTGCCGGTTTTCAGAAAGCCATCGCCAGAGGCCCGACGGCTTCCCCACCCAGCCATGAGTAGCGCCGAAGCGATTGTTCTCGGGACCTGCGTGTTTGTAACCATCGCCGCAGGCTTGTATCCTGAACCGTTCCTAAGATTGGCCCGCTATGCCTTCGGACAATAATCCGCCCAACCTTCCACCGAGCGACCAGCCGCGCGCGCCGGTTGCGGAAAAGGCCCGCGAAGCCTCCAACTCGGTGGCCATGGCCATGGAGCTGCCGTTCATTTTCGTGGGGGCAGTCATAGTCGGTGGCTTTCTTGGATACCTCCTCGATGGCTGGCTGCACACCAAGCCTGTTTTCATGATTGCTCTGGGCCTTGTCGGATTCATCGCGGGCCTCCGCGATGTCTTGCGACGCGTACCGTCGAAATGACGGGCCAGCCTGACGCCGGACTGCTCGGCGCTGCGACCGAGCGCCGTATTTCCTGGCTTACGCTGGCTGTGGGCCTCGCTGCCGGCGTCCTGGTGGGTGTTCTCCGCGACCGGGTGTGGGGCTTGGGCGTCGCCATAGGCGGCCTACTCGCGTGGCTGAATTTTCGCTGGCTTAGACGCGGCCTGGACGTGTTCCTGACCGCTTCCACGGCCCAGGGAGGGCGCACGAAGCCCGCCGTTCCGCTTACCACCTACTTCGCTGCCGCGTTCCGCTACGGCTTGCTCGGCTTGGCCATTTATGTTATTTTCATTTATCTTAAAGTTCCCGTTTTGAGCATGTTAGTCGGATTATTTGCCTTGGGAGCCGCAACCATTGCGGCCAGTTTGTACGAAATCTTGCGTCCAGCGGACTAGGGAGCCGGGCCGCGCTGCGGCCACACCAAAGATGGAAGAGCATATAAGCATAGTCACCCAGTACCTCAATCATTTTTTCGGCCACGCGGCCTTGGCCCTGCTTACCGCGCTGCACATCAAGCCGAATAACCCTGAGCTGCCCATCCCCGAGCACGTCTCGATGGCCCTTGTGGTTCTCGTCATCGGCACGGTCATCGCGCTCGTCCTGCGCAGCCGGCTTTCTGTGGAAAATCCTGGCGCGACTCAACAGATCGCCGAGGGCCTGCTGACCAATCAACTCGGCTTCGGGATCAAGGATCTCCTGGAAGAGAACGTGCATCACGGCGCCGCCAAAATGATCCCCTTTGTCGGCTCCATTTCTGTCTTCGTGTTGCTAGCCAACCTGATGAGCGTGTTCCCTGTGTTTTCTGCCCCCACCGCGGAAAAGTCGGTTCCGCTGGCATGCGCCGTTCTCACCTTCCTGTATTTTAACTACCAGGGATTTCGCCACCACGGCTTGATCCGCTACCTGCTGACCTTTGCCGGCTCGCCAAAAACCACAGGTGACTGGATTCTCGCCATTCTGCTGTTTCCCGTCGAACTCGTCAGTATCAGCGCGCGCCTGTTGTCTCTCACCGTTCGTCTCTGGGCCAACATCGTTGCCAGCGATTTGATCTACGGCATTTTCTTGAGCTTGCTCACCGCCGCAACCGTCTGGGGTTTTGACAAGTCGCCGGTACTGGGTGGAGTCCTGGCCGTGTTTCCCGCGATCATTCCCGTGGCGTTTATCGGCTTGCACATTTTCGTCGCCATCATTCAAGCCTACATTTTTACAGTGCTCCCGGCCGTTTATCTCGGCTTGGCTACTTCCGACGAGCACTGAACGAATGTTGTATTGCCGCTCCAGTGTGAGCCCGGCTGCACGGTGTCCGGGAACCACCTCCTGGCGGTAACTTAAGGAGAAAACACAATGAAGAAGTTGTCGGCAATCATGCTCGTACTTGTCGTCGTCACACTCGTCGCCCCTGCAGCGTTCGCTCAGGAGGCCGCCGGAAACTCCGGCAACAACAACGCCGGATTGCTCGGCATCGCTGCCGCTTTTGGCATGGGCATCGCCGCATTCGGTGGCGCGCTCGGCCAGGGCAAAATCGCTTCCGCTGCGTGCGAAGGCATCGCGCGCAACCCCGGAGCCGGGGGCGCAGTTCGCGCCGCCATGATCCTCGGGCTGGTGTTCGTTGAAACCCTCGCGCTGTTTACGCTGGCCATCATCTTTGCAAAGATCAAATAAGCGCAATTCGCAAAAGTTGTTCGCCTAAGTTCTGCACGGCCCGGAGCCAGAATCTCCGGGCCGTGCGTTTTTTCCCCTGGGCTCGCCCCCAGAGACGTGCTCGTGCCTCCGTAATGCTCCAAATATCACTCTTATTTTCATTCACTTGCGTGGCAATAAACGAATCGCCGCCACCCTTGCACCCTTTTTCCGGCCGGCACATCTATTAGACGGTTGTCTAAATATCGAATTCGGGTCCTCGAAGGAAAAGGGAGATCATCATGTCGAAACTGCAAGGTAAAGTAGCCGTCGTCACCGGCGCTTCAAAAGGCATTGGCGCAGCCATCGCCAAAGCATTGGCCGCCGAGGGCGCTTCAGTCGTCGTAAATTATTCGTCCAGCAAGACCGGCGCGGACCAAGCCGTCGCCGAAATCACCCGTAAGGGCGGCAAGGCCATCGCCGTGCAAGCCGATGTCTCTCGGCAGGCCGACATCACCAAGCTTTTCGCGGAAACCAAAAAGGCCTACGGTCACGTCGACATCCTCGTCAACAATGCAGGAATCTACAAGTTCGCTCCGCTTGAACAAATCGACGAAACCCACTTTCACTCCATTTTCGATCTCAACGTTCTCGGCCTGCTGCTCACCACCAAAGAAGCGCTCAAGCACTTCACTCCGGAAGGCGGCAGCGTCATCAACATCGGCTCCGCGATCAGCAGCCTGCGTCCGGCCAATACCGCCGTATATACGGCCACCAAAGGCGCAGTCGACGCCATCACCGGCACTCTCGCCAAAGAACTTGCCGGCCGTAAAATTCGCGTGAACTCCATCAACCCCGGCATGATTGTCACCGAAGGGGTGGAGTCCGCGGGCTTCCTGGGTACGGACTTTGAAAAAGGCGTGATCGCCCAAGCCCCGCTCGCCCGTCTCGGACAGGTCGATGACATCGCCCCCACCGCGGTGTACCTCGCTTCGTCCGATTCGAAATACATGACCGGCGAAACCCTGCTCGTCTCCGGCGGACTTCGCTAAGCGGCTGCCTCGCAGATCAGTCACTCTATACAGCGCGCCCGACCACGCTTCTCTGCTGGCCGGGCGTTTGCTTTTTCCAGAACCCCTGTCCTAGAATTCATCCACCCTTCGCCCCCGCCCTGGGCATCGATGAGACACGACCCGAGGGAAGCGACCCTAAACTACGCACTAGACGGAGAATTCATATGGGCAAACTCAGTGGTAAAGTTGCCGTCGTAACCGGCGCATCCAAAGGCATCGGAGCAGATATTGCCAGGGCCCTGGCCGCCGAAGGGGCTGCAGTCGTGGTCAACTATTCGACGAGCAAGGAAGGCGCGGATAAAGTCGTCGCCAGTATCACTGGCAAGGGCGGCAAGGCCATCGCCGTACAGGCGAACGTTTCAAAGCAAGCGGATATCACGAGACTTCTTGCGGAAACCAAAAAGGCCTACAGCCGCCTCGACGTGTTGGTAAACAACGCCGGCATTTACAAATTCCTGCCTCTCGAACAAGTGACGGAAGAAGCTTTTCATTCGCAATTTGATCTGAACGTTCTCGGACTGCTCCTCACCACGAAAGAAGCGCTCAAATACTTTGGTCCGGAAGGCGGCAGCGTGATTAACATTGGCTCGATCGTCAGCCGGATCACGCCTGCACTCAGTTCTGTCTACAGCGCCACGAAAGCCGCAGTGGATGCCATCACCGGTTCGCTCGCCAGGGAACTAGGTCCGCGCAAGATCCGTGTGAATTCCATTAATCCCGGAATGATTGCCACCGAAGGACTGGACTCGGCGGGCATCAAAGGCAGCGACTTTGAACGGGGCACCATCGCACTTTCTCCGCTCGGCCGTATCGGAGCTCCCGACGACATCTCCCCCGCCGCCGTTTTCCTGGCTTCCTCCGACTCCCAATTCATGACCGGCGAAACCCTGCTCATCTCGGGCGGCGTCCGTTAGCCGCAACCGATTCGTCCTGCGCACGGCGGCCCGCACGGGAACTAGACCGAGAAGGCTGGATATTCAGGAGTACCGGACGCTAGGTCAGTTGAAGGAGCGGGAGCCGATCAGCGTTTGTTGCAGGATGAAGTGCAGGATGTGGTTGGGGAACAGACCCAGGTAGATTGTGCCGATAGCGGTGATGGCCAGAACGCAGTTTACCGTTAGCGGGAAGCGCATCGGTCCGGCGGCGGCGAGTTCTGCGCTGGGCTCGCGCATGTACATCACGACGATGAGCCGCAGGTAGTAATAGGCTCCGATGACGCTGTTAATGCCCATGATTACGGCCAGCCAGATCAGATGCGAACTGACGGCGGCCTTGAAAATGTAGAACTTTCCGAAAAAGCCGGCGGTTACCGGCAGTCCGAGCAGCGAAAGCAGGAACAGCGCGAGCATGGCGGCCACGACCGGCTGGCGCGTGGCCAGACCCGCATAGTCATCGAGGGTGACGTTCTTTTCACCAGCGCCGCCAAGTTGCGCAACGATCGTAAACGCGCCGATCTTTACAAGCGCATAGCTGAGCAGGTAGAACAGAACTGCGGCGTAGGCCGGAGCGGCATCTCCGTCTTTGGCGAGAAACGTGACGGCGGCAAAGGCCACCAGCAGGTATCCGGCATGCGCAATCGAGCTGTAAGCCAACAGGCGCTTCACGTTGGTCTGCACCAGCGCACCGAGGTTACCGGCAAACATGGTCAGAATCGCGAGAAGCCAGAAGGCCCAGAACCAGTAGTGCGTGGCCTCGGGAACCGAGGCAAAGATGCGCAAGAGCAGCGCAAAGGTAGCCGCCTTGGGACCAGCCGAGAACAGCGCCGTTACCGGAGTCGGCGCGCCTTCATACACATCCGGAGTCCATATCTGGAAAGGTGCCGCGGCAACTTTGAAGGCCAGGCCGATCAAGACCAGCGAAAGGCCCAGCTTCAGCAGCGTGCTGTTCCAGTCGGCGCCGTCCATGCGCGTAAGATTGGTGGTTCCCGTTGCGCCGTACAGGAGCGCGATACCGTAGAGAAAAAACGCCGTGGCGAAAGATCCGAGCAGGAAATATTTCATCGAAGATTCGCTGGATTTCAGCGAATCGCGGCGATATCCGGCCAGGACATAACTCGAAATCGAACTCATCTCCAGACCGATGAAGGCCGTGAGCAGTTCTTGCGCCGAAGCCATGACCCCCATGCCCGCCGTCGCGAAAAGCAGCAGGGCATAGAACTCCGGGAAGTCCAGTTTTTCTCGATGCAAATACGGTCCTGCTGCCAAAATCACCAGGAAGGCGATCACACCTAGCAGCGCCTGAAAGAACACGCTGAAAGTATCTGCCTGTACCAGTCCGCCAAAGCCCACACCGCCCGTGGTGCGCACCCAGACCGTGCCCGCGATGCCAAACCACGCGCCCACGAGGGCGAGAAAGGTGAAGAAGTGCTTGTTCTTGACAAACGGCTGCAACAGCATGATCAGAGTGGCAAAACCGCACCAGAGCAGTACTGGCAGGACGCGATAGAGATCTTCGGTGCGCAGAAACGAAGGCATTTAGCGGGTTCCGACCCTTTCCACGGGAGTTTGCTGGCTGGCCTCGGGCGCCGCTGCCGAAGTTCGTGCCGGTCGTCTTGCCGGCGTTGTTGCTTCGTAGGCCCGGTCGGGGCGCTTCATCTCCTCAAGAACGGTCTGGCTCGCGGCAGCGGTGCGGTTTGTGATGTACACCGAGCCAACGCCCATCCACAGCGTCACGACAGCCATGGTGAGGAGAATAAAGCGTTCGCGGGCGCTGGTATCCGGCAGTTCCGCGTTTTTCTTGTGCGTAACGTCGCCGAAGAACACGCGCTGATAGGACCACAGCAGGTAGCACGCGGACAGGATCACTCCGAGTGCGGCCCAGGCGGCCCATTGCCAGTGCGTCTGATAGGTACCGAGCAAAATCAAATATTCACCGACAAAGCCGTTCAGAATTGGCAAGCCCAGTGACGACAGCGCGGCAAACAAAAAGAAGGCAGCAAGTTTCGGCATCGGTGTGGCCAGCCCGCCAAACTCGGAAATTTCAAACGTGTGGCGGCGGTCGTACAACATGCCGACAAGCAAGAAAAGCGCCCCGGTCGAAATGCCGTGCGCGAGCATCTGGTACACCGCGCCCTGCAGGGAAATATTCTGGAACGCAAAGATGCCGAGGACCACGAAACCCAAGTGGCTGACGCTGGAATAGGCGACGAGTTTTTTAAGGTTGGGTTGCACCATGGCGACCAGCGCGCCATAGATAATTCCGATGATCGCCAGGGTGGCGACATAGGGCGCGGCGCGATGCGCGGCGTCCGGGAAAAGCGGCAAACAGAAGCGCATCATTCCGTAGGTGCCGAGCTTCAGGAGCACGCCAGCGAGCATGACCGAGCCGGCCGTGGGCGCTTCCACGTGGGCATCGGGCAGCCAAGTGTGCAGCGGGAACAACGGAACTTTGATGGCGAACGCCACGAAGAAAGCCAGGAACAGAAGAATTTCCGTATGGCTGTTCAGCACCAGGGTGCCGGATTGCAAAGCGTATTGAATGACGGGCAGGTCGAACGTGCCGGTAACACTGTAGAGCCAGATGATACCGATGAGCATCATGGCCGAGCCGGCCATGGTATAGAGGAAGAATTTCACGGCGGCGTAAACGCGGCGCTCATGACCCCAGATGCCGATGAGGAAGGCCATGGGAATGAGCATTACTTCCCAGAAGAGAAAGAACAGGAACAGGTCGAGTGAGAGAAAAACGCCTACGACTCCCACTTCGAGCAGCAGGATCATTACAAAAAATTCTTTTACGCGGTGATGGATGCTGCTCCAGGACGCGAGAATCGAAATCGGCGTCAGGAAAGTCGTTAGGATGACCAGAAACAGGCTCAGACCATCCACGCCCAGGTGGTAGTGAATGGCCGGATCCTTGATCCACAGGGCAAACTCTTCGAGCTGATATCCGGGAGCGAACCAGGACGTTCCGCGGAACATGAGGAGGGAAAAGATAAGTTCAAACACGGAAACCAGCAGCGCGACCCAGCGAATAAATTTATGGTCGTCGTTGTTTAAAATCAGCAGAGCCAGTGCGCCGAGAGCGGGAAAGAAGACAACGACGGAGAGCAGATGTCCGCCCAGCATTAGCGCACCATCCCAACGACGGCTTTGGCGTCGTTGCTGGGCCAGAAGAAAATGATGGCCAGTATCAAGACCGCTCCGACCACTACCCAAATGGCGTAGCTGCGCGTGTTGCCGGACTGCATGTGGCGTGCCCCGTCGCCGGTGGCGGTGGTGCCGCTGGCGACGCCGTTCACCGCGCCGTCGATGAGTTGCACGTCGACCGTTTTCCAAAGGACTTTGGTGGACATCCACAGGAGCGGACGAACGATCACGGCCGCATACAGTTCGTCGACGTAGTATTTGTTGAGCAACGTAGTGTAGACGCCACTCATGGATTTGGCGATGCCGTCGGCCTTTTTCGGCTGGCGCAGGTAGAGCCAGAGCGCGACGAGGAGCCCGATGGTGGCGGCAACTACCGCGACGAAGGCGAGCGTGATTTCAAGAGAGTGCGCCGCGGCTTCGCCGACCGCGGCCGCGCCTTCCCGAGATCCGAAAACGGGCGCCAGGAATTTTGTGAAATAGTCGGTGCCGCCCCAGAACGCGGGAGCCGCAACCCAGCCGCCGACCAGAGATAGAACGGCGAGAATTACGAGCGGGCCCAGCATGCTCCACGGCGACTCGTGAACGTGGACGTGATGCTCGTCATATCTTTGCTGGCCGAAGAAGGTGAGGAAGACCAGGCGGAACATGTAGAACGATGTGAGCAGCGCCGTCAGCAGTCCGAGGCCGTAGAGAATGTGGCCGGCGTTCGGTCCGCCGCCGGTACTCTCAAACGCGCTGAGCAGGATGGAGTCTTTGCTGAAGAATCCGGCCAGCGGCGGGAATCCGGCGATCGCCAGCGTGGCGATGAACATCGTCCAGAAGGTGTATTTGATTTTCTTGCTGAGACCGCCCATGTGGCGCATGTCTTGTTCGCCGCCCATGGCGTGAATAACCGATCCCGCGGCGAGGAACAGCAGCGCTTTAAAAAACGCGTGGGTCATCAGATGGAATATGCCGGCCGAAAACGCGCCGACGCCGCAGGCCAGAAACATGTAGCCCAGCTGGCTTACCGTTGAGTACGCGAGAACTTTCTTGATATCGGTCTGCACCAGTCCGATCGTCGCCGCAAAAAGAGCGGTAGCGCAGCCGACAATGGCCACGACCAGCATGGCGGTTGGCGCGTGCTCGAATAAAACGTGAGAGCGGGCCACTACATAGACGCCGGCCGTGACCATCGTTGCCGCATGAATGAGAGCGCTCACCGGCGTGGGGCCTTCCATGGCGTCGGGCAGCCAGACATAGAGCGGAAGCTGCGCGGATTTTCCGCAAGCGCCCATGAAAATCAGCAGGCAGGCCACGGTGAGCGTGCCCAGCTGGCCGGTCGGTTCAACGACCCAGTTGCGAATTGTGTCGCTGGTAAAAATGGAGTGGAAGTCCAGGGTTCCAAAAACCTTGAAAAGCAGGAACATGCCAAGCATGAAGCCGAAATCGCCGATGCGATTGACGATAAAAGCTTTTTTGCCGGCGTCCGACGCGGATTTTTTCAAGAAGTAAAATCCAATAAGCAGGTAGCTGGCGAGTCCGACGCCTTCCCAGCCGACAAA
>DATHFT010000171.1:0-127185 GCA_035317965.1 Saccharimonadales bacterium (SeqCode) | reverse complement strand
CTCCCTACTCTCTAAAACGCGCCGAGCTGAAACTCCGCGCCACGACCAATGCCGTCGAAGGCACGCTAAATTTCGAAGGCGAACTCTTTGGCAAAGGTATGGCTAAAGTTCCGCTGACCACAAACTTCACCATCCTCGATGCCCGGCAGGACAAAAAACCTCTTCCGCTTGAACAGGAAAACAACGTTGACTCCGCCGTCCTCGCCGGTCCCGGCGATTTTTCTGTGGTTCTGGACGCCGCTCTCGAACTCAGTACACAAGCCGGCCGTGCCTACTTCTCCATCCCCGCTCCGCAAGCCGGCAGCGTACGCCTCACACTCACCGTCCCCGGCAATAACACGGTCGTCCACCTCTCGCGCGGCATCATCACGAGCCGAGCCTCCGAGAACGGCCAAACCACCATCGAAGCCACGCTCCTCCCCGGCCAACTCGCCAACGTCTCCTGGGCTACACATGAAATCACCACGCCGGTCGCCCAAAAAGAATCGCGTTTCCTCTCCGACGTCAAGACGCTGCTCTCGGTCAGCGAAACAGAGTTGCGCGTGGCCGTCCTCGCGGACATTACCGTAGTCCAAGGCGAGCCCACGCAATTCCATGTAGACATTCCCGCCGGCTACGAACTCAACGGCGTCACCGGCGCATCCGTCGACTCCAGCGAAATGCAATCCGGAGTTCTCGGCATTACCGTCCGCGCCGCCGCCCAACGTACCCACCAATTCCTGATCACCATGGACAGAACACTCACCGCCACCAAAGTCGAGGCCCCGTTCCTCAGCTTTACGGAAGCTCAACGGGAAACCGGCGAAGTCCTGGTTGAAGGATCCGGTACGATCGAACTCACCGCCACTGAAAACGCCAATCTCAAACGCATGGACATCAAGGAAACCAACTCCTTGCTCCGTTCCATGGCCCGCTTCCCGCTCCACGCATCGTTCCGCTATCACAAACAACCTTCGGAATCTCCCGCCCTGGCACTGGCCTGGACGCGTTTTCCCGACAGCAGCGTTCTCGCCGCCGTGGCCGAACACGCCACCATCACAACCCTGGTCACGTCTGAAGGCAAATCCCTGACCGAAGTAAAACTGCTCATGAAAAATCAGGCGCAACCCTTTCTGAAAGTCTCTCTCCCGCCCGGTGCCAGCATCCTCTCCGCCGATGTTGCCGGAGAAAAGGTGAAGCCCGTCGAAGGTCCGGACGGCAACCGCGTCCCGCTGCTCCGCCCCGGCTTTCGCCCCACAGACTCCTACCTCGTCACCTTCGTATTTCTCCATTCCGGTGCACCGTTTGCCAAAAAAGGGGGCTCCGAGATCTCCCTGCCCAAAATGGACGTCCCCATTAACGTCCTGCAATGGGAACTGTTCTTGCCCCAGCAATACAAAGTCACCGATTTCGGCGGGGACGCCATCGCGGCAGGCCTGGTTCCCGGAGGTTTTGAAGAAGAAACAGCGACACCTTTAAACGGCCGCGTCGGGTACCGAACCGATGTCGGCGATGCTGTCGAGCGCCTGCTCCCTGGCCAATTGGGTGGCGTTGTCGTGGACTCGTCCGGTGCCGCCGTCACTGGGGCCCTGGTTACGGTCGTCCATCTCGATTCCGGCGCCGTTTATCGTGCGCGCAGCGATTCCTCGGGCCGCTGGACGTTCTCTGGTATCCCCGCTGGAAGAGTCCGCGTCACCACCGACGCGCGGGGATTCAAGGGTCTTGCCAGGGAAGTCGCCTACGATCCCAGCCGTCCTGTCCGCTACAGCTTTCCACTGCAAGTGGGAAACGTATCCGAAACCGTCGAAGTCACGGCCGAAGCCCCCACGGTCAACACGTCTGAATCCCTGATGAGTCTGCCACCGGGCGCCGCACAACTCTCGAAGAATTCTAAGGACCGCAAGAAACTGGAAGCCGACCAAATGGCCACCGTCTCGAGCAATGTCGTCAATCTGCAACGCCGCGTTTCGGGCGTCCTCCCCATCCGGGTGGACGTACCCAAAGCCGGCACCTCGTTCCGCTTCGTCCGTCCACTGGTCCTCGACGAAGAAACCAAGGTTACCTTCACCTACAAGACAAAATAACCAACTTGCTTGGCAGGGTGATTTAACTGATTTTGTCGTCCGGAGTCTGTTGCGGAGCAGTGTCCAGGAGGAGATTTTCGCGCCGTTGCGGCAAACATTGCGGATACTTTACTTGAAGAAATTCAATTAGTTTTTCGCGTACATGACACCGCAGATCAAACGCGTTCGAAGCGTTTGAAGCGCTCATCAGCGCACGGATTTGCATGGTCCTTTCCGTCAAATCGGTTACCTGCAGTCCCCACGTTCGTCCGTCCCACAATTGCGAAGACTTCAGCAAGCGTTGCAATTCGCTCCGCAGCTCTTCGACCGGCAAGGAATAATCAACGTAAATCATCGCCGTCCCCAATAAATCCGACGTAGTGCGTGTCCAGTTTTGGAAAGGTCTTTCAATAAAATACGTCAGCGGCAGTATCAGCCGCCGCAAATCCCACAGCCGCACGACCACATAGGTGGTCTCAATCTCTTCAACCCATCCCCATTCGCCTTCGACCACCACCGAATCATCAATGCGGATCGGCTGGGTAATTGCCACCTGCAATCCCGCTATCAAACTCGCCAGGGTAGGCCGCGCGGCCATGCCAACAACCAGTCCGGCCAGTCCAGCGGAGGCCAAAACACTCGCTCCGATATTCCTTACGCTGGGAAACGTCATCAGCATTACCGCCAGGGTGACCACGGCAACCAACATCACCACGATCCGTTCGATCACCTGGGTCTGCGTACGAATCCGCCGCGCCGCCAGATTGTCCGCCGACTCCGTCGAGTACCGCGAGAAAATCACGTCGCTGACGACTTCCGTCAAAACCACAAATCCCCATCCGATCGACGCGATGACCGCCAGCCCCAAAGCGTGCTGCAGTCCGTCACGCAACTTGTCCGGCAAAAGAGCCAAAGGCAGCGCCAGCACAATTGCCAGCAGCGGAAAGACGACCCTGGCCGGAGTCTTGACATGCTTAACGAGGGAATGTTGCAGGGTTGCGCCACGCCGCAATGTGAATTTTTCGACTAGCCAGAACATCAGCGAATGAAAGAGCACGGCCAAAAACACAGCGGCGCTCAGTACCACTACGGAAAACAACCACGGCCGCGCATCACCCCAAATGGTGTGCATCGCAATCCACCTCTTCCCACGTGTCTTCCCGAACGGCGCAACGTGCTGCGTCCCAGCTTGGTTTCCAAATAGGAATTCGATTTTCAGTTGTGAGTTTCATCGCGGATTCCAAATGCGCGGAACTCGATGCGCCTCTCTGCTTAAAACGGCGTGTGGTTCGCAACGCTGCCCGGCAGAATTTTGTGTTTCACACTGGGCCAGAATTCCTGATAGGCATTGTCGGCCATGCGCGCAACAAATCCCCAGAGCGTGCGTGTCAGCGCCGCGTTCGTCGTCGCTTCGCTGTCTGCTCGCCACGTATTGGAAAGAAAATTGTTTCCCGGAATTGCGATGTACCTCGCATACGCAGGCTCCAAGTGTCCGTCGCGCCTTCTTGCGGCGACCGTCATCACCATTACATTGCGGATTCGTCTGCCAAACGACTGACCTTCCGCCCTGAAATAACGCGGGTCTTCTCCCCAGACCGCACCGAATCCGGCTTCCATCGCGTTACTCGTCGCCACACCCGTGAAACGCATTCCGTAGCGCTTGGCAAATCCGGCGAAATGCGGTTGGTATTCCTCCGGCTTGTTCCGCGCCGTTCCAATTCCCGCGGTAAAAAGCCCGGCCAGCAAGCTTTCCGGACCAACGGAGCGTACGAAAAACCATGACACCCGTTTCTCGCCAGAAATAGGAAGGTAGGCTTGCTGTGTTGTTGGACTTTTCGTGATGCTGTCGGCCGGTACCGGTGCGTCCGGTTTCTCGGAGTCCGGTTTCTGTGGTTTTTCTTGCTCCGGAGCCTGTTCGGAAACACCTTCAGGCGCCTCCGCACTGCTTGATCCACAAAGTACCAAGGGGAAAAAAGAAAGGTACAGCAAAATACGTAGAGCTCGGTTGCGCCTGATCATAGATGGTTGGATGCGCCGCCGAACCTGAAGGGCGTGTTCCATTCTATAAATTTTTCTCTAGAGATTATCGATAAAAAACTGGGTCACCCGCTGGAACAGCACCCGCCGCGCTTCTGGATCGCTTACGCCGTGTCCGCGTCCGGGAAACGGCATCACCTCCGCAGCCTTTCCAGTCTCCAGCAGCTCATCAATCACGCGCAGCGTGTTTGAAAAATGCACGTTGTCGTCGCCCGTTCCGTGGGCAATCAATAATTTCCCCCGCAAGCCCTTGGCATTTTCGATCGGGGAAGAAGCTTCGTAGCTTTCATCGTGTTCGGGCAGGAGGCCCAAATACCTTTCCGTGTAAATCGAATCGTAGTAGTGCCAGTCGGAAACCGGCCCTCCTGCAAAGGCCGCTTTGAAATCTTCCGGGTCCTCAAACATGGCATGCAGCACCATATGCCCGCCATAACTCCATCCCCAGATGCCGATGCGTGCCGGATCCACAAAGGGCAATCCCTTTAGATAGGTGACGCCATCCCGCTGGTCGGACATTTCCTGTGCCCCCAGGCGGTAATGAATGAACTCTTCAAACAAATGCCCGCGTCCCGCGGAGCCGCGATTGTCCACCGCAAATACAATGTACCCTTTTTGCGCCATCGACTGGTGCCACAGATACGTGGGCCCCTGCCATTGGTTCGTCACCACCTGCGCGTGCGGTCCTCCATACGTATAAACGAGAACCGGATAGCGCCTTTCCGGATTGAAGTCCGGGGGCTTGATCATCATGGCGTTAAGCTGGATTCCGTCATGGGTCTTAACAGACAGAAATTCAACCGGCGAAAGATGGTAGTCGGCCAGTTCTGCAACGTGATTTTCATTGATGCTGGAAATTTTTCCGCCATCCGCGCGATACAAATCCTGTCTCGGCGGCGTGGCTGAGTCGGAAAAAGTGTCGATAAATGCGGAAGCGTCCGGCGCAAAGGTTGTTGCATGAGTGCCATCCGCCTTGGTTATGCGCGAAAATCCGCTCCCGTCCAATCCCACCTTGTAAAGTTGCCGTTCGAGAGGCGACTTCTCCGTCGAACGGAAATACACAATCCCTTTTGCCTCATCAACGCCTTCGATTCCTGTAGCTTCCCACTCGCCCCTGGTCAATTGCGCTTGTTGTTTTCCGTCGATTCCGTAAAGGTAGATATGCCGGTAACCTGATCGCTCACTGGACCACAGGAAGCGCTTTCCATCTTTCAAAAAATGCAGGTCGTCGCTGAGGTTAATCCAATAATCGTCTTTGTCAGTCAGCACCACGCGCGATTTTCCGCTGGAAGCTTCGGCAAGCAACAGCTCAAGGACGGTTTGCGGACGATTCAGTCTCTGAATGGCAAGTTGCCGGGAATCTGGAAGCCAGTTCACGCGCGGAATATAGATTTCGTTTTGTGCTCCCGTGTCCATCAATTTCGCCGCACCGCCGCTTACGGGTGCCACATACACATGAACAATCGGATTCGCTCCGCCGGCCACCGGGTAGCGCTGCATTTCCGCTCGACCATCGAAGGAATTGAAATCTACAAGCGGAAATTGCGATACCTTGCTTTCATTCATTTCCAGGTAGGCAATCGCGGATGAATCCGGAGCCCACCAGTACGCCGTTTGAATCTCCAGTTCTTCCGGGTAAACCCAATCCAGTTCGCCTTTGCGAATCTCCTCCGTACCGCCTTTGGTGAGGGCGCGTTCGGTCCCGCTAGCCAGGTCCACCAGCCAAACATTGTGTGCGCGCACAAAACTTACCGTCCGGCCGTCCGGGGAAATCTTGGCATCCGCAATTGCTTCCTTGCCGCTGGTGAGCGTCTTCGCGGTCTGGGTTTTAACGTCGTACCAGGCCAGGGAGCTGGTTCCCACAAAAAGCAGTGCGTCCCCTTTCGGTGACCATCGGTATTCTGCCGGCGCGTGGCGCCCGAGGCCGGTCGCCTGAGTCTTCTTGGTCAATTCCGCAGGCAAAGCCGATTCCAATTTGTCGGAGGAAATCAGAATTTGCCGCTCTCCGCTGCCCGCATCGAGCACCCAAAACTCCGAGTGCGCTTCCTTACCCGCGCCCTTGCTCTCAAAATAGCTAATCTGTTTGCTGCTGGGAGTCCATGCCAGTCCGCGCGTCAATTTCCCGTTCATACTCGGTTGCGAATAAATACGCTGAACGGTCAAGGCCTTGCCCCCGCCGGCTGACGGCGCGACTTGTTGCGCTCGAACGCTCGCGAGCGCCACGACACCCAGCGCTGCTACCGCCATCCACCGCACTCGCCCTACCAGCATCACGCCCTCCGCTTTCATCGGATCCCCCGGCCCATCCCAAGATTTTTTTGCATTGCCAAACTCAACTCCCGCATCGGTAGCGCAGACGGGATGACCAGCGCCGCCCGCGACACCGCATCTGATTTCGCAAATTCCCGACCGCTACCCCGGAGGCCAGTCGAACGTTCGCCCCCCGAGCAGGTGCAGATGCAAATGGAAAACCGTCTGTCCTGCCCCTTCGCCGCTGTTGAATAGAGTCCGGTAACCGGAAAGAAGATTTTTGTCCCGGGCGATTTTCGCGGCAACCAGGTGCAGCTTCCCGATGACCATCTGATCTGCTTCAGTAGCCTCATTCAAAGAGATAAAATGCTTCTTCGGGCACAGGAGAATGTGTGTGGGCGATTGGGGATTGATATCTTCAAATGCGAACACTTCGTCATCTTCATACACCATCTTTGCGGGAATCTTCTTCGCTGCAATCTTACAAAACAAGCAATCCGCTGCCATCAATTTTCTCCCGGTGCAGGTGTTTCATCCAGTCTTACGACAGTTGGAACGAGCGCTTCTTTTGCACGGAGCTGTTGTCCAAGCTCGGTCGCGGCATCTTCGCCGGAAACCCGTCCGACCCGCACGCGATAGAAGGTTCCTTCTGGCAGATCAAATTGCTGGATAAAAATCGGAGAGTAGTTCGCATCCAACCGCAGTTTCAAGCGCTCGGCATTGGCGCGCTCGCGAAACGCCCCGACTTGCACCGTAAAAAACCCCGCCGTCGGATCAATGCCGGGTGAAAGAATCTCGATCCGCACGGGTACGACACCCGGCCCCACAGATTCAATTTCCGTTGCCGCCGCAAACGACAGGTCAATAATGCGATTGTCCACAAATGGACCCCGGTCCGTGATTCGCACCGTCGTGGTTTTTCCATTATTCAGATTGGTCACGCGGACCATCGTCTCAAACGGCAAAGTCCGGTGCGCCGCCGTGAGTTTATACATGTCATAAATTTCGCCGTTGGAGGCGTGCCTCCCGTGGAACGGAACTCCGTACCAGGAAGCTTCGCCTTGCTCCGTGTACCCCGCGGGGACGGGGATGCTGTCCGTTTTCTTCCGTTTTGCGGATCCGGGAGGTTTCGCCGGACTGGGCGGAACTTCCGTGGAATTCCTGGCTTTTTCCTCCGCTTTTGGCGAGGTCGGCGTGGGCTCAAGGGGAGGCGGCTGTCGTCGATCCGCCACCGGATTTCGCGAAGCGCAGCCAATCACGAAACAACCAAGCAGCAGGACGGAAAATGCCGGAGACGTGCAGCGAAGCTTCGCGCAGTTCAAATCGCCGCCCGCATCAAGGCTTCTTGCTTTCGGAATTTTGGCCAGAGCGGGCCGCATAGCGCGATTCGAGCTTCGTTGCCGCACTCGTCAATTTCTCGCTGACTTCCCGGAGAAAAATTGCCGTGCGCTTCTCGGTTTCCGGCGCCAGATCTTCTTCAATGTAGCGCCGGACCCGTGCCAGCTCTTCGTCCAGCCGCCGGCCAATGTCTTCAAGGTTGTCCATGGTTGTGCGGCCCCCGACGTGCAAATCCAGATTGCTGCAGGCACCCCGGACGAACGGCATATCTCCCGTCCATTTTCCATGCCTGGCTTTATCACCCGCCGCCACAGGAGAAACTGCGGCGACTTGGGTATTATAGGAACGCTGCAAGCGGGTCGCAAGGAGGAGAATTGCCGCTTCCCTATCACTGGCAAATGCGCGTCGAACGCTGGAAACGTCAGCTTCGCGGACTTTTCGGATCGGGCGATGAGCCGTCCCAGCCACGTCCAAAAATTTGTCCTTCCTGCGGTACCCTGGTTGGCATCCGCGCCACCCGCTGCCACGAATGCGGGACCAGCCTCACCTTCTCCATGGCGGCACTCAGCAAGTCCTTCGGCGGCTACTTTGGCGGCCGGGCCCCCGCCACCACGATTCTGCTCGTCGTCAACATCATGTTGTTTGGTGTGAGCCTGGTTGCCACCATGCAGGCCGGCGAAGCGGGAGGTCTCAGCACCCTGTGGGGTCTTAACGGCGAAATCCTGTACCGCTTGGGGGCCACCTCGCACTCTGAGATTTTCGATCACAACGAGTGGTGGAGGCTCGTAACTGCCATGTTTCTGCATGGGGGGCTTATCCACATCGGGTTCAACATGGTCATCCTGATGGATATCGGCCCGGTGGTTGAAGAGGTCTATGGTTCAGCGCGCTTTCTTTTTCTCTATACCATCACCGGAGTCATCGGATTTCTGCTCAGCGCCTATATGGGGCATTCCTCGGTTGGCGCCAGCGGCGCAATCCTGGGCTTGGTCGGCCTGATGATCGCCATCACCACCAAGCGCGGAGGATCGGCAATGCAAGCCCTGCGGGCGCGACTGGTTTCCTGGGTCATTACAATTTTTGTACTGGGATTCATGCTCGGTGGGTTGCGCACGGACAATTTGGCGCATTTCGGCGGCGTAGCATCCGGGTTTGCGCTTGGCAAATTGTTCGCTGATCGCGAACCGATGAATGGCAAAGAACGAAATACGGCCTACACTCTGGGCCTGATTGCAGGCGTCGCGATTATCGCGAGTTTCGCATTGATGCTGCTGCACTTTCGCGATCGTCTTCCGCTAACCTGAGCTTGGATGGCTCCGTCGCGCCGTTTTGAGTTAACCTGAATACGGGAACGCCGCCAAGGCCATGGATATTCATTCAATCGTCGTCGTTAGCTTGCACACTCCCAAAGAGAAAATCTGGGGAGAATTGCTTTCCCTCAATCCTTCCGGAGTTACTGTCCGCGGAATGGATCTGAATTCGTTTGATCATTTTGTGCGCCAGATCAACGAACCAGACGGAGAGCGCACTGGCATTCCCACCATATTTTTTCCCATGAGCCGGGTCGAACGTGTTTCACTCGACGAACCTTCCGGAACGATTCCTTCGATGAACGAACTGTTCGCCCGCAAAGTTGGAAGAACGCTGGCCAACTACCTTGCGCAGTTCGCCTGACGGAATTCTTGTTCCGAAAATCAGCGGCGGCATCGCGCCGTGACGCGAACTGAGTTATCCTCTCTCACGCCATGCAAGGTCGCATCTGGACGGTACCCAATCAGATTACGTTTCTCCGGCTCGGCTTTCTGCCGTTCATCCTGATTCTTATCGACTATGAACATTACCGCTGGGCGTTGCTCGTTCTGGTGGTTGCCGGGCTTTCCGATGGCATCGATGGTTTGCTGGCCCGGCGACTGAATCAGCGTTCTTCGCTTGGCGCTTACCTCGATCCGATTGCCGACAAGCTGCTCCTGTCCTCCTCTTTCGTAATTCTGGCGTTCAAGAAGAAGATTGCCTGGTGGCTGACGATTATGGTTTTGAGCCGCGACGTTCTGTTGCTGACGGTGGCCATCGTGATTATCTTGATTGCGGGTTATCGCGCGTTTCCACCCAGTATTCTGGGAAAATTTACTACGGCGTTCCAGATCATTCTGGTTTTTGCGGTCGTTCTGGCCGAAGCCTATCCCGATCTGCAGCTTGGGTCTGCGAACCGCGTCTTAATTTATCTGGTTGCCGCTCTTACGACTATTTCTGGCTTCCACTATTCGTTCTCGATTGCGCGAAAACTCAGTTCGTAGATTTCTCGCCGGACTCAAACCGGCATTGGTTTGGGCCCGCCGGGCGGTAGAATTAATTGGGGTTCCGTCAAGGACTGGACCTCCTCGAGTGTAGTGTCGGCGGCCAGTTCGCAGAGGACGAGGCCTGCCGGGGTTACGTCGATCCAGGCGAGTTCGGTAACGATGTGATCGACGACTGCGACTCCGGTGAGCGGGAGCGTGCATTTTTTCAGAATTTTGGGTTTGTTGTCGCGGGTGGCGTGCTCCATGGTAACGAAGACGCGTTTGGCGCCGGCGACGAGATCCATGGCGCCGCCCATGCCTTTGAGCATTTTGCCGGGAATGGCCCAGTTCGCCAGAGTTCCCTTTTCATCCACTTGCAGCGCGCCGAGGACGGTGAGATCGACGTGGCCGCCGCGAATCATGGCAAAGGAATCGGCGGAGGAAAAATAGCTGCTCCCCGGAATCTGGCTGACGGTCTCCTTTCCCGCGTTGATGAGGTCGGGATCGACTTCTGAATCCAGCGGATAAGGCCCCACGCCCAGCATGCCATTTTCCGATTGCAGAATTACATCCATCCCCTGCGGCACATAGTTGGCCACCAGCGTCGGCATGCCAATCCCCAAGTTGACATAGAAACCGTCGCGCAATTCGAGCGATATGCGTCTGGCAATGCGTTCCCGTTTTTGTTCTTCAGTTAAAGTCATGGGGCTCCCTAACTCGCTCCGATCAATTCAAATCAGACTGACGTTGCTTGGGAATCTCTTCCACATTGAGCGAATAAATCCCGTCCACCGGACACGGCTGGCGAGAACTCTTTTCTGGATCTTGCCCTTCGGCGGTCCACAGCGGCGGATAGATGGATAACGCCTGATCTCCGTTGAGGGCGCCAACACCGAGTTCCCAACCCTTCCAGCGCACAGCTTCATAGAAACGAGCCAATGCGGAGCTGAACGACCACACCAGAAATTGGCCGTAGTTCATTTCCTGCATGGATTCCCAGCTCAGGGTGTTGGGAGCGAAATAAAAAACTCGACCGTCGGCGGGACCGAAGGCTCCTCCGTTCAGAGCGAAAAACCCACCAATCACGTCGTCGGCAATCAGCCAAAACCCCAATGAACGGCCCGCTTTGGTCATCGAGCGCCCGCGATTCCAGGTGGCAATTGATCTGGGCAAACGGGGATGCCCCGAACCGAGAACGCGAAGCCATCCGTGGTCAATTAGCAGCCCACCAGCGTGATAGACCAGAGCACCCATCGAACTGCGAACCGACACCTGCGTTTCCAGCAGGGATTGCTCACGATGGGTCTGGTCCGGAGGGAGCACTTCTACAATGTTGGTGGAGGCTTGGATCCAATTTTGGACCGCAGGCCACGCCGGGTCGTCCACTGCCAGTAGATCTTGCAGCGTCAGTTTGCCAAACAGGAATTCCTCGTTCATCAATCTATCGCGCAAGAGTCAAACCTTGCGCACCGTGCGGCGCTCGATGCGTTTTTCGTAGTGGGGCCCCTGGAAAATGGCGTCAACGTAGATCCCGGGAGTATGGATTTGGTCGGGGTCGAGCTGGCCGAGGTCGACGAGTTCTTCGACTTCGGCGATGACGTAGTCGGCGGCGGTGGCCATCATGGGATTAAAGTTGCGGGAAGTCTTGCGGTAGACGAGGTTGCCCCAACGGTCGCCTTTATGGGCCTTAACAAATGCGAAGTTGCCTCGGATGCCGCGCTCCATGACGTACTGGCGGCCATCAAACTCGCGGGTTTCTTTGCCTTCGGCGACCAGCGTGCCGTAACCGGTGGGCGTGTAGAAAGCGGGAATGCCAGCGCCGCCTGCGCGAAGCCGTTCAGAGAGCGTGCCTTGGGGATTGAGTTCGAGTTCGAGCTCGCCGCTGGTGACTAATTTCTCGAAGAGCTTGTTTTCCCCGACATAGGTGGAGATCATTTTCTTGACCTGTCGATTCTCGAGGAGCAGGCCGATGCCGAAATCGTCGACGCCGGCGTTGTTGCTGACGATGGTCAGATCTTTGCTGCCGCGGCGGCGCACCGCGGCAATGAGATTTTCCGGAATGCCGCACAGACCGAAGCCGCCCATGAGGATGGTAGCGCCGTCGTGGAGATTGGCGAGAGCGTCGTCGGGAGAAGAGATGCGTTTGTCCATGAGGTTTCCGAGTTTACTCCACGCGGGACGTTTGCGGGAGAGGATGAGTGCATTTCGGTGCTACCTCCTGCCTCCTCAAAAAGCCGTGGAGTGCAGGACCGATTAAAAACAATGGAGCGGAATTTTGGCGCGCACAAAGAAGCGAAGAGGGCCTGCCGCACTCCCAAAGGGGCGTGGTAAACTGGGGCGCGCCCGTAGCTCAGCTGGATAGAGCATCTGCCTTCGAAGCAGAACGTCGGGGGTTCGAATCCCTCCGGGCGCGCCACTACTGTTCTGTACAGTCCGAAGAGATCCTTCACAGAACGTTCCGAAGACATCCTGGCCAAAAACCGTTATTTAGGGGCTGCAGGTTTTTTCCTCTGTACAGTCGCGTCCTTTACAGAACGCTCCGGCTAGATAGGTCACTTTGGGGGCCGACGGATTTGATCCGGCCCGGAGACACGGTGAGACACAACGTACCGGAGACATGGGTGACACAACGTACAGGAGACATGCTATGTACAAAGAAACGACCGCGGAACGGCTTATGCGAAGAGTTATCAAATGCGAAGGAAGAGTTTGCGTCGGTACATCCAGAGGAGCACCAGCCATTCGACCAGGACGATGGCGAGGCCCTCCAGGAGTGGTTGCAGGGGCTGGCCAAGGAAGGTGAAAGCGTTGGGGCCGAGATGGATGTTGAAGGTGGAGACCAGGAAGTGGGGAAACATGTGGACGAAGAGGTAGGCGGCGATGGAGTTCATGCCGATGACCACCAGGGGGAAGGCCCATTTGCGATAGCCCTTGGTTTCGATGATCCAGCAGAAGGCGGAAAGAAAAAGGAAGCAAATGCCGCCGCTAAAGAGGGTCCAGCTGGGAGTCCAGATGCGTTTGACGACGGGGCAAATGCCGGTGAAATGTAAGAGCAAGCCTGCGGCAATGGTTGCGGCGGCGGCCACTAACAATTTTCGAAACGGGATCTGCGGCGCGGCGGCGCGCAGCCAGCGTCCGGCAACCAGCCCGAGGATCATGGTGCCGAGCGTGGGGATGAAACTGAGAGTGAGATAGCCGCCTTCGTTGAAGACGAATGGCTTGGAGCGGGGAAACAGATTCAGGAACCACTGATCGAATGCGTTGCCGAAATTGGCGTTTTTGTTCCAATGGGCCAGGAGACCCGTGTAGTGGTGGGCCCAGTCGGCCGGAACGCCGACCGATTGCCAGTCAAATCCGGGACCCGCGACAGGATAGAGCACCCAAGCGAGCCAGTAGCTGAAAAGAATGGCGGCGAAGGAAATCCAGATCCATTTTTCCTTGGCGTAACCGAGCAGGAACAAGAAAACGTAGCCCATGCCGATTTGGGTGAGGGTGTCCTCGAAAGTGAAATAGGTTTGCGGCTGGTGCGTGGAGCGGAGAAAAATTCCAAGAGCGATCAGGAGAAAGGCGCGCCACATGGAGTGCGCGAGTTGATTGCCGAAAGATTTTCCCTTGGCGGTACGGCTGGCGATGGAATAGGGGAGCGCGACACCGACTAGAAATGAGAATCCTGGCTGGATGGTGTCATGCAGGGAGCAGCCGGCCCAGTCCACGTGTTCCTGGTTATAGGCGAGAAACCGCCAGAAGCCGCTGCCTGGATGAGCTTGGGAAACCTCGGCGAAGCGCAAGACTTCAGCCATAAGCAAAAGCATTACGAGCCCGCGATAGGCGTCAACGGCGATATTGCGGCGCGGCGCTGACTCGGTGAGAGTCGCGCCGAAAATTTCCGTCGATGGGGAACTCATTATTGCGAGGCTCCGTTACGCTGTTTCCAGCGGCCGGCTGTGAAATCGGGAAATTTTACGGGGGCGCTTCCCTGCGCGACGGATTTTTCGCTGAGGGCGGCAGGCGCGCTCCAACTGGCGGCGTCGTAGACATCCATGTCGGGCTCGCGGCCTTCGCGCATGCATTGCACGAGGCGGTAGAGCATGAGGTAATCCATACCGCCGTGACCGCGGTTTTCCGCTGTTTGTCCTTGTTCCTTCCAAAGCTGGTGCCCGTACTTTTCTTTATACGCTTCAATGCCAGTGAAGGCTTCTTCGCCGGGCTGGCCATCAACGTAAATTCGCCCTGGATAATCGCGGAAAACGCCTTTTACGCCGCTGATGAGATTGATACGGTCGTAGGGACGGGGATTGGAGACGTCATGCTGGAGCATGATGGTGAGACCGTTGACAGTCTTGATGAGCGAGGTGTTCATGTCGCCCAGGACATACTTTTCCCTCCACTTGGGACTGTCTTTGGAAATTTTGGCGGCGCGGTAGGCGTCAAAGCCTTTTTGTGGGGAACTCATGGAGACGAGATAGTCAAAGCGATCGCCGCGATTGATGCCCATGTAATTGGCGACCGGACCAAGACCGTGAGTGGGATAGACGTTTCCGTTGCGAGTAGTGTGTGGGACGCGGCGCCACAGGCCTTCGCCTTTGTCGGAGAAAATCTCGCCGCGGAGATCGTGGATGTAGGCGGCTTCGCCGTGGAGCAGATCGCCGAACAGGCCGGCGCGAATCATGTTGAGAACCATAAGTTCGTTGAAGCCATAGCAACAGTTCTCCATGATCATGCAATGGCGGCGGGTTTTCTCAGACGTGTCGACAAGGGTTTGGCATTCTTCGAGCGTATTGACGGCGGGGACCTCGAGTCCGGTGTGTTTGCCGCTGGTCATCGCGGCGACTGCCATGCGCGCGTGCCAGTCCCAAGGAGTGGCGACGTAGATGAAGTCGAGGTCGTCACGTTTGCAGAGATTTTCGTAGTCGTGATCGCCGCTGGTGTAAATTTCCGGGCGCTTGCCCCCGGCTTTTTCCGTCAGGTCCTGCGCGTGGACGGCTTTCTCTCGTACCAGATCGCAAATGGCATTCACCTGAACGTTGGGAATCGCGAGAAAATTGGAGAGCATGCCCGTACCGCGGCCACCGACGCCGATGACGCCGAGGCGAACGGTGTCGCGCTTATCGAATTTCACGCCAATCATGGATTCAGACTGAGCGCGGACGGCCGTCGCGTCAGCTTCGCTCGCGGCGAAGAGTTTGCTCTCCGCCGCCACGGTAGCGCCGATTAGGCCGACACCAGTCTTGAGGAGTTGGCGGCGGGAGAGTTGATTCTTTTTGTCGTCGGTCATAGCTGAGAGCACTCCGTTGCCTGGATTGAAGAAATCGCTGGGCGAGGAGATAGTAACGCATTCAAGGAAAAAAGAAAGAGAAAGAAAGAGAGGGAAAGAAAAAGAAGAATGCCACAAGGGTGCTGCCCTCCCTAAGGCTGCCGAGGGCCTGAGGAGCGTAACGACGGGGTCGAACATGGCAGGGCGACGGCTGGTGTGATAGAAGGTGGTTACGTGCCAGAGGGTGAACCGTGAAGATCGCCAAAAAGGATTTCGATTGGGCGGCTGAACAGGGCGTCATTTCCGCCGAACAGGCGGAAAAACTGTGGGATGCGCTCGGGCAACGTGACAATGGCAGCGAGCGCGCGAGATTCGACGGAGCCAATGTTGCGTACTACTTTGGCGCGTTGCTGGTGATGGCGGCACTGGGCTGGCTCATGAATTTGGGATGGGAACAGTTTGGCGGGATGGCCGTCTTTTTGTTGGCGACATGCTACGCGGCGCTGTTTGCCCTGGCGGGGCGGACGCTCTGGTTTCGGGAGAAATTGAAGATTCCCGGAGGCCTCCTGTTCACGCTTGCGGTGTGGATGACGCCTCTCGCGATATATGGGATAGAAAGGGCTACGGGCTTCTGGCCGCAGGGCTCGCCCGCGAATTTCCGGGACTACCACGTTTATATCAAAGGCAGCTGGATTTTGATGGAAGTGGGGACAATCCTGGTTGGGTTGCTGGCGCTGAAATTCGTGAAATTCCCATTTTTGACGTTTCCGATTGCTTTTTCGCTGTGGTACATGTCGATGGATTTGGCGCCGTTGCTGGTTGGGAGCAGTGCCTACGAATGGCATGGGCAGCTGCGCGTTGCGATTTGTTTTGGACTCTTGATACTGCTGGTGACCTATTTAATCGACCGAAGAACGCAGGAGGACTATGCGTTTTGGGGATATCTGTTCGGGTTGCTGGCGTTTTGGTGCGGATTGTCGCTGATGGAAAGCAGCAGCGAATGGAACAAGTTTTTCTATTGTTTGATTAATCTGGGGCTGATTTTCTTGGCGGTTTTCTTGCAGCGGCGAGCGTTTGCGGTGTTTGGAGCATTCGGGGTACTGGGGTATCTGGGTCATTTGTCTTACAGCATCTTTAAAGATTCGTTCTTGTTTCCGATGGTTCTGACTTTGCTGGGGCTGGCGGTGATTTTTGCTGGAGTGCAATACCAAAAGCACAGAAAGAGATTTGAAGAGCAGGTGCTGGCGTTGCTTCCGACATCGCTCCGACAGCTGCGGCCGATGGAGCGGTGAACTCTTTGGTGAGGCGGCGGAAATGAAATCTGGCGGACGGAAAAGCGTGAACACAGCGACGGAATCACCGGCAAAACAGATTGCCGGATTTATTGGGAAGTTTGAGCCGAAAATGCAGAAGCTGATTCGGTCGCTGCGAGGGGCTTTGCGCCAGCGGTTCCCGACTGCCTTTGAGCTGGTCTACGACAATTATAACTTTCTGGTGTTTGGGTTTTGCAGCGCGCCGCGGGCTTCAGATTGCGTGGTCTCCTTGGCGGCGGATGCCAATCGGGCCTCGCTTTGTTTTACGTATGGAGCGAAGTTGGCGGATCCGGATAAGTTGATGCACGGCGGCGGGAATCAGGTGCGCTTTCTGCGGCTGGAGGGTCCAACGACGCTCAAGAATCCGGGCGTTGAGGCATTACTAAAGGCGGCCGAGGCCCACGGACGGGTACCGATGCCTCCAAGTGGCCAGGGGCCGACGATTGTCAGGTCGATTTCTGCCAAGCAGCGACCGAGGAGAAAAGATTCCCGGAAATAGACGGCCGCGTTGGGCGGAACCTTCTGCAAATTCCTGACACTGGCAGGAAACACCTCTTAGAAAATGAGGATTGAGCTGCCGATTCCGCGTCGTTCAATGTACAGGAATCGGGGAGTTGCAGCGTGCGTGGACCAACCCGGCTCGGGATCGGGAAACGGGTTGGGAGACGGATCGGGATCAGGCGGCGGCAGGTGTGGTTCTTCTGGTCCAAGAGGTGGCAGCCCGGGTAGATCCGGCTTGGGAGGCTGGGGAATGGGTTCTTCAGGTCGCGGCGGCCTGGGGACGGGTGGTTCGGGGCGTGGCGGAATACCGGGAGTGCGATTCATTGGATAATTGATCAATTTCTCCTGAAGAACACCATAACTATCAGATGGAAACAGGATTCGGGAAATCAGGTGAAGTTGGGAGCAAGGCTTAGGGGATCAAGTATTTAGCGCCGCACCAGCGACGAGGATAGTGGGCCATCATCGAGAGCTCAATTGAACCTATGGATCCGGTCATGGTCGAGTTTGGTTTATTTTGCGGGGAGGCGGCTGGCGATGAAGGTGGCCACCTTGGACGCGGCGGGAGGATCGAGATTGGCCAGGACGGCGATGGTGTAGCCGGACTCGGGGCAAATCGTGAGTTCGCCGTTCATGCCGGGGGCCCCGCCGCCGTGGCCAAAGCAGCGGACTCCGTTGATGTGCTGGTCCTGGAAGCCATAGGCGTATTTTTCGCCCATGGGAGTGTCGGCCTTGCCGGTGGTGAGCAATTCGAAATGGGAGCCATCGAGAAGCTTTAGACTGGTGAGCGCGTTGGCGAAGCGGAGAAGGTCTTCGACAGTGGAGTAGCCACCGCCCGCCGAGCTGCCACGATAGGGCAGCGTGTCGACGTTTGAAGCCCAGCCGGAGCCTGGACCTCGTTTGGTGTACCCGGTAGAGCGCTCGGGGACAGCTTGGTCTTCCGGGAGCGAGGCGGTGGAGGTCATGCCGGCGGGCTTGAAGATATTTTGTTGGACGTAGTCGTAGTAGCTTTGCCCGGAGACTTTTTCAATGATGACGCCGAGCAGCAGGAAACCGTAGTTGCTGTAGTCCCATTTACTGCCGGGTTCGAATTGCAGGTCGCGCTGGCCGTACAGAGCCACGTAGTCGTTGAGAGTTTTCAGTTGGAGCCGGTGCGATTCAAACTCCGGGCCAAAGATGTCGCCGGTGCCGCCGGTGTGCGTGAGGAGATGGTGAATGGTGACCTTGCTGGCGACGTTTTTGTTGGGATAGTCGGGCAGAATTTTTCCTATGGTGTCGGTAAGCTGAAGTTTTCCTGCTTGGTTGAGTTGCAGAATGGCGGTGGCGGTGAACATTTTGTTCATGGAGCCGATGCGGAATTTAGTGCTGAGTTTATTGGGAGTTTTGGCGGCGCGATCGGATTGGCCGTAGGCTTCGGCGAAAATCGGCTTTTCGTTTTTGGCGACCAGGGCGGTACCCGAGAATGTGTCGGCGGAAGCGGATTTTTCTAGTTCTGCGCGGAGCAATTTGAGGGCCTCGGCTTCGCTGAGGCGCGCGAGTGGGAAATCGGCAGGTTGCGGGATGGCGCGGAGGCCGAGCTTTACGATTTTGTAGGGGGCGGCGGATTCTACTTCGATTTCGAAACTGGCGTATTGGTCGGAGTTTTTTTCCTTGACGATGCCCGTGAAGCGATTTGCCGTGGATTCCTGGAATTTCTTAAAATCGAAGCCGCCGGTGTTTTCCCGGAAGCCCATTTCCCTGTCAATCTCCTGCGCACGACTAGGATTGTTCTTCTCCAAATAGGCGAGGAGCCGGGCGCGGTCGCCGGAGTTAAAGACCTCGAGCCAGGCGGAGAACTGGCGCGCGGCCGGGGTCTCCGGGAACGGGGATTGCGCCGCCGTGAAGACGGCTAGAAAAAGGGCGAGGAAAAGAGTGGTGAGTTTCATGCCTATATTGACGCATGAAACTATATTTTGTTTTACGGAAACCATTGGCGATTGCAGGCGGTCCGGCTGCGCAGGCGGTCCGCGAAAAAAGCGCAGTCAGATGCCCAACCAGTGCCCCCAAGAAACGAAGACACGGAGACTTATTTGTGACGGGTGCGGCGGTCGTGGCTTTCACTGGTGTGGCCGTGGGCGGTTAGCCAGCTTAGGAGGGACTTGATGCTTCCCTGCGCGAGCGCGATGCAGGAGTCGGCGGCACCGTAGTAAAGGTTGATGGTGTCACCGTCTTTGCCGATGGTGTAGCCGCACGGGAAGACCACGTCCTGAACGTCACCGTGGCGTTCGTAGTCGGCTTCGGGCGCGAAGATCCATTCATCACCGCGATTGATGCAGACTTCCGGATTTTCCAGCTCGAAAAGAGCGAGGCCCAGGCGATAGATAGAACTGGAGGGAGTGCGGCGCACTCCGTGGTAGAGCATGAGCCAGCCTTGGGGAGTTTCAATAGGTGGTGGAGACATGCCGATTTTATTGGCGTCCCACCAGGCACCGCGACGGGCTTCGAGCATCAACTTGTGATTGCCCCAGTTGCTGAGGTCGGGAGAATAGGAAATCCACACGTGGGCGCCCAGCGGGGTCATGGGACGGTGGATTAGCGCCCAGTGACCGTTGACGCGATGCGGGAGCAGTGCGGCGTCTTTATCATCGGGAGAAAGAACAACCCCGAGACGTTCGAAGGACCTGAAGTCTTCGGTGAGGGCCAAGGATACGCCGGGGCCCCCGCGGGAGTACGAGGTGTAGACGATGGCGTATTTTTTCAGTTCAGGGACATAGGTGATGCGGGGATCTTCGATGCCCCAGATTTCTTCGGGAAATTTATCGGGGTCGGGCATGAGCGTGGGTTCGCTGTCGATCTGCCAACTGCTGACACCGTCTTGGGAGCGGGCGGCGCAGAAATGGGAAAGGCCGCGGCGGTCTTCCACGCGGCAGAGCAACAACGTGGTGCCGTCTTGCAACAGCGTGACCCCGGCGTTAAACACGCTGTTGACGGAATAGGGCCAGTCCTTTCCGCTAAGAATGGGATTGGCGGGATTGCGTTGGAACAGAGTTTCGTATTGTTTCATTGGACGCTCGTAATAGGTTTAGAAAAATTAAGTTCAAAAACGTTAAGGCGAAAAAACTCCGCCGCAGGGGCGATAGCTTGCCGGCCTCGATCTTTGCGGCACAACTCGAATCGCGCCGAAGCTCGACCCGGACAAAACTCTCTACATTCTTGCGGAGTGAATTGAGAGCGCATCTGCGGCTTCGAGCTTTTTCATTTCTAGCAGAGACAAGAGAAATGAGAGCGTGGATTCCGCACCTTGGTTTTCGTTGGCGCGATCGGGGTGGAGACCGTCGCGGCAGCCGCCGGTACCGGGATCGTAGAGAGCCACCTGGAGATCGTTGTCGCCGAGATACCAGTTGAAGGCGGACCAGGCTTCTTTGCGCCAGTGCGATTTTCCTGTAGCGGCAAGGGCTTGCAGGCAGGCGGAGATTTCAGCGCAGGCCTCAACGGGTTGTTGGTCGAAGCGGGCTTTGGGAGAGTTTTTGGAATAGAAACCTTGCGAACCGATGGGCACGAAGTGGCCTCTTACTTCGCAGCGTTGCTCGGCGGCGAGCCATTCGAGAGATTCGAGACCGGCTTCAATCATTTCGTTGTTGGAATTGCGCAAGCCGGTGCGGAGTAGGGCTTGCGACAGGCGGGCGTTTGAGTAAGCCAGACTTTTTTCGAACCAACACCAGTTGGCAGACTTGTTCGAGCGGTACAGAGCGAGCAGGTGATTGGCGAGGACCTCGCACGCGTGGAGTACGGCGCGGTCTCCTGGGAAAGAATCCAGATATTCCTGGAAACCGAGCAGGGCAAACGCGCAAGCACGGGGACTTTTGAATTCTACGGCTGCGGGCAGGGCTAGTTCGAAGAGGCGGCCGGCGGCACCGCGCAGGCCCGCGTCTTTCGAGCGGCCAAGTACCGTGCCTAAACCCCACAGAGCGCGGCCATGGCTGTCTTCGGAACCTTCTCGTTCCTGCCATTGGCGTTCGTAGCTCAGGCAATTTCGGAAACGTTTTGTTGCCGTTTCGAAGGCAAACCAGAGGAAAGCCAGATAGCGCGAAGCCAGGTCGGTGACTTCTTCTGCGTTGCCGGAGTGCAATTCTTCCAACAACACACAAACGATCAGGGCGCGGGCGTTGTCGTCGGTCGAGTAGCCTTCCGGATAATTGGGAATGGCGAAAACGGCATGCTCCACGATTCCGGTGGTATCCGTCATACGCTGCAAGTGATTTAGTTTTATTGCGGGAAGATGATTCAAGGTTTTCTCAGTATTGCGCGCGGAAAAAGTGGCGCGCGGAGTTTGCAGGCGTTCGTTGTAGACGCGCTGGAAACTGGCCATGTATTGCTGCGCGACGCGATTCCAGACCATGTCGCGGGCGTACAGGTAGGCACGTTTGCGCATGGAGTGGCGGGTGGTGGGATCGTCGAGGAGCTCGATCGTTTTAGCAGCAATAGCTGCTGGATCTTGAAAAGGAACGAGTGCGCCGCGCTGATCGTCAAGCAGTTCCAAGGCATGGAGATAGGGAGTGGAGATGATGGCTTTCCCGGCGCTGAGGGCGTAGGCGAGAGTTCCGGAAACGACTTGTCCCTTGTGTTTGTAAGGCGTGATGTAGATGTCAGCTGCGCCGATTAGCTCGACAAGTTCGGTGGGCGTGACGAAGCGATTGCGAAAGATTACGTTTTTTCCAACGCCGAGCTCTTTGGCGATTTTTTTCAGTTCGTTGCGATAGACATCGCCTTCGTTGCGGAGAATGTGCGGATGGGTAACGCCGGAAATCATATACACGACGTTGGGATGCCGCTTGAGTATGGCCGGAAGGGCTTGAATCACATTTTCAAGGCCCTTGTTGGGGGAAAGCAGACCGAAAGTCAGGAGAACGGTTTTGCCTTCAGTACCAAAGATGTCTTTGTAGAAATGGGGGTCGGTGAATGGAAGATCGGGGATGCCGTGGGGGATGAGATCGATTTTTTCAGCCGGAACATGGAATGTTTCTTCCAGAATCTCCGCGGATTGCCGGCTCATGACGATCAGGCGGTCGGAGAGCGCGGCGATTTCGGTCATGACGGCGCGCTGATCGGGATCGGGATCGCGGAGGACGGTGTGCAGCGTAGTGACTACCGGCATGTGAAGGCGACGTAGCAGTTCGAGAATATTCGACCCGGCTGGGCCTCCGAAAATTCCGTATTCATGTTGAAGGCAGACCAGATCGATGTTGCTGAAGTTTAAGAAATCAGCGGCTTGCGTGTAAGAGGTTAGATTATTTTCAGAGAGTTCGAAGCGGACGCGTTCGGGGTAGCTGTAGCCTTCCTCGGTGTCGTTCATTGGCAATGCCAGAAGATCGGTGGTGCTGTATTCGGCGTGGATGGCGTCGCACAAATCCGTGGTGAATGTGGCGATTCCGCATTTGCGCGGGAGATAGTTGCCTACAAAGGCGACGCGACTGGGAAGCATGGGGCGCGGGAGAGCCAGCGGGCGTTGGGCGTGATTGTTCTCGACGATGAGCAACGGGAGATCGAGGCTACTAGAGATCCCGAGCGGAGTAATTACATTTGGTAGCGACATTTAGGTTCCTTGGCCTTCTGAGAATTGATATGACTGCTCGTTTCAGAGATGAAAATGGGAACAGCTGTCGCGTGGACTACGCGGTCGAACAGTTTGCGTGCGCAATGGCTCGAATTGCGGGGTACGGCGGCTGGAAGAGTGAGCCTGTGTGAAAGGAACTCCGCTGGTAAGGATAGCAGGGAGAGCGTTTACAGTCCATGTAATTAAAAGGACAATAAACAGAAGTGATTTGGAATTGCAACGCCAGGAAAGCCAGGGGCCTCCGGATGCGCTGCACCCTCCACGAATCGAAATTCCCGAAGCCTTTTCGTTGGCCATGCGCAAAACAATTGCTTAAAGAGAACGGAGAAGTCTGTAGAGGTCGTTGGCGGATTCGAAGTCGGATTCCAGTTCGCGGGAGTTCAGGCGTTCGCGGAGTTCGTCGAGGCGGCGGGCGTAGAGATCCAGCGCCGCGGAGATGGCGTCACGATTGGTGAGGATGATGTCGCGCCACAGACCGTACGAGCTGCCTGCCAGGCGCAGTGAATCGCGCAAGCCGGGTCCTGCCAGGGTGATGGGGAGACCATTTTCATCAAGGCGATCGTACAGGAAAGCGCCGAGAGCTACCGCGGCCAATTGCGGAAGATGGGAAGCGAGTGCGACCGCATAGTCGTGCTGCTCGGCGCCAAGCCAGAGAGGCCGGGCGCCAATTTTTTCGATAATTTTGAGGAAAGCGGAGACGCGAGGATCGTGAGGTGTCGGATCGTTTCGCGATGCGGAGCCGGGAAGCGAACCGGAGACGAGCCCCCCCGCCACGTCCGGTTGTTCAAAGGTTCGTTTCGCGCCAATCAGAGCGTAGGTGGAATTGCGAAAGAGGTCGGCGTCGGCTTGAGCGATACCGGAGATTTCTTTTCCTGCCATAGGATGAGCAGGAAGAAAGAGCGGGCCCGCTTCTTCGGGAAAAAGCTCAGCAGCGGATTGGGTGATGCGGTACTTGGTGCTGCAGGCGTCGGTAACCAGGGCGTGTGACGAAGCATGGCGCGCGATATCTTTCAGCAGATCAAGGGTGGCGCCGATCGGGAGAGCGACGTAGACGAGATCAGCGCCGCGCAGGGCGGGAGCGAGTTCGCCGGCAAAGGCTTCGTCGATGGCGGAAACAGAGCGGGCTTCGCGGAGGACGTCGGGACGATCCCAGCCCGAGATACGGACGTCGGTAAGATATTTTTTGCAAGCAAGAGCGAAGGAACCGCCGATCAGGCCGGTGCCGAGAATGGTCACGCGTGAGATTAGATGAGCGGTCATGACGGAACACAGAGTTTACAGTTAACAGTTGAGAGTTGAAAGGCGAAGGGCTGTGATTTTTCTTTACTGCGTCGCAACGAAAGCGCCGGTCCCTCGAGACATTTGTGAATAACCCCGTTCCCATAACCGAGGTAGAGCCGATCAGGCGATGCGGCGGCCGATGGCGGGGGCGATGATGCGAAGTTCGGTCATGAGTTGGGCGAACTGAGCGGGCTCTAAGGACTGTGCGCCGTCGGAAAGGGCGTTGTCGGGATCGTTGTGAACTTCGATTAACAGGCCGTCGGCTCCGGCGGCCACCGCGGCGCGGGCCATGGGGGCCACTTTGTCGCGGCGTCCGGTGCCGTGGGAAGGATCGCCAAACATGGGGAGATGCGAAAGTTTTTTTACGATGGGGATAGCCGCAATGTCGAAGGTGTTGCGAGTGTAGGTTTCAAAGGTGCGAATGCCGCGTTCGCAGAGGATGACGTTGTAGTTTCCGCCGGCGAGGATGTATTCAGCACTGAGCAAAAGTTCCTCCATCGTGGATGACATGCCGCGCTTGAGGAGAACCGGTTTGCGCGTTTCGCCCAGTGCCCGGAGGAGATAGTAATTTTGCATATTGCGCGCGCCGACTTGAAATACATCGACGTAGCCGGACATCATCTGGATTTGCGAAGCGTCCATGACCTCGCTGACGGTAAACAGGCCGAACTTGTCGGCGGCTTCGCGCATCAGCACGAGACCCTTTTCGCCGAGGCCTTGAAAGGCGTAGGGAGAGGTGCGCGGTTTGAAGGCTCCGGCACGGAGAATTTTTGCTCCGGCCTTAGCGATGCTTTCGGCGACGGAGTGAATTTGGTCGTGTGACTCGACCGAGCAGGGCCCGGCAGCGATGACCACGTCGTTGCCCCCGATTTTTACGCCGCGGCCAAGATCGACGATGGTGCCCTCGGGGCGGAACTGGCGACTGGCGAGTTTGTAGGGTTGCGTGATGCGCATGACTTCGCGGACGCCTTCGAGGAGTTCGAAGTCGCGGTGATCGAAATCGCGGTGGACCCCCACGGCTCCAAGAACCGTGTGCGACTCGCCGGTGGAGCGATGAACGTTGAAACCACTGGCCAGGAGACGATCCATGACTTTTTGGATTTGCGCGTCGGTGGCGCCTTCTTGCATTACGATGACCATTTTAGTTTTGCGCTTCCCTTTTCTATTCGCGTACCGGAATGTCGTGGTTATAGATTGCCGTTAAACCAGCTAAAAGCAAAAACTTAAATCGCGTTGCGGTACTACGTATTACTCCTCGGTGTTCGTGGCGCGCAGATCTGCGCGCCGCGACAACTGCACCAGCAAATTCAAAAACTGGAAAAGTTAAGTTCACATTCAGAAAACAGGCCGGCAAGCGAGCGCACCGCCGCCAAGTCAAAGCCAAAATTCTAAAACGAGTCGTTGCCCGAGTCGACGTCGGCCTTTACATCCTTATGCATCGCGGCGCGTTCGGCGGCCCGGGCTTCGTCGATGATGCGTTCAAACAGGCGGCGAATCGCGGCGTCGGAAAGCGGGCCGGTATTGGCGGCTTCTGCGTTTTGCAGGACTTCTTTTTCACGATCCGGCTGATAGAGCGGCACTTTTGCTTTTTCCTTCAGCTTGCCCACTTCGATGGCACAGTGCGAACGCTCGTTCAACAGTTTCACCAGCTGCAGGTCGATCTCGTCGATGCGGCGACGCCAATCACCGAGAGTCATCGCGTGGCTCCAGAAAAAACAATGAGAAAGGGCAACCAACCGGCGCCTGGGGCGCAGACATAAGTCGTATTCATGGCGCCACTTCCCTTTTCGACAGGCCAGTGAGCGCGGCTTCTTTCAGAGAACGGATACGGGCTGCCAGCGCGCTTGCGGCGGAGGCGATGGATTTGGCGTTTTCGATTTCGGAGACCAGAGACGACCCGATGACGGCGGCGTCGGCCAGACCACCCAATACCGAGACGTGACCCGGTTGCGAGATGCCGAAGCCTACGGCAATGGGAAGCACGGTGTATTGACGTACGCGGCGCAAGAGCGCGGGTAGATCGTCGGGCAGAGCGTCTTTGGCTCCGGTAACGCCGGTGCGGGAGAT
This sequence comes from Saccharimonadales bacterium (SeqCode), assembly GCA_035317965.1. Classification (GTDB taxonomy): domain Bacteria; phylum Acidobacteriota; class Terriglobia; order Acidiferrales; family UBA7541; genus Acidiferrum. The sequence continues at coordinate 101,236 of DATHFT010000171.1, read as the reverse complement.
GAGATAAAGAAAGCCGGAGGATACGGCAGAAATTTTCTGAAGGCGTTCGTCGTCAGAGGTGGGAGCGGCGAGAAAAATAGTATCGAGATTGTGTTTTGCGAGGATCGCGCGGTATGCATCCGACTCTTCCGGCGTCAGGTCGGTAACCAGGACGCCGTCGGCGCCTGCTTGGGCGGCTTGCATTGCGAATTTCTCGAGGCCCATTTGGAAAATGGGATTGTAGTAGCTGAACAGCACGATGGGAACCTGCGAAGACTCGCGAACGCGGCTGACCAGATTGATTACGCCTGCAAGACTTGCGCCGGATTTGAGGGCGCGTTCAGAGGCCCGCTGGATGGTAGGACCATCGGCCAGCGGGTCGCTGAACGGGACGCCGAGTTCGATGACGTCGGCGCCGGCGCCAGCAAGAGCGAGGACAAATTCCAGGGTGGCGTCGAAGGAAGGATCGCCTGCTGTAATGTACGGAATAATGCCAAGTTCGCCGGACTTTCGCAGTTCGCCGAAGCGTCTGGAGATGCGAGTCGAGTTGAGGGCCAGTGCGGTCATTTTAGTTTCAAAGATTAGAGTAGACGCGAATAGGTGTCCATATCCTTATCGCCGCGGCCGGAGATGTTGACGATGACCAGGTCGTCGGGTGTGAGTTGCGGAAGGCGCTCGAGCAGACCGGCAACGGCGTGGGCAGACTCGAGCGCGGGAATAATGCCTTCGCTGCGCGCCAGGAGTTTGGCGGCGTCCAGAGCGGCTTGGTCGGAGACGGCGGCATACGAGGCGCGTTTGGTGTCGGCGAGCCAGGCGTGTTCGGGGCCGATGGCCGGGTAGTCGAGGCCGGCGGAAATGGAATGGGTGGCCGCGATTTGGCCGTCTTCGTTTTGCAGGACGTAGGTATAGGTGCCTTGGAGGACGCCAGGGCGCGCGCCGGTGAAGCCTTGATGTGCGGCCAGGCGGGCGGCGTGTTCTCCGATGGCGTGACTGCGGCCTCCGGCTTCGATGCCGATCATTTTTACGTCCGCGTCACTAAGAAACTTGTGGAACAGGCCGATGGCGTTTGAACCGCCGCCAACGCAGGCGAAAAGATGCGTGGGGAGGCGCTTTTCGGCGGCCAGGATTTGCTCGCGCGCTTCGCGGCCGATGACCGTATGAAAATCGCGGACCATGGTTGGATAGGGATGGGCGCCGAGCGCCGAGCCGAGAAGATAGTGAGTGGTGCGAATGTTGGTGACCCAATCGCGCATGGCTTCGTTGATGGCGTCTTTGAGCGTGCGACTGCCGGACTCGACGCCGACCACTTCGGTGCCGAGCATGCGCATGCGCGCCACGTTCAGAGCCTGACGAGCCATGTCTTCGGTGCCCATGTATACAACGCATTCAAGGCCAAGATGCGCGGCAACCGTGGCGCTGGCGACGCCGTGCTGCCCGGCTCCGGTTTCGGCGATGATGCGTGGTTTGCCCATGCGGACGGCGAGGAGGCCCTGGCCGATGGCATTGTTGATTTTGTGCGCTCCGGTGTGCAGGAGGTCTTCCCGCTTGAGATAAATCTTCGGGCCGCCGAGGTGCCCGGTGAGCCGCGCGGCAAATTGCAGGGGCGTGGGACGTCCGGCGAAATTTTTCAGCAGGTCGGCGAGCTGCGCTTGAAATTTTGGATCGGCTTTAGCGACTTCGTAGGCACGCTCGAGTTCGAAAAGCGGGACCATGAGCGTTTCGGGAACGTAGCGACCGCCGTAGGGGCCAAAGCGGCCGGGTACTGTCGACGACTGGAGGATAGGGCTCATGAGCGGCGAAAATTCTCCGTGAAGCGTTACCTTAGAGTTGCGACTCGGCGCGGCGCACTTCAGCAAGGAACGCGCGCATCCGGCCAAGGTCTTTTTTGCCGGGCTTTAATTCTACCCCACTGGCGACGTCGACGGCATACGGACGCACGGTGAGGATGGCAGCGGCGACGTTTTCAGGAGTGAGCCCACCGGCGAGAATAATGATTTGCGATTTTGCGGCTTGGCGAGCAGTATTCCAATCCGCGAGCTGGCCGGTGCCACCGTATTGGCCGTTTTGCGCGGCGTCAAGGAGAAAGCCGTGGCAACGGTACCGTGAAAATTCGGACATTTTGAAGTTGGAACCGACGCGAAGAGCCCTGATCACCGGAATGTCGATGGCTGCTACCTGCTTGGGCGTTTCATCGCCATGCAACTGGGCGGCGTGCAGCTGGAGTGAACGAGAGAGAGAGTTTACTGCGGCAGGCTCCCAATTGACGAAAACACCGACAGCGCCAACAAATGGCGGAAGTTTTTTGCGAATGGCCCAGGCAGCGGCTGGAGCAATGGCGCGCGAGGATTTCTCGTAGAAATTGAAACCGAGAGCGTCTGCGCCAAAATCACAAGCGGCCCGAGCGTCACCCCAATTGCCAATGCCGCAAATTTTTACGCGGATCATGAATTAACTTTGCGGCGCCGATGTGCCGAGCAGAGTGGCAAGAGCCAAGCCCGGATCGCCGGCGGTCATGAGTGCTTCGCCGATGAGGAAGGCATCGAAGCCTGCGGCGCGAAGTTTGACGAGATCTTCATTGGTGCGCAAGCCGGATTCGCTGACGGCGATGCAATCCTCGGGAATGCGCGAGATCAATTCGAACGAAGTGTCGATGGAAACCTGCATCGTTTTCAGATCACGATTATTGACGCCCACGATTCGGGCATCCGCGGCGAGAGCGCGGTCCAGCTCGTCGGCGGAGTGGACTTCTACAAGCGCTTCCATGCCGATTTCGCGACCGAGAATGATCAAGTCGTTCAGCAGCGCGTCGTGAAGAGCGGCGACAATGAGCAGGAAGCTGTCGGCATCATTGGCACGAGCTTCCCAAACCTGCCAGGGATCGAAGATAAAATCTTTGCGGAGGACGGGAATTTTCACGTTTTTGCGCGCGTCACGCAGATTCTTGAGCGAGCCGTGAAAAAACTCTCCTTCCGTGAGAACCGAAAGAGCGGTTGCACCGGCGGATTCCAGCGATTTGCCGAGGGCGACGGGATCAAACGGCTCGCGGAGAACTCCACGGGACGGGGATGCGGGTTTCAGCTCGGCGAGAACGTTTAGTCCTGGTCGCGTAAGAGCCGCCGGGAAATTACGCAGCGGCTCGGCGGCTTTGGCACCATATTTTAGAGCAGTTTCCGGGAGGACCGCTTTGCGATGCTCGACTTCAAGGCGACGCGCTTCCAGGATGCGGTCGAGCAGGGTGCCGGTGTTGGCGTGAGCAGACATAGCTATATCTTTGTATGCTAGGGATGCGGGAAGAGGGTGTCAAATGCAGCTGTAGATCATCCCCTCGCGAAGAAACTCGTACGAAATGCCCAGGCTGGCGAACTGATCCTGAAACGTGGAACCGGGGAGCCTTGCGTCTCGGGCAGCGGACCCTGACGAATTCGCAATCAGCCGCTAGGCTCACAAGAACAGTGGGACCCTAGCGCCTTTACTAAATTCACGTGGGAGAAACAATGGGATATCAGACCGAGTTTGGGACCTTGCTGGATGCGATTGCCGAGGAAGCGGATGCAATCGCTTTGAAATTTTTCCGGACGGGCGATTTGCGTGTTGACCGCAAAGGTGATGGGTCCCCGGTAACACAGGCGGATCGCGGCGTGGAAGAGATGGCGCGGGCCAAGGTTTCGGCGAGCGGACTGGCTCTCGATGTGTTGGGTGAAGAGATGGGTGGCGAAGATGCAAAGGCTCCTGGCACCTCCGGAAGAGCACGGCTGATCATTGACCCGATTGATGGGACCGAGGAATTTTCGCGGGGGATTCCGATTTTTGGAACGTTGTTGGGAATTGAGCGGGATGGGGAAATCGTGGCGGGAATGGCTAGTGCGCCGGCCTTGGCAACGCGATGGTGCGCATACCGCGGGGAGGGCGCTTATCGCAATGGGAAGCGAATTCATGTTTCAACCGTTACGAAAATGAGTGAGTCGATGACATTCACCACGGGCGCGGGACCCAGTAAAGATGCTGCGGCGCGGGCACGCCTGCGGAAGTTGCTAGACACGGCGCGAAATGGACGATCAATTGGCGGATTTTGGCAGCACATGCTGGTGGCGGAAGGCTCGGTGGAAGCGGCGGTGGATTTGACCTCGAAGCCGTGGGATTTGGCGCCGTTGGGCATTATTGTGGAGGAGGCGGGAGGACGTTCGACCAATATCGCGGGCGTGCGCACCATCTATACCGGGGATTTTGTGAGTACCAATGGGAAGTTGCATGAGGAAGTGCTGGAGTTGTTGCGATAAGGCGGGCTCGTTGCGAGAATGGCATTTGTTTTTCTAAATCACTAGTCCGAGATCGCGTACGATGTTGATTGTTTTGCGCCGAAAGGCGGCGGGCCACCGTCGATTTCACGAAATTACGGAAAGGAAATTGCATGGATATTCAGGTGCAGGCGGAGAAAGCGGAGCGGCTGAGGAAGTTGCATCAGGGGTCGAAGCTATTGCTGTTGCCCAACGCTTGGGATGTCGCAAGTGCTCGGGTGGTAGAGGAGCTGGGATTTCCGGCAATAGCGACGACGAGCGCGGGAGTGGCGGCTTCGCTCGGGTACACCGATGGGCAAAAAGTTTCGCGTGACGAGATGCTGGAGGCTGTAGGGCGCATCGCGCGAGCAGTGAAAGTGCCGGTTACCGCAGATATGGAAGCGGGATACGGCACGACGCCGGAGGAAATGGTCGTGACGGCCCAGGCGTTGATTGCGGCCGGCGGCGTGGGATTGAATTTTGAGGATATTACCGGAGCGGACGAGAGTTCGCATGTCCCGTTGGCGTTGCAACTGGCGAAAATCCGCGCCATCAAAGAAACCGCGGCGGCGGCAGGCGTGCCGGTGGTGCTCAATGCGCGGACGGACATTTATTTGATGCCCATTGGACCGGCGAGTACGAGATTCGAACGATCGGTTGAGAGATTGCGGGCGTATCGCGCGGCAGGCGCAGATTGTTTGTTTGCGCCTGGAGTGAGCGATCAGGAGACGATTGCAAAATTGGTGAAAGCGCTGGAGGCTCCGCTGAATATTTTGCTTACTCCAGACTCCCCGCCATTGCGAGAATTGGAAAAAATGGGAGTGGCCCGGGCGAGCACGGGATCCGCACTCATGCGCGCGAGTATGGGCACGGCGCGGCGTGCAGCAAAACAAATGCTGACGGAGGGATCATGTAAGGCGTTGTTTGAAGGTCCTGTGCCTTACGCGGAATTGATGGAGATGATGGGACGTTCGAATTCCTAGCGCGATGGCGGATCATGCTCAGCTACTGCACGCACTGAATACGGAAATTGTGAATTGCAGGAAGTGTCCGCGGCTGGTGGAGTATCGCGAGCGGGTGGCGCGAGAAAAGCGTCGAGCGTACAGGGATTGGACATATTGGGGGAAGCCGGTTCCGGGATTTGGCGATCCCCAAGCGAAATTGCTGATTTTGGGATTGGCGCCTGCGGCGCATGGGGCGAATCGCACGGGGCGCAACTTCACCGGGGACCGTTCCGGCGACTTTTTATATGCGGCCCTGTACAGAGCCGGATTCGCGAATCAGCCCAGTTCCCTGCATCGCGATGATGGATTGCAGCTGCAGGGGGCTTACATTGTGGCAACCTGTCGCTGCGCTCCTCCTGACAATAAGCCTCTCCCAGAGGAAATCTCGAATTGCCGCGGGTATCTGGAGCGCGACATGCAAATTCTGAAACCAAAGGCGATTCTGGCGCTGGGAAAAATTGCCTGGGACGGATATCTGGATATCTTGAAGCGCGAGGGCGTGATTGCATCGCGCGCGGGGTATAAATTTGCCCATGGCGCGGAGGAAGCTCTTCCCGGCGAAACTCCCTCTCTTTTTGGTGTGTATCACCCCAGCCAGCAGAATACGCAGACGGGCAGGGTAACCCCAGCGATGTATGCACAGGTTTTACGGCGGATTCAGAAATTTCTATCGTAGTCCTGGAAAAGCCACCTGGCAGAAAGTCTCAGTGCATGGATTCGACTGCGCCTGGGTGTCAGGAACAGGCGACAGTTTCTCTCGGCACCCGTGGGCTGGAGGAATCCGCTTCCTCCAAGTGGCTGCAAAAGCATGCGGTTGCAGCTTCCGAAAAGGCTCCAAATTGGAGCCTCAGGTGCCTTACTGCTGGTGTGCTTTGCCAGGAGACAATCATGGGATACCGAATTTCAAACAATGGGAAGTTTCTGACAGGAGTTTTGCTGCTCGGCTTCTGGAGCACGGGCTTGCTGCGGGCACAGGAACCCAGCCAGCCAGTGCAGGACCCGCAGTCACAGGAAGCGGGCCGTTCAAATCCACCAGCAACGGATACCGATGGCTATCCCAGGCAGGACCGCGCGCCGTTGCCCAGCGCACAAATGCAAAAGGCCGATGGGAAACGGCGTGCCGATTTGCCAGTTGAGGCTTATGCGGTCGTTCCGGGCACGAAATTTCTGGTCCGATTGGAAGAGGATTTAAATACCGTGAACACGCCGGAAGGAAAGCGATTCAAGGCGAGGACACTGGAGCCGCTCGAAGCCGGCAGTGGGATCTACTTACCGGCGGGCGCGGAAATCAGTGGACATGTGAGCCGGGTCGAACCTGCTGGAATCGCCGGGCGGGCCAGACTCTTTCTGACATTTGACGAAATTCGAACGCGGTTCGGAGCCCTGCCCATTGTTGCAGAAATTGCGAGCGTGCCGGGAGATCGCAGCGTCCGAGTTCGCCAGGGAAATGAAGGAGTAATCGAGGGCAAAACGAGCACGCAGCAGGCGGCTGGACAAGCAGCGGGAGAAGGCGCGGCCATGGGCGCTGTGCATGGGGTGAAAAACAAGAACGCGAAAGAAGCTGCAGAAGGTGCTCTGGCCGGAGCCATTGCGGCGTACTTGCTGGAGTCCGGACGAGGGCACGAATTGAACCTGTTGAAGGGTGCAAAACTCGAACTCGAGCTCGCGAGAGCTCTGTACCTCGTAAAGGAATGAGCGGGCGAGGCTTAGTGCAGCTTTCCAATCGAGATTGAAGTCCTTGCGTTTTGCCGGCTTAGAAAAGTCACGGGCGTTCGCGCTCCGTGACTTTTTTTGTGCGCGCTCCGACTCGGACGAGCGCCAGCAGCGGGGCCCCAGGCTTGGCAAGCGGGTGGGGGCTTGTTACAGTCAACTGTTACAGTCAACTGTTCCAGCCAGACGACCGCAATTGCAGCAATATCACCGAACAGTAGGAGAGGCCGACCGCATGGGCGATGAGACAAAGGCATCGAGCCGCACCGTGGAAATGCTGGAACGCAAAGACCGCGTGCTGATCGTTGAAGATGAGGAAAACGCGCGAAAAGGATATGAAGCTCTGCTGCAGCGCTGGGGCTACGAAGTATTGGGCGTGGGCACGGCTGAAGACGCATTGGCGAAATTCGGAAGCTATCAGCCGGATACGTTGATCGCGGATGTTGAATTGCCGGGAATGAACGGCCTCGACCTGCTGAAACAGCTGGGACAGGAGTTACTCGATGTTCCCGCCATTGTAATCACCGGAAAAGGTAGTGAAGAACGCGCTGTGGCCGCGATTGAGGCGGGGGCGTTCTGGTACATCGAAAAGCCGCTGAAGGGGCCGGTGCTGCGCGCATTGCTGGATCGCGCGCTGGGCAAAGCGCGCGATGCGCGGAAACTGACCGTTTTGCAGCGGCAATTGCGGGAGTCCGGACGCCTGGGCGAACTGGTAGGGGTGTCACGCCCGATGCAGGAAGTGATGCGCATCGTGGAGATGGCCGCGCCCAGTTCAGCCTCGGTTTTGATTACCGGTGAAACCGGATCGGGAAAAGAGATCGTAGCGCGGACAGTTCACAAGCTCTCCCCGCGAGCCAACGGCCCGTTTGTGGCGATCAATTGTTCGGCAATTCCGGAATCTTTGATGGAAAGCGAAATCTTTGGTCATGAGCGCGGTGCTTTCACGGGGGCAGCGGAGCGGCGGATTGGCTGCTTTGAACTGGCTGACGGCGGTACGCTGCTGCTGGACGAAATCGGCGAAATGCCCGCGCCAACGCAGGCCAAGCTCTTGCGGGTGCTCGAAGACCGCAAGGTACGCCGGCTGGGCAGCAAAAGCGAGACACCCGTCGATGTTCGCGTGCTTGCGGCGACCAACAAGGATCCGGAACAGGCCGTGGCGAGCGGCCACATGCGACAGGATCTGTTCTTCCGGCTAAATGTGTTTCATATTAATTTGCCGTCGCTGCGGGACCACAAGGATGATATTCCGCTGCTGGTCGAACACATTTTACGCGATATCAATGCGAAACATGGAAAGCAAGTGCGTGGCATTGGTTCCGAGGTTCTGGATATTTTCATGAGCCACACGTGGCCGGGGAATATTCGTGAGCTGCGCAACGTTTTGGAACGAGCGGTGATCATGTGCGAGAGAGATTTGATCACACGCGCCAATCTGCCTGGAGAGTTTGGCAAGACTCCGGCAAAAGGACCCAGCGATCTGTCGTCCATCAAATTTCCTATTGGCACAACGGTCGATGCCATGGAGCGGGAGCTTATTTTGCAGACGTTGAATGCCACGGGCAATAACAAAACACGCGCGGCGGAATTGCTGGCTATCAGCCTGAAGACGCTTCACAACAAACTAAAAGAGTACGGCGCAGACCGCGCCGAGGGCGAATAGAACGCAATGCAGCTCAAGCTGCGCACAAAGCTGACATTGGTCATGACGAGCCTGGTAATGCTCGTTGCGTCCGTATTGTCCGGCGTGTTTGCGGCGCAACTGCTGGATCAAGTCCTGCAGGAAACAGGCAAGCATGCCAATGACATGGCCAATCAGGTTTTCCTGCAGTCGCAGCATGCCTTGACGGATGCGGTGGAACACGGCCTGCGTCCGGCTTCGGATTCTCCCGAAGACATTCACGACTACGTCCGCAGGGCATTTGAAATCAGCGATGGTTTGCACACACAGCTGAAAGGCTCACTGGATAATCCCCTCGTTTATGAAGTTTCCATCACCGATCATGACGGGATGGTGCTGATTTCCACCGATGAATCGTTGCCGGGCAAATTTCTGCAGCGGCGCGCGCCCCTCTCGCAACTGACGCAACGAAATTTTATTCATCAAGTGAAGATCCTTTCCGGGCCGCCGAAAGTTTACGAGCTGGACTATCCGTTCGATAAGGGCGGACAGCCTTTTGGCGAAGTGCGCGTGGTGTTGTCGTCGCGCTTTTTGTTGAATGAAATTGAGCCCAGCCTGCGGACGACCGGAACCATCGTGGTGTTGGCCCTGATTATCTCGACGCTTTTGGCCGCGGTGGTCACCGGGGCCACGCTGGCGCCACTCCGGGACATTTCGGCGCAGCTGGATCGCATCTCCGCGGGGCAATTTGATGTGCCAACCGCCAGGGTGAATACTTTTGTCAGCGGAAGCGACGATGAATTTGGTCAGGTCAGCAGAAAGATCACGCAAGTGGGACAACAGTTGCGCGGCGTCCATGAAATCTTCAGCACTATGCGCGAGAACATGAATTCGGTAATGGCCGGACTGGAAGACGGACTGTTGCTGTTTACGCGGGACGCGCGGGCAGTTATGGTAAGTCCGGCAGCGGAAAAATTCCTTGGGGCTCCGGCTAGCCAGTTTCTCGGCAAGCGGATAACTGAGATTTTTCCTGAGGGGCATCCACTGCAAGAAGCGCTCCGCCTGAATGGTGACGAACTGAGTGAAGTGGCAGCGGAAACGGAGCTGCAAACCACCGAGGGGCACAAGCGGATAAGCGTGAGCGTACAAGCCATTCAGGAAGATGGTGAACGGATGGGCGCGCTGGTCACGCTGCGCGATCTCGATTCCATCGAAAGCATCAATACGCAATTGCAGGTCAGTGAACGGCTCGCGGCGCTAGGACGCATTACGGCTGGCGTAGCACACGAAGTAAAAAACCCGCTGAACTCCATGCGCTTGTGGCTTGAGAACCTGAAGGAATCGCTGCCGGAAGAGCAAGACAGCGGCACACGGCAAGCGGTAAATGTGCTGGACAAGGAAATCGACAGGCTGGATACAGTCGTAAAGCGATTTCTGGACTTTACCCGGCCGATGGAAATCAAGTTGGAAGCAACGCATCTTGCCGAATTGCTGAAAGATGTGCTGGAGATTGCGCAGCCGCAGATGCAAAAAGCCAATGTGCAGGTGGCTCAACTCTTACCAATCGATGTCCCGGAAGTCTACGTCGACCGCGAGTTGCTGAAGCAGGCCATTCTGAACTTGATTCTAAACGCCGCCGACGCGATGCCCGACGGCGGACAGCTGCGGCTGGTGTTGAGCCGTCGCGGTGAAATGGCGGAAATCAGCGTTGGCGACACCGGAAAAGGAATTGCTCCGGAAAATAAACAGAAAATCTTTCAATTGTTTTATACCACGCGGCCCGGCGGCAATGGAATCGGGCTGGCGAGTACGTTTCGAATTGTGCAGCTTCACAATGGTTCGATAGACTTTACATCGGAGGTTGGCCGGGGTACTACGTTCCGGATCGAACTTCCATTCGCGGCCTGAGCCAGAGAGAGGCAATTCTGCTGCAAAATTTCACTAACAACAAGGCGGCGCGAGCGGCACTGCTCTTGGCGACCTCGGGCATTTTCTTCGCAGGAGGTTGCAGCACTCGACGGAAGCCGACGATTGCGTGGAAGACCGCCATCCAAGTGAAACCGGTTATTCCGACGAATCAAGCAATGGTTGCAGATTCTGGCTCTGATTCCGCACCTGATTTGCGGCTGGAGATGCCGCCGCCCCCCTCGCGCCTGGCAAGCGCACGCGGCATTCCGGCACGACCGCGCGCCGTCACTCCGCCTTCCAGCAATGGGGACAATGCCGAGAAGGCCAACCCGCTAGTGATTGTGCCGCAACTCTCCCCAGAAGAAACCGCAGCATCTCAACAGCAGACGAACCAAAGCATTGAAATTGCGGAACGGAATTTGGCCGCGAGCAATGGAAAACAGCTTAATGCGCTCCAGGCAGATCAAGCTTCTAAGACGCGCGGATTCCTGACCGATGCGCGTGCGGCTTCTCGCACGGGCGATTGGCGGCGTGCGAGGGCTCTTGCGAAAAAAGCGGAAGTCGTGTCGCAGGAACTGGCCAACTCTCTCTAGCGTTCTCGTCCAGGTATGATGTTCGCGCGCCAGTCGGCCTTCTCGGAGCGAGAGGCCGGCGTGGACACCGGGTAAATGCGCTAAAATATCCACATGAAAAAATTTGATGTGGCCATTGCCGGGGCCGGAGTGATCGGTGGAGCGATTGCGTTGGAACTCGCCCGCTCCGGCTTGCGCGTGGCTTTGTTTGACCGGCAAACTCCGGGGCAAGAAGCGTCTTGGGCGAGCGCCGGAATCCTTTCTCCTGCTCCCGAGACCAGCGGGATGATCCCGCTGGTAGCGATCGGCAAAGCGAGCATGGCGCTGTATCCGGAATTTGTGAAGGACCTCGAGGGAATTTCCGGAGAGAAAACAGGATACCGGCCAAAAGGAACGATTCAAGCGCTGTTTTCGCGGGATGCCCGCGCGGAATTGAGCACGGTAATTGCCTTGCACCACGGAGTCGGACTAAAAGCAGAGCCGCTTCGCACGGAGGAGGCGCGAAAACTGGAACCAGGACTCAGCGAAGAAATGGAAGCTGCGATTTTGCGCCCGGATGAAGCCAGCATAGACAATCGCGCGTTGACCCGGACATTGTTGGTGGCTGCGCGAAACAGCGGTGTGGAAACCTTTCCGTCAAGCGAGGTCCAGGGCATTTGGAAGGAAGGAAATCGATGCGCCGGGCTAATTGTCGGAGGAGAGAAAATCGCCGCGGATTGGACGGTGATTGCGGCGGGTTGTTTTTCCGGTTTGATCGGAGGAGTTGGCAAATATGCTCCAGTGCGCCCGGCCAAAGGACAAATCCTGGCATTGCGCGGCGATGGATTGAACATTGAGCGCGTGCTTTGGTCGGAAAATATTTATCTGGTGCCGCGGAATGACGGAAGAATTATTGCGGGAGCGACGGTCGAAGATGTCGGCTTCGACAAGAAATTGACAGCGGGTGCCACGGCAAAGAACTTGGCGGGAGCGATTGAACTTGTCCCTGGACTGGGAAATGCCCAAGTGGAAGAAAGTTGGGCCGGGCTGCGACCAGATACGCCCGATCACTTGCCGATTCTCGGACCGACCGACTTGGACGGCTTGCTGATTGCAACCGGGCACTTTCGCAGTGGGATTATTTTGACGCCAATCACCGCGCGCCTTATTCGCGAATGGATCACGTTGCAGAAAGTCAGCGTCGATTGGGATCGCTTCAGTCCGCTGCGCTTTGGTGATGAAAAGCAAAAAACGGCGAACTAAGCGGCAAGGTTCGCAATGTGGGATGAATTTGAGGCAACTTATCGCTGCTCGCGTTCCCGTGGCGGAAGAACTTGGATCGTTCCGGTGGCACCCGTGCTGCGATACTGAATTTGGCCGCCGTCCAGGATTAGATCTCTTTCCAAAACGAGGTCGAGCGTTGAGCCGCGAGGCAATTGCGCTTCCGGACCGCGCGTAAGGAGAATGGCTCCGAGTCCGATTAAGCCCCCCACCCCCGCTCCGATGCCAGCTCCTTTTGCACCACCAGCAATCGCTCCGATGCCAGCACCCGTCACCGTCGTTGTTGCAGCGGTTCCAACGTCTTTCCCTTTTCCGCCAGGTCCGGTGACTTTTCCTTCCGAATCCGTGGTCTCGGCGCCGCCACTATCGGCGCTGCGAGGAACGGCCAGCAGATCGACGGTGTAGCCATTGGGTAAAATCAGCGTTTCGAGGCGCATACGAAATTCCCCGCGGCCTTTGATGCGGCCGGGGCGCTTGGATTCGGTGAGCGAACCTCGCATGTAGGAGCCTACTGGAATGATAATGCGATTATTTTGCGTGATAGGGAAAGACGTGCGGAAATAGATGGAGTCGCCGGCGCGGGCGCTTCTTGTCGAGAAGCCATTTTCGAGGATAACCGCGACACGGGTGCCTGCAGGAACGTTGATGGGGCCGCTGGGCAGTTGCTGCGGCGCAGGCCGCAGCGCAGCAGGGCGCGGCGCAGGTGCAGACGGGGGTGTTGCCACAGGATCAGGAGTGGACACTTGCGGCCCGTCAGGTTGTTGCGCAATGACCGACGCAGCGACTGTAAACGTGGTCGCCAACAACACTGCAAATCGAGCTGTGTGGGAAGCTGGAAAATTCATCTCACACCTCCGTTCTGCGTATCCGATGCGAAAGAAACCCAACGGGGATGCCCGAACATACCATGACCAAACGCAATTGGCGATTCATCTGCATTGAAGATGACAGGAGATTCCCGAGCAAGCCCCAAAAGGAAATAAGGCGAGCAAAACGATGACAATTCCCGCAATTTCCAGCGCCTCTTTCACCGAGTTTGGGTTTGCCAGCAGTAGCCGGCACAACGCCTCTGAAATACATGAATTTGCCGGTGGTCGAGTTTGCGACGGACGGTTTGACCAACAACTTGCCAAACGCTAGGCTGGGATTTCGAATATTGGAGGAAGTAATGGCTAAGCTGGCATTGATCTACGGGATGCGGTTGTTGCCGGAAGAGGATCTGGGAGAGGTGCAAGACGCCACCGTGGTGTTGAAAAATGGACGGACGACGCGTGTCACCATGCACCTGATTGAAGGCAGCAAGGAAGAAATTGAATCGACGGTTCGCCAGTCGATTGACGCGTTTTTTGATATGTATCCCGAGATTTAGAGAACGGTGTTCAGCGGTTGCCGAAATTTTCGGGATCGTCGTTGGGATCGCCGAGGTTGTCATTGATAAGCACTGTTGACTGCCCCGTCAGTTCAAAACGCTTTCGGCACTTGTAGCAAGCTACCAAATCGTCAAGCCGCACCATATAGGAAGTCGCCTTGGCAAATTTGCGGCGGTCTTCTTCGCCTATGCCGCGTGGCAATTCCTTCTTCTTCCGGCACACCTTCCAGCGCACGGGCGCTTCAAATTCGCCGCGGCAGCTCGGGCAAACAAGCATGACCTTCCGTGTCTCTTCTTTTTCGTTGTAAAAAGCTCGCTCGTCCATAGTTTAGAGTGCGGGTTCACGCACCGCTTCATCAATTGTAACAAATTCGAGGCCGAGGTCACGCCATCTTGGCAGCCAGTAGCGAAGCGCACCCAGCGTAGCAGAGCGGTCGGCATTCAGGAAACGGTGGTTGCCGTCATGAAGGCAAAGAACGTCACCTTCGCTGGTTCGCGGATCCGTGCGGCTTGCGCTCGTCTGCGCGTGGCGTGCAATTGGCTCCATTCGGGGGACGAGCCATTCCGCCGACTTTGCTCTCCAGTCCCCGGGGATGAGCGTCCACATAACGGCTTGCTGGCCGAGCTGGTTCGCAGTGGGGATCACCCAGAAATTCCGGAAACCATAGGGAGGGCGGAACCATTTGGGTAGCGCTCCGGATGCTTCGGAAATGGCGTCGTTGCACTGGGTAAGCTCATTGCGAATCTCAGACGGAGTGCATTTCAAGAGATTCGGGTGGGTGTGCGTGTGATTTCCAAGACTGTGGCCGCGCGCGAGAATTTCACGAGTAAGTTCAGGACATTGGCGGACGAAACTTCCGATCAGGAAAAATGTTGCGCGCGCGTTGTGCTCATCCAAGAAGTCTAGAATTTCGGGAGTGACGGCAGGATTGGGACCATCGTCAAATGTGATGGCCAGTTTTTGCCTGGAGTTGGTGCGGCGAATGGTGGGACCGAAGAGTTGTGACCGTGGGTAGACCGCGCCGTAAACAGCAACTCCTGCAGTGACTGCAATTGCAGTCGGAAGCGCCAAGACAAGAGGATTCACAAATTCATTCTCGCATGCTCCCCACACGGCAGCCAGCAGAGCCGGCACCTTCCAGTATGCCGGGACACCAACTATGGTAGGCTACGCGGTAATTGACCGGGAGGGTAATTCCATGAGATGCAACGTTTGCGGACTCGAATACGGGCTTTCGCACAACTGCTCTGGTGTTGTGGCCATGCCGTCGGCTGAAGAGGTCCTCCCGGCGCCAAAAGGATTCGCGCCGTTTTATTACCTGCAGTTGGCATTCAAAATTGTGTGCTGGGATGACCTGTCCATCCGTCGAGCTTCGCGCGATGCTGCTGCGCTTTATTATGGAATCGCTATCTGGCTCGCGACAAACACAATTTTGTTTCTATTTACGGCAGTTCCGATCTTGTTGACCCGTGGCCTTGAACCACCAGCAGCTGTGACCATCGGTCTCGTCGTAGGATCGCTGGTCTTTCTGGTGATTGCGGGCATAGCGACGATGATTCAGATTGGCCTGTGCCACTTGGTCTCCAAATGGTTTTTTGCGGGGACAGGAACTTATCTTGGAATATTGCGGCCCATTCTTCTCGCTTCCTTCGTCACACTTTTGATGCTGATTCCGATTGCCGGCCCGTTGGCCGGGGGTATCGCTTCCACCGCCGTCCTCATGATGGTGTTCGAAGAGGTGGAAGGAATAGCCCGACTGACGGCATTTGGCATTTCGGCGACGATCAATATTCTGTTTTTCGTAGTCCAGAACTTGCTCTCTCGCCCGCTGAATTGAAAAGAGGCGCGAAGATTCGTACCTCTTTTCTCATTTTGCCATGGCGTTAGGAAGTAAGTAGTCCGCGCTTGCTCTTGATGTCGGCGAGCAAGCGGTCCACTTCGGAATCGCGGTCGAGGCGCGTGAGTTGCTCGCCAACATCATCGGTCAGCAATTGCACTTCGGCGCTGGCTATCGATTCGGTGTGATTGACGCGGTCCTTCATGCGGTCGAATGAAGCACTCTTCGATTGGTCGCCAAGGGTGGCTTGCGCGCGCGCGGCTTTGCCCAGAGCGACGCTGCGACGGTGACGCGCCAACAGGAGATCACGCTTGGACTTGGCTTCATCGAGCTTTTGTTCCAACTTTATGAGTGCGCTCTTCAACGTTTCCACCTGCGTTTTCTGATCGTCGACCTGTTCGCGATAGCTGAGGGCCAGTTTTTGTGAAGTCTGGTAACGGTCCAGAGCGGCGCGGGCGAGATCGTCCTGCGCCTTGTCGACGGCAAGCTCCGCCTTGCGCATCCAGTCCCGTCCGGAGTCTTCGTTCTCGCGAAATTTCTTCTCGAGCATGTGCTGGTCGGCAATTGAAACTGCGACCTGGGTTTTTACTTGAAGGTATTGATTTTCCATGTCGAGAATCAACTGCTTGATCAGCTTTTCCGGATCTTCCGCGCGGTCCACAAGGTCATTCAGATTCGCGCGAATCAAGGTGCTAACTCTTTCTAAAAGTCCCATGACATTTTTCCTTTCCCACCACTGTCTCTCGGACCTGCATGTAACGGGCCCCTGAAAAAGCAGCGACCCGCGCACTACCACAGCTTAAGAACTGAACCATGCCGCGGTCACCTTTGTGAGGCTCTCCGCAGGAAGGACGGCGCCCGCGGTCAAATGCTGCAGAACTTGCGCGGTGCAGCCCAGATAGCGATGCGCAATAAACGAAAACACCACCCCAACGGCCACCCCAACAATTATTAATTTCGCTTTCAACGTCATTGCCATCCCTCAATGAAGCAAAAGGCGTTCTCGGTGGGCACTTGCATGCCCACCGGAACGGAAGCAATCGTTAGCGTGAGTCACCAGCGGGAATCGCGGGCTTCGGTGCTTTATCGCCAATCGCGCGGACCTTGCCGAGAAGTTCGGACATTTGCATGCCAGAGAGCGCCTCAAAGAGCGCCGGAACCTGCGCGGCAATCTTAGTGATGTCGCCGGTGAGCTTGTATGCTCCGGCGGCATCGCCATTGCCCGTGGATACGATGGTCACCTTGTCCACCTTGCTGAGCGGCTCGCTGAGAGCGCGCACTATTTCCGGCATACCGGTAATGAGTTTGTCGACAACGGCGGCTTGGTTGTACTCCTGGAAGGCTTCCGCCTTCACGTTCATGGCTTTGGCTTCAGCTTCGCCCTTCTTGAAGATAATTTCAGCTTCGGCTTCACCTTGCGCGCGAATTGCAGAGGCCCGACCCTCGGCTTCACTGATGGAACGTTGCCGCTCGGCGCTGGCGATGGTCTCCATTCGTTGCCGTTCGACTTCCGCGGGCTTCAGCACCGTAGCGATCAATTCGAATTCGCGACGCGCAATTTCGGCTTCCTGCACTTTCACCTGCGCTTCGCGCTCGATCTGCTGCACTTTCACCGACTCAGCCACAACTTTTTGCTGCATGACGTTGGTTTCAATTTCATACGCCTTGTCGGCAGTGGCCTGCGCCTTTTTGGTCATTTCCAGGTAACCGGCTTTTTTCAGGTCCAGGTCGCGTTCTGCTTCCGCCTGTTTTGCAAGCGAAGCGGTTTCTGCCGCAACGCGCTCTTGATCGGCCTGCGCTTTGGCGACTGCTGCCGCGCGCTGGGACTCAGCGCGCTTAATAGCGATGTCACGCTCAGCTTCTGCTGTGGCCACTTCCGCATCGCGGCGAATGCGCGCGATGTCCGGACGGCCCATGTTGGTGATGTATTCGTTCTTGTCGCGTACCTCTTTGATCGTGAAGCTCACTACTTCAAGTCCCATCTTCGCCATATCGCTGGCGTTGGTGGAACGCATCCGATCCGCAACCATTTCCGGTTCTTTCACGATCTGCTCCACCGTCAGCTGCCCGATAATCCCGCGCAGATGGCCTTCCATCACCAGGCGAATCAAGCCCTCGCGCTGTGCCGGAGTTTTTGTAAGAAACTGTTCTGCTGCGGTTCGAATCGAAACGGGATCCGATTTCACTTTGATTTGCGCAACGGCTTCCACCGTTACGGCGACACCCTGTTGTGTGTAGAGACTTTGCTGCGGAGCCACGTCAAACGACATCAACTCGAGCGACAATTCCCTGCACGTCTGAACCACGGGCCAAATAAGTGTGCCGCTCCCCTTCACGATGCGCGCTTCCGAGCCCGTACCGTAGATAATCAACGCTTCGTGCGGACCCACCTTGCGATACATCTTTGCCAGTGTGATCATGACCAGAAGCAGCGTGACCACGATAAGGCCTGCAGTCACTGGCACCCACGGAAACCCGAACAACATAAAGACCTCCCTTTCACTCTTCGACTGGACTGTTTGAGTGCTGCATCAGTCCGCGAAACCGGTTAACGGCGTTAGCTGGTGAAATCATCCCAGCGATGAACGTAGGCGATGCCGTTTTCGTACTTCTCAATTACGACTTCGGCGCCCTTTTCCACTGGTTTGCCGTCATGGGAACGCGCTCCCGTGCTCCGGCGCACACCTGCTTGCAGGAAAACCACTTCACCGGTCCCGTTTTCGCGTATGGGACTGGTCACCGTGCAAACCAGGCCTTCGTGGCGATAATCCTCATCCTTCAAGTGCGAACCTTCTTCGTTCATCAGCTTCACCATGAATTTGAAAACCAACCAGGCCGCGGAGAGTCCGGCGAAAATTGCAAATCCCATCGTGACCGCACCGATCAAGCGGGAATGAGTTGCCAGGATGTAACCGATTCCGCCGAACCACGCGAGGAACACCATCATTGTCGAGGCATTAAACCAGGAAAGATGGCTCCCGCCGTGCGAGTGCGACGGATGCTGGCAATTTGCGGCGGGACCGCCTGCATGGCCGGTGGGCAAATGGCCGCCAACGCCGTGCCACCCGTGAAACGGCAGGTGCCCTTTGAAAGGCAGATGCAGGTGCACAGCGCCGGCCAGAAACGACAGCACACTGAGCGAAAAACCCACGAGGAAGCAGAGAAGATAAAAATCAGACCAGGTCATACGACACCCCGAGCGCAGTTACCACAGCTGCGTGAGCTGGAATTCGAGTTGCCACACCACCCGGGGCGGTCTTTGCCCACCCCGTACTTCGGGAAAACTTGCTTAATTCTCGCGACCTGTTGGCGGAGGATTTGCGCTGCCATTGCCCAGGTCAGGCCGCAACACTTCTTCCAATCGGTCCGCGAGTCCCGGCGCTTTCAGAATTTCGGCAATCAGCAATACGGCACGCCGAGAATCTTCGTACTCCGCGACGGAGATCAACGCCTGCTGAAGTTCCGGGTCCGCGGTGAACTGCTCCGCGCCCGCAAAAAGCCAGGAATCGACTTTGGCATCCAAGGCGCGCAGTTCTGACTGCAGCCCCGGGGTGTAACCCTCCGGGTCGTCCACCAGAAACCCCGGATAGACACGGAAAAACCGGGCCAGGAGTTCTCGTGTCGTATGGGTCAGGTGCGGACGGGAGCCATTCTCGATCTGCGAGAGGTACGCCTGGCTTAAACCGCGGCCCGCTTCCTGTTTCATGGCCTTGGTCATTTCCTGTTGGGTCATCGGGCGTCCCAATCCGCGAAGCGAACCTTCAACCGCCCTGAGAGATTTAATTTTGTCGCCGAGTGTCATGGGCAATCTCACTTATTGCAATATGCAAATATATTATCGCAATATGCAATTTTGTCAAGATGAAAAATATCCCTATTATCAACAACTTACCGTCCTATTCAGGAATGGTTGCCCTATTCGGGCTTTCGGAGGGACTGCAGGTCGATTCCCAGTTGCTGGCACTTTTTGTACAGATGACTGCGTTCCAAGCCCAAGGCGCGGGCCACATTGGTCATGTGGAAGTTGTGGCGGCGGATTTCTGCCAGCATCACTTCCCTTTCAAAGGTTTCCGTTCGTTCGGCGAGAGTGCCCGTGGAGATCACGGTTGCCGAGGTGGCCGCTGCTGCCGAGGTCGCCGCTGAATTCTCGGGAAGTACCAGCCGCACATCCGCGCCGGTGATGGAATCTACTGTCGAGAGCAGGATCAGACGCTCGACAATGTTGCGAAGCTCACGCACGTTTCCTGGCCATGAGTAGCGTTGCAGCTCGGCGATGGCATCGGCTGAAAAAACCTTTTCTTTCCAGTTGTTTTGCGCAGCGACCTGGCGCGCGAAGTGTTCGGCTAGTGCTGCAAAATCTTCCGGCCTCTCTCGTAGCGGCGGGAGCAGCAGCGGAAAAACATAGATGCGATGAAACAGGTCGCGTCTGAAGGTGCTCTGGTTGACCAGCTCTTCGAGGTTGCGGTGGGTCGCCACCAGCACGCGAACATTCACGCGGATAGGTTTGTCACCGCCCACGCGTTCTACTTCGCCCTCCTCCAGTACGCGCAGCAGTTTGGCCTGCATGGCTACCGGCATGTCGCCGATTTCATCGAGAAAGAGAGTTCCGCCTTCGGCTTGCTCGAACTTGCCGAGGTGCTTGGCCGCCGCGCCCGTGAAAGCTCCTTTTTCATGCCCGAAGAGTTCGGACTCAATCAATTCAGCAGGCACTGCCGCACAGTTCAGGGTGATGAAGGCATTTTCGCGGCGTGGCGATTTTTCGTGAATGGCCCGCGCCACAAGCTCTTTACCTGTTCCGGTTTCGC
The DNA here is from genome assembly GCA_035317965.1 of Saccharimonadales bacterium (SeqCode). GTDB lineage: Bacteria > Acidobacteriota > Terriglobia > Acidiferrales > UBA7541 > Acidiferrum. The sequence continues at coordinate 80,899 of DATHFT010000171.1, read as the reverse complement.
CCAAGATGCAAACTCGCGTTTCGCTTGCCGCCACTCTCTCAATCTGAGCCGCCATTTTTTTCATCGCAGGGCCGGATCCGACCAGTTCATGCTTTCCCAAACGATGTCGAAGTTCCCGATTCTCGTCTTCCAAGCGGGAGATGCGCAGAGCATTTTCGACCGTCAGGAGCAGCTTGTCCGTCGAAAGAGGCTTTTCCAGAAAGTCCAGCGCCCCCAGCTTCGTCGCTTTCACGGCCATTTCGATATTCGCCTGGCCTGAGATCAAAACTATGGGGGTCTTCACGCCGGCGTTTTTTAGATCTTCGAGTAACTCGAGCCCGCTCTTCCCGGGCATCACGACGTCGGAAAGGATCAGATCGAACGTCTCCGTTCGCAGAAGGTCCAGCGCACGCACCGGATTGTCGCAGACCGTTGCTACGTGCCCGGCGAGGCGGAAGGCGCGCGACAGGGACGCCAAGGTATTGGGATCGTCGTCGACTAGCAGCAGATGAGCTTTGCGTGGCAATTGTTTGTCCTGTTCTTGGCGCTAACTCGAAGCGCTGGGCACGTCGGATGCGGCAAGTCTGGTTTCCGGGATGCTTTCAACATGTACCCGGGTCCGCGTTGATTGCCATTTCGGCAAATCGATGACGAATGTCGTGCCGCGTCCTTCTTCGCTGGCGACTGAAATTCCCCCGTGATGGTCGCTGACGACCGACTGTACAATGGCCAGTCCCAGGCCCGTGCCCTGTTGCTTGGTGGTGTAGTACGGGGTAAAGAGCCGCGCGCACTCTTCCGGCGTGAGCCCTTTGCCAGTGTCGGCTACCTCGATGCGAATGTGGTCGCCGCGGTCGCTCGTTTTCAAGGTCAACGTGCCGCCGGCAGGCATGGCGTCTAGCGCATTCAGTACCAGATTTTGAAATGCACGGTGCAGCAAGTCCGGGTCGGCATCAAGTTCAGGAAGTGGCTCAGCCAAGAAAGTTTCCGTAGTGATGGTCGGCTTTCCCACTTCGTTGAATTGCGGCTCAAAGAGCCGCACGGCATTGCGCAAAGACTCATTCACATTGATAGGAGCAAATTGTGGTGCAGGCATCTTCGAAAAGTCGCTGAAACGTCCCACGATGGTATTGAGATTGGCCAGCTCCGTTTTCAAGGTAGCGGTGGACTCCAAAAAAACTTCCAAGAATTGCTTGGCGTCCAGTTGGCGCGATTTTTGCAGATTCTCCAAGGTAATCTGCATGGGAAACAAGGGGTTTCGCAGTTCATGCGCAAGACGCCGGGCGAGTTCCCGCCATGCGGCCACGCGCTCGGTCTGCACCAGCTTGTCTTTCTGTGAAGAGAGCGTCCGGGTCATTTCGTTGAATGCGCTGGCCAGCTGACCGATCTCATCGCCTCCCCGCAGGTCTATTCTCGTGTCCCACCGCCCGGAAGCCACTTCCCGCGAGGCTTCTGTCAATTCTTCAAGAGGACGGGTAATACGTGCGGAAATCCACAAACTTACAAGCAATCCGATCAAGATAGCCGCAGCAGCAACAGCTCCGGCGGTTGTAACGATGTGGCGTGTGAGCGTGATCAGTTCCCTGCGGGAGCTTCCGACCAGGAGCACGCCGAGCAATTCTTTGTTGCGTCCCAGAAGGGGAATCGCATGAAAACTCTCCGCTTCAGCCGCGTCATTGCTCCAGTTAATTGTCCGCACTGTTTGTTGCGGCTGTTTTTGCACGTCCTGAATCAATGACTGAAAACGTTCCGCATTGGGCGCAGTTCCGGTCGAATCGGTAAGCGCGGCCGGAGCAAAATTTGGCTCCAGATTGCGATAGAGAAGAGTACGCATACCGGCAGGTAATACCAGCGAAGCCAAAAAATTCTGATCCAGCCTTCTTCCGCCAATGATGTAGAAATTGCGATCTCCGACAGGCAGTGTTCGAACGACCGTTAGGGAAAGAGCCACGCCATCCGGCAATTCCTCTTTCCGCAGAAACGCTTCCGACTCGCGCCAATCCTTGATGGCAGTTACCCAATCATTTTTGTAGCCAACGCGCGCCGGATATTGCGCCGACGAAATCAATGTGCCGTCGGAATTGACGAACTCCATAAAATCCAGACCGTGGTCTTGCGCCGCGCCGGTCGCATCGTGCACATACAAGGATGGATCCGCATTGGGGCGCGCCAAGTCGAGCGCCACGCGCAACGTGATTTCCGCGTTGGTGATGTTTTCCACCTGGCGCGCAACTTCTTCGCCATGCTGTGCATATTCTTTCTTAAATTGTGAAACTAAAGCCTCCGTGCGCTCGGTATCCATTTCTTCAAATGCCGCCTGCGCATAGTGCGTCACGCCGTACGCGACGATGGAAACCGATGCCAGCACGGTGACGAGAAATATCAGGAACAGCTTAGTGCGAAAGCTCATGGCTTGGCTCCGGAGGGGGCGGATTTCGACTGCGTGCTTGAAGATGTTGCTGTACCAGGATTCTCTGTGACTGTTTCAGGTGCATCGAGCCAAACATCGGCGAGATTCCACTTGGCCCACTTGGTGGGCATCCAGTCCCGAACGTTGGCGGAGAGACCGACAAACTCCGGTAAGGCGACGAGCGGAACGATGCGGTGATCATCCAAAAGCTTACTTTCGCGCGCATAGTCTTGTTCTGGATCGGCAGGCGGGGCTGCGACGCCGGCGGCTTCGGCAGGAATTTGCGAGCGCACAAATGATTCGAGTTCCGCGCGAGCGCTAAGAGACGAGTAGCGCCAGGCAATAAGGTGCAGGCCGGCGGCAGGCTCACAAGAGCTTGTTGCGGAATTTGTCACGCTGCGGTTCAGAGTCCGGTTTGCGACTTGCAGGAACAGCTGTGCTTGGCGGGCGTTGACGGCCACGCGCTCGCCGAGAAGTTTCGCCAGATCGCCCGCCGCATCGACACACATGCGCAATGGCTCCGAAACTGTGGCTAGGTTGCCCGGCAAAGTGCTGCGGATTTCTTTCGCGCGCTCGAGATCGGTTTTCATACTGAAGAGAAAAGCATAGCCCGATAACCACTGCGGAAGAAGAGCCGATGCGGGTTCGGCTTGCTTCTGCAGCAACACTCCCGCCATGGTGCCGCGGTCAAGCGAAAATGCGAGCGCTTCGCGCAATTTCTCATTGGAGCTGGCAGAGTGCTCGCTATCGAATCGCAGCGCCAGCAAGGTAAGCGGTGACGATGCCCAGACCCGCAATTTCTCCTGTGACACCCGCCGCACCCATTCTGGTGAGATCTCCACTATATCGGCGTGGCCCAACTGCAGATCCAAAATCTGGCGCAGTACCGGAATTCCAAATGTGACGTCGATCTCGTTCAGGAAAGGCCGGCCCGCCCAACTCTCCTCGTTGGCGACAAACCGCATGTGCAGCAACCGCAATTCGCCCGATGCACCCTTGCCAGCGCCAGTCTCTTTCGAACTACTTTTCGCCGCAATAAACGGTCCAGTGCCCAGCAGGGTTCCGTCTGGCTGGACGCGAAAAATCAAGTTGCGGCCCGACGCCAGCTCTTCCAATAAATCGGGGATCGGCATACTGGCTTGAAAGACCACGAAATTGCCCAGGACATTTACCTGATGTGTCGCTGGAAGCACTGCCCGCAACGCCGTCGCGACATCCGATGCCGTGAGGACCGACCCATCTGAAAATTTAACTCCTGGCCGTAACGTAAATTGCCATCGCTTAAAACTCGGATCATGCGACCACTGCGTCGCCAGCGCCGGCTCAAACCGCCCGTAATTGTTCAGAGTGACCAACCGATCGAAAACCAGTTGTGCCAATTTCTCATCGGCTCCAAATGAAACGCTCCCCGCTTTCCACTCGCGCGGATCGAGCGTAGCTCCCGCCCCGCGAAATTCAACGCGCAGCGTCCCGCCATAATGTGGATGTTCTGCCGCCGGCAAACTGCTCGCAGACAACAGACTGCAGATCACCAGGCTAATTGCAGACGGCACTGATGCGGTAAATCTCATAAACCCCCGAGGAAAGATTAAATACAACAGCTCCGGCCGCAAATGGACTTTCTCCGGGAAAAAGAGAAAGAACCGGACCAGAAACTTCAAGTTCTGCAGTCGGAACATCCACTTTGCCCGAACTGGGATTTTGCAAAAATATTCGGTCTGGCAGGCTGCGGTCCCGCAAATCGCTCCGCAGCAGGAAGGTGCCCTGAGTGCAGACCGTGGCCAGAACGACCGCCTGGCGCAACCTTTCCGAACGATCCTGGCAGTTCATTTCTATCCTGTCTGCGAGTTTTAAGTCACATACCCTGCCGGGCAGCAAAACTTGCATCCCATTCTCTTTCAATAGGATTTCTCCGCGCCTATCCCGCGACGGCTTTTCCGGCATCGGAAGGCGTTTGCTATCGGAAAGCTCCCATTGATTTCTGTCCCCTCGATACAGAGTCAAACTTTCCGTATTTAAGATCAAAAGCGCCTTTTCCTTGTTGGCTTCATACTGGTATTCGATCGCGTCAACAATTGGTTCCGGCTGTTGCCAGATCAATTCCTTTTGCAATCGAATTTTGGTTCCAGCTGAGGTGTCTGGCGGAAGAGATCCTCGATAAAAAGACGACACGTGGATTGGCTCGTCCGCGGTGGCGAGAACGCGTGCCGTCAGAACGATTTGCGCTGGAGTCTCCTCGATCGTGACGTGCAGAACTGGAATGTTGGAAGAAGGGCTCGGGGCCAGCGCATCACTTCCCAACTCATCTGCAAATATAGCGCGCAATTTCAGGGAACTTTCTGCGGTGAGCGAGGAGTGATTTTCCCAGGAAAGAAATAGCCGCCTGTCGTGAGTTGGCGTAGCAAGTACCTTGTGTGCGAGGGAACGGACAACGTCTTCTGCGACTTCTGCCCGCGATCTCGGGGGCCCGCAGAGCAAACTCACAAGTGTCAAAAGAAAACAGGGGACGCTCCGGAAAGATGCAAATGGGGAGAGACGAATTGGATGATTGAACACGGGAACGATTGCAAATGATATCACGCCATTACTGCACTGGATGGCCGGCCGCCGGCGGCCGGCCACTCGGAAAGTCAAAAAGCCACGGACGCCCCTGGGGACGTCCGCGGTTGCGTGAGGAAAATATTTAGGGTTTGCGAGCCGGGCAATATTCATTCGTTAGAAATGACCTCCGTTTTTGCTGGCACCCAAACGATCGAACGAGCATTGCCCGCGATGGCCTGAAGCCAACAATAGCGACGCATGGTGATGCGATAGGAGGTGCGCCCGTCAAGCGAATAGTAGGTGTACACAACACTTGTCGCTGCATGCGACCGCGTCTCCAGTGGTAGCGCAGCGAGCTCGTACTGGTCGCCCGCAAATTCAGGGGCCAAGCGCCGCAACTCGGCGGAAGCCACAAGTTGCGCGTTCAGGCACCAAGCGTCGTGACCGGAGCTGACCCACCGCTGAAGGTTTTCGATGGCCGAGCGAGTTATCCCGGAAGTCTGCACCACGCGCTTCTCAACTGGCGTCGCTCCGACAAAAGAGGCGGTGCACATCATCAAAGCGGTCAGCAAACTCGCCCCCAGAATTCGCCGTCGAAGTGTGCGGCTCATGGCGGCCTTCATTTTCTGTTCTTGGTTGATACGCCGTGTATTCACAGCTCCCTCCTTACAAATCGACTCGAATTCCGCAGCCGGATGGCGCAGTGCGCGTCGCTGGCTGGGAAGCGACCGCTGGTTCATCCAGCAAAGCGCGGCGGTGCTTGGCTTCGTGTCCATGATCATTTCTCCTTTCCAGCGTCGCGCACCGCGCCACCCACAGGGTTTTTGGCTTGCGGCGTGTGGGACAGGAATTGCTTCCCGTCCCGCAATTTGCTGCGAGCAGGCTCAATCGCCTGTTCGCAAAACTCTTATGGCCGATGCGTCGGCTTGCGCTGTGCCGTTGCCGTTGCCGCAGGCGCGTCTGAATCGTCGGCGTCATTCCCTGCGTCGGCGTTGCCCTTGTTTGTTCCCGTCACGCCAGAAAACGCTGAGCGCATCACGTCATTGGCAAAGAAATTCTTGCCGTCCATTGGCACCATCATGATCTGCAGCTTGTCCGACAGCCGCTCGGCAATAATTTTCTGAATCAGCATCGGGTTGGACTTCAGCACCGACGCCTCAAATTTCATCCGCTCGGAATCTGCCGCAGCCGTCACGCGAATCCGGTTCGCTTCCGCGTCCGACAAATTCCTCTGTCGTTCCACTTCTGCCTTGCTGTCAATCACCTTCGCCTGCGCCGCCGCTTCCGCGTTCTGCAGTGTCGATTCCTTCCGTGCCTGCGCCTCCAATTTTGTCTGGTCAATCTGCTTCTGCTTCAACGGCAGCGTGTATTGCATCGCGTCCGATTCCGCTTTGGCTTGCAGCACCCGTACCTGGGCCTGACCTTCAGCCTGTTTCACGTCCCGCACTTTTTGCGCGTCCGCTTCCAGTTCGGCAATACGCACCTGTTTCAGCTTGATATCCTGTTCCGTTCCGAGACGTTCGTTTTCCTGCTCTTTTAACAACAGTCCTTCGAGCCCCTTGGCGTATTCCGCAGGAAGCTGCAAATCGCGCAGCAAAACCTCGCGCACGACGATCCCATCGCTGGCCAAGCGTGTGGTAATTGCATCCGCGGCCTTGGTCCGCAATTCTTCCCTTTTGGTCGCAAAAATCTCGCGTGTCACGTAGTTCGGCGCCAGCTGCCGGTAGATGGTCGCCACCACTGGAGCCACAACTTCCTCTCCCACCGGTTGTGGCAAGTTGGTATGGATGGAATCCAGACGTTTCGGATCGAGCCGGTAGCGCACTGACACTGCCAGGCCCAAATTCAGTCCTTCCCTCGCCTGCACCATCAATACTTCGCCTTTGGCTTTAGGATTTTCTGCCGCCAACGTGGAGTAGACCTGCTCGCGGGTGTCGTAGAGAGCCACGCTATCGACCAGCGGTGCGATGAAGTGCACGCCCGGGTATAACGTGCCGCGTTGTGCGCCCCAGATTTGGCTTACGCGCACTCCCGCAGCTCCGTCGGGTATCACGACGATACTGACCGCCAACAGAACGGGTAGCAGACTGCAGATCGCCAACACTGCCGCGAGGCGCCAACGCACTGGCGGAACTAAAGGGAGGCGAGCCGGCGCCCCCACCTCCACGCCAGATTCGTCTGTCGTGTTGCGCCGCAGCAGCCGGCGAAGCTGTGCCGCTAGATAGATGTCATAGGCCAGCAAAGACCCGGCACTTCCGAATAACCCGATTCCCAGAATCATCATCAAGTATTTCAGCGTCAGCACAGTGTTGCTCCTTCCAGGTTCACCCCGGCTTTGCCGGGAAATTTCGCGCAAGAGGGCCCGGGCGGACCACCGCCCGGTTCATTGCTAGCGGTGCGGTGCCAGCGCCCGCACCAGCCGGATCGTTCCGTGTGCCAACTCGGTATGCAGGAGCGTCCTGCGCTCTCCGGCTGGCTTCATCAGCTGAAAAGCGGCTCGCAGGAGCAACCAGTCAAAAACAACAGCCGCCACGGCGGCCAACAGAGTGGCAAGGGCGAGTGTGGCGAAGTGCAGCATGGGAATCATGGGAACGGCCTCCGGTGTTGCGAAATACCAGATGGCACGAAGCGGGCCACAGCTACTGCGCTGCAAATAAAGGGGTTACCTAGAACGAGAAGCGCTTGTTCTGTGTTGGCCGAAACACAATGTGGAACCGCGCACGCACAAGCATGCACAGGTTTGTAGCTGGCATGAATCAAAGGTAGTGTAGAGAAGCGGAAGGTACGAAAAAAAACGAATGCCTCAGTCATCCATTGGAGCGGGACTCCAGATCGGTAGAATCCGTGGAATCCCCATTTATCTCCACGCCAGCTGGATTTTTATTTTTGCGCTCATCACCTACGACCTGAAGACTCAATTCGCCCTACAAAAGCCGGAATGGACGTCGCCGCAACTCTGGACGCTTGGTGTCGTTACCAGCCTTTTGTTTTTTGGCTCAGTTCTCTTTCACGAGTTGTCGCACAGCGTCGTTGCCCAGCACTACAAGATTCGCGTTGTTTCGATCACTCTTTTTCTCTTTGGCGGACTAGCCCGTATCGGCCGCGACCCGGCCAAAGCTATTCAGGAGTTCAACATTGCCGTCGCAGGTCCGCTTGCCAGCTTTTTTCTGTGCGGTTTTTTCTTTGCATTGCGGTTCGCATTTCCCCACAAAGAAATGCTCGTCGCCGCGGCAGATTCGCTGAGCTTGGCAAATCTGCTACTCGGTGGATTTAATCTTTTGCCGGGCTTTCCCTTGGACGGCGGGCGCATCTTCCGTGCCATCGTTTGGGGAGTCACCAAGAGTCATACGCGCGCCACCAAGATGGCTGGCACAAGCGGCAAGATGGTCGCTTATCTCTTGATCGGCGGCGGCGTGGCGTACGCGATTGCGATCAGCCGGTGGGATGCAGCAGTCTGGCCCGTTCTGCTTGGCTGGTTCTTGCTAAATGCCGCGCAGGAAAGTGTGGCGCAAATTGCCATCCGCGAATCGCTGGCTGGTCTGCGCGCCGCTGACGTCATGAGCAGTGACGTTCCGACTTTGGGCCCGGAATTTTCACTGGAAGACTATGGCGCGGAAGTACTTCGCACCGGCCGCCGCAACCACTTGGTTATCGCCCATGATCGTCTGGTCGGGATGATGAACGTCCACACTCTTAATTCCGTCCCGCGTCACGAGTGGGCCCATACCTCCGTGCAAGCCGCCATGATTCCCCGCAAAGATATTTTGTGGGCGACGCCTGAAGAACCACTCCTGCGGCTGCTTGAACGCTTGCTGGCCGCTGACGTCAATCAAATGCCAGTAGTGAGCAACTCCACGAAAGACGACGAAAGCTCCGCGCAGATCGTGGGGATGATCACTCGAGACTCAATTCTGCGCGTGATGCAGACACGCTCCGAAGTCGGTCCCCTCACACAGGAAAAATAGATGCGGTAATACGCCTGCAAGCGCGGGCTTGAATTTTCATCAGCCAATGGTCGCATCGATTGCGTCCCGGAATGCTATTACCCTCTAAACTTTCTGTCGCGACTCCAACGTCACTCGAATCCCATGCCGTGGCCGCAATGTAATCGACGCCAGCGGAACCACCGGATGTCCCGGCGTCAGTCGCAATCGAAACTTCTGTGCAATCGTCGCCAAACAAAGCGCTGCTTCCATCAACGCAAACGTATTTCCAATACACTGCCGCGGTCCGCCGCCAAACGGAAAATACGCAAACCGTGGCATTCGCTTCAACAAGTCGCCTTCCCAACGTTCCGGTCTGAATGATTCGGGCGCTTCATACCATCGCGCATCGCGATGAACGATCCACTGCCCAAACGCCACACCCATTCCGGGGTGTAAGGGATAGCCGGCAATTTCGTGCTCTTCCATCGTCAGACGAGCCATCCCCCAAGCCGGCGGGTACAGCCGCAACGATTCCGTCAAAACATGATTGGTGTAAACCAGCTTGGGGACATCCTCGAGCGAAGCTGCTCGTCCGCCAAGCACGGCATCCAACTCCGCATGCAGCTTTTTCTCAACTTCCGGATTCTGCGCCAGCAACAACCAAGTCCACGAAAGTGTATTCGCCGTCGTTTCATGTCCAGCCAAGAACAAAGTAATCGCTTCATCGCGTAATTGTTTATCGGTCATGCGCGAACCGTCTTCATCCTGCGCCGCCAGCAACATGGAAAGTAAATCGCCCGCGTCACGTCCTGAGGCGCGCCGCTCCCCAATAATTCGGTAAATCACTCTCTCAATTCGGCGAATTTCACGCTTGGCGCGAATATTGGTCGGCGTAGGCAGCCACGACGGCACATAGATGGCCCGCCGGAAATCCGCGCCCAACTCTAGGAGCAGTTCCAGGGATTTGCCAACCTCCCGGGCATCGTGTTCCACATCTGCATCGAACAAAGTCTTTCCAACAATTTGCAGCGTCAGCCGCATCATCTCCGCATGAGCGTCGCGCTCTTCGCCGTGTTGCCATCCGTGAATCAATCGCTCGGAATACTCCACCATTGTCGAAGCGTACGTAGCAATACGGGCGCGGTGAAATGCCGGCTGCGCCAGTCGCCTCTGCCGCAACCAGAATTCTCCTTCGCTTGTAAGCAGCCCTTCGCCAAAAACATGTTTATTTGCCTTCAGCACACGACCTTTTGCAAATTTCCGGGCATTGCCGACAAGAACGTCTTCAATTAAATCCGGATGATTGACGAATATCGTGCGGAAGTTAAAGATGCGCAACCCCGCCACATCGCCATAGTTCTTTGCGAGTTCCGTAAAAAACGTCAGGGGATCATTGTTCAAGGGACCGGCGGACCAGCGCTTCAGTCCGGTCGTTGGTCCGGGTGGAAATCTGTCAGGGATAGAACGCCTCACATTCCGATGCTATGCGGGCAACCAGCCCTCGTCAACGCAGGGGCAAGGGAGAATCGCGACGCTCAATGAGCGAGAGGTTTCACGGCCCGCAAAGCGAATCCGCCATGGCCAAAAGCAACTGTCACATCAGAAAAACCAGCAGATCGCAGCCGCGCTGGCGCAGCTTTGGGGTCCACGGGCACGAAGGTGCTTCGCACATGCACCATCCGATGCAGCCAGCTATTTTCTATCTCACCAGCCAGAAATATTCCGCCCGGGCGCAAAACCCGGTAAACCTCTGCGAAAGCGCGGTCCTGCAATTCCGCCGAGCAGAGATGATGTAGCATCAGAATCGCAATCGCCGCTGAAAACGCCTTCTCCGGAAATGGCAGCGCCGCAGCGTCCCCTTGTATCACCGTGACATTCGTCCCGCCAAACCGCCGTCCGAGTCCTGCAGCAAACTTGTGGTCGTACTCCAAACTAGTCACTCTTCCGGCGCATACCTTTAGCCCTTCGGTGGCCGCACCCGGTCCCGCTCCCAGTTCCAAAACATGGTCACCTAACGGCGAACCATGCAAAATCCAGGGCAACAACTTCTCCCGTGTGATTTTCCGCCAGAAATCCGTGGCGCAAAACCAGTTTTCAAGTCGATTCATAGATCATTCACGAAGAACGCGATGCATTTGGTTCACGGTGCGACGGCAGACGGCCTGGGACTGAGAATACTAAGAAGAGCGCGGAAGTAGTTAGTGAAGAAGTGGGCGAATTTTTTTTAACGACGCCGCAAACTGATCTGCATTATAAGCCGACGGATTTTCCAGCTGCTGAAACAATCCATTGATTGCCGATCGAACTTCCGCCGCGTTGGCAGACTTTGCATCCTTACTATACGCAATGTACAGCGAATCCAGGGCCATGGTCGCCTGTTCAGCCGCACGTTCGTCCGCCAATGCGATTGCGTCCGCGTCGTCAGTAATCCGCTGCAGCATCCCCAGCGTCGCGGCCTGATTGTATTGCATGGCCGCCAACCGTTCGGCAAATCGCTGCGCCACGGGAGCCGCCGCCGAGGCCGCCGACGCCACCGTCCCGCGATCCGGATTCAACTTGCTCATTTCTGTGGCCACCATGGTCAGCTGCCGATCCATCTCCTCCGCGCCAGCTGCATCAATTTGCTTGGCCATCAGGCGAAACACGGCGTACCGCGACCCGTTCCATGCCGGATCCCCCGGTCGCCGTCCCGTGTACCCATGCTCTTGCCGCCAACTGTCCTTGGCCGGTCCCAACGAGTGGTGGCACGCAAAACACGAAAGCTCCGAATACTCCGGCCACACATCCCGCTTGTCAAGACGCTCACCCTTGGCACGCCAGGTCAACCGCTCCATCGACGCTCGCAACTGCACCGCCTGCCCCGCGCTCCAGTCGCGCACACCAACCCAGGCCGCATCCTCAGCCGGTTTTCCGGCTTCCGACTCGCGCGGCATTTTCCAATGCCGCGGCATCACCGCCGAAAACGAATCCAGTTCAAAATATAAATCCGGATGTCCTGCCGCGATCATTTCGTGGTCGACAAACTTTTCTTTCGTCCCCAAATGGCATTCCAAGCATTTTTCCGCGCGATGAATCACGTTGCGCGTATCGGTCATCCCCAGCGCAACGGACTTCTCATGCTGCCACGCCCGTGTCGTGTGCGAACCGAGCCAGCCCGACGCCGGACCGTGACAATTCTCACAGGACACGCCTTCCGAGATTTCGTACTTCCGCCCTTGTTGCTCCGCCGGACGATACAACGCATGGCAGGCCAAACATTTTGACGATTCCTCCGCCTTCACGCCCAATTTCAAAACCCTGGCCATGCGCTCGCCCACATCACCGGTCAGAGCTTGATACGCGCGGCTATGCTTGTCCTGAACAATCCACGTCGAATATTCATTCTGCAGAACCCGGCTGCCGGCGACAGGCTTCACGCTGCCATGGCAACTCGTCGCCGCACAGGATCCAGGGCCTATATATTTGCTGGGATCATCGTTCAGGGGATTTGCCGCTCCGGCTTCGCGCTCGGCCCGAATGGAGGGCGGAATCGGCCCCAGCCCGCCCAAAATCAACAGAGCACACAAAAGGAAGGCCGAGCGGCGCAAGTGGTGGGCGTTTTGCATTTGTAAAGCAGACAGAGCCATTTCGCTTATATCGTCTGACTGCCCGCCAAGTCAACGAGTGCCGTTGTCTTTTTCGACGCCTGCCGCGAAAAGCAAACGGGGAGCTATTTACACCGGACCCGTTGGCCGCTAGTATGCAGAAGATTAAACACTCCACATCGCCGTGCGCCTATGCTCTTCGCCCGGCGTTTTTCACACGAGACGGGGCGCCGTGATCTTCGACGACCTGCGGGCTGTTCAACTGCGCTACGGTTTCCTGCCAAAAGGGGAACTTGAATCGCTTTCTCAGCGCACTCAAACCCCGCTCTATCAAATTCATAGTGTCGCGAGTTTCTATCCGCATTTCCACCTCGCGCCTCCGCCTAAAGCGGACGTGCGCATCTGCGCCGACATGAGCTGTCATCTCAACGGCGCGAGCGAACTCCGCGCCGACATCGAACGCCGATTCTCTTCTTCCTCGCAAAAGGACATATTGATCCGCGATGTTTCCTGCCTCGGCCGCTGCGACCACGCTCCCGCCGCTTCCGTCAACGACCAGATTTTCACCGATGTCGCCGCGGCGCAGGTCGAACAACTCGCCCGCGGAGCCATTCGTGGCGAAGACATCCACGAACCCCATCCTGAACAGATTCGGGTCACGTGCAAGTCCGATCCTTACGACGGCGCGGAAAAATACGGCGTCCTCCGCAAGCTCGCGCAAACCAAAACCTGGGACGATGTTCTTGGCCGCCTGAAAGCGGCCGAGCTTCGCGGCATGGGTGGCGCCGGTTTTCCAACCAGCATGAAGTGGGATTTAGTTCGCAAAGAACCTGGCCCCGAAAAATATGTCGTCTGCAACGCCGACGAAAGTGAACCCGGGACCATCAAAGATCGCTTCATCATGACCCATATCCCGCACCTGCTCATCGAAGGCATGATCATCGCGGGCTTCGTCACCGGCGCAAGAAAGGGCATTCTCTACATCCGCCACGAATATCACCTGCAGGAAGAAATCCTCGGCGAAGAAATTCGCCGCTGCTACCGCAATGGTTTCCTTGGAAAAAATATTCTCGGCAGCGAACTCACCTTCGACCTTGAGATTTTCGTCAGCCCGGGCGGCTACATTTGCGGAGAAGAAACTGCGCTCATCGAAGCTATCGAAGGCCGCCGCGCTGAGCCGCGCAACAAGCCGCCGTTTCCCGTGCAAGCCGGCCTTTTCCAAAAGCCTACCGTCCTCAACAATGTCGAAACGTTCGTCAACGTTCCACAGATTCTCGCCCGCGGAGTTGAATGGTTCGCCGCGCAGGGCCTCGGTGGATCGCGTGGACTAAAATTCGTCGGCGTCAGCGGCCACGTCGCCCACCCCGGCATCTACGAAGTTGCCATGGGTACGCCGATGCGCGAAGTTCTCTTCACACACGCTGGTGGCATTCGCGGTGGCCGCGAGCTAAAAGCCTTTGCGCCATCCGGACCTTCCTCTGGCTACCTTCCTGCTTCGATGGTCGACGTCCGCCTCGATTTCAAAGCGCTCGCCGAGGCCGGCTCCATGCTCGGCTCCGGAGCTATCGTAGTCTGCGACGACACCACCTGTATGCTCGACATGGCACTCAATTCCGTCCGCTTCTATCGCAACGAATCCTGCGGCAAATGCGTTCCCTGTCGCGTTGGTTCCCAAAAAATGACCGACCTCCTGGTCCGCTGGACCCAAGGAGGCCTTGGTGAATCCCAATATCAAGCCGACCTCGCGCTCCTCAATGAGCTTTCGCAGGCGATGGCCCTCACTTCCATCTGCGGACTGGGGCAAATCGTCCCCGCGCCTATTCAGTCCGTGCTAAAACATTTTCGCGCAGAAGTTGACGCTCACGTATTGCATGGCAAATGTCCCAGCGGCATCTGCTTTACGCCCGCTGCTCGCGCCGGTGAAGCCAACCGCGCCAGCATCCGGCCGTAGGGTGTTTTGAGTTTGTTTTGAACTTTGTTGCGGTTACTGATTGCTGAAAAATAATGAGCGCGTCCACCACAACTCCGCCGCTTGTCGAAATCACCATAGACGGCCAACCCGTCCGGGTCCCCGCCGGCACTTCCGTTTTCGATGCCGCACGCGTCAACGGCGTCTCGATTCCCACGCTCTGCCATCTGCAGAACGAAACTCCCGTGGGAGTCTGCCGCCTCTGCGTCGTCGACACCGGCGCTCGTGTTCTCACCGCCGCGTGCGTTCGGCCCGTCGAACCGGGCATGAAAGTATCGACCGATTCCGAAAAAGTTCTGAGCGCCCGCAAAACCATCCTGGAACTTTTGATGTCCGATCATCCCTCCCCCTGTGCTCGTCAAATAAACTCCGGGGATTGCGAACTGGAGACCCACGCAAGAAACGCCGGCATCAAAGAACCACGCTTCGCCCAACGCACCATTGCACGCGGTAAGGACGATTCTTCGCTCGCCATCCACGTCGATCATGACGCCTGCATCCTTTGCGACCGCTGCATCCGCGGTTGCGATGAAATCAAAAACAATTTCGTACTCGGCCGCATGGGCAAAGGCTATTCCGCTGGCATCGCGTTCGATCTCAATGCGCCCATGGGCGATTCCACCTGCATCTCCTGCGGCGAGTGTATGGTTTCCTGCCCCACCGGCGCGCTCACCAACAAAGGCGTAGTCGGTACATCCATTGCCACTGGTCCCGGCGCCGAAGGTTTCGAAGCCGAAGAACTCCTGCAGATCCCGGTGTTCAAAGGGGTTTCCGGCACCTTCCTTGAGCTGAATCGCGGGGCCATCGTCAAACGCCGTTTCCGCAAAGGCGATATCATCTGCCGGGAAGGCGAATTCGGTTCCACCGCGTTCTACATTCTTGAGGGCCAAGCCGAAGTTTCCATCTCCACACCTATCGCTCATGTAAAAACGGATGGCGGCGCCAAGGGTTTCTTCAAACGTCTCACCAGCTCGCTCGTTGCCCGGGAAGAGCACAAACGCGAAGGCGAAACGCGCGACCGCACCATCCCCATCGACGCTTCCGTCGACCTTTCCTACGGCCATCCTGTCGCAGAACTCGGCCCCGGCGACCTCTTTGGTGAAATGACCTGCATGAATTTTTATCCGCGCTCCGCCACGGTTCATGCGGAATCCGATGTCGTCGCTTACGAAATGCTGCGCAACGTTCTCGACATCATGCTCAAGAACAAATCCTTCCGCGCGCAAATCGATGCCAACTATCGCCGCAGAGCTCTGGAAAATCATCTGCGCGGCGTCCCCATGTTCGCAGACCTTTCCCCCGACTTTATCGAACACCTCAAAGAAAGCGTCGAGCTTCAGCGTTTCGCACCCGGCCAAAGCATCGCCCGCCAAGGCGACCCCGCTGATTGCTTCTACCTTGTCCGCATCGGTTTCGTAAAAATCTCTGAAAATTATCCCGGCGGTGAGCTGGTCCTCGCCTATCTTTCGCGCGGCGACTACTTCGGCGAAATCGGGCTCCTCGGCGGCGGCATTCGTACCGCCACGTGCACGGCTCTCGACCATGTCGAAGTCGTCCGCATCTCCGGCGACGATTTCCGCCAGATGGTTGAACGCTTCCCGACCGTCCGGGTCGGACTCGAAGCGGTAGCCGCCGAACGCCAGATGGCCAACGAGCAGCGCATGCAAACGGTCCACAGCATTCCCATCGACCAGTTCCTTTCGCAAGGGCTGATGGAAGCGCAAAGCCTTCTGGTCTTGGACTTGCAAAAATGTACGCGCTGCGATGCCTGCGTCAATGCCTGCGCCGATGCCCACGACGGTGTCACCCGCCTCGTCCGCGACGGCCTCCGCTTCGATCAATATCTAATCGCCACCAGTTGCCGCCAATGCCGGGACCCGCTCTGCATGGTCGGCTGCCCGGTGGGCTCCATTCGCCGCCGCAATTCTCTCGAAGTCATCATTGAAGACTGGTGCATCGGCTGCGGCCTTTGCGCCCGCAACTGCCCTTACGGCAACATCAATCTGCATCCTTTCGAAGTCATGGCCGACGACCCGCAGCACGCCGGCCGCAAGAAAGCCACCATCAAGCAAAAAGCTACGAGCTGCGATCTCTGCACCAATCTGAAAGAACCCAGTTGCGTCTACGCTTGCCCTCATGATGCCGCCCATCGCGTCGATCCCAAAAAGTTTTTTGCCGACATCATCGGCCAGGCTTCGACACTGTAATGCGCCTGGATAAAACACAACGCCCCTGGGTCATTGCTTCGGTCGGAATCCTGGCGAGTTCCGCAATCGCCTATGAAATCTACGCCCTCAATTCCGCAAAACACCCGAGCGGCGGCAGCCCCCTTGGCCTGCTCTTTGGAATCCTGGGATTCGCTTTCATGCTTTTCGCCGCGCTTCTCGGCGCCAGAAAGCGGGTGCCCGTTTGGCGCTTGGGGCGAGCCCAATCTTGGATGCGCGGCCATCTTTGGCTGGGTTTTCTGACTCTGCCTTTACTCCTTTTCCACGGCGGGTTCCGCTTCGGCGGCACACTCACGCAAATACTGATGTGGCTTTTGATCCTTACGGTCGCGAGCGGCGTCCTCGGCGCAGCTCTGCAAAATTACGTCCCGAGAATGATGACCAACAACATTCCTCTGGAAACCATCTATGACGAAATCAAAAACGTCCGCCATCTCCTCCGCGCCGAAGCGGATCAGGATGTGCAATCCGTCTGCGGCGATCTGTGCTTCCCAAAAGAAGCCGAAGAACGCGCTATCCACGGCGGCGGCTCCACCGCCATGCGTTCCCTGGTCACAGCGCCGGCGGGCGGCGGAACCGCAGTAGCGGCCGCCCCCGAGATCCTGCTCCTGACAGAAGAAGAACGCGCCCCGCTCAGCTGCTTCTATCGCAACGAAATGCGCCCGTACCTGGAACGTCCTGGCGAGCGCCGGTTGGTTCTGGGCAACTCCGCAAAAGCGCAACTGGCCTTCTCCGCTTTGCGCACACTGCTGCCCACCGCGGTCCACCAAACCATCGACAACCTGGAAGACATTTGCGACGAAGCCCGCCAGCTGCAAAAGCAAGAGCGCATGCACCGCTGGCTGCACACGTGGCTTCTGGTCCACATCCCCCTCTCACTCGCTTTGATTTTGCTGGGCGCAGTCCACGCGGTAATGGCCTTGCGCTACTAGACCCTGTTCTTGGTTGATAGTTCGTTTTAGCAGTTCGTTCCAAGTAGGAGTTTTGAGTTGCAAAGGGGAGGCGAGCATTCCGAAATTGTCTGAACTAGACAGCAAGGACTGACCACGAACGACGGCATCTCATGGCGCGCACTCGCACAACAAAAAAACTGGCACAACGCATCGACCTGAACTATTTCAAAAGGCCGACGCCATTTAAACGCGCGAAATTATACCTAAGCGTTTTGCTGCCGCTCCTCGCTCTCATCTGGATCGTTGAACGAACCATCGTTCGCGATCATCGCGTCTACAGCAGCGGTCGCCTCTCGGCGGCCCACGCCGTACTCGAAAAAGAATGCTCCGCCTGCCATATTCCCCAAGCGGGCGTCGTTTCTGCCAAAGCCAGCGACGCCGGTTGTCAGTCCTGCCACGACGGCCCTGTCCATCACGAAACCGCCGGGAGAACTCCCGCATGCGCCACCTGCCACACCGAACACCGCGGCCGCATCAATATCTCAGCTGCCACCAACCAAAACTGCGCCGAATGCCATAGCGACTTGCGCTCCTTCCATGGTTCCGGGAAATTCGCATCGAACATAAAAAGTTTGCAAGATGGCCATCCCGAATTCGCCGTTCTCCGAACGGCGAACAAGCCGCCGACGGATCCGGGAACCATCAAACTCAATCACCATCTCCACATGCAGCAAATCCGCCGGGGCCCCAACGGCCCACTCGTGCAACTTGATTGCGCCAGCTGCCACCACGCAGCAATTCTGGCAGGAGATTTGACCTACTCCGATCCCCAGTACACCTCCGCCACGACCAGTTACAAATTAGCGGATGAGGCTTTGCCCATCCCGGCTGACACCTCGACGCCGCCGCGACCAATGAGCGGCCGCGAACGGATGGCGCCCGTAAAATTTGCCAACGCTTGCGCTTCTTGCCATCTGCTAACTTTCGACAAACGATTCGACGACGGGGTTCCTCACGACCAACCCGAGGTCGTTCATGCATTTTTAACCAAAAAATTCCGCGACTATATCGCCGTTCATCCAAATGATTTGCGCGAGATGCAGGATCCCGATCGTGCGCTGAGCGGCAAGCCGCAGACGCCAGCAATGCAAACGCTAACGCCATTTCAATGGATTGCCCAGCACACCGCGGTAGCAGAGGAACTTCTCTGGAAGAAAACCTGCGCCCAATGCCACACCGTCACCGGCGCAACCTTACAAGAAACAAAAATCGGCCGCTGGTCTCCCAAAAATGAATCCAGCAATCAACGAATTCCGAATTCTGGATATACATCTGAATCGGTTTTGCCGTCTGGTCCATCACTCCCAGAAATTGCGCGGTCCCACACCACGGTCCAGTGGTTCCCCCACGCCAAATTCGATCACGACGCCCACCGCGGATTCTCCTGCGTCGGCTGCCACGAGAAAGCCCTAAAAAGCACCGAATCGAGCGACATCCTCGTCCCCGGCATCGCCAACTGCCAAACCTGCCACGCCCCTGGCCCCGGCTATGCCGAATCTCGCTGCTCTGAGTGCCACACCTATCACGACTGGACCAAGCGCAAGGAAATTACGCCGCAATTCACCCTTCCCGCTCTCCCGTCCAGGGCCCACTGAACCAACAAATGCAGGGTCTGCCTGCCAAGGCGGACCGCCAACGCGCCGCCACCCAACCTCTGGTGCAAGGCAAAAACCCCACCCTTCAGGCGAAGGTTGCGGCTTGTGATTTCTCGCCACTCGGCTTTTTGTCTCTACCGGTCAACTGTCGACCGGCAAGGGCCGTCATCTCCCTACCATCTTCATCATGGTCTCGTTATACCGTTCACCCGCTACAGCTCCGCGTGGCGCAACTTCATCGATTCTCCGCAACTCGTCTGCACTCAGCTGCACGTCAAACGCCGCAACATTCTCTTCCAGATATTTCCTTCGCTTGGTTC
The DNA here is from genome assembly GCA_035317965.1 of Saccharimonadales bacterium (SeqCode). GTDB lineage: Bacteria > Acidobacteriota > Terriglobia > Acidiferrales > UBA7541 > Acidiferrum. Next base: position 61,400 of record DATHFT010000171.1, on the reverse strand, counting down.
CCGGAATTGGAAATATATCTTTCCCCTGTGCGTGCAACCAGGCCAAAGCCAGCTGCCCCGCCGTGCAATTTTTCTCCGCCGCAATCTCCTCCACCCGCCTCACCAATTCCAAATTCTTTCTAAAATTCTCCCCCTGAAACCGCGGAGAAAATCTCCGGTAATCGTCCTTCTCAAAATCCTCAAATTTCTTGATCTGCCCTGTTAGAAACCCCCGCCCTAGAGGCGAGTACGCCACAAACGCAATGCCCAGCTCCCGCGTGGTCGCTAGTACTCCGTCTTCCGGTTCGCGCGTCCAGAGCGAATACTCCGATTGCAGTGCGGCAATGGGATGCACCTTGTGCGCCCGGCGAATTGACTCACTGGACGCTTCTGACAACCCCAAATGCCGCACCTTGCCAGCCGTTATCAACTCCGCCATTGCGCCGACCGTCTCTTCAATCGGCGTATCCGGGTCCACCCGATGCTGGTAATACAAATCAATGGTGTCCACTCCCAACCTTTGTAAACTCGCGTCGCAATGTTCCCGCACATACTCCGGCTTCCCACTCACGCCCCGCCGCTCCAAATCATTCTTGTCTCGCACAATCCCAAACTTCGTCGCCAAAAAAACTTTGTCACGCTTTCCTTGGATTGCTTTCCCCACTAGCTCCTCGTTATCCCCAATCCCATAGACGTCCGCGGTATCCAAAAATGTCACGCCCAGCTCCATCGAGCGGTGCATGGTGGCCAGCGACTCCGCATCATCACGCGATCCATAAAACTCCGACATGCCCATGCAACCCAGCCCCTGAGCGCTCACCAGCGGCCCGTTCTTTCCCAAATGTCGCTTTTCCATAAATTCTCCTCGCTTCCGCTCTTTGCTGGCGTAATGGCCGGCGCGTTTCATTTCTTGGATGAACGCTCGTTGCGGGCAGTTACAGGCCGCGTTCACTTTTTGCCGTTCTCCTCCATCAAATTTCAGAAAGCCGCGCGCGAATCGACTATTCTTGATTCCTGCATGGTTTCTGACGCCAAACAGTCTCCATCGCTCCCCTCTTCGCCTGCCGCCATCGAACTGCCGGTTCACGAAGGTGCCGTGCGTCCTTTCTGGCGTTTGCTCACATTCTTTGACTCCCGGAAACTTTCCCCTTATCTTGCCTTGCGCAACGCCGCTGGAGTCCTGCTTCCTCTTGTAATTGGTCATTTGCTCGGCATGCCGCGCGGTGGGCTTGCCGTTGCCAGCGGTGCTCTCAATGTTTCGTATTCCGATAGCAGCGAGCCCTACGCCGAACGCGCCAAGCGCATGCTGGCTTCCAGTTTTCTGTGCGCCTTCGCCGTATCGCTCGGGGCCATGGCCGGCAGGTATCAAGTCCTCTCCATCATGATCGCCACGGCATGGGCCTTCATCACCGGGCTCTTCGTCGCTGTCGGGTCCACCGCCGCCGACCTCGGCGTCATTAGCCTGGTCCTGATGCTGATCTACGCCGCGCAACCTCTTACCCCTCACGAAGCCGCCTATTCGGGAATTCTCGCTCTTTCCGGCGGGCTCTTGCAGACTGCCCTCTCGCTGGCCCTTTGGCCCGTACGCCGTTACGAACCAGAGCGCCGCGCGCTCAGCGCTTTCTTTTTTGAACTAGCCAGCGTCGCCACCACGCCCACGCGACCTGGCGGCGCTCCTCCCGCCAGTAGTCAGGGCATGGCCGCGCAGCAAATCCTGTCGAGCCTGGGCCGCGACACCACTCTTGAAGGCGTCCGCTATCGCGCCTTGCTCACCCAGGCAGAACGCATGCGACTGTGCCTGATCATGGTCGGTCGCCTCCGCGTTCGCATAGCCCGCGAAAACCCAGACCATCCCGCCATTCCCACGATCGATCGTTATCTGCAATCCGCCGCCGAACTCTTGCGTGCTCTGGGCGATTCTATCCAATCCGCCAGCATCGCCCGGCCCGCTGCCGATTCCTTGGTGGTACTGGATTCAACAGTTCGTGCGATGCGTGGGTGGATCGCCAGTGCCCAACCCTCTTTTTTCACTGCCGTTGCCGAAGAAGCTCGTTTTCAAATGGCTGCACTGAGCGGCCAAATCCGTGCCGCGCTCGATCTCGCCGCGCACAACACGCCTGCCGGGGCGGTTTTGTTTGCCAAACAGGAAGCGCGTCAGCCCTGGTGGCTTCGCTTCAGCGGACGGCTGGCAACTCTTCGCGCCAACCTCAATCTGCAATCCTCCGCCTTTCGGCACGCGCTGCGGCTCATGACGCTGGTCGCTTTTGGTGACGCCCTTGCCCGGAGCCTATCCTGGCATCGCACCTATTGGCTTCCCATGACCATCGCTCTCGTTCTCAAACCAGAATTCACCACCACCTTCACCCGCGGACTGCTGCGTATCGCCGGCACCATCACCGGCCTGCTGCTCGCCACGGCTCTTTTCCATTTTTTTCCCACGTCTGCGTGGCTGCAAATCACCTTGATCTTTATCTTTGTTTTCCTCCTGCGTTGGGTCGGTCCAGCAAATTATGGAATCTTCTGCGTGGCCATCAGTGCCGTTGTGGTGCTCATGCTTGCCGTTGCAGGCATCGCGCCCAAAGATGTCATCATCGCTCGCGGAATCAACACGGTTGCTGGTGGGGCGCTCGCTTTCCTGGCCTACGGGCTGTGGCCCACCTGGGAACGCACCCGCGTTTCCGAGCGCATCGCTCAGATGCTCGACGCCTACCGGGATTATTTTCACGCTCTTTCTGAAGCCTACCAACGCAACGAAAGCGCCAATTCGCGTGAACTTGACTCCGTACGGATTGCCGCCCGCGTCATGCGCTCGAACTTTGAAACTTCGCTCGACCGCCTCGCCGCCGAACCCGGTACAACTCCCGACCAGATGAATCTTCTCAACGGCATACTCGTGAGCTCCCACCGCTTCGTTCACGCCGTCATGGCCCTCGACGCCGGCTGGCTGCAAACGCCTTCCGTTCCTTCCCGGCCCGCCTTTCCTTCCTTCGCAGCCGACGTGGAAACCGCTCTGTTCCTGCTCTCTGCCGAACTCCGCGGCACGCGCGATCTTGCAAAAAAATTCCCCAAACTGCGCGACAGTCACAGCCGCTTGGTGGCCTCCGGTGATCCGGAAACCGAACGCTACGCCCTCGTCAACATCGAAGGCGACCGCATCACCAACAGCCTCAACACTCTGCGCGAGCAAACCGACCTCTGGACGCACAAAAACTCACTACCCGCTCCAATTTCGAATTAAGCGACCGCCGGTACTGCGGACATCGGCGGTCGAACGGAGGAATCGGTCCGACTTTGTGCCGCGCAGCCCGCCGCTGCTCGAGGCCCCCGGTGAGCGGCCCCTGGCCGGGTCCGCAATCGCTCGCTGCAGAACCCCCGTCCCGCCGACCAGAATGTGCGCCAGGTTGTCGTATCTCTAACTTTTCACGCTCCGTTTGCACTTCCATAAGTAGCCCTCTTTGAAGCGCGAAAAGCAGGGGCAAGATATTGATTCTATTGGCTATATCTTTGCATGGAGACGCCAGCAGTAGGAACCTCGGGGCGCATGACTTGGCCGCCGGTGCTGGCTACAGAACTACTGGAACTAGAGCTCCTTCCGGAGTATCCTATCGGCTCCGTCGCCACCCACTCCTCCGACGACATCTTCGCTGTCTGCCCGTCAGACAAAACGGTGTCCCATGGATTCTGTCGTTCGTCGCGCCGATGTGCGTATCCCTCTCCGAGTTACGGTCGACATCACCAGCCTCGACGTGCGTCAACACGCCCAGGCTGGACTCACCGAAAACGTAAGCGCCCACGGAGCACGCATCGTCACGAGTAAGCCCTTGCCCCTCAACGAAAAATTAAATGTCCGTTCCCTGCTCGGCAGCCATCGCTCGCGCGCCAAAGTGGTCTATTGCGAGCCCTTGGGAGTAAACTCGTTTGCCATCGGGTTGCAGATGCTGGCAGTCAGCGGCGAATGGAACTCTCCGCAAAAGGAACTCTCCTCCCATTATGCGAGGGGATAAATCGCAATGGAACAACAACCTCTGCGTCGCGGCCAGCGCTACCCATTCTTTGCCTCTGCCGAAGTCGTTGAAATCTCTACCCAGATCAAATTGAATGCTCGCACGAGCGATTTGGGCGGTTTTGGTTGTTACATGGATATGCTCAATCCCTATCCGTTTGGGACTCCGGTAACCATTCGCATCACGTACCATGAAGAACCCTTCAACGCGGTGGGCCGGGTTATTTATTCGCAGCCCAACATGGGGATGGGCGTCGCGTTCGAGACGATGGAACCGGCTGACAAGAAACGTTTGGAAAATTGGCTGAACGAACTACAGCAAAACGCGTAGAGAATTCTTTCATCATGATCGCAAGAAAAATTACCGGTTTTCATGCCGACGAACACAGCGATTGGGTCGCTGACCTTGAATGCGGTCACACGCAACACGTGAGGCACAATCCGCCATGGACCCTGCGGCCCTGGGTCACTACCGCCGAAGGCCGCGCCGAACACGTCGGCACGGAACTCGTTTGTTCCAAATGTGAAGAAGGCGCCGAAGCATCAATGAAAGAAAAAGGGGCGTAGAAATCAGCGAACTACGCGTGCTGTTCTAGGAATTTCCCGAGTGCCGCAGCTGCGTACTCGCACAGTTTACGGTCGTCAGGGCCAAACGCCGCTAGAAAGTGGCTGTCTATGTCCAGTTCGCCGACAACTTTTCCCTTCACAAAAACTGGAACCACAATTTCCGATTTGGTTTCCAGCGAACACGCCAGGTATCGCGCATCGGAATTCACGTCGTCGATGACGATCGTTTTTCCGCTCGAAGCAGCCGCTCCGCAAATCCCCTGATTCAGCGGAATGCGCGTATGGGGAGTCATGGTTCCACGGAACGGCCCGAGCACCAGCATGTCCTTGGTGGCTTCCTTTTCGATCATATAGAAACCAACCCAGTTGTACTTCAGTAGCTTCTCGTGCAACAGCTCGACAATGGCGGTCATGGCGGCTTGCGCACTCGCAGCTCCGGAAATTGCTGCAGCGAGCTGCGGCATCAATTCGGCGACCTGGGAACTGGTAGCGGACATCAGGCCATGTCTCCTGTCATCAGGTATAGGGGCTTGTTCGCAAAATTGTGCATAATCGGCGCGAGATTTGCTTTGTCGTAGTGCTCTTCGATCTTCACCACTTTTTTGGCGTTGGCGATATTTTCGAGGGGAATATTTCCGTAGCGGCCGTCCTTCAAGACCGCAAGACGTCCGTAAACGCCTTTGAGGGCAAGGTCCAAAGCCATGTTGCCGTAGACCATTGGCGCGATGGAATCAACAATGTCGGGATTTCCGCAGCGTGCCAGGTAGCCAAGTTTCTGGTTTACCACGTCGATTTTCTTGCCGTCGTTGAATTTTGCAGAAAGCTCCTTCACTTTTGCGGAAACCAGATCGCCGATACCGCCCAATTTTTTGTGGCCGAAGGCATCGGCAGCTTCCCCTTCAAAAACCATTTCGCCGCCGTCAAACATGGCCCCTTCGGAGACCAGCACGATCGAATAGTGGCTGGGGTTTTTCTTGCGGTCGCGCACCAGAAGTTCGGTGAGTTTTTCGATATCGAACTGATATTCGGGAATCACGCAACGGTCCGCGGCGCCGGCAATGGTCGGAAGCATGGCGGTAAAGCCGGCGTAGCGCCCGAACACCTCGAGGACCATGAATCGCTCATGCGAACCGGCCGCAGTGCGCAGGTTATTGACGAGTTCAAGGGTTCGCGTCACGCAGGTGCTGAAGCCGATGCAGTAATCGGTACCAGGAACATCGTTGTCCATGGTCTTGGGAACCGCGTTGACATGAAATCCTTCACGATTCAAGCGCACCGCATAGCTGAGCGTGTCGTCGCCACCGATCGCAATTAGCGTGTCAATTCCCAGCCACGCCAGATTTTTCAGAACTTCCGGAGTGAGATCATTTTTTTCAGCGGAAAAATTCGCTTTCAGGTGTCCCGGCACGCTGGATTTGCCGACTTTGCTTGGATTTGTGCGGGAAGAATGCAGGAACGTTCCGCCGGTGCGGCTGGCGCGGTTCACGATAGTTTCGTTCAAAACCTGGTAATTCTCGGTGTTGTCGTAGTCTTTTTCACGGACAAGTTCTGTGATGCCGCCCCAGCCGCGGCGCAATCCGATAACCTGATAACCTTCTTCGATCGCGCGCAGCGTGACGCCGCGAATGGCGGGATTGAGTCCTGGGACGTCTCCGCCTCCGGTAAGAATTCCAATGACGCCTTTTTTGGTATTTACGTTGGCCATGTTGCAGAGCCCTCTCTCGCGTGGTGTTGAATTAACAATTATCCATGAGCGTTCCCGTTTTACAAAGAAACGATTGGAGCGCGGGTTCGCGAAAAGGAATGAAAATTACAATTCGATTTTTGTTCCGAGAACAGCGAGGAATTGCGCGAGCCAGGCAGGGTGAGCGGGCCACGCGGGAGCTGTGACCAGGTTGCCGTCGGTAACTGCTTCGGTCATTTGGAGAGTTGCGTAGGTCCCCCCCGCGCTGGTGACTTCCGGAGCGCAGGCTGGATAGGCGCTGCACTTTTTTCCTTGCAGGACGTTTGCGGCCGCCAGGAGCTGCGCGGCGTGACAGATGGCAGCGATGGGTTTTTTCTTGTCGCTGAAGTGGCGAACGATTTCAAGGACGCGCGGATTCAGACGCAGGTATTCGGGAGCGCGCCCTCCGGGGAGGACCAGTGCGTCATAGCTTTCTGGCTTGATGTCATCGAAAGAGGCGTTGAGCGAAAAATTATGGCCGCGTTTTTCCGAATAAGTCTGGTCCCCTTCAAAATCGTGGATGGCGGTGCGCACGGATTCGCCGGATTTCTTACCAGGACAAACGGCGTGGACGGTATGGCCGACCATTAGCAGCGCCTGAAAGGGAACCATGACTTCGTAGTCTTCGACATAGTCGCCGACGAGCATGAGGATCGATTTCTTGGACATGGCGGGTCTCCTAAAATTCGAGGATAGCAAAGAAAAGAAAGATTCGCTGGCAAGGAAACAACTGAAAACATCACAAGAATAATTTTCAGCTTGCTGGCGCTGCGCCGGCAAGCTGGGAGATTTATCACCAAACGGCGCACTTCAGAAAACGGGCGGTTTGGCGGCGACGCGAAGATCCTGGCAGAGATCAGCGGAAAACGCCGGCGTTGCCGGGGCCACCGGTGGGCTGGAGGCGCGGGATGCGATCGCTTACGCTCGGAAGAGTTGGGAATGGGGCGTGCGGTTCGGATTGGTACCAGTAGGCGACGGAGTAGTAGTTGTCGGAACGGACGTTGGCGTGGCCGTGTTCGATCGTGGCGCGCAGGGACTTGGTGAAGGGGATGGGAGAATCGAGATGGAAACGGTAGACGCTGGAGCGGCTGCCGGCACGCTCATCGCCTTTGACGGGCGCGCCAAACAAGCGGTATGAGGAAGAGGTTTTTCCGAAATCGAAAGCGCCCAGGAAATAATCCTCGGAGCCGGTGCCAATAAGGCTGGGTGTCGATTCTCCGTCGATGAAAAACATGTCGTCGCCTTCGCCCCACCAGTAGTCCTGGTTTTGCAAGACGGACATGGTCACGCCGAGAAAGTGTCCGCGGCCGGTGGCTTCCATCCAGACGTAATTGTTTTTTCCGTCGGTATTCTTAGCTTGAGAAATTTTCGGATCGCCGTTGTCAGCCCAGGGAGTCGTCCAACCCTTGTTGGGCTGCGCCTGACGGAATTGCGCGTGGAAATACAGTGTGTCGTCCGCGAGCGGCTGCGAATAAAGGCGGTAGTCGAGGTTGTAATAAAAAGACGGAACTTTATCCTGGCCTTCGTTGGTTACGGTGATGAGCGCATGCTTTTGAAACGGCATGGGGAAAAAAGAATTAAGAGCATGCTCATTGGCGACGGAAAGAAGTTCGGACTCCCAGGTGTGATACTCGCCAAGACCAAGGCCAAAAAAGTCGCCGAGCGGAGTTTCAACGCTGGGAGTTTTTTCGTGGTCCCAATACATGCGGAGGACGAGTTTTTTGAGGTGGTAGTCCTCGTTGGACCACAGGGTGAACCAGATGTGCGTGAGGGTGGCGGGACCGTCGGCGTCCAATACGGTGAGCGTCTCGCTGGCGCCGATGCTGCGCATGTCGGCGTTGCCGCCGGTGTGGTCATAGCTCGAGACGCGTACTAATTTGTAGTTTTGCGGGTGGGTGAGGTCGCTCGATTGAGCCGTGCAAAAGCTTGGCAGGAAAAATAGGACCGTTACAATTATAGCGACGCGCGATAGGCGCATGTGCTGGCCTCGATTGGCAAACCGGTTTACCGCCGTATTTTGCGATGGATTTGGTCGAGTTGCAATGAGCAGCGCAGACGCGCCGGAAGAAAAGTGAAAAAGATTGCGCAGAAAACACAGGGAACGTCGAGAAACAAGGCCGTGAGGGGCTACGGAGGGGTGGCTAGCCGAGGGCGACAAGCGCAGTTCGAGCACCGGAGGAACGAGCCCTCCCGTGCACAGCCATGAACGAGTCCAGCGGCGTTAGTGGGCGACGATTGGAACGGCTACCGTTGCCAGAGGGTCGGTGGTTTCCTGGATGGTGAGAGTGTCGGTACGGGTTTTGTCCCACTCGCGGAGCATCAACCCGTTGGCGGCAAAGAAGCGGCGGATCTTCATGGAATCCCAGCGAAGAACCTCCTCCAATACGGGAACCAGAACGCTCATGGCGTTGTCGCTGAGAACCGTGCGCTGCGCGACACGCGTAATGAATTGGGCTTCGCTGACGGCGATGGTGCGGCCGTCGTGATGATTGACGTGCATCATGACGGGAAGATCGGAACTGCCGTCTCCCATGTAGATGATGTGGTCATGGCTGATGCCGAGCGATGCGCGAATTTCTTCGAGGATTGTAATTTTTCCCCATCCTGCCGCGGCGCGGATGATGGAATGCACTTCGCCAGTCGCTTCGTTGTAGCGAAATTTTGTCCCGTGGATGCGCTCCGGGGGAACAATGCCCTCGAGCGCCGATTGAATAATTTCCTGCGGCGCCGCGGAGATCACATTGAAATGAATCCTGTAACCATCGGCAAGATTTTCAAGCGAACGAGCGAACAGGGCAACGTCATGCTTTAGCCGGATGCGCTTGCCCGCTTCGATCAGATGCTCCCGACGAACGTGGCGAAAATCCGGGTCGTGCAAAATCAGATAGCTGAGCTCGGCGCCCTGCTGGACAAGATTCATGCGCGACAGGCCAGTGACCTTGTCGTGGAAATTGTGGAAACCGATTAATTCGCTGAGAACGACCCCTGAATCATTAAAGCTGAGCGTCTGGTCAAAATCACTCGCCAGAAGATATTGTTTCAACATGTCCTAGTACTCCTCTTGCTCGAGCGTGCCCAATTTCCTCGCCGGCACGAAACCTGTACAGCTCTAGATTAGCTTCGATTGGCGGAGCCAGCTCACGAATAATTCTGATAGGTGCTATGCGTTAAAAGCGTGAACGATTTGTTAGCTTTTGGTTAGCTGCGAACAAGTGGTAAGCGGTTAAAAGGAAAGGGGTTGGCTGTTTCAGGAGGTCACATAACGGCTAAATAGCGTGCTTCGAGAGGGTTACCAGCAGCGGGGCGGGCCGAGAGCGGCGACCGGCCCGGCGCACGGGGATGCCGCCCGAATGCGTTGTTTGGAACCGGCGTCTGACGGGTTTAGAGCCCGAGGCTGTCGAGCTTCGGCCGTTCGTAGATATCATCTTCGCCGGGGTAGCGGAGTTGGGGGAACTTACCGGTTTCCTTGGCCAGCGCCCAGACCAGGCTCTCTCCAGCAGGGACGGTTTTGGCTTCGGACCGGAAGACGGGGTCTTCAAAGGCGACCGAAGCGTCGATCCATTGCCACCCAGCGCGTTCAAAGGCGGTCATCACATCGCCGAGAACCAGGGCATTGAGGACGGTGTAATGCATGAGGATGGTGTGGCGAATGTCGCGGCCAAGAACGTCGATGGCCAGTTGGCGGTAGTAGGTGGCCCGGTCGAGCAGATGGGCAATCAGGAAATCGCGATAGGGAGCCACCGGGGTTTTGGGTTGCTGGACCGAGCGGTCGCGATAGCGTTGATCGACGTACCAGTCGGAAGCGTCAATGGTGACGTGACCCACGCGATACCCGCGTTCTTTCAGGAGCGCGCGGAATTGATCACGTTTTGCGGCGCTGTCCCCTTCTTTGAGAAAGGGGTACCGGAAAAACTGTTTGCGGTTGTGATAGGGCGCGATGATTTTTTCGTTTCTTAGAAAATCTACGGCAAATTCGGAGTAGGTGGTGTTTGGTCCGTAGTAAAGATGCGAGTAGGAATGGTTGGCGACGATATGGCCGGCCTGGTCCCACGCGGAAATCAGTTTTGCGCCTTCGGCATCGTCGACTCTCATTCCGGCGACAAACAGCGCCACGCGAACATTGCTGGCAGAGATGGCTTTGAGCAGACGGGAGTTGGCTTCTGGCCACGACATCACGTTTTCAAGATTGGTGCGCGGGTCGTCGAGCGTGAGGGCCAATTGCGGCTTCGATGATTTGCCCATGCCAGGCGGGGCGGGGATTTGCGCGTTAAGGGTCTGCATGGTCACCATGGAAAACAGTGGCGAGCATGCGGCGACGGAGACGGCTTGCGCGGTGGTGGTGAGAAATTTCCTGCGTTTCATCCCATGAGCTCCCAAAAGTATTTAGAGAAGTGAATCCAGCCAGGCGCGGGCCCGGGTGAGAAAAGAAATTGTTGGTACGGGCGCGGCCGGAATTGCCGATGTGGCGTTCACGCCATCGCTTACGGCGTACGGCTGGCCGTTTGCCGGATGGATGTAGAGGGCTCGGCTTTCGGCGCGGTTGAGTGGGCGAGCGCCGCGGCGGCCGAAGACCGAGATTTGGTTGCCGGATTCGTCGACGGCGCGATCCCGGTCGATGCCCTTGGAGATCGCAAGCGCCGGGCCGCGGGTGTGGGCGGTGGCGATTAACTTTGGCGTGGGGCGCGGACTGAAGCCGGAAAAGTGGGCGGGATCGTCCCACGGGGAAAGAATTTCCAGAATGCGGACGCCGTTTTTGCCATCGGCGACAAAGGCAAAGGCGCTGGCGGCGACCATGCCGATCTTTACGTCGTTGACGTCGTTCAGCTGGCCGTTCGCGGTGAAGAGCTGATCGAGTTTCGGCGCTGTAGGATTCTCCACGTCGATGATAGCGAGGCCCTGTTTGCCGGCGGAGACGTAGGCATAGGTCCGCGCTACGTAGACGTTACGGGCATCTCCCAATGGCACTTGCGCGTTGGCGACGAATTTTGGCTGGCCCAGATTGGTGACGTCGAGGACTTTCAGACCTTCGCGGTCGGTGATGAAAGCATAGCGGAATTGGATGGCGATGCCGCGCGGATCGTTGAGTTGCGGTGCGGAAATGGTGGCAGCGATCCTGGGCGCAAGCGGATTGGCTAGGTCGACGACGACCAGAGATTTGTCTGTGAGGATATAGGCGTATGTGCCGGCAATGGCGATGCGGCGAGCACCGGTGAGCGCGCCTTGGGGATTGTAGGCGAGTGCGCGTTTTAGAAAATTGTTGGCGGGATTGCCGTCCAGCAGCGTGCCTACGCCAGGAGATCTGGATTTCAGATTGGGATCGCCGATGACGACAAGGCCTTCTTCTTTGTCGGCGACATACAGGAAGCCGTACAGCAGATGGATGGCCTGCTCTTCGTTTTCGGGCAGCTGGACGCGGAGGGGATCGACTCCAAGAGTCGTCGGTGATGCGACCGCTTGCGCATTTTTGGTGGGCACGTAAAAACGCTGGCCGATGGGTGAGACCGGAGCACTGGTTACTTTTTCGGAGAAACCTTTGTTATCGATGTTGGCGATGTCGTAGACCCGCAGGCCCCCGGCGCCGTTGGCGGCGTAGGCATATTCTCCACGGGCCTGGACGTCGAGAATAGTACCAGCGTGTTCGGCAATGGCTTTTAGTTCGCGGTGCTCGGATTCGAATTTTTTATAATTGGCGGGGTAGGCGATACGCTGGAGATCGCTGCCGTAGATGGCTTCAGGTTCGTCATGCTCGGCAACGGCGATGACCTCCAACCCCTTGTTTCCGGTGGCAACGTAAACGTAGCGACCCATGAAATTCATGAAGTTGGTGCCCTGGAGCAGCAGCTGGGCCATCCAGGCGTTATTGTCATTCCTTTCCGATACGTGACAATCGCTGCATTGTTTGGTTTCTTTGCCGCGAACGGTGTGGGGGACGAAGGTGCTGAAAGCCTGACCGGAGAGCCCGGGTGCAGAGATGGTTTGCTGCGTATAGTAAAGCCATTCGCGATTGGCGTTTTGCGAGCTGACGAGCACGGCGCAGCTCGAGCGCGCGGGGGCGATGCGGTGCCCGGTAACGGTGCCGTCGACGCCCAGCATGTAAATGTCATCGCGGAGAACCTGGAAATTGTAGCTGGTGTAATTTTTGGTGAGCAGACCCTCGTTATGAAGCATGGGCGTGCGGGCGTTGGCGGTCATTTGCAGATGGCAGCCGAAGCAGGTGGGCGTCCACGAGGTGTGACAGGCGTAACAGGTCATGCTGCTGTTGGCATGGGCGAGATGCTCGTCGTTCTGCGGCATTTCGCTCGGGACCGAGCCGTCTTTGGCCATCAGTTTGGCGCGCAGAGATTTTTGGCTGAAGTGCGCGTTACCGGGAGTGATGCTGTCGATGGTCTGGACAACCTCCCATTCTTTCTTTTCTTCTGACATGGAACGCTGAATGAGTTGACCGTTGCGCCATTCAAAACGGCGCAGCCCCCAGGGCGTGCGCAGAGCTTCGAGATGGCGCCCGCGTTCGCCGCCGGGTTGTGCGGGTTCGGGAGCGGCAGGGCCGCTGGTGATGAGCGTGGCTTTATTGCGGATGGTACCGTGGCAATCGACGCAATCGATTTCAACGGCGGCACGCGGTTCGCCGTAGATTTTTCCGTTGCCGTGATTGTCCTGCGCGAAGTGGCAATCGCTGCACTGCATGCCTTTTTCCAGGTGGATGTCGGCCAGATGGACGGCTTTGCCAAAGCGATCGGGATCGTCGAAAGGGATTTGCTGGCCGTCTTTATCGAGCCAGTTCCCTTTTCTATCGTGGTTGAAGACGGCACGGAAAACCCATCCGTGGCTGTGGAAGTCGGCCATTTGCGTGGTTTTCAATTTCTCGTTGAACTCTTTGCCGCCAACTTTTTCCAGAAATTTTCCATCGCTCCACAGACCACGGGCGGCGGCCGCTTCCGGGTTGCGCAGGAATGACTGATAACGCTGCTCGTCGGTGAGGTTGCGTTGCTGCGGCGGATACATTTTGTCGCCGTCGATTTCGTTGTCCCACCAGGTGAGGCCGAAATAGGTGGTGACCATGTTGGTGCCGGGATGAATGTGGCAGGTCATGCACTGGCTGGAAGGGATCGCGCGCGTGAAGGTGTGTTTGATGGGATGACCGGATTCGTTTTTGGGGATGGTCGGATCGCTCGAGGCGCTAAAGCCCGAGTGGCCGTACTGCGCGTAGTTCCCGGAGTGCCGAGCATCGCGATCGTTGGCGTAGATGACGTGGCACGCGGTGCAGCCGGAGGCGCGATAGTCACCGGAATGATCGTTGGTACCTGGGAGCGACATGATGGGATCGAGCAGGCGCGTTTTTTGCAAGCCGAGAAAAACCGGATCGGTGCGTAGTTCGGTGCCAAAACCGCGGTCGCTGAGTTTGTCGTCGGGCTTGCCGGGTTGCTCTTCGCGGTTGGGATTGCCGAGCTCAGCTTTTTTCCGTCCGCCGCGTTCGAAGACGCGGAGGACGTTGCCGGGTTGCGAGGTTTCCCAACGAAGCAGTGGATCCAGTTGCGGGAGCACTCCTTTGGCGCGCGTTTCTTCGGGTGTGGGAAACGGAGATGTTTTGATCGATTGCGGTTTGCCGTCGCGATCATACGCTTCACCGAAGCGCGTATTTTTTGTGGGATAGCTGCCGTTGTTGTACAGGGCTGCGCCCCAAAGCAATCCGGCGTGGGTCATCATGCTGGTGGAGACGGCACGAGTTTCTGCGGCGTGACAGCCGGCGGAGCCGCAGGTTTCCGGGGCGACGCGGAGATCTCCGGGGTTGATGAATTTTACGTACTCGTAGGACTCTTGCAGCCATTTCGTGTAGGTACGTTCGGGGAGACTGGAACGGTCTTTGAACGTTGCATCGCGGGGTTGCACATGGGCTTTTTCTTTTGCGGATCTGTATTCGGGCAGGTTGGACGCGGTGTTGGCTGGAAGCGAAACTGTGGGGTCACCGCCGTGGCAATCGGCGCAGCCGAGCGCAACGGTTTTGCTGGGATGCATGGTGGGTTCGTCAGTTGCCGTGTGACAGGAGATGCAGCCGGTCGATTTGGCGTCGGCTTCCTGTTGGGATTGCCCGCGGATGGGCGAACCTGGTGGCGTGTCGTCAATCGAGCTGTGACCCGCCCCTCCATTCGCTGCGCGGGCGGAAAAAAATAAACACAGAGCCGCGACGGAAAGAGCGCAGAGAACTGCCAAACGCACACCGCCATCCTGTTTGGCGGAAGCGATGCGGTGACGGACGTATCTGACTGGGGACATTTTTTGTTATTCAGAAAATAAGCTTTGCCTGGCCGAAAAGCGAGAAGAGTATGCGCGAGGTGTAGATATCTTGGAAACCTTTGCCGGGGGCGAGAGCGGAGGCGCCACCGGTCAAGATGATGTTTTCGGTGAGCGGCGGACGGTACTCAAGACCAAGACCAAAGTCGGTGCCGATGGTGTGCCGGATACGCGATTGGAAGAGGAGATATTCGAGTGGCTCGGTGCGTTCGAAGCGCAAGAAATTTACGTTGGCGAAGCCGCGCAGTTTGGGTGTGATGTCAAAGTCAGCGCCGGCGTTGGCGAGAAAAATTCCCGGATTGACAAAATTGGCCTGGCCTTCTTCTTTGCTGGAGCGCAGAGATGGAATGAGGCTGCCCGGAGTCGTGAGCAAAACCCCGGAACCTGTAAGGCGAATTCCTTCGCGGTTCCAGAAGCTAAAAAGCCCACCGGCGAAATTGGGAAGGTCGACGATTGAGTCGAAACCGCGAGCGCGATTGTCGCGCGGATTGGCATCGCCGGAAGTGAAAAAAGCGGAGATGCGATAGCGAATCCAGTCCTTATCGTAAGAAAGCTCCCCGGCGGCCATTTGCGCGTTGACGGTCACGGACTTTCCAGCGATTGGATTGAAGGTGTCTTCGCCAACGGCCTGGTAGAAGGCGTGGGTGACGTTGAGGCGCCCGATGTGTCCGCTCCCGAGCCAGCCGAAATAGCCGACGCGAATACCGTGAAGGATCGGCCCGACGCCTTGATTGATGACACTGCCGATGGGCGAAGGCCGAACGAGAAAGCCGTTGTCGTCGTAATGCAGACTGGGATCATCCTTGTTGTAGGCGGCTACAAATTCGGCGGTGTAGCCGGGGAAAAAGAAATCCTGCAGATAGACATTGCCGAGAATGACTTGCTGGTGGCGATCTTCAAACGAGTTGAGCCCGCTGTTTGTATTCTTTTCAAGGAAATGGAAATAGGCGACGTTATATTCGATTTTGTCAGAATGGAAATTGCCGAAAATACGAAGCCCCGGTTCTTCGTCGACAAAAAGGAATCCGCGAAAATCCGTGTTGAATTGCTGGATACCGGCGCGGGCGGAAATGAAATCGTAATTGGGACTGAGATCGGCGAGCTTTACTTCAACAAAGGCTTCCTGCAGGCCGATGTGCGTATCGAAGCGATTGGTGCCGTTGCGCACATCGGGCGACACAATTCCCAGTTCACGGACAGCAAGGTTGTTGAAGCTGACTTCCGGAGTAATACGGACGCGCCAATCGACTGGTTTGAAAGCGGCGTCGCCGTGGAACAAATCAAAGGCTACGCGAACAGTTTGATCAAAGAAGGCTTGCTCGCCTCTGCCGAAAAAACCGGAACTGCCGGGTTGCGCGGCGCTGACGTTACTTGGAGAAGGTACCCGGCGCCCATCAAAAAAAGATTCTGACGATCCGGTGATGTTCAAGAATGTCTGTTGACCTAGCACCGCAGGCCAAATCGGTTCGTCACCCTTCAAGCGATTGCGATTGAACGGGTCGTACCAACGGGATTTCGTATAGATGTATTCGCCCGTCGGGGAATAGCGGCGATAGTCGGGCTGCTCGAGCGCCCAGCGATTGGGAACCACGTTGTACACGTCAGCGACGGGGGGAAGCGTGTCGGGCGAGATATTTTGGACGTAAGCAGGGTCAGAATCGAGACGATGGCGAAATTCGCGATAAGTCCCGAGAGAAGAGCTACTTCCCGCGGAAAGCGCGGGCCCCAACTCGGGCAGACGCGGCAAGCGTGACCGGGCTTCCGCAGCGGCAACGGTCAGGAGAGAAATTTCCAGCGTGACGACTTGATTGGGTTCGAGAGAAAGATCTGCGAGAACGAAGGTGGCATAGTTTTTGGCTTCGACGCGAAGCTCATAATGACCGGGGGGAAGCGGAAAAACGCGGAAGACGCCTTCCCCGGATGCCGTCGCGCGAAATGTTTCTCCCGATTGCAGATTGCGCAGGCTGAGTTGCGCCGCAGGAACGGGCAGCGTGGCGCTCGAAGAGCCGGATTCGCGGACAATTCCGTCGAGCGCGGAAGTCGTGAATGCCTGCTGCCGCGGTATGCGCACAGGCTGGCCGAGGTCGCGTGATTGCGACGTTACGTTAGGCGATGATTGCGACGCGGTTGCGCGGCCGGCGGCCAACACAGAAAATAGATAGGCGCAGCAGGCTATAGCAAGAACACGTCGAACTTGCCGCGGGGCTACAAGTGTCATGCGTTTTGCCGGTTCGGAGATGCCACAAGAAAAAGATTCCGTACTAGCTAACAATATCGGCGCGCGAGGAGCAACAATTTTCGCCGCGGCATGGAAGCATTCGATAACGTCGCATTAGCGAAGAAAACAGTCACTGGTAAGCGGCAAGCGGGTGGCAAAAGCGTTGAGCAGCAGCAAACGAGTGTGATACGAACGCAGGTACACACAGAATGGCAACCACTCATACACTGCGAAAACCGGTGGCCTCCCGGCTGGTACACCACAGGCGCCAGAAAATGTTGGCGTTTGCCATTGTGCTGACCGTCGCCGTGGTCAGCGCGCTGATCGTTTTGCTGGTCGGATGCGGCGGAGGCGGCGGCATGGTGGTTTCTCCGCCACCCGTTACGCCAACTTCTACGCCAACGCTGAGCGCGACCGATGTCGACGCGATTGTGCAAGCAGCCCTGCGGTCCGTGTCTCCCGCGACGATGGTTGTGGCGGTGGTCGATCGCGCTGGAAATGTTCTGGCTGTCTGGCGCAAACCGGATGCCACTGCGACGGCTACCGGCAATCTTGGAGCGCTGGTCGATACGAATGATTTGGCGGTTGGACTGGCGCGCACCGGAGCGTTTTTCAGCAACAATCAGGCCCCTCTTACCAGTCGCACCGTGCGATTCATCAGTGGCATTCATTTCCCACCCGGTGTCGACAATGCGGGTAACGCCGACCTGTACGGAATCGAAAATACCAATCGTGGTTGTGCGCTTTCGGTGGAACTTGAGACCCATGGCATTCATCCTTCGCGCGCGCTTGGCGGCGGAAATGGCACCGGCATAATCACCGGCAAAGCGAATACGAGTGACAGCGACCCCAACGCGGCAAACCCCGGCGGCCTTCCGATCTACAAAGGTAACGTAGTGGTCGGGGGCATTGGAGTCGCGGGTGTGACTCCCGAGGTGGCCGAGTTCGCAGCTTTCACCGGAGCGCAAGCAAATGGCTATGGTCCGATCCCAACTCCTTTGCCGGCTCCCGGAGTCGTTTTTCTCGGCGGAATTGCGCTGCCGGCAATCAATCAGACGACGCGGCCTGCCGGTGTTTCCACCGGAACATCCGCGGGAAGTTATCTGGTTGCGCCCATCGCCGGTCAACTGGCGGCCGAGGGAACGTTAGTTGGTCCGCACGACAGCGTGAATCCTTTGCCCGCCGGCGGAGGACTTTCGCTCGCCGAAGTCGGCCAGATATTGGACAACGCCGAAGCTGCGGCCAATACGACGCGCGCTTCGATTCGACTGCCATTGGGTTCGCGCACGCGAATGGTGATTGCGGTTTCCGACATGGACGGAAACATCATCGGCCTGCGGCGCATGAGTGATGCGACGGTATTCAGCATCGACGTCGCGGCAACCAAGGCCCGCAACATGGTGTTTTTCAATGGCAGCACGCGAACCGACGCCGATCTCGACGAAGTGCCGATGGGAACCGCGACAACAAATCGGACGATTAGCTTTGGCGCCATGCCACTGTATCCCCCGGGGATTAATGATTCGCAGCCCGGTCCATTTTTCAGTGTGTTCTTGAATGACACGGCGAATCCGTGTTCGCAGGGGCTCGAAGGAGGGCTGGCGAGCGGGAATAATAGCGGAATCGTGTTTTTTCCAGGAAGCACCGGCCTTTTTCGCAACGGCACGCTGGTTGGCGGATTGGGCGTTAGCGGCGACGGCGTCGATCAGGACGACTATGTGACTTCGGCTGGAGCGTCGGGTTTTCAAGCCCCGGACAGCATTCGCGCAGACCAGCTGATCGTTCGCGATGTGCGGCTGCCGTACTACAAATTCCCCAGAAACCCCACCAACTGAAGTTCCCCACTAGCGGCCGCGCGAAGATTTTCCTGCACTTACGATTCGTGTGAGCGCCCGGGTGTATTCCTCAATCGTTTTCGGCACCGGGGCGTTAATGACGAACTGGCCTTCGCGGCGGCACTCGATCAAGCCGGCTTCGCTGAGGATTTTGAGATGGTGCGAGACCGTGGCTGGCGTAACGCCTTGCAGCGACACAATATCCCCGCAATTGATCTGCTTCTCGGAGGAAATAGCCTCGAAGATTCTGAGACGGGTCTCATCCCCAAGAGCTTTGGAGATTTTTTCAATCTGCGAGCGGTCCATAAGTTCTTTGTAGTGTACCGGATTCCGGGGGGCCACGCTTCGACGGCGTTGCCCGGCAGCCAAGCGCAGAAAACCTGCAACCTTTTAATTAGACATTCATCAAAGTATCGAAACTAAACGGAATGGCCAATACCCGCACCCAGCCATTTCAAGAGTACCGGGATTTGCTGAAGATCTTAGAGAAAAGGAAGGCTCCCATGAAAAGGCTCGAAGGCAAGGTAGCAGTGGTAACCGGCGGCAACAGCGGAATCGGATTGGCGTCGGCAAAGCGGCTGCAGGAGGAAGGCGCGCGTGTCGCGATCTCCGGACGCAGCAAAAAGACGCTTGATGACGCGGTGAAGTCGCTCGGAAATGGAATTGTCGCGATTCAAGCCGATGTGGCGAAGCTCGGGGACACGGACAAACTGTATGCTGAAGTTTCCAGCAAGCTGGGGAAGATTGACGTGCTGTTTGTGAATGCCGGCGTGGCGAAATTTGTGCCGCTGGCGGATACCTCGGAAGCCGTTTACGACGAACAATTCGATATCAACACGAAAGGCGCATACTTCACCATTCAGAAAGCCATCCCTTATTTGAATGATGGCGCTTCAATTATTTTGAACACCAGCGTCGCAGACGAAACAGGAATGGCGGGAGCAAGCGCCTATTCGGGAACCAAGGCGGCATTGCGCTCGTTTGCGCGGACAGCTGCAGCCGAACTGGTGAGTCGCGGAATCCGCGTGAACACCGTGGCGCCGGGACCGATTGTTACTCCGATCCTCGGACGCACCGGCCTTCCGCAAGAGGCCATAGACGAGTTTGCGAAAAGCGTGGCTGAGCGAGTGCCCATGAAGCGCTTTGGACAGCCAGAAGAAGTCGCGAGCGTGGTGGCATTTCTGGCGTCGTCGGATGCCTCCTATGTGACCGGCGTGGAAATCAACGTGGATGGCGGCATGAACCAGATCTAAGGCAAAAGAAATTGGCGCAGTGCGGGGAGCGTTCGACAAAAACGCTCCCTTTTTATTTTCCAGGCACTACCGGCCGCTGGACGGATCGGCTGAGGTTGCAGAACTGACATCCAGGAACCAGGAGCGGGCGGTATCGCCGGGCGCGTAGCAATTTCCATCCGCGTTGTACCCTGGCGGGCAGCGGGCGGCGAATTCTTTGCGGCGTGGCGATTGCGCAAATTGCCAGACGGCGGCGTAGGGAATGCCACTGGTGTTGGGCGACGGAGGCTTTTGCGGGAACGAACATCCGGGCGACGGCGGGCACGCGTCGTTGTAAGCGAAGATTGCGACGTCTTTCGTAGCGTCGTCATTGCGAATGTCTTCGGCGGTTGTGATGGTCACGCCGGGCTCTTCTTTTACGGGCATTCCCGAGCAATACGCGCCCATGCGGTAGCCGGACTTACGAACAGTTTCGCTAAAGTAGCGAAGATAAATGTGATACGAAGCGGGCAAGCGGCCGCCTTCCTCGATGTCCAGAAAAATAATTGTGCCGGGTGGAAATCCTTCACGCTTGGCGCTGGCGATGGCAGCGGTCGCGTCAAGAGTTCCCTTGTTTGTCGCCAGAACCTTCGTCTTTACCTCGCGTAATCCGCGACCGCGGTACAGAACCAGAAATCCAAAATCTTTCTGGCGAAGTTTTTCACGCTTTCCCATCCAGCTATTGGTTTTTGCACCGGGCGGCGGACTGAGCCAATAGCCAGCAAAAACAAATGTCTTGCGAAGCGTGGAGAGCGCGGCGTCGCCCGGGTAAAGATTCAGATCGAAACCCAGATAGGCATGCGCAGAGGAATTTCTCGCTTCATCTGCGCGGGGACGTGAAGTAAAAGGCAGAAGAACTGCCATGCCCAGGAGCAGACCAGCTGCGAGCACAAGCGAAAGTCGCCGCATGTGTTCAAGTGTACCGCCATCGAAAGCGGGGCGGTAGGCGGAATTCAACGCTGAAGTTCAGCCTTCGCGGAGTTTGTGGCCGGCGAGATTTCCAAGGCCGTCATAGGCGGCGTATTTGTAGAGTTCACTGAGCGTCGGATAGTTAAAGACCTGTTCGATGAATTCGTCAATGGTAAGGCCGTTATCGAGAACCATCATACCGATGTGGATCAATTCGGTAGCGTTTTCTCCGATAATGCTGACGCCCAGGAGCTTGCGATCACTCGGAGAGAAAATAAGTTTGAGCATCCCCGCCGTATCTCCAGCGATATGGCCACGGGCGTTGTTTTCATAGTTGGCACGGCCGACCACAAATTCGATTTTCTTTTCCTTGCAGGATTCTTCGGTCTCGCCCGCGGCGGAAATTTCCGGAATCGTATAAATTCCCATCGGGAGAAGCGAGGCGACGCGCTGCTTATATTTGAGGTGAAAGGCATGGCACACCGCGACGCGGCCCTGCTCCATGGAAGTGGAAGCCAGCGCGGGAAAGCCGATGACGTCGCCTGCGGCGTAGATATTAGAGACCGTGGTGCAATAGTTTTCATCGACCGCGATGTACCCTCGGTCGTTGATAGCGAGTCCGGCCTTTTCAAGACTGAGCCCATCGACGGCCGCGCGTCGGCCGGCGGCAAAGAGCGCGGCTTCGGTTTCCAGAGTTTTGCCGCTCTTCATGACGAGGCAAACGCCGGCAGCGGAATTTTCGGTCTTAACGGGGCGTTCGTTGAATAGAAATTTCATACCGAGGGTACCGAGACGGTCGCGAAGGCGGTCAGAGATCTCAGAATCGAGAAATGGAAGAAGGCGGTCGCGGCCGTCGACAAGCGTGACCTCAACGCCGAGCGCCTTGAAAATCGAAGCATATTCGCAGCCGATGACCCCGCCGCCGATGACCGCGAGCGATCTCGGGATACGGTCCATTTGGAGAAAGGTATCCGAATCGAACGTGTGAATGTCGTCGAAAGAAATCTCGGGCGGGCGATGCGGCTTGGAACCTGTGGAGATAAGAATGAATTCACCTTTAAGCTGGCGCGCCCCCTTTGTGCCGGCGACCACCACGGTATGAGCGTCTTCAAAAGCCGCTTGGCCGCGTACCAATTCAATGTGATGCAGCGCAAGATTTTTCAGAATACGCTGGCGCTCCATATCGACAACTTCGCGCTCGTGATGCATGAAGTCATGCACCGTGAGATTTTCTTTCAGTGAATAGTCAATGCCGTAGAGGCCGCGCTGTTTGAGGCCGGAAAAATAAAGCGCCGATTCGCGCAAGGTCTTGCTGGGCACGGTGCCGGTGTTGATACAGCTTCCGCCCATATGCTCCGCGCGTTCGATAACGGCGACGCGCTTGCCAAAGTACGCGGCTTGCGCACCGGCCTTTTCACCGGCGGGTCCGCAGCCAATCACAATGAGATCAAAGTTGTCGTTCGAAGCCACAAAACCTCCGGACACAAATTGCCGTCGTCCCACAGCTTTTCACGTGAACAGGAAACCGCGTTCTTGGCTAACTACCTGAAATTTTAGTGGAAGAGCAAAAAAAACGGGAAAATTGTTCGCCGGACTGTGACGAATGTGGCTTGGGCGTCGATCGGGTCGTCGGTGACACTCTCAACTCCTCTGCTCCACAGAAATAGTCTTTCGCAAAAAATAAAGTATAGGATGGATGTGCGGTACGCCAAACGGATCGGCGGGAAAACAGAGAGTATTGTTTTGAAGACCAGCATTTTTGAAATATTCAAAGTGGGTATCGGCCCGTCCAGCTCTCACACTATGGGGCCGATGCGCGCAGCCGAAAACTTCACAACGATTCTTGAAAGCAGAAGCGTGTTGCGCAGCGTTCAGCGGGTACAAGCCGAGCTCTACGGCTCTTTGGACCTCACGGGACACGGTCACGGTACCGATAGCGCCATACTTCTCGGCTTAAGCGGCGAAGTTCCCGATCAGGTCGACCCCGAGACGATCGCACCCCGCCTGGCCACGATTCGTTCCAGCAAGACTCTTCAACTGCGTGGCAAATGCGCCATTCCCTTTGAAGAACCACGTGACCTGCTCTTTCACAAGGAGCAAACCCTCGCGCAACATTCGAATGGAATGCGATTTCGGGCTTTCGACGAATCCGGTGCCGAGCTTGCACACCAGGTTTATTTCTCGATTGGCGGCGGCTTCATTCTCCGCGAGGGAGAAACTGCTGCTTCGCGCGCCGTAGTCGCTGTTCCATTTCCATTCACCAGCGCCGATGAATTGCTGCGCATCGGCGAGGAAAGTGGTATGAGCATCTGGGAAATCGCATTTGAAAATGAAAAAAGCTGGCACAGCGAGGCGCAGATTCGCGCTCATGTGCAGCGGATTTGGGACGTCATGCAAGGCTGCGTGAAACGCGGCCTGGCCACCGAGGGTATCCTGCCCGGTGGATTGAACGTGAAACGGCGCGCCTTGCGGCTCGCCGCAAAACTAGGAGAGAGTGGTAGTTCCGATCCCCTGGCGCCGATGGACTGGGTTAATGTCTACGCGATGGCCGTAAACGAAGAGAATGCCGCGGGCGGGCGCGTGGTGACGGCACCTACCAACGGCGCAGCAGGAATTATTCCTGCAGTCGCGCATTACTACATGCGGTTCGCCTCGGGCGCAACCGCAGAAGGATTGTTCCGGTATTTTCTGACGGCAAGCGCCATCGGCGTGCTCTACAAAGAAAATGCATCCATCTCCGGCGCGGAAGTGGGCTGCCAGGGCGAAGTAGGGGTCGCGTGCTCGATGGCTGCGGGCGGGCTGGTCGCCGCACTTGGCGGGCACAATCGCCAAATTGAATACGCCGCTGAAATCGGTATGGAACACAATTTGGGAATGACTTGCGATCCCATTGGCGGACTCGTGCAGATTCCGTGCATCGAGCGCAACGCCATGGGCTCTGTGAAAGCCATAAACGCCTGCCGCATCGCCATGCGCGAAAGTGGTGAACATAAAGTTTCGCTCGATCAAGTAATTCGCACCATGTATCAAACGGGGCTCGACATGCAGTCGCGTTATAAGGAAACTTCTCTCGCAGGCCTGGCTCTAAACATAATCGAGTGCTGACCTATTTCTATCGCAACGATTGCAAAATGTTTTTCGCACAATTACTTTCGCAGTTTCAGGATTTGTTCCGATGAGCGTCATTCACCTGGTCACTACCGGCGGCACAATCGAAAAAGTCTATTCCGAACAGACCGGCTCGGTGGCCAATGTTGGCAGCAAGATCGACCGTTATTTACGACTGCTGCGGTTGCCAGACGTGGAAGTGATCGTCGTGCCGCTGATGAACAAAGATAGTCTGGAAATGAACGATCCTGACCGCGCTTTCATTCTCGAAACAATTCAGAAATTGTTGCGGTCTCCGGAAAGATCTCCAATTGTGATTACGCATGGTACCGACACCATGGTGCAAACTGGTCTGTACCTGCAAGAAGCTTTGCCAAAGCTAGAGTTTCCAATTGTACTAACCGGCGCCATGACGCCCTTGGGCTTTGAAGGCAGCGACGGCCTACAAAATATGACCGAAAGCCTGTTCGCCACACGCACTCTCTCGCCAGGGATATACGTCGTCATGCATGGCCACGCCTTCCCCGTTTCCAGGGTTCGCAAAGACCGCGAGCTATCGCGGTTTGTCTGGACAGATAACTCCTCAAATCGGTAGCTGCGACGGGCCGTTTGACAATCTGCGCAACTAAAAGTCAGAAACAACATAGCTTGCTGTTATTGTACTTATCGTGACAATGGCCTGGGACCGGAAGCACACGAGCCAATTTGTTCGTAGGAAAATGGTGCTTGCGACTCTGTTGTGTCTGGCCCTGACCTGTGGCGCTCGAGGTGCGCAGGATGAAGTCTCGCTTTTCGACCACAAAGGCCGGGCCACGGCGTATATCAACAAAGACACTGATATTTATGTGTGGGATGGAAAACCAGTTGCGTATCTGGTGAAGGACAATAGCTCTACCTTTGATATTTATGGATTCAACGGAAAGCACCTCGGTTGGTTCACGCACGGAATCATCTATGACAATGAGGGAAATGCGGTAGGTGGAACCAAAGACGCGTTTTCGTCATCAACTGAGCTAGAGCCGTTAAAAGGTTTGAAAAAGCTAAGATCGCTCAAAGACTTACAAGAACTCCGTCCGCTAAAACCTCGTTTCACTCTTTTCCGCAAAACTTGGTCAGATGTTCCTTTGGGGGTTTTTCTACGGAAAGGTGTCGATCCCGGGTGGTGTGTTGCCCCAGCTGGAACTGGAGAAAACGTTCATCCGTTAAGATAACGGCCTTTGCGGCTCGTACCGTGGAATCCCAAAACATTTGTAAATCATTCAGCTCAAGGCCGGGAAACTATACGCTGGGTCTTTAAGTATAGATGTAATTTTCCCCCCGAACGGTTCGAAAGTAATGCTCCAGCGAGAAGGAATCACGGAAGGCCGGAGAGATGACACGACCACTTCCCAGTAGATTTCGGCGAGAGAACCGTCGACGTCGTGATGACCGACCCGTTGATCACCAGCAGCGTTAATCAGGAATACACCGTGCTATCAACCCGCGTTGGTTTTCATCCGTCAATTCATTAAGATGACACCATGATTTCCAACCGCCGATGGCAAATCTTCGGTTTGGTCGCGATGGCGCTCGTTGGGGTCGGTTTTGGCATCTGGCTGCTACGAAAAGGATTCGTGGGTCTAGGTTGTTTTGCGCTAGGTGTATTTTTTTGGCGTGCGCAACAATTCATCGTTTGGTTTATTTCCCCCGCTAAGGCTCCTTCAGACTTCCAACCTCCAATAACTTCAGCAGGACAACGCCTTCTACTGTCAATTGTCTGCCTACTTGGTGCTGCTGTATGCGCGGTGGGAGTTTATGTGTGGTGGTTATGGCCAGACCAGTGGCAAGCCGGCCTTGTTTTTGTTCTGTTTGGTTCTATCGTACTGGCTCCGGTCACAGTTAAGGAAATTAAGTCGCGAAGGAAGGCGATTGCCCCAGCCCCTTTTGCGGCTCCTACCGTGGAATCCCAAAACATCCACTAAGCAGTTGATAACAAATGGTGCCCGGGGGGGGACTCGAACCCCCATGAGGTAAAACCCCGGAGGATTTTAAGTCCTCAGCGTCTGCCATTCCGCCACCCGGGCTAAGGGCAGTAAGAAAAAATAACACGTAGAACCGTCCTGCTCAAAGCAGAGATAGCCGCACAAAGTGGACGCCGCGCATTCGTCGGCTTTATCTGTACAGCACCGCGCTGTGGCAAGTCGCTGTTCAGCGCTCCTCTTAGCGCCTAACATACAAGGAACCAAAGCCTTGACGAGGCGACCGGATCTGAAAAACCAGAGGTGTGTCGTTTTCCTATGGCAACGCCAGTTCATTCCCAGCGCACGTTTTTCAAAGGCGTAATTGTAGCCATCGCGTTTGCATCGTTGGTATCGCTGGCGCTGGCGCATACGCGCGCTGGCGAGTGGCTGGAAAACGGGACTCTGGATGCGCGAGCGCGCTGGGCCGCCCAACCCGCCCAAGCGGACCCACGTATCGTCATCATCGACATTGATAATGCGAGTCTAGACGTGCTGCAGGACAAGCTGGGCCGTTGGCCTTGGCCGCGCCGGGTGTGGACAGAAGTGACACGCTATGTCAATCGCGGCATGCCCCGGGTGATCATATTCGACGCCGTATTTGGCGGAGTGGAAAACGAAGCGTCGGACACCGAATTTGCCAACGTGATTCGTAATTCCGGCAAAGTGGTGCTGGGCTATTCATTTCTCTCGACCAAACTGAACGGTGATGCGCAAAACGTCTCTGAAGACCAGGGAGCCGTGGCTCTCGCGCGGTCTTCAAGCGATGGATTGGGAGTAGAACTGCCGTCTGAGGAGTTTAAGTCGCACTTCCCTCTTCCTCTGCTGGCAAATGCAGCCGCGGGACTGGGCTCGGTCATCTCCACTCCGGATGGCGACGCAACCATTCGCCGCGCTCCGCTGCAAATTTCACATGGTGGGCAAAAGTACGATTCCCTTGCGGCGCGGGCTGTGCAGGTCGCATCACCAGACGCCACGCTGTTATGGCACAAGCGAAATGGACTGTTCGACTCGAATTATGTTTTGCGTAACGGCAAGCGGCTCCCCCTCGATTCACAGGGCCGGATGCTACTGCTGTGGCACGGAGATTCCAAGCAAACATACCGCCGGCTGCCCATTTGGGAAGTGATTTGTTCCATTTATAAGGAGCAATGCCCAAACGCCGAGCATTTTTATCCTCCTGAATATTTCCGGGACAAACTGGTGTTGGTGGGTGCCAGCGCCATGGCCAGTTATGAGGCGCGACCCACGCCGATGGATCCGCAGGCGCCGGGAATCTTTGTACAGGCAACGGCCATCGACAACCTGCTCAACGGAAAAGCCATATGTGAATCCCCGCTTTGGCTCGCCATACTGACTGTATTTTTCTTGTGTCTCGCAGGCGGTGCACTGCATTACCGGCTGGCTTCGCTCAGTTACGGCTCAGGAATATTGCTCCTCTTGCTCGCACTTTATCTGGCAGGCGCGTTCGCCGCATATCGTAGCGCGCATTTTGCCATGGCAACCGTGGCGCCCTGTTTGGGCCTAGTGCTGTCCTTCAGCGGTTCCGCCGCGGCGCGTTATGTCACTACCGGCCGGGAACTGCGCCAGACGCGCGGCGTTCTGGATCGCTATGTTGCGCCCCAACTTGTCGACTACGTGATGGCTAATCTGGAGAATTTTCACCTGAACGGCGACAAACGCGAGCTGACCATCCTGATTTCCGACGTACGTAATTTCACGACGATGACAGAAAAATCCGAGCCGATGGAACTCATCTCCCTGCTCGATGATTACCTTTCGGCCATGACGGAAATCATTTTTCGCCACAATGGCATCGTCGACAAATTTATCGGTGATGGAATCCTGGCGTATTGGGGGGCCTTCACTCCGGAAAGCAATCACGCCGAGCATGCCGCTCAGGCGGCCCTGGAAATGATCGAGCGCGTGAAAGAACTCAACGTGCAGTGGTCTAAAGAAGGCAAAGGTCCTATAGCCATCGGGGTTGGAATCAATACAGGAACGGTGATTTTCGGAAACATCGGCCGCGGCAAGAAGATTGAATTTACCGTGATTGGTGACGCCGTAAATCTTGCCGCCCGCCTCGAGGGCCTGAACAAGGAATTTCAAACTTCCATCGTAATCGGCGAATCGACTCGCGACCGTCTTGGAACCAAAGCCGAAGTGCGGGCTCTCGGTGGAGTTAAGGTCAAAGGCAAGACAATTGAGACTTCGGTCTTTGAGTTAGTGCAATGGAACCCTGCTGCACCAGGCGGAACTAAAGTTGCAAAAATTTCCGACGTGACTTCGCCTGCTAAAAGTTCTTAGGAGAATTGGCAATGAAGAACGCAAAAACAAGACTCACCGTATTCAGCGTCACGATTTTTCTGATTGGCACGGGCTCCGCGC
The DNA here is from genome assembly GCA_035317965.1 of Saccharimonadales bacterium (SeqCode). GTDB lineage: Bacteria > Acidobacteriota > Terriglobia > Acidiferrales > UBA7541 > Acidiferrum. The sequence continues at coordinate 33,113 of DATHFT010000171.1, read as the reverse complement.
TGGCAATTTTCCAGCAACCGGCCGCAAACCAACAGAGCCAGCAGGGGCAGCAGCAGGGCCAAACGGATCAGCAAAAGAAAAAACAGGACAAGAACAACCAAGATCCGACCAGTCCACCTGCCAAACCTCCCGCCGACGACAGCAAACCCGCGCCGCTGTTTGGCGGCACAGTCAACTTGAAATCTTCACGGCAAACCAAGGACAGCGCTTCGCTCGGTTTCAACGGAGTGGATCCCAACGGCCAGGTGGCAAAGAGCTTCCTCACCGCATCACCGACCGGCGCCGATGCCGCCAAGGCCCAAACCGTCGCAGGTTACAAAGTCGACCCGGCCGAACTCAACAAGTTTATCCAGGATGGCAGTCTGAACCCCAGCGCCGCGCCGCAGAAATCGGACAACTAGGAGGATCCATGCGCACACTAAAATTTACTTTCCTTTTGCTGGTATCTGGAATTGTTGCCCATCCTGCTCACGCACAGCTAGGCGACGCTATCCGCAAAGCGCAGAACAACGCGTCAAAAGCCAAGCGGGTCGCCAACATTTACACGCCTTGGTCTGCCGAACAGGAACGCGTGATTGGTGAAGCGTCGGCTGCAAAACTCATTAACATCTTCGGCCTTTACGAAAACGCGGACATGGTCAAGTACGTAAATCTTGTGGGAGGAACGGTGGCTCGCCAAGCAGGACGCAATGTCCCCTATCACTTCGCGATTTTAGACACGGAAGTGGTCACCGCGGTCTCTCTGCCCGGCGGATTCGTTTTTATCACGCGTGGCGCGTTGGCGAATATTCACAGCGAGTCCGAACTCGCCGGCACCCTGGCGCACGAAGTGGCCCACATCGACCGCCGTCACCTGGAAAAGGAAATTCGCTCGCAGAAAGCTTCACAATTTGCGAAGGAGGAGACGGCATCTCGAATCCCGCAGGGCGCAGAACTTGTGAACCTCTCCGGAGAGGTGATCAGGAACGCGCTGACACTGCAGGTGAGTCGCGACAAAGAGACCGAGGCCGACCAGGTGGGATTGGACCTTTCAGCCAAGGCTGGTTACGACGCCGCGGGACTGAGAAATTTTCTGCAGTTTCTCTCGCAAGTACCCGCGAGCGGCGAAAATCGGAAGCAGTTGGGCTTGTGGGGCAGTACCCATCCTCCATTCAATGAACGGGTAGCAACTCTCAACAGTCTGCTCGCGAAATACCCGAACAACGGTCAACAGTTACAAGACCGGTACAGCTGGTACGTCAATCCGCTGAATTTCTCAAAAGCAATTCAGGCCACCGCCGCGGCCGCGCCCACAAGAGCGCCCTCGGCCGGAGGCGCTGAACTCGACGGCATCGTCAGTGGAGGTATGATTGTTCTGCAGGGCGGGCGCCTCGCCGAAGGTACAAAAGTAAAAATTCGCGTGGTTGACTAGGAGCTCCCAGCACACTCCCGCAGAAACCGGGCTGAACGGGCCCGCCCCAAGTTACAACTGGTAATATTCTGTCCTTGGATTTTGTGCTATACAAACAGTCGGGAAACCCTCTCAGCAGAGCTGAACCGCTGCTTCGTGCATCGGAAAAGAAGCCATTCAGCGAACAGATTCATTTTGTCGTAAAATCAATGACGCCGTTCTGCAACACGGCGCATCTAAAACCTGACCGATCCCCGCGGGCGCCCTCCACCCGCCATTGGAGCCGACGTGAGTCAGTCGAATCTCGACCTTCTGAGCATCAACACCATCCGTACTCTGGCGATAGACGCCGTTCAACAGGCAAATTCAGGACACCCTGGCGCACCGATGGGTCTCGCGCCCGTTGTGTATGCGCTTTGGCAAAACTATCTGCGCTATGATCCGGCCAGTCCCATCTGGCCCAACCGCGATCGTTTCGTGCTTTCTGCCGGCCATGCTTCCATGCTTCTGTACGCCACGCTGCACCTTGCAGGCGTCAAAGAAGTGAAGGACGGACGAGTTCTCGGCACGCCTGCGGTTTCGATGGATGACATCAAGAAATTCCGCCAGCTCGACAGCAAGACGCCCGGCCACCCTGAATCCCACATGACTTCCGGTGTTGAGACGACCACGGGCCCGTTGGGTCAGGGCGCAGGCAACAGCGTAGGCATGGCGATTGCCAGCAAGTGGCTGGCGGCGAACTACAACAAACCCGGATTCGAGTTGTTTGATTTCAATACATACGCGGTTTGCGGTGACGGCGACATGATGGAGGGTGTCTGCTGTGAAGCGGCTTCACTTGCCGGACATCTGAAACTCTCGAATCTCTGCTGGATCTACGACAACAATCACGTCACGCTTGATGGCCCCGCAGATTGGTCCTTCAACGAAGACGTGATGGCACGCTTTGCCTCCTATGGATGGAACGTGACGCGTGTTAGCGACGCAAATGACCTCACCATGCTCGGCCACGGCTACGCTACATTCCTTAAAACAAAAGACCGCCCGACGCTCATCGTTGTCGATAGCCACATCGGCTATGGCTCACCGCACAAGCAGGACTCCTATGAAGCCCACGGTGAGCCGCTTGGCGAGGCCGAAGTCAAATTGGTAAAAAAAGCCTACGACTGGCCGGAAGACGCGAAATTCTTGGTTCCGGATGGCGTGTATGACCAATTCAAAAACGGCGTTGGCAAACGCGGCGCCGAGGCGCACTCCGCGTGGCTCGCGAAATACGCGGACTACAAAAAGCAATTCCCCGACCTGGCCGATCAACTGGAACGCATGCAGGCTGGTAAGCTGCCCGATGGCTGGGATAAGAATTTGCCCTCATTCCCTGCCGATGCCAAAGGGATAGCCACGCGCGAGAGTTCTGGCAAGACACTCAACGCACTCGCGGCCAATATTCCCTGGCTCATCGGCGGTTCGGCGGACCTCGCAAAATCCAACAAAACAAATTTGACGTTCGAAGGCGCTGGTGATTTCTTCCCCGATGCCTACAAAGGACGCAACATTCACTTCGGCGTACGCGAACACGCCATGGGCGCCATCGTCAATGGCATGACGCTTTCCAAACTGCGGGCTTTCAGTGCCACCTTTTTTAACTTCAGCGATTACATGCGGCCGGCGATGCGCCTGGGCGCGTTAATGGGAATTCCCGTCACCTACATTTTTACTCACGATTCGATCGGCGTCGGCGAAGACGGGCCGACCCATGAGCCGGTCGAACAACTCGCTGCGTACCGGGCCATGCCGAATATGATGGTCTTTCGTCCAGGCGATGCCAACGAAGTCGTCGAAGCATACAAGTTCGTCATGCAGCACACGCACGGTCCTGCAACGCTGGTGTTCTCGCGCCAGGCCATGCCCACACTCGATCGCACCAAGTATGCTCCCGCCAGCGGTGTTGCAAAGGGCGCCTATGTACTAGCCGACGCTCCCGGCGGAAAGCCTGACGTAATCTTGATGGGTACCGGTAGCGAACTGGGCCTGTGTGTCTCGGCTTACGAGAAGCTGACCTCGGATGGCGTAAAAGCACGCGTCGTCAGCATGCCGTGCTGGGATCTTTTCGAAAAACAGGACGCTGCGTACAGGGAGAGTGTGCTTCCCGCTAGCGTGACCGCACGCGTCTCCGTTGAGATGCAAGCAACGTTCGGTTGGGACCGCTACGTCGGACCCAAAGGAAAGAGCATTGGAATGCATTCGTTCGGTTCTTCGGCTCCATTGAAGGACTTGCTGAAAAAATTTGGATTCGAACTGGATAATGTTCTGGCTGCCGTCAAGGAAGTAATGGGAAAGTAGCTCTTCGATGAAAATCGTAATTGGCTCAGACCACGCGGGCTTTGCTCTGAAAGTCGCAGTTGGCGACCTTCTTCGTTCCATGGGCCAGGAAGTCCTGGACGTCGGTGCATTCAACGAAAATCCTTCCGACTATCCAGACTACGCCGAAGCCGTGGGCCGCGCCGTGGTCGACGGCAAAGCCGAACGCGGCGTCCTGATCTGCGGCAGTGGAGTAGGGGCCAGCGTCGCGGCCAACAAGGTTTCTGGGGTTCGCGCCGCCGTCTGCCACGACTTCTATTCCGCCCATCAGGGTGTCGAGCACGACGACATGAACGTACTTGTCCTCGGCTCGCGGGTTATAGGCGTCGCGCTGGCCCTGGACTTGGTACGAGCGTACTTGAACGGCAAATTCACAAATGAAGAGCGCCACGGTCGGCGGCTCGGCAAAGTGAAAGCTCTCGAAGCAAAGTATGCGGCGGGCGCCAGTGCGGTGGGGTCAAAGAAGTAACTGGGACCATCCTGTAGCATCAAGCTAAGTGGCCCAGGAACAGCGCTTTTCGCCCTCAGGCGTACAATGGAATTTAGGTGACATTCGAAAGGTGAAGGAGAATCTCAATGACAACGACAAGCACGATTCCCAATGTGGGAGCAGGACAAGGCACGAATCCCGTGAAAGGCCTGCTCGCCTACGGCCAATCCCCTTGGCTCGACTTTATCCAACGTAATATTCTCTTGAACGGCGAGTTGAAGCGCCTGATTGCTGAAGACGGCCTGCGCGGGATGACTTCCAATCCCGCCATTTTTGAAAAGGCTATCGGCGGCGCCAGCACCGACTACAACGATATTCTCTCCTCTCCGGAAGCGAAAACCCTTGACGCCAAGGGTCTGTACGAAAAAATTGCGATTCGCGACGTGCAGGACGCAACGGATATATTCAAAGCGGTTTACGACGAGTCAAAGCGCTACGACGGCTACGTAAGCCTGGAAGTCTCGCCCACACTCGCCAACAATACGAAAGACACGATTGAAGAAGCACGCCGCCTCTGGAAGACCGTCAACCGCGAAAACTTGATGGTCAAAGTTCCGGCCACTCCAGAAGGCATTCCGGCCATCCGCCAACTCATTGAAGACGGCATCAATATCAATATCACGCTGCTCTTTGCGCAATCGGCCTATGAAAAGGTCGCAGAAGCGTTCATAGCAGGCCTTGAGGCCCGCGCCGCAAAAGGAGAAGACGTCAGCAAAATCGCCAGCGTTGCCAGCTTCTTCGTCAGCCGAATCGACACCCTCATTGACGGCACGCTCGACGAAAAACTGAAAACGGCGACCGACCCAGCGCAAAGTAGTCTTTTCACGAGCCTGCAAGGCAAAGTAGCCATCGCCAACGCCAAACTCACCTATCGCAAGTATCAGGAAATCTGCGCTTCCGGTCGCTGGAAAGCCCTTGCCGCGAAGGGCGCGCAGACGCAGCGCTTGTTGTGGGCCAGCACCAGCACGAAAAACAAGAAATACCGCGACGTAGTCTATGTCGAAGAACTGATCGGCAAGGACACAGTTGACACCATTCCACCGGCCACCTTCGACGCCTTCCGCGATCACGGCAAGCTCCGCAACAGCCTTGTTGAGAATGTCGAAGCCGCCCAGAAGACCATGGATGATCTGGCCAAAGCCGGAATTTCCATGAAAGAAGTTACCGAAAAGCTGGTTACGGACGGCGTGAAACTCTTTGCCGACGCATTTGTAAAACTGCTCGACGCCACAGGCAAGAGTGCGGGAGTGAAAGCGTGAGCGTAAACGCCCAGACTTACAAACTCCCGGAGAAGCTGGCTGGTTCAGTCACTGCTGCTCTTGAAGACTGGAAGAAGAACGACAAACTGAAGCGGCTGTGGGCTAAAGATGCGTCCGTGTGGACGGGCAGCGACGAAAACAAATGGCTCGGCTGGCTCACCATCAGCGAAGAGCAAATCGCCAACATCGGTGCGCTGAATGAAATTGCCGCGGATATCAAGAAAGCCGGTTTCAAACACGCCCTGCTTCTTGGCATGGGCGGCTCCAGTTTGTGCCCTGAAGTTTTGCGCCTCACCTTTGGCACAATCGCAGGCTTTCCTGAACTCCACGTTCTTGATTCCACCGACCCCGCGCAAATCAAAGCCATCGAGTCGAAAGTCGACCTCAACAGCACCATCTGTATCGTCTCCAGCAAATCCGGCAGCACTCTTGAACCAAACATTTACAAGCAATATTTTTTTGAACGGGTCAAGGAAAAAGTCGGCGCATCGGAAGTCGGCAATCGTTTCATCGCGATCACCGATCCCAATTCCAAAATGCAGCAGGTCGCCGAATCCGACAAATTCCGCAAGATCTTCTATGGCCTCCCCAGCATCGGAGGCCGCTACTCCGCACTTTCCAATTTTGGAATGGTTCCCGGCGCAATCATGGGCATCGACATTCCAAAATTTCTGAATACCACGCTGGAAATGGTCAAGGCCTGCGCTGCCAGCGTCACGGTGGATGCCAATCCCGGCGTAATTCTCGGCGCGATCATGGGCGCTGCCGCGGTTCAAGGACGCGACAAGCTGACCATCGTCGCCTCGCCCGCCATTTTTGATTTGGGCGCCTGGCTCGAGCAATTGCTTGCGGAATCCACGGGCAAAGTCGGCAAAGGCATCATTCCTGTCGACCTGGAGCATCTCGCAAAGCCGGAACTTTACGGCAACGATCGCGTGTTCGCCTACCTGCGGCTTAGTTCCGCCCCCGACGCCGCCCAGGATGCTGCGATCGACACTCTGGAAAAAGCCGGTCAACCCATCGTTCGCATCTCTGTGCCCGATATCTACAATCTCGGCCAGGAATTCTTCCGCTGGGAAATCGCTACGGCCGTCGCGGGTTCCATCATCGGCATCGATGCCTTCAATCAGCCTGACGTCGAAGCCAGCAAAATCGCAACAAAAAAGCTCACCAGCGAGTACGAAGCCAACGGCAGGCTTCCTCCGGAATCGCCTTTTTTTGAAGGCGATGGGGTTAAACTTTACGCCGATGAAAAAAACGCCGCAGCTCTGAAAGGCGGCAACTCGCTCACTGAAGTTCTCAAAACGCATGTGAATCGTGCGGGCGCAGGCGACTACTTCGCAGTCCTAGGCTACATTCAGATGAACGAACCGCACCAAGCAGCGCTGCAAGCGATTCGTCACGCCGTTCGCGACACCAAAAAAGTCGCCACCGTTCTCGGCTTTGGCCCGCGCTTCCTGCATTCGACGGGGCAGGCTTACAAGGGCGGTCCCAACAGCGGAGTGTTCCTTCAGATTACCTGCGATGTCGCTGTCGATCTGCAGGTTCCGAACCAAAAGTACACTTTCGGCGTCGTAAAAGCCGCGCAGGCCCGCGGTGACTTTGCGGTTCTAGCCGAACGCGGACGTCGCGCCTTGCGTGTGCACCTTGGCAAGGATGTTGACGCTGGTTTGCAGGTACTGACGCGCGCCATCGCTGGGGCTCTCGCGTAGTCACGCGCCACAATTTTCTAAATCAATCGCACAGGAGCGGACACGATGCAACTCGGCATGATCGGACTCGGAAGAATGGGCGCCAACATGGTGCGCCGCCTCATTAAAAACGGTCACAACTGCGTGGCGTACGACCGCAGCCCCGAATCCGTAAAGCAACTCGTCGGCGACGGCGCAACCGGGGCGAACTCGCTCGATGAACTCGTGCAAAAACTCCAGAAACCTCGCGCTATCTGGCTCATGGTTCCAGCCGCGGTGGTCGACGCAACTCTCCACGAACTGGTTGGTAAACTCGACGTCGGCGACGTCATCATTGATGGCGGCAACTCCTACTACATCGACGATATTCGTCGCTCCAAGGAACTCTCCGGAAAAGGCATTCACTACTGCGACGTTGGCACCAGCGGTGGAGTTTGGGGACTCGAACGCGGCTACTGCCAGATGATCGGTGGCGAAAACGAAATCGTGAAGCACCTTGACCCCATTTTCAAAACGCTGGCGCCCGGCCGCGGCAACGTCGATCGCACCCCGGGCCGCGAAAAGGCTGGTGGCACCGCCGAAGAAGGCTACCTGCACTGCGGACCTTCTGGCGCGGGCCATTTCGTAAAAATGGTTCACAACGGTATCGAATACGGGTTGATGGCCGCCTACGCCGAGGGCCTCAACGTCCTCAAACATGCCAACGCCGGAAAATCGCACCGCGAGTCCGACGCGGAAACCACGCCGCTTCGCAATCCCGAGCACTATCAATACGACTTCAATCTCGCGGACATCACCGAAGTCTGGCGCCGCGGCAGCGTGGTCGCTTCCTGGCTGCTGGACCTCACCGCCATTTCTTTGCTCGAACAGCCGACCCTGGAGCGTTTCTCGGGGCGAGTTTCTGACTCCGGGGAGGGCCGTTGGACCATTCTCGCGGCTATCGAATCGACGACGCCCACGCCGGTTCTTAGTGCCGCTCTGCATCAGCGCTTCACATCGCGCGGTGAGGACGAATTCGCGGCCAAGGTCTTGTCTGCGATGCGTTTCCAGTTCGGCGGACACGTCGAGAAGAAATCTGGCCACTAGAAACTTCGCGGATGCTGGACCATCCGCAGACAAGGGAACCTCTTCATGAGCTCGAATAACACGGATCACATCAGTCCGGTTGCCTCTCCGTGCGTCATGGTCACCTTCGGGGCAAGCGGGGACCTCACCAAGCGCAAGCTCATTCCTGCGCTCTGCAATCTCGCTCAGGAAAATCTGCTTTCCAAGCAGTTCGCCATTGTTGGTTTTGCCGCCAATGATTTCACCACCGAATCTTTTCGCAAGCATTTGAGCGAAGAGATTCCCAAATATTCCGCGTTCCCACTGGACATGACGTGCTGGGACTGGTTTTCAAAGCGTATTTACTACGTCAAGGGCGATTTTCAGGATGCGGAAGCCTACAAACGCCTTCAGCAGCAAATTGAGGTGGCCGACAAGGAACACAATGCTCTGGGTAACAAGTTCTTCTACCTCGCCGTCGCTCCGCGCTTCTTCTCTCCTATCGCCAAGCAACTCGGCGAAGCCGGCATGACCAAAGAGGAGGGAGAAAAGTGGGTCCGCGTCATCGTCGAAAAGCCTTTCGGCCACGATCTCGATTCCGCCAGACAGCTGAACGTTGACCTCAAGCAATATTTCACCGAAAAGCAGATCTATCGCATCGACCACTACCTCGGCAAAGAAACCGTCCAGAACGTGATGGTCTTCCGTTTTTCAAATAACATCATCGAACCCTTGTGGAATCGAAATTACGTGGACCATGTGCAGATCACCGCATCTGAAACCGTCGGCGTTGAACATCGCGGTGGCTTTTACGAGACCGCCGGCGCACTCCGCGACATGGTTCCCAATCATCTGTTCCAGCTACTTACCATGACCGCAATGGAGCCGCCCATTTCCTTCGATGCGGACGAAGTTCGCAACAAACAAGCCGAAGTTCTCCACGCCATTCAGCCACTCAGCCATGAGGACGTTCTCACCAACATGGTGCGCGGCCAGTACGGACCCGGCTTCATTAACAAGGAACGTGTCGTCGGCTATCGCAACGAACCCGACGTTGCGCCCAGTTCCAACACCGAGACTTTCGTGGCTTTGAAGCTGCAGATCGATAACTGGCGCTGGGCTGGAGTCCCCTTCTATCTCCGCACCGGCAAACGGGTCGCGCAACGCGCCACAGAAATCGTCATCCAATTTCGCCGTACGCCCTTCGTCCTGTTCCGCAATACCGCCGTAAAAAATCTCGAAACCAACCGCCTGGTCATTCACATTCAGCCGGATGAAGGAATCTCTCTCAGCTTCGGCGCCAAAGTCCCCGGCTCCCTCATGAAACTGGGCTTGGTCAACATGGATTTCGACTACGCCTCCTACTTCGGCGTGGAGCACAGCACCGGGTACGAACGTCTCCTCCGCGACTGCATGGCGGGCGATGCCACACTGTTCCAGCGCGCCGACATGGTCGAGGCTGGCTGGAACGTCATTCAACCCATCCTCGACGTGTGGCGGGCACTTCCCGCTCGCGGCTTCCCCAATTATGCTTCCGGTTCTTGGGGTCCCGTCGAAGCCGAAGAACTGCTTGAACGCGACGGGCGCTCCTGGCGCCGTATCGGCGAAGAAGATATCGACGGCCTGCCCAAAGTTCCATTAACCCATCCCGTGGGAATCATCACCTGATGTCTGAAAATTCTCAGCGCGAAATTCGCATCCTGAAAGACGCCGTTGCGGTCGCCCGGCGCTCTGCAGAAATTTTTGCCTCCGCAGCCAGGGAAGCCGTCGCAAAAAAAGGCACCTTCACCGTCGCTCTTTCTGGCGGTTCAACGCCTAAGGCGCTTTATGGTTTGCTGGCAGACGATCCAGAATTCCGCGCGCAAATTCCCTGGGACAAAACTCAGTTCTACTTCGGCGATGAACGCTCCGTCGGCCCGGATTCCCCCGACAGCAACTACCGCACGGCCAACGAAGCTATGCTCGCGAAAGCTCCGATAAGACTCGAACAGGTTTTCCGCATCAAAGGCGAAAACCCGGACACCTCCGCAGCGGCCGGCGAATACGAGAAAGTCATCCGTGCCTCGTTCGGGCTGAAGGAAGGCGAATTTCCCCGTTTCGATTTATTGCTCGCAGGCATGGGCGATGAAGGCCACACCCTCTCCCTTTTTCCAGGAACAAAAGCTCTCCACGTCAACGATCGCATCGCAACCCGCAACTGGGTGGGCAAACTCTACACCGAGCGCATCACTCTAACCGCTCCCGCCGCCGCCAACTCCGCACAGATTCTTTTCATGGTCACCAAATCCGACAAGGCCTGCGCCCTGAAAGCCGTTCTTGAAGGCCCTTACGAACCCGAACAACTGCCATCCCAGCTTCTGCAACCAAAACACGGTAAACTGGTTTGGTTGATTGATGCCGACGCCGGCAAAATGCTGACAACAGGAATTCGCGAATAACCAGATTCTTCAACACCTAAATGAGGAGAAGCAATGGCAACGAGTGTAAGTACAGGAAAAATCGAACAATATCTCGGCGCAAAAGCCGATTCCCTGCTGGGATTCAAGTCGCCCAAAATCGCCAAGGAGCGTCTGCACGTTCCTGGGCCTGACTTTGTGGATCGCATCTACGCCGCCAGCGACCGCAACGTTCGCGTGCTCACCAATCTGCAGCGCATGTTTGGCCACGGCCGTCTGCGCAACACCGGCTATCTCTCCATCCTCCCCGTCGACCAGGGCATCGAGCACTCCGCCGGCGCCAGCTTCGCAAAAAACCCCGACTATTTCGATTCCGAAAATATCGTCAAGCTCGCCATCGAAGGTGGCTGCAACGCCGTGGCCTCCACTTTCGGCGTTCTCGGCTCCGTCGCCCGGAAATACGCGCACAGAATTCCGTTCATCGTGAAAATCAACCACAATGAGCTGCTCACTTTCCCCAACAAAGCCGACCAGGTTCTTTTCGGTACGGTTCAGCAAGCCTACGATATGGGTGCCGCCGCCGTCGGCGCCACGATTTATTTCGGCTCCGACCAAAGCGGCCGCCAAATCATCGAAATCAGCCAGGCTTTCGCAAAAGCTCACGAACTCGGCCTGGCCACCGTTCTCTGGTGCTATCTCCGTAACAACGCGTTCAAAAAAGACAAGGACTTTCACGTCTCCGCCGATCTTACCGGCCAGGCCAATCATCTTGGCGTCACCATTGAAGCCGACATCATCAAGCAAAAGCTCCCGGAAAATAATGGCGGCTACGCGGCTCTCAACATGGGCGATTCGAGCTACGGCAAATTTGACAAGCGCATTTACACCGACCTGGCGAGCGACCACCCGATCGACCTCTGTCGCTATCAGGTCGCCAACTGCTATATGGGCCGCGCAGGACTCATCAACAGCGGCGGCGCCTCGGGAGCCAACGACTTTGAAGAAGCCGTGACCACCGCGGTCATCAACAAGCGCGCCGGCGGCACGGGCCTAATCTCCGGCCGCAAAGCCTTCCAGCGCCCCATGAAAGAAGGCGTCCAGCTCCTAAATGCCATCCAGGATGTTTATCTGGCTCCGGAAATCACGGTGGCCTAGTATCTTCCTGTCAAATTAAAAATGGCGCAGCCAACGGTTGCGCCATTTTTATTTTCCTGTCCCACACAATTGAACGGTCGGCGGAATGGAAGGAAAATCGCGCCCGATCCGTCGAAGAGTGCGTTCTTACCGGTATCCCTGATCTCCCGCAGCAATCTCCTGTCCAGCTTGAGTGTTATATTGCTCTTCGTATTCGTTGCGCTAGTTTTCATCAACAAATAGCAGCACCTTTTTCGGCTTGCACATTTTTTGTAGGCGCTTCCGGGAGTCTTAGCGAACGATGTTCTTCCCAAAACTACGGTCTGCCGTTGGCTGCCTTTTCACCAGCCTCACGCTGCTCATATCGCTCACTGCCGTCACCCGTCTGATTTTCGCCGTTGTCGAATCCAAAAAAATTCCCGCCGATCAACTAAGCCGGGCCGTCTTTGAAACCGAAACCGGGAGCATCGCCCGCTCTCTGGCCCAAGGCCAAGGCTTCCGTTCCCCTTACGAACGCGAATCCGGCCCCACCGCCATACTGCCGCCCGTGTACCCGCTCATCGTCGCCGGAATATTCAAAATCTCCGGCATCCAATCTGCGGCCTCGTTCTATATCCTCGTGGCACTCAACATCGCCTTCGCCGCCCTTACCTGCATTCCCATTTATAAAATAGGTTTGCGTCTAGGCGGTCTCTCAACAGCCGCAATAGCCACGTGGCTGTGGGCCCTGTTTCCCAATGGCATCTTTATCCCCTTTGAATGGATCTGGGAAACTTCCCTCGCCGCACTCCTGGCCGCCACGCTGCTGTGGGCCACGCTCTGGGTTTCTGAATCCTCAAACCTTCGCGACTTTCTCCTCTACGGCGCCCTTTGGAGTCTAGCGTTGATGACCAATCCCGCCCTGGGCGCGGCACTGGCAATTTTTCTCATCTGGATAACCGTGCGCAGCAAAATAAGATTTCCCAAGAATCTCGTTCGCCCAACTCTTGTCCTTACCATCGCCCTACTCGGCTGCGTTCCCTGGACGATCAGAAATCTCGCCGTCTTCGACCGCTTCATCCCCTTCCGCTCCGGCTTCGGATTCGAACTCTACATCGGCAACAATGAGAACTACTCCCCGCCCTTGCACTATCCGCCGCGCGTCTCCTTTGAAGGTGAACAACTCCGCTACCTCCGCATGGGCGAAATCCCCTTTATGGACGAAGAAAAACGCAAAGCCGTCGGCTTCATTCGCTCCTATCCAGCCATCTTCGCCAGACTCACTCTCAACCGCGCCGTCCAGTTCTGGATCGGCCTCACGCGTCCCACAGTGGCCTGGCGCACCTATCCATCCGCCGCAGATCACCTGATCCTCCTGAGCAATCTCCTGGCCCCCCTGCTGGCCGCAGCAGGAGCCGTCCTCCTGATCGTCAAGCGCCACCCGCTAACCACTCCCCTGCTGGCCCTCCCCCTCGCGTATCCCGCGGTTTACTACATCACCCACGCTTCGCTCCGCTACCGCCATCCGGTCGATCCCATCCTCTTCCTCCTAGCAGCCTGGGCTCTGAGGAAGATAGGGTCCGCCTTCCGAGGCGGACCCGTCGCGCCTCCAGGCAAACACCAGGCCACCGCTTCCGACGTGAGCCAAATGCCGGACGATGCTTCAATAGAATTGAACTGAAGGTGAAAACAAACGCGCGAGTTGCGCATCACACTGGGAAGGAAAAATCTTAGGAGATCGCAGTGGCCAATACACTAGAGAGCAAAGTAGCAGCAATCACCGGCGGCAACCAGGGTATCGGTCGCGCCATCGCCGAACGCCTCGCCGAGGAAGGAGCCGACATCGCCTTCTGCTACCGTTCCAACAAAACCGGAGCTGATGAAGTCGTCGCAACAATCCAGTCCAAAGGCCGCAAAGCCGCCGCATTCCAATGCGACGTCGGCGTGGTCGCCCAAGGCCAGAAATTCATCTCCGACGTCGTCGCGCAACTCGGCAAAGTCGACATTCTCGTCAACAACGCCGGTCTCGAACGCCACGCCGATTTCTGGGACGCCACAGAAGCCGACTACGACGCAGTCCTGGACGTAAATCTCAAGGGCGTCTTTTTCATCACGCAGGCCTTCGTCAAACACCGCATGTCGGCAAAATCCGGCGGGAAAATCATCAACATCAGCTCCGTTCACGAAGAGCTGCCTTTCCCGCACTTCACCTCGTACTGCGCCAGCAAAGGCGGCCTGAAAATGCTTACGCGCAATCTCTCGATCGAGCTGGCCCCCTTCGGTATCACCATCAACAACATCGCCCCCGGCGCCATCGAAACCCCCATCAATAAACAACTCCTAAACGATCCCGCTAAGCTGAGCGCACTCCTCGCCAATATCCCACTCAAGCGCCTCGGCCAACCCGAAGACGTTGCCGCTCTCGCGGCGTTCCTGGCTTCTTCCGGTTCCGACTATTCCACCGGCACAACCTTCTTCGTCGATGGCGGTCTCACCTGGAACTATCAGGAACAGTAAGCGCCTTCTGCTAACAATCCGTGCATGTCCCTTCGGATGGGGCTAATTTGTTGCCGGGCACTTGCCGCGCATCGCCTGCCAATAAGCCCAGGTGCCAATGCCAAGTCAGAAGACAACAACTCATTCCATCCGCAATGCCTGCAAGGGCTCGATGGAACTCGCTCGCAGCGCCGGAATCAACGCCGCCACAAATCCTGCCACTCCCAGAGCAGCGAGCGATGTCAAGGTAATCGTCCAGCTGAACGGCTTGGTCCCAAACAACTGGCTCTGCAAAAATCGTCCGGCCCACAACGACAGTGGAATTCCCAAAACCAGTCCCACCCCAATCAACCCCAGCGCCCCGCGCATCACGAGCGACAGCACGTTCCCCCGGTTTGCGCCCAGAGCCATCCGCAGTCCAATTTCATTCGTCCGCTGCCCCACGTTGTAGGCCGTCACTCCGTACAGTCCAATGGACGCCAAGAGCAGCGACAGAATCCCGAACAAGGAAGTCAGCCGGGCAATCAATCTCTGCTGATCGAATTGATGCGCCACCTGCTGGCGCAAGGTCTGAAACTGAAAGATCGGCAGGTTCGGATCAACCGTCGCCATCGCCTCGCTCGCGTCTCCGAGCGTTAATCGCGCTCCCGGTTTCAGCTTAAGCACAATCTCATAGAGATAGTGTGACCGCACGTCCCCCTGGGTGTAGCGCTCGGTCGGAAATACGTCGTACTGCGCTTCGGGAAGAAACATGAAGGCCCCGATCGGCTCCGCCATGTCGTTCGGCGAAATCCGCGCATCCTTGGCTATTCCCACGATTTCATAAAGCCGCGAAGCTCCTATTTCCGATCTTCCTACATGTTTTCCCAACGGTTCTTCGTGCGGGAAAAACTTCTTCACAAACGCCTCATTCACTACCGCCACGTGGGGAGCCGAATCCACATCCTGTTCTGTAAATTCTCTTCCGCGCAGAATAGGGTTGCCAATCACGCTCAGAAATCGCGGCCCCACTCTTTCAAATCCTGATCCGCTGTCTTCTGTCGGTCCCGGCGCCGGATGCCCGTTCACAAAAATGCCATCATTCCAGCTGTCGCCGCTCAGTGGCGAATAGCTGCACACCGCTGCCATCTCCACACCCGGCAACCCCGCGAAAACATCGTGCACGCGCCTGTAGAGCGTCGGCAGCTGGTCCGCCCGGTATCCCGCCAGTTGTGGATCAAAATGGACGCTTACTCGCCGCTCCTGTTCAAATCCAAAGTTTTGATGCTCCAGGTTCCCCAGCGCCAGCGTCAGCAATCCTGAAGCGCACAGCAATGAGAGCGACAGGGCGGCCTGCAGCACCACCAGCGTTTTCCTCGGCAGGGATCCGGATTTTCCCGTGGCGCGATTGGCGCCACGCAACGCTTCAATGGGATCGACTCGCGTCGTCATCCACGCCGGAACAATTCCGAACACCACTCCGGTAAGCAGCGAAACCCCGAAGGCAAACAGCAGCACTGCCATGGAAGGAGCCGCATCGATGGGTGTGGGCGCCAATCCGGCGAGGGGCGTGAACGCAAAATGCAAAATCCCTTTCGTTCCGGCGTACGCCACCGCCAGTCCCGCCAGTCCGCCAAACAGGCTCAAGACGACGCTTTCCGTGAGTGCCTGCCGCACCAGCCGCCCCGGGCTTGCTCCCAGTGCAATGCTCAGTGAAATCTGCTGCCGTCTGGCAATGCCTCGCGCCAGCATTAGATTGGCCACATTCGCGCACACGATCAGCAGCACAAATCCCGCAACCAGCATCAGAATTTTCAGCCAGTCCTCATACTGCTCGCGCATGCTGGTAATTCCCGCTCCCCCGGCACTCAGATAAAAGTTCTGATTTGGCTCATTGGCCCGGGCGTTGTCATCCATGTCGGCCCAATGCAGTTTCATCCATTGATGCAGCTCCACCCGCAGCTGCGCTTCGAGCGCCGTAGCATTTGTTCCCGGCTTTACGCGCCCGATAATGTCCAGCCAGTTGGCGCTTGAATTTCTCAGAAGCGAAGTATCCCCGCGCACCATTGGCTCGGTCCCCAGCGGAATATAAAAATCGGGCTGCGAGTCGGCGAGGGTGTCTCCGTAGAATCCCTGCGGCGCAATTCCCACCAGAGTGAATGGCTTGTCGTTGAGATTGAAGGAACTTCCCACCAGGTGCGGATCGCTGGCATACTTCTGTTGCCACAGCCTGTAGCTCATCACCGCGACCGGCGCCGCGCTCTGGTTATCGTCGTCGTTTGTTAACAGGCGTCCCGCCACCGGCTGAATCCCAAACATCGCAAAATAATTTCCGGATACAAATTTCCCCGGATAGCTGCGTGCCGGTTCCGGATTGTTCGCCCGCCGCACTCCAAACAAGGACCCGCCGCCAGGCTGCATTGCTGCCAATTCTGCAAACGCCGGCGTGTTGCTCCGGAAGTGCCGGTACAGCTCGTCTGAAAAAATCGAAAATTCCTGGTATTGCGTGTAACCACCCCACACGCAGCAATGTGTTTGCCGCCCAAATCGATACAACTCCGAGGGCTTTGATACCGCCAGCGATTTCAGCAATACCGCATGCACCAAAGTAAAAATCGAAGTCGTCGCACCAATCCCCAGCGCCAGCGTCAAGATCGTAGTCGCCGTAAACGCCTTGGCGTTCTGCAACCTGCGCAAGGCATGCCGCACGTCGGCGAACAATGTCTCGAGAAACGGCAGTCCACGCGTATCCCGATAGGTTTGCTTCATGGTCTCCACACCCCCAAATTTCACCATGGCCCGCCTTCGCGCCTCTACCGCTGCCATTCCATTCCGGATGTTCTCTTCGGTCTCGAGCGCTACGTGTTCGGCAATTTCCAAGCGCAGCCGCTCTTCATCCCGCGCCGCCTTGGTCCAAAACAGCAACCTCTTTCCCAATCGTCGCATCGTCCGGATCATCATCCCTCACCCCTTCGCACGTTCTGCTCCGTCCAGTTCCCCGCTCTCCATCCCGCCTTTTCCCAACTCTACGCCGTCCGGTCGGTGCGACGTCCTGGTATCCGTGTTCCCGTCTCAACTGCCCCACCTTTTCAACCCCGTAAGAGCCCGGCCGCGCCCTGGATGCGGTTCTGGCACGCCGGGACGCCGAGCAGACCCTGCCCAGCTACGCTCACTCCTCGGCCTTCAGAACCATAAATCTCTCCATGATGGCCGCCGACTGCTCCCAGTCCCGGGTTGCTTCCTCGAGCCGCTTCTTCCCGTCTCGCGTCAGTTCATAAAATCGCGCCTTTCGGTTGTTCTCTGAGGCGCCCCACTCCGACCGAATCGATCCTTCCTGTTCCATCTTCAGCAAGACCGGATACAGCGTCCCCTGATTCACCGCCAGCAGATCTCCACTGATCTGTTCAATCCGTCGCGCAATTCCCCAGCCATGCAGCGGCCCCAAAACATTCAACGTCTTGAGCACCATCAGAATCAGCGTTCCCTGCAATACGTCCGTTTTCTCTTTCATACGGCTCCTCGTGCCACGAGCTGCAGTCGGTGATCTGAAACTCGCGAACGCACAACAAGATTCCTTTATTGTTGGTTTCCAACAGGAAGGACCTTCCTTTGGGAATCCAACAACAAAGATATAGACGAAAGAACTCAGGAAAAGTTCGATCCGAATTTCTCAATTCCGCAAAATTCCGTTGCTTCTCGAATAACCATCATAGAATCATATTCTTGTGAAAACCGCAGGACGGCTAGTCGGGATGGGCACACCCACGAGGGCAAAACCAGTTTGGCAATAAACGCAGATCAGGCTTTTCTAGAGTTGGCCAGTTTCGCAGCCTTCAGCAGTTTTCGCGCGTTCCCGGCAATATCTCCTTTGCCGAAAACCGCGTTTCCTGCGACCAGCAGATCCGCACCTGCACGCACCACATCGGCGACCGTCGCGAGGTCCACGCCGCCGTCCACTTCAATGCGATAGGACAGCCCCCGTTTCTGACGAATGCGAGCCAGCTGCTCGATTTTCCGAAGCGTTGCAGGAATAAATTTCTGTCCTCCAAATCCCGGGTTTACGCTCATCACCAGGACGTGATGCACCAGATCCAAGACTTCTTCCAGCGTCTCGACAGGCGTCGCCGGATTGATCACTACCGCTGGCTCGCAATGATGCGAGGCAATCAGCTGTAGACTGCGGTTCAAATGGGGAGTGGCTTCCTGGTGCACGGAAATCCAGGAAGCGCCCGCTTCGGCAAACGCCGGAATAAATTGATCGGGTTGCTCGATCATCAAGTGGCAGTCGAAAATCACGTCCGGCATCGCCTTACGCAGCGAAGCGACAAATGGCGGCCCCAGCGTGATGTTCGGCACAAAATGCCCATCCATCACATCCACATGCAGGAGCGTTCCGCCGCCCGCAAGCGCCGCTTTTGCATCCGCGCCAAGTTGCGCAAAATTCGCAGCCAATATCGAAGGTGCCAGTTCAATTGCCATAGAGAGCGATCGTTCCTGTACCGAAGTTAATTATACGCGGAAATTCTCGCCGAGTACGCGGCAGCCCGTTGCTGCCTTGCGGTTTCAGCTACCGGCAATCGCAAACCGAAAACACCGCCAGAACCCGGCTTCTGCCAAGCTATTCGAGGAGAACCGTACAGCGCCTGCGGCTGCTTTCCTCGCACAATTCCAGAATGCGCATCACGTCGAGCGCCCACTCAGGACTCACTGCCGGGTCCGTTTTGCCCAGGATCGCGTCGCGCAAATTCGCATAAAAATCGCGGTAATCGCAGTTCTTGGGAGGAATATGCGTGTGGATAAATCGATCGCCGGAAGGAGTCGTAAGAACTCCCCAATTTTCTTCGGGCTCCGCGCCCCAGGGCGTCCCTTCCGGAATTCTTCCAAGCCGCAAATTCATTTCCTGTGGATCAACTGTTTGTTTCACGTAGCTGCCCCTGGTCCCCAGCAGAACAAATCGAGGGCGCGGCGCAGCCGCCAAAATACTCGAACGCAACCCGGCGCGCAGTCCGTTCTGGTAGCTGAAAAAAACGTCGAACGCGTCCGGCGCCACTGCCTGTTCCCGCTCGATGCGAATATTCGCCGTGATTGAGTCAGGTAAGCCAAACAGCACGAGCGCGTGATCGATCAAATGCGGCGCAATATCGAAAAAAATTCCCGACCCTGGACCGCTCCTCTCGCGCCAAGCTCCCGGTTTCAATTGTGGCCGGAAACGATCGTAGTTGCTCTCGAAACTTACGATTCGCCCAAGAGCGCCGCTGCCCACAACTTCGCGAATCGCTTGAAAATCTCCGTCGTATCGCCGGTTCTGGTAAACGGTCAGCAGCCGTCCATGGTCCTTTGCAAACCGTACCAGCGCCTCTGCTTCGGCCAGAGTCGTGGTAAACGGCTTGTCCACCAATACGTCGCGCCCGGCCGCAAGACACCGCATCGCCAAATCAAAATGCGTCTCATTGGGCGTCGCAATTACAATCAACGTGACGTTCGCCAGTGCCAGCAACTCGTCCAAATCCCGGACGATGCGCGCACCGGGATAGGCTAGTCCCGCTGCATCTCCCTGGCGCTGCAAAATAGCCGCGAGCCGCATTCCCGGCGTCCGGCTGATTACTTGCGCGTGGAACGCGCGGCCCGCCAGGCCAAACCCGACCAAACCCACTTCAATCATCAGAAATCAGCTCCTCGATCAACGCGGCATCAAGAGTAGAGATATTTTCATTTGCTGGCAACTTGCCGAACACATGCAAAAAGCAAAGTTGCCCCCGCTCTTCTTGTCCGTCACAATCAAGCATCATTCTATGAACGTCACGTCGCAAAACAGAAACTCCGCGTCTGAAGACCGTCTGGCTTTCATCGTTCTATGCCTCGGGTTCGTGCTCACCGGCGTGGTCACCGTCCTCATCGGCCAGGTTTTGCCCGTATTCATCAACCGCTGGGGCATGTCCGATCAGCTCGCCGGCTTTTTCTTCACCACGCAATTCCTGGGTTCGCTTCTTGGAACACTCCTGTCGAGCGTTATCGTGCAAGCCAAGGGCTTCCGCTACGCCATCGTGCTCGGATTCCTGATGATGGCCCTCGGGGTCGCTGCCCTCAATCTGGGAGACAAGCTGATTGCCTTTGCGGCCGTGGCCGCCTATGGCGGGGGGTACGGACTGGTAGTACCCGGCACCAATCTCTGGGTGGCAGAAAATAGCGGCAATCGCAGCGCCGCCGCTCTCAGTGTTCTAAATCTCGCCTGGGGAATCGGCGCGGTCAGCTGTCCCGGGCTCATCCTTTTCGCCATTCGCACTCATTCCCTTTCGCTGGTGCTCTATCTGATCGCGGCAGTCGCCGCGGGGCTCAGCCTTTCGCTGCTCCGTACGTCGCTGGACTCCAAAGCAGCTGCGGCGCCGGCGACCAATGCTGCGGCGTACACGCCGGACACCGGGTTTTTTATCGTCGCGGCGTTAAGCGCTCTTTTCTTTGTTTATGTCGGCAATGAAACCGGAATCTCCGGCTGGGCCGCCGCATTTGCAAAGCGCCTGGACGTTCCCGGCGGAACGCGTTACGTTCTTGCTCCGACATTTTTTTTCGCGGCACTTCTCGGCGGGCGTGGGCTCGCTTCGTTCGTTCTTCTGCGCGTGAAAGAACATTGGGTCGCCATCTTCGGTCTTGTGCTCGCAGCGGCAGGCAATTTCACGCTCCTTCGCTCCACATCAGTCACCCAGGCCATCGCCAGCGTAACCGTCATCGGCTTCGGACTTTCGAGCTTGTATCCCATCTATATCGCGTGGCTTTCCAAGTGGTTCGGCGCCCGTGCGCGGAGGGTGGGAGGAGTACTTTTCTCTTTCGGCGCGCTCGGTGGCGCAATTCCTCCCTGGCTTGTCGGAATCGTTTCTACTCACGCCGGCGGCCTGCAATACGGTCTTCTCGTTCCGCTGGTCAGCTCCGTCACGATGCTGTTGATCGTGGGAATGCTGCGCAAACAGTTTCGAGCCTGATGCGATTTCTCCACCCTGGACTTGGAACAATTGCAAGTTGCGGTATATTCTCCCCTCGTGCAGAAATCCGCTTCTCCGCAGCGATCTCCGACGACTGGCTTGCTGCTCGGCCTGATTGTTACGCTTGCCGCGGTCCTGGCCTATGCTTCCTACATCACCGTTCAGCTTTCCGGCCTGCGAAAACTGCAGAGTGAAATGGTCGACCGCAATCGCAAGGATTCTCTCCTGCTTTTGCGCATACAAAATGATCTCAACTCCATCGGCCTCGCCATGAGGGACATGCTTGATACCGCTGAACCCTATCCGCTGACAGCCTGGTCCGCCCAGTTCGACCGCATTCACGAAGATTTGGACTCCGCATTAAAGCTCGAAGAAGGTTTCGCCGGCGTAAATCGCACCGCCGAGCAGCGGCAGTACTTGACCCAATCGTTCTCCCAATTCTGGGACGCCACCAGCCGGATGTTTGATCTCGCCGCGAGCGACAAGCAAGCCGAAGCCCGTGAACAGATTCGACTTTCACTGCAGGCCCGTCAGCAAGCTCTCAGCACCGCAGTCTCACGACTGCTCGTGCAGAACAACGAGGGTGAAGAACAGGCCGCCGCGCGAATTTCTGCGATTTATGACGGTGTGCAACGCCAGCTTTATCTGTTCCTGACGGCGACTCTGATCGGCATCGTACTCACCAGTCTGTACATGATTCGCAGCAATCGCCGCCTCTTCGCGCAGCTCGCGACACTTTCAGAGCAGCGCAGCGAACTCGCGCAACAACTTATCTCCGCGCAAGAAGCCACACTGCGCCACATTTCACGCGAGCTGCATGACGAGTTTGGCCAGGTCCTCACGGCGATCGGTTCGATGATAGGACGCGCTGGAAACCACGCCCCGGAAGGCTCGTCCTTACGCGAAGATTTGCAAGAAGTTCGCCAAATCGCACAGTCCACGCTCGACAATATCCGCGGTCTGTCGCAAGCGCTTCATCCCGTGCTGCTAGAAGAAGCTGGCCTTGAAAGTACCCTGGACTGGTATATTCCGAACGTGGAACGGCAAACGGGCCTCACGATTCACTATGAGAAATCCGGGGTTCCGTTTTCCGTCGACACGAGTGCAGGCGTGCACATTTACCGCGTCCTGCAGGAAGCATTGAACAACATCAATCGCCACGCCGACGCTCGCGAAGCCTGGGTGCGGCTGAACTTTTTACAAAACAGTTTGGAACTTTTCGTGGAAGATCATGGTAGAGGTTTTACGGTGAAAAAAGGACAACAGGGAATCGGCCTTGTTGCTATGCGCGAACGGGCTGAATTAATTGGCGCCATTCTTGAATACGGCGTTCCCGCCGAAGGCGGAACGCGCGTGCGCCTTCAGGCCCCGCGTGAACAGGTGGAAACTCATGGCGCCTAAACTATCCGTGCTTCTGGTCGACGACCATGCCCTGGTGCGCCGCGGTTTTCGTCGCATTCTCGAAGATGATGCGGACATTGTTGTTGTTGGGGAAGCCAGCGACGGCCACGAAGCCGTGCGCCTGGCCGGTGAACTTCGTCCTAAGGTAATCGTGATGGACTGTGCGATGCCCGGCCAAAGCGGTCTGCTCGCCACCAAACAAATCCGGCAAAAGTTTCCCGAAATCGAAATCCTGATGCTCAGCATGCACTCTGAAGAAACCCTGGTGCGGCAGGCTCTCGAGGCGGGAGCCCGCGGCTATGTCCTGAAAAACGCTGCCGACCTGGACCTGGTTGGCGCCATCAGGAAAGTCGCAGCCGGAGAAAGTGTCTTGGATCCACAAGTCGCAATACCAGCTTCCCTGAAAGGCGAACGCAATAGTGGATTGAGCGTGCGCGAGTTGGAAGTTCTGCAACACATTGTGGCGGGCGAATCCAACAAGGAAATCGCCGCCATTTTAAATCTAAGCGCCAACACTGTGGCAGTTCATCGCGCCAACATCATGGACACCCTGGGAATTCACAAGACCGCCGAACTCGTGGTCTACGCCATCCGCAACGGCCTGGTTAACTTGCCGTGAAGCGCCGCGAGTTTCTCTACGGCGCGGGAGTCGCCGGATTGGCTGCCGCAAACTCCCCGTTCAGCGCATTCGCAAATCCAGCTTCGTCGCCCGGCTTTCATTTCACCGACGTCACCACCGCCGCCGGCATCAGTTTCAAACACAACAGCGGCGCGTTCGGCGGCAAATTCCTCCCGGAGACGCTTGGCTCCGGTTGCGCCTTCATTGACTACGATCGCGATGGCTGGCCCGACATTTTGCTCATAAATGCGATGGACTGGCCGGGCCACAAACGCCAGCGCTCCACGCTGCAGCTCTATCACAACAATCGCAACGGCACGTTTACAGACATCAGCAAAAAAGCCGGCCTGGACATTGAAATGTATGGCATGGGCGTAGCCGTCGGCGACTACAACAACGATGGCTTCCCCGACGTTTTAATTACCTGTGTCGGCCAAAGTCGTCTTTTCCGAAACACCGGCAGAGGAACCTTCGAAGATGTGACAAAATCCAGCGGCCTTTTTGGCCGCCAGGGATTCAGCACTTCCGCCCTCTGGTTCGACTATGACCGTGATGGTCTCCTTGACCTTTTTATCTGCAACTATGTCCGCTGGGCGCCCGAGCACGACGTCTTCTGTAGTCTGGACGGCAAACAAAAATCCTATTGCACGCCTGAAGCCTACCGCGGCGACACGTGCTGGCTTTTTCACAACCGCGGCAACGGAACTTTCGAAGACGTCACAGCCACCAGTGGCATTTTCGACAGCAGTTCGAAATCTCTTGGCGTAGCCATGTTTGACTACGATCAAGACGGCTGGCCCGACCTCGTCGTCGCCAACGACACGCAACCGAACAAGCTTTACAAAAATTTGCGCAACGGAAAATTCAAAGACGTCGCCGTTGAAGCCGGCCTCGCTTTCAGCAGCGAAGGCAAGGCGCGCGCCGGCATGGGCATAGATATCGCCGACTACGAAAATTCCGGCAAGCCGGGAGTGGTGATCACAAATTTTGACAACGAAATGGTCGGCCTGTATCGCGCGGCCGGTAACGGTAATTTTGACGATGTCGCTCTGGCATCGGGAGTAGGCGCAGCGTCTAAAAATACCCTCGGCTTTGGTTGCTCTTTTCTGGACGCCGATCTGGACGGCTCACTCGATCTTCTCGTCGCCAATGGCCACATCGACGACACCGTCCGCAACATTCGCGGCAACACCGGCTACGCACAGGCTCCCCAACTTTTCCTAAATTCCGGCAAATCCAAATTCCGCGACGTCGCGGCCGAAGTCGCGGGCGGCTTCCAATCCGCAAAAGTCGGCCGCGGCCTCGCCTACGCCGATTTTGACCGCGACGGCGACGTCGATGTGCTGCTCACCACAAATAACGGCCCTGCCTATCTCTATCGCAACGAGCAGACGTCCGGAAATCACTCCATTCGCTTCCATCTGATTGGAACAAAATCCAATCGCGATGCCATTGGCGCCAGAGTCCGCATCTTTCATAACGGCGTCACGCAGTCACAGCTGGTAAAAAGCGGTTCCAGTTATCTCTCGCAGTCAGAACTCCCCGTCACCTTCGGTCTAGGCAAACAAGACCACGTCGAACGCGTCGTGATTGACTGGCCCAGCGGCCAAAGCCAAGAATTCAAGAATTTACAGCCCCAGCGCAGCTATGAATGCACTGAAAACAAAGGGATTACTGGAAATGCCGGATTCTAACTCTTTTACACTATTGCCACTCGCAGCGGCGCTACATATAAAGGGTTCCAACAAGCAACTCGCTTCCCCCCGGCACGTAGAGATTGCCGAATTGGAAGCACCCCAAACGATGTGCGGCCAGATGGTCAGCAGCCATCTGGCCGCTTCTTTGTTGTTGGACTGTTTGCTTCTGGCAAGTGTGCCGCGCTCCACGGACGTGAAATGGCGACGGATCGCATGAATAAAATGAGCGGCATGACTCGTTGGCTCTCGCGAACCGTGCTCGCACTCGCCCTTAGCGCCATTCTTCTTTACGGTTATCCCGCAGCAACCATCTCCTACGGAGTTGTGGTTCTTTTTCACGTGGGGGTCGGCCTTCTACTCGCGCTCTTGTTGATACCCAGCCTGGTCAAACTCCTGAGTTCGGGCACCGTTGCCGCGCGCCTCGGCTGGCTGCTGATGGCCGCTGGCACCGTGCTCGGGATCATCCTCATAAAAATTGGCACTCCCAATCGCTTTAAGAATTGGCTTTACGCGCACATTGCCTTGTGCGTGGCAGGCCTCTTTTTTCTGGCGGCTTCCTGGCTGATGCAGAGAACCTGGCTCAGCCCCGGATTCACGCAACGACTTCTCGCGCTGGTAACTCTGTTTTTGCTTTTTCTGGGAATTTCCACCGGCGCCTGGTGGACGCGAACCGTCGCCTGGCATAATGCCTACCGCGTCGACAATCCCAAGATGCCGCCTGCGGCCATGAACGGCGAAGGCGACGGACCCCAAGGAAAATTCTTCCCGAGTTCTGCACAAACCGCCGACGGCAACTATATCCCCGCACAATATTTCATGCAGTCCCAGGCTTGCGAACGCTGCCACTCTGATATTTACAAACAGTGGAACAGTTCCGCCCATCACTTTTCTTCGTTCAACAATCAGTGGTATCGCAAAAGCATCGAATACATGCAAAACGTTTCCGGCGTGAAACCCTCGAAATGGTGTGCCGGTTGCCATGATCCCGCCCTGCTCTTCAGCGGAAAATTTGATGCGCCTATCAAAGAAAACATCAACACGCCCGAAGCCAAGGCCGGTTTGAGCTGCCTGATGTGCCATAGCGTCGTGCAAGTGAAAAGCACGATGGGACAAGGCGATTTCGTCCTCGAATATCCCAAACTTCACGAACTTGCGGCCAGCGAAAATCCCGTAATTCGCACGCTGCACGACTTCATGGTCCGCGTGAATCCGGAACCGCATCGCCGCACATTCCTGAAGCCGTTCATGCGCACACAAACGGCTGAATTTTGCTCCACCTGCCACAAAGTCCATCTCGACGTGCCGGTCAACAATTACCGCTGGGTTCGCGGCCTGAATGAATACGACAACTGGCAAGCCAGCGGTGTTTCCGGCCAGGGTGCGCGGTCCTTCTACTATCCGAAGGCCCCGATGACCTGCACCGATTGCCACATGCCGCAAGTCCCCTCGCATGATGAAGGGAACATCGACGGGCTGGTGCACTCACATCGCTTCCCGGGAGCGAACACGGCGGTTCCTACCGCAAATCAAGATGCGGCGCAGCTCGAGCTCAGCACCAAATTCTTGCAGGACAAACAGTTGAGTGTGGATATCTTCGCAGTCTCACCGGCGCAAAGTGAAATGAAGCAGCCCAAAGCTGCTGTCGGCAAGCCGGAACTCTCAACTTCATTCGCCATTGGCGAAGAAGCGGACACCAATTTGCCCGTGGGCCCGGCCGGAGAAGCGCGGCCCATTACCGCGCCGCTCGGCCGCGTCAATGCTTCGGTGCGTCGGGGCGACGACGTTCGCGTGGATGTCGTCGTCCGCACAAAAAAGGTCGGACACTTCTTTCCGGGCGGCACGATCGATGCGTTTGACGTATGGCTCGAACTGCAGGCCACCGACGAAAAGGGCCAGACGATTTTCTGGAGCGGAAAAATTGAAGACGAAGGCAAGGGCCCGGTCGAAAAAGGCGCGCACTTCTATCGTGCGCTGCTCATCGACGGCCACGGCAATCCCATCAACAAACGCAATGCCTGGGCAAACCGCGCTTCCGTCTACGTCCACCTGATTCCGCCGGGCGCCGCCGACACCGCCCACTACCGTCTGCACATTCCAGAAACTGCCGGCCAGAAAATTACCCTGCACGCCAAACTCAACTACCGCAAGTTCATGTGGTGGAACACCCAATTCTCCTTCGCCGGAAAGGAAGATTCCAGCCACCCGCCTGGCGATATGACCCGCGACTACGACGACCGGAAATTTGCGTTCAATGGCGACACCTCGCAGGTCGCCGGCAACGTAAAGGGCATCCCCAATCTGCCTGTGATTCTCGTCGCGGAAGACACCAAAACAATCAACATTCTCGACCGCAAAGCTGCCGAACCGCCGCCCACCGTAACGGTGGCCAAGGAAGACTGGATGCGGTGGAACGACTACGGCATCGGCTTGTTTCTGCAAGGCGACTTGCGGGCAGCGGAAGCAGCGTTTCAAAAAGCCACCGAAGCCGATCCGCAAAACCCGGACGGCTGGGTGAATATCGGCAGGACCCGCGTGCAGGAAGGCGACACCGATGGCGCGCGAACTGTTTTAGAAAAAGCCATGTCGCTCAGTCCGCAGCTCGCCCGTGCCCACTTCTTCTATGCGCGCATTTTGAAAGAAGAAGGCAAATACGATGAAGCCATTTCGCACTTGAACACCGTTCTCTCGCAATATCCGCGCGATCGCGTCGTGCGCAATGAACTGGGCCGCGTCTACTTTTTGCAGAAGCACTACAACGAAGCCATCAAAGAATTCCAGCAAACGCTGGCGATCGATCCGGAAGATTTGCAGGCCCATTACAACCTGATGCTTTCCTACAGCGGCCTCGGCGACCAAGCAAACGCCAATGAACACAAAACGCGCTATCTCCGTTTCAAGGCGGACGAATCGGCGCAAACCATCACCGGCCCGTATCGGCAGAAAAATCCCGACGACAACAACGAGCGCCAGCCGATCCATGAGCATGGGACGGTGGCCCTGGAATCTATGCCTGCGAAAAAGACTCCTGCCGCGGAATTGACGAAAAAGAATGCTCCGCGGTCCGCAACCGAACGCAGCGGCGGCTCGCAATAGCGCATTGGAAAATCCCATCTTAAGGTGAGCAGCAAATGACCTGGATCAAGACTGTCAGCATGGATGAAGACGAAAACGTCCGCAAAGCCATGATGGAGCAGCGCAAGCTGTATCCCGGCGAGTATGCGACGCCTGTTCCGGCGGCTGACGGGGGCGGTGAAACCGGAATTGCCGCGTCCCACTCGCTGATTCCCGATGCGCTGCTGCATTCCTTCAGCACCTTTGGTGCACTGATGGCTCCCGAGCTGCCGCTCACCCGCAGCCAGCATGAAATGATTGCCACCATGGTGTCGGTCACCAACCGATGCCACTATTGAATAGAATCACACGCAGAGTTTCTGCGTAGGGTGACGTTGGATGAAGCGATGGTCGAGGCGCTCCGCGCGGACTACAAGACTGCGCCCATCAGCCAGCAGGACCGCACGATGCTTGACTACGTCGTGAAGCTGACCAAGGATGCCACGCAGTGCAGTCCCGCGGACCACGTGAAGTTGCGCGCCGTGGGCTTTGACGATCGCGGTATTTTGCAAATTACTTTGATCGCTTCCTGGTTTAACTACATCAACCGCGTGGCCGATGCTCTTGGCGTCGGGCGCGGCGAAGGGTGAGTGTTATTTGATTCGTATGATGAATGCGGTGAAAGCGATCTCGCTCAGTGTACTGGTCCTTCTTTTTGCCAACCCGGCTGGCGCCGGCCCCGCGCCGGCAACTCCTGCAGCCACGGCTGGCTTTCGCGATGTCACGCAGCAGGCCGGCATTCGCTTCACGCACAACAACGGCGCCTATGGCAAGAAATATCTGCCGGAGACCATGGGTTCAGGAGTGGCGTTTATAGACTACGACAATGACGGATGGCCGGACATTTTTCTCGTAAACGGCACCGACTGGCCCGGCCGGCCCCAGAAGCACTCCACGCCCAAGCTCTATCACAACAATCACGACGGCACATTTACCGACGTAACCCACAAGGCCGGGCTCGACATAAATATCTTTGGCATGGGAGTCGCGGTCGGCGACTTCGACAACGATGGCTTCGACGATCTATTCGTCACTGCTTACGGCCAAAGCCGCCTCTTCCACAACAACGGCAACGGAACTTTCAGCGACGCCACGCAAAAGGCCGGACTTTCCGGTACGCAAGAATTCAGCACCAGCGCCGCGTGGGTGGATTATGACAAAGACGGCAGGCTGGATCTGGTCGTCGGAAATTACGTGCAATGGTCGGCGGAAAAGGATTTGTACTGCACGCTCGATGGCAAGAGCAAATCGTATTGCACCCCGGAATCGTACAAGGGCACATCGGTGCATCTCTGGCACAATCTCGGAAACGGAACATTTGAAGACGTGACGCAGAAGGCTGGCCTCGGCGATCCGACTTCGAAAACGATGGGCGTTGCCGTACTTGACTACGACAATGATGGCTGGCCCGATCTGCTCTTTTCCAACGACACGCAGCCCAACAAGCTCTACCGCAACAATGGAAACGGCACGTTTACAGAAAACGGGGTGATCGCCGGAATTGCTTTCAGCGAGGACGGCATCGCTCGCGCGGGAATGGGTGTGGACGCCGGCGACTATGATCACTCCGGCGCGCCCAGCGTGCTCATCACCAATTTTTCCAATCAAATGCTCAGCCTGTATCACAACGAAGGCAAGGGACTGTTCGTCGACGAAGCGCCGCAATCTGAAGTCGGCCGCGCTTCCCTTCTCACTCTCGGCTTTGGCTGCTTTTTCTTCGACTACGATCTCGACGGCTGGCCGGACATTTTCGTCGCCAATGGCCACATCGATCCTGAAATCCAAAAAGTTCAGGTCAACGTGAAGTACGCGATGGCCCCACACCTTTTCCGCAATCTCAGCAAGGGGAAATTTGTTGAGGTCACAAAAAATATGGGTGCGGCGTTCAATACTCCACATGTTTCGCGGGGCGCGGCCTACGCCGACGTTTACAACGACGGAAGACTCGACTTGCTGATGCTCAGCAATGGCGGCTCCGCCTATTTATTGCGCAATGAGGCCGCGGCAGGGGCACCGGTAAACAAAAGCCTGCGTCTAAAATTGGTGGGCACCAGATCCAATCGCAACGGAATCGGCTCGGTCGTGCGGGTAAGCAGCGGCGGCATCACGCAAACCGGAATGCTGCGCAGCGGCTCCAGCTATCTTTCCGCCAGCGAACTGGTCCTGACCTTCGGCCTGGCGCAATCCGAAAAAGCCGATAGCATAGAAATTCGCTGGCCCAGTGGCCAAATCGACAAACTCTCGGCCGTCCCGGCCGGGCAAACCATCACCGTCACCGAAGCAAAAGGCCAAACCGCATCCCGCCAATACGGTTCACGATAGCGATCTCACACGCAGGTTTTCAAGACCTCGAGCAATCGCACCAGTGCCGACGTGTCCTGCTCGCAATAAGCTAGCAAAGCAGATTTGAGTCGAGCTTTTTCGCTCTGCGCTGTCGCGGGATCCGTGAACCGTTGCCAAGCCAGTCCCGCTGCCCGGCCTTCAGAAACTTCCAGTCCTGCATAAGACATTTTGGGAAGAAAAGCCGGTAGCACGGACTTCAGTGAAAACGATCCAGCAAAATCGGGATGGTAGACGTTTTGCCGGATGGCCTCTAGCAGATCCCACATCTTCCGTTTGATCGATTCGAGCGAAACTCGATGGTCAGGCAGCCAACACGCCAGATCGTGCAGTCGCGAAGTTTCGAAAGCCTTGTTGTAGACCAGGACGCTTCCCGCTCCCGACAAAGCCTGGCACAGGGATGCGGCAAATGCCCGTCGCGGATCACCCGCATCTTCCGCCAAGTATGCAAAGTGCTGGACTGGATCGCCGGACTTTTCCTGTCGATGCACTGACCATTGAAACGGGATGGGATCGTAAGGCGCCATTCCAGCAAATCGCGGCAACGCGGGAGAAACTGTCTCAAAATCCATGAAACACAGTGGATATCTCAGATGGGCAATCTTCGTGGCTAGCTCTGGCCCGATAAAAGGTTTCCCGCTTTTCACACAATCCACCGCGCGCCGCTGCCTTTCCGTCAGTTGAAATGTTTCCGGAACTTGATGAATCGAGGTGATTCCGGCGTCCAGCAGTGATTTCAGTTTTTTTGCGCGCAGGCCCGGAACAAGGCTTATGTGGTCGGTCGCAATTCCTGGATTGCACCGTTCGTAGAATTCGCAACGATACGGGTCGTCGCAATGCTTCCCGGGCGCAATGTCGGGCGCGCGGCGCTGATTCAGGATACGGAACTGTTCGGTCAGGCGATCGGAAATCTCGGCTTCGCCAACCGCGTCAGCCGGGTCCACCGTTTCGCTGACGAATAGCGTTCTAACGTCATAGCGTTCACCATCGAAAACATAGTTGCGATTCAGGTACATCAAACTTTCGCTTTCAACTTCGACGCCTGCTCCACTGAGCACGTGCCGTTGAATCGCAACATCGTGCAGATAATGTGGCTTCACGCTGGTGGATGATTTCACTTCAATCAGCCGGAATCCGGTACGTCCACGGGGCTGCAGGACGTCGGTGCGAACCAGAACACCATCATGCTCGAACGTGGCCTCGAAAATAGCTGGTGCTTCCCGTCTGGTGACCAGCGTGCGAGTGGTTGCTAGCGCCCTTTGCAGATCGCCTGGGACCTCTGCAACATTCACTCCGCCAGGAAACGCCCTATGCGCCTCCAGACCCACCATGCGTCCCTGTTCAACCACCGTTTGCTGCATTTCGTCCAAGGCACTCGCCGGCAACGGATCATGTACCTGAAAATAGAGCCGCTTCAGGCACTGCACCCCTGCCATGAATTTTGATTTGGAAATTCCCATATTCGGAAAGCTTTATCGGCCGCGTCATCAAGAATAGCAGGGTCAGTTGCGGACGACGGGAAAACTCAAGCGGGCTGATTGGCGAACCGGTACACCTTGAAAATAATGATCCTGAACATGGTATCTGACCCTCGATAAGACAATGAGAGTCTCTGCCCCTGCGTTGACGGCTTCGGCAGTGCACAATATGATGTTCCCGCATGCCTGACGCGTCCTCCCTGATTGGCCAAACCATTTCGCACTACCATATCCTGGAAAAACTGGGCGGCGGCGGCATGGGTGTGGTGTACAAGACGCAGGACATTCGGCTCGACCGTTTCGTCGCCCTAAAATTTCTGCCTGACGATCTAGCCCACGACACCCTGGCCCTTGAACGTTTTCGCCGCGAAGCCAAAGCGGCCTCCGCTCTCAACCATCCCAACATCTGCACCATTCATGACATCGGCGAGGATAGTGGCAAAGCATTCATTGCCATGGAGTATCTGGAAGGCATGACGCTCAAGCATGCAATCGATGGCCGTCCGATGGATCTGGAAAGGTTGCAGGAAGTGGCCATCGAAGTGGCCGACGCTCTCGACGCGGCCCACGCGCAAGGTATCGTGCACCGCGATATCAAGCCCGCCAATATTTTTGTCACCAGGCGCGGCCACGCCAAAGTGCTCGACTTCGGCCTGGCCAAGGTCAACATTTCGAAATCGACTACCAGCACCGCTGACTCCCTGCTAACCGAAGGAGCCGACTCCGCCCATCTCACCAGCCCCGGCAGCACATTGGGCACCGTCTCTTATATGTCCCCCGAACAGGTGCGCGCCAAAGAAGTGGATGCCCGCACCGACCTGTTTTCCTTCGGTGTGGTGTTGTACGAAATGTCCACCGGCCAGTTGCCCTTTCGCGGAGAAAGCTCCGGCCTGATTTTCAAATCTATTCTGGATGCCGCGCCGGTAGCTGCGGTGCGCTTGAATCCCGATCTGCCAGCTGAACTCGAACGCATCATCAACAAGGCACTCGAAAAAGATCGCGACTTGCGCTATCAACACGCTTCGGAAATGCGCGCTGACCTTAAGCGTCTCAAGCGCGAAACGGAATCCAATCGCTCCGCCGTTTCTACAGAAGGCAATTCCTCCGTCACATCACAGACAAGTCACGCTTCAGCCGTCGCCGCTTCCAAGAAGGATTCTTCGCCGAGCGTGAGCGGCAGTTCCGATTCGCAAATGGCTGCCGGACTGATTGCCCGCCACAAGAAAAGTATATTGGCCTTTGTTTTTGCCTTCATCGTCATTCTGGCCGGCCTCGGT
>DATHFT010000170.1:0-28948 GCA_035317965.1 Saccharimonadales bacterium (SeqCode) | reverse complement strand
TCAAGGACGCCGATGACCGTGGCGGAACGATCGTCAGGGCTGCTGAGACGAACAGTTTTGCCGATCACATTCGGATCTTTTTTGTAAACGGTGGACCAGAAACGATAGGTCAGCACGATGACGCCAGGGGCGTCGGCACCGGCGTCTTGAGGTCCGACCAGACGGCCGAGAACAGGACGCAGGCCCATCACATCAAAGTAGTTCCCACTGACCACACCGCCATGAACTCCGCGAGGTTCGCCGAGTCCGACCATCGTGAAGTCCATCGTCGAGAAATCGCCGAACTCGCTCACGGAGCGGACGCCGCCTGCAATGTCCTGGATTTCGGGCACGGAAAACGTGGTGTTGTCCTGTCCGCCGGTTGGGGCGCTCTGGCGGATATAAATGAGCCGGTGCTCGTCACGGTTGACGAGCGGCTTCAGCAGCACGCCGCGTACAAGCGTGAAGATCGCGGCGTTCGCGCCGATGCCGAGCGCCAGCGTGAGGATCACAATAGTCGCAAGCCCTTTGCTGCGCGTCAGCGATTGGAACGCAATTTTTAGATCGCGGAAAAATGACATGTTTCTGCTCCCCTCGGTAATGGCGTTCTATCGTCCAAGTGCCGCGACGTTCGCCTCGATTACATCTCGGACGCGTTGCAGGATAGCTTCCGTGTAGCCGACAATCCACCCGCCAGGCCAGCCTCGGCTATGATCAGCGCCATCACTATAGCGAATACGTCTGCTCCCGCAAGCTTCATTCGTTGTACCGCACAATCTCGCGCACCTCGACCGGCGCCAGACAGGTGACGGCAGCCTTGCGCCCCCACGCCAGTGCCTCGTCCATGTTCGCGGCTTTCAGAATCCAAAAACCGCCTACGTGCTCCTTGGTCTCTAGATACGGCCCGTTGGTAATGAGCACGCGGAGAGGCCTAAACCCTAAACCCTGGCACCGGCGGCCTCCAGCTTTTCGTTGAGCACGTCGATATCGCGGATCGTCGCTTCGATCATGAGGGACGGATCGAAATCGTCTGGGAGCTGAATCGCAACCAAATAATGCGGCATGTGACGGCCTTCGGGCGGTTGCCCTGCTCTCACTAGATAGTCGATCAGCCGGGCCGGAATTCGACAACTCGTAGGAGAATTTTCCCTTTTCCTTTCAACTGCCGAATCCGCTCTTGCAGGAATTGCCGCTCTGGTTCCTGTTGGGTCAGCGCCAGAGCTTTCTCATAAGAGGACCGAGCCTCCACTGTCCTGCTGAGCCTGCGGTACATTTCGGCGCGCGCTGAATGCGCCAGAGCGACCTCTGGACCATGGCGCATGGCAATGGCCACGGCACGATTTAGCTGTACCACTGGCGAAGGCTGAATTCGTCCCCATCGATCGTAAAGCGCAACAATCTGCCGGTCACAAGGAGACTATCTTAGAATTAATCAGCTGCTGATACTCAGATTCCTGTGGATTGCGGAGCTTTTGCAGTAGCGCGGGGCCAAAATCTCCACAACAAGAAGGCACATCCAGTTACTGCCAAACAGCCTCCGACAAAAATTCCAAACAAGTAGGCGTTCATCGCGTCGGGGTCCGTGGCTGGCGGTCCCCAATGGTCCCAAAGGTACGTCCCTGCAATAAGCCCGACGAGTCCCAAAACAAAACCCGCAATTCCGGAAAATATAATCGCTGCTGCACGCCTTCAGACGAGTTGGTTTGCCATTACTATGCCTACATTCTAGCCTGAAATATAAATAGTAATTCAGAACAGGGAGTGCATCCAGTTGCCGGGTAACTGCATGAAAATAAATCTGTAAGAGTGGCGCGCCCGGCGTGATTCGAACACGCGACATTCTGCTTAGAAGGCAGATGCTCTATCCAACTGAGCTACGGGCGCTTAGATTGATTCTAAAAGATTTGCCCTTCGCTCGACCACCCATTTCTTGTGTCTAGACCCCTTATTGTGACAGAACTGTGACAGAATTCGTGAATTCTGGCACAGGAGGTACCGCAAATTCGGACATTTCATTGGCACGCCGGTTCATTTTAGTAGGCGCCTCCCGTTGCATTTGCAACTTCATCTGAGAATACTTCTTGAAGACTTGCGCGTCGCCTTGTCGAAGTAGCTGGGTTACCCATTCATCTGATACTCCGCCCGCACTAAGCCGAGTGGCATAGGCTGAGCGAAGATCGCAGATTCTGAAGTAGGGAAGATTTTCTCTTGGGTTCCACCCATGTCGATGGGGTACTTCTTGAGTGGCATCACCTGACTTTGCGTCAGTCTCGATGTTATTTACGTCGATCCGAGAATCTTGGTTGGGTGTCGGTTCTTTTTTATCCATTGAGCAACACCGATTTCTGAAACATTAACCGCCGGGAATGCAGAATGCCCAAGGGGCATTCGTACTAAATGCTAAAAACTTAAGACCTGTTGAGAGACTATTTTGCGCACGGGAGTAATTAATCGCACGAATCATCGAAACAACTGGCCGCTGGCAAAGGCTCGGTTGCCCCGATGTCCGGCAGCATGCGAAATCCCACGCGTCTCCGGGGTCGCGACAAGAGGCGAGCTAGGATCGTCCATTTTCGAGGTCATTCAATATCAGCGCGTGGCTGTCGAGGGTATTTGCATCGCCAGCTTCGTGGTCTGACGGAAGTGGGTTTCGTAACCGGGCTGAAGCCCGGTGTTTTCGAACTTTTTCTAAATATAAACTTTCGTCGGCCCTGCTCAGTAGGGTTTCGCTGGTGTCAGTAAATTGGTAATGCGCGCGCCCTGTCGAATAGCCGATAGCAACCCTTTGACCATTCAACTCGATCTCTGGCACTCCAATACGGGAAAGAATTGCATCGACTTTGGTTCTAGGGCAGTCCGGAAGCAGGACGAGGAATTCGTCACCGCCCAGTCTCACCGGCACATCGCATGTGCGAATGGCCCTTTGCAATTTTCTAGAAAACTCCTTCAAAGCTAAGTCACCGGCCGCGTGGCCGAATTTATCGTTGATATCCTTGAAGTAATCAAGATCGAGCAGGACAACAGCCAGAGGTTCCCTTTCTTTTTCGGATCGGGCTATTTCCTCTTGCAGACGTTGCTCGCCGAAACGGCGATTGTGCAGCGCCGTTAGTGGATCGACAATCGAGAGGCCGTATAGTTTGTCTGCCCGTCTGTGCTGCCTGGCGGAGATCTTCATCTGGCTGGCAAGTACTGCCCCGGTCTGTCTCTGACGCACAAGGTCGCAGCTACGACTGATCAGTATGAGAATCAAGCAACCATCGAGAACTAGGTCTTTCGCCACATGATTGTTTGCGAACATTCGTGCGAACAAAAAAGGAGCTATGAGTGACGCCAGAACTATTGCGATTTCGAGGGTTGTGGCCCGCCGCTGCTTCACGGACACTCGTTCGAACTTCGCGATACCCTGCCGAAATATTTCGTGATCGCTCGATGTCGGTGCGTTCGGTTTGGTTTCGTCGGTCATCCGTAGTTCCGGTTCACTTTTGCAGTTGCGAATGGGTCAGGCAAAGTGCAATTTCGCACCGTCTCTTGGGCCGGAGGTCGACGCGACCGAGCGGTACTGCCTGGGGAATTCCCGATGCTAAACAGGATCCACGCTCTCAAACGGAAATATTTCCTACTTCGTGACCGGCGTACCGGCCATGTTCATTGACTTAACGAATGAGACCGCCTGATTCAGATCCATACAACCGGCACCGAGAGAGCCGTCGTTCACACAAGCGCTCGCATGCCGAAGAGCGCGGGCGATATCCGCTTCCTGAAGCTGCATGGCAATATTACCTTTTGCCGCCTCCAGCATAAGACTTGCCGCACCTGCCACCAGAGGAGCGCTGAAAGAAGTGCCCGAAGCGACGGCATATTGATCTCCGGGGAAAGTGGTGACGAGATCTTCGCCAGGCGCCGCGATTGTGACCAAGTCCGCACCGCGATTTGTGAAGATGGAAGGCTGATTTTGCGAGTCAACCGAGGCGACGCCAATCACATTGCCGAACGCCGCTGGGTACACCAGCGCCGTCTGAGCATCGTTGCCGACCGAAGCAACGCAAATGACGCCCTTGCGATTGGCGTAGTTAATGGCCTTCATCAAGGCGTCGGAAATACCGGGGAATCCGAAACTCATATTAATAATATTGACCTTGCTGTCCGCTGCAAAATATATGGCGCGAACGATGTTGGCCTCGTCGCCGGAGCCATCAGCACTGAACGCCTTGAGAGACATTATTTTGGCGCCGGGGGCTACCAGATGAATCAATCCAGCCACCATAGTGCCATGGCCAAAATCATTGGGGAGAACCGTACTGGCCAGCGCATTCGCCGTGTTGGCGTCCAAGACGGCAGCCGATGAGTTGTTGAGCTGGTGGAGGATATGCGCGGTAGATTGATGCAGAATATGAGCAGTGGATTGGTGCAGGATATGGGCTGTGGATTGGTCGAGATCAGCTAAGTCCGACGCGAAACCCGGCAAATTGCGGGTGAAATCATATCCGGGCACGACCACCGGTGCAAGAATTGGATTCTGTTCATCAACTCCCGTATCGATCACTGCAATCGTTCCCACCCCGGTCAGTCCCGCTTGAACACCAGCCGAATAGGCAGTACCGGAGTAAAAGGCCGGCTGCTGGACGTAGGCGACTATGGCGCTATTACCGTAAATGGAGACCAGCTTCTTATCGGTTAGGTAGGTTGAAGTGGGGGCCGAGGCGGATAGAGTCGCTCCAGGTCCTTTCGAGCGTGACTGCTTGAATTTCTTGTTCAATTCAATGTGTTTGACATCGGTGTCGTCTTTCACCCATTCGGAAAGCGCCTTAGGGTCAACCGAGGCGCTAACTTGCACCAAAAAAATGTCCGGGCTATGGATGATGCTGACGAGGGTCATGCCGTAGGTTCGGCAAGCGGCTTGTGCTTGTGCGAGACTCGGGGATTCCAGAATGAAGGTATTTTGATCCTGCGCAGAGCAGGGAAGGACGATGAGCAACGCAGCAACCGTTAATGTTAGGGCCAATGTCCGCCAAGAAGACCGCATAATGCACCTCGTCGAGCAATTCGTTCGTTTCACACTCCGAAATCTACGGCACAGCCCAGCGGGCACCTATGGAGCGTCCGGCTACTTTTTCGAAACTGTCGTACTAAGGGGAATCAGATGCTTCCGCCAGTAAATTATTCAAACCAAGGACTTTAGGAGGTTCCGTGCAAGGGCGACTTAAGAACTTGAGGGAGCCTAACGTCGTCACTACTCGCCTCGGCATCCTTTCGGATCAATAAAGCTGCAGGAAGTAGAAGTACTAGTGGAATGGTAATCGCGGAAACAGTGGCATTGGCCAGCACCACGGAATTAAACGACCAATGAAATCCGTCGATTAATTTGGAGCCCAACCAGTCAGTGCCAAAAAGAGCTAAATTGCGGACGCTCATCATCAGCGAAAACCCAAGGCCTTCGCTCCCCTTGGGGGTGGCGCGAATCGCCAGGTCCATAATGGCAAGCTCGGCTAAGGCATAGGCGAATCCATTAAATCCTTCGATGACTCCCGCCCGCCTGACCGACGAATAAAACAGAT
Organism: Saccharimonadales bacterium (SeqCode); assembly: GCA_035317965.1. Classification (GTDB taxonomy): domain Bacteria; phylum Acidobacteriota; class Terriglobia; order Acidiferrales; family UBA7541; genus Acidiferrum. Next base: position 23,414 of record DATHFT010000170.1, on the reverse strand, counting down.
AGCCAATATTGGCGCTTGCACCAACGAGGAGGCACCAGGGAAGAAGTGTGCGCAAGTTCACCCGCTTACACAGAGACACGTAAATCAGAGTCGCCAGGATGGCACATGCTCCACCGATCAATTCGAAGGCACCCTGGATTTTAGTGTTCATATGTAGATCATTTTGCTGCTTGTAAAATAAAGCGGTTTGCAAGCCTGGAGCCAGGTAAAACACGGCCATTAACCCTGTGGCCATCCACATCGACCGGGCGCGGGCAATCTGCAACAATTGCTTTCCAGCTGTTTGCAGCTGGCCTCGTGAATCGATGGTACGCGATGGTTCGTGAAGGAATATCAGGGCGATGGGCACGATCAAGAACATGACCCCACCGCAGGCAGCGGCTGTCCAGCCAAATGCTACGCTCGCTAGGTACCCCGCGCTCGGTCCAGCGATGATGAGGCAGACCTGCTCGACGAAATTATTAATAGCTGTCAATCGTCCCGACCCGGAGCAAGCCTGGGCGATTTCCACCATATAAGCGCCAACCGCAGTGCTGGCAACCACCATGAAGATATTGATGAGAATCGTCAGCCACAACAGCTTGTTATATTCATGCGGAGTGAAATAGAGGCCGACCCACGCCAGAACTGCCAGCAACGCGCCAATCAGTAGGTAACTCTTGCGGCGGCTATGAAAAATGGGGAAAGCGTCGGTAATTACGCCTGCCAGAGGTTTAAAATACCAAGGTAGGCTAGCCCAAAAAAAGAACGCGGCATTCGCAACGCGATCGACATGTAATTCATTTTTGAGTAAATTTTCAAGTGGAATTCCCGCCAGGAGTTGTGGCTGTGCTAGCGACGTTGCAAGGACGCCAAATCCGACAACGATCGCGGCATGAATGAGGGGCCTGCCGGATGACCCGCCTTGGTAGGACCTGTCTTCCATTTGCTTTCTTGGTTCGAAGTCTATCAGCCGACCGGCACCAGGCAGCCACTGAAACCGTGTACTTTGCCCAATGCATACCCCGTGCGCAGATAGACACGGAGAAACCGGCGGTCCATTGTCACCAACTAACTCCGGTGAAATGTTTTAGTATTGATAAACACACCCATGGTTCCTCCATCCACAGAACTTTCCGCGCGGCTAACCGAGCTTGACGCTGACTCGTCCCCTGGGGACATCGCCCTGAAGCACCCGGAATTTTGCAATCGCGATGCCGTTCTCGGTATGACGGAAGCGGTAAACCGTGTTGCCCGGGAGAATCTTGGTCGCGCTGAGCGCTTGGCCGAAGTCGCAGCCTTCCTTGCCGAAGCGCTTGATGATGATTTCTGCAGGGCGCGCGCCGCACGTTGTGTCGCCAATATGAAAGTCCTGCGAGACAAAAATTCAGAAGGTCTTAGCGACCTTTCTCGTGCGCTGGCGCTGTTCCGAAACCTAGGAGCGGAAATCGAGCAGGCCGCAACGTTAAGCTGCTCCCTGCAACCCTTAATTTACATGGGGAATTACGCCGAGGCTCTCGAAAGGGCGGAGGAAGCGAGAGAAATCGCTGCAAAGCACGGCGATGAGCTTTTGCTTGCGCGTCTCGAAATCAATTTCGGCAATATATTGCATCGCCAGGACCGATTCCGCGAAGCGGTCAAGCACTATCAGAATGGCCTGGAGCAACTGGAGCGGCTTGAGCAACCACGCGATTGTGCGATTGCTTTGGCCAATCTCGCAGTGTGTCAGATCTCACTCCATGATTTTCGTCGAGCGGAAGAAGTGTACAAGCGCGCTCGCGAGATATCGGAGCGGGAGAAAATGCTGTCGATCGTCGCGCAAGCGGACTACAACATCGCCTACCTGTACTACTACAGAAACGAATACGCGAAAGCGATTGAGCTCTACCAGAAAACCCGCTTCTACTGTCAAAGTGTGAATGACGAATACCATAGTGCCCTTTGCGACCTGGACCAGGCGGAAATGTATCTGGAATTGCACCTGCACGAAGAAGGCGTGCAACTTGCGGGGCAGGCCATGGCGACCTTCGAACAGTTGGGAATGAGCTATGAAGCGACAAAAGCGATTGTCCTGCTAGGAATTGGCTCGTACCAGAGTCAAAGATCATTTCCGGCCTTGGAACTGTTTGCCAAAGCCCAGGAGCGCATGCGAACGGAAGCGAACTCGTCCTGGATCGCTACGCTCGATTTGTACCAGGCATTGCTGCTACAACAAGAAGGACGCTACTACGAAGCCTTGCGGCATTGTCGACGCGCACAGGAATCATTGGGGACGTTGCCAACCTCTCTGTTGGCCGATACTCACTTGCTGCTAGCAGGACTGCAACTGGATCTTGGTCGAATCGCCGAGGCAGAAAGCTGGATCGAGACGGCGATGGACAGCGCTCATATACTGGAATCACCCTCTCATTTGAGAAGAGCGTTCTGGTTGAGTGGGCAATTGGCCGAGAAGGCTCATGCAATACCGGAAGCCCTTTCCGCATATCGTCGGGCGCTAGAGTATCAGGAGGCGACACCTCTACAGCTCCAGGTTGGCGGTTCAAAAATTCCGCATTCGAAAAATCACGCTGAGCTTTACGAGGCAATAATTGACCTGGAGTTAAGGGCCGGCGACCCGCCTGATGTGAAACGAATATTTGAAACTGTGGAAAAGTCCAGGGCACGCGAAATCGCCGAATTGATCAGGTTTCAGACAAACGCTCTGCCCGCGCCTTCGCGTAGCAAGAGTACGCTAGTGGAACAGGTAAACAATCTGCGCGAGGAACTCAACTGGTACTACCGCAAAGTCAACACCAACGATATTCGTGCCACTGAGCCCCTTGGTCTCTCTGACGATCTGCGCTCCACTATTCGCGAACGCGAGAACTCCCTGGTCAGTACGCTGGGCGAGTTGCAGAGTACGGAAAGAGAATTCCATTCTTTAGTGAGCGCAAGCACGGTCCCAATGGACCAAGTGCGCGAGCAAATTGCGGAGAACGAAGTTATTGTGGAATTTTCTATTGTGCGGGGGTTAGTCTGCGCATGTCTCCTCGAGCGGGATGGCTTGCAAGTCGTCCCTTTGGCGCGTTTAACGGCTATTCGTCAACAACTTCGCCAGTTAGGAATCTTGTTCATGGACGCCGCCCTCCAGAGCCAATCCGGGGACTTTGTTTCGGAATCGCAGCTGGCGCGTACGATGGCGACGCTCGAAATACTGGATCGGGAACTCATCGGACCGATACGCAATCAACTTGAGGGACGGCGGCTGATCATCGTGCCCGATGGCCCCCTTCACTATTTGCCTTTTCATGCGCTGTTTGACGGCGAACGATACCTGTACGAGAAACATGTCATCTCTTACGCGGGCAGCGCCAGCGCGCACAATCTTGCTTGCGCCAAGTTGGTGAGTTCGGGCGAAAGGGATTTCATCGTCGGAGAGTCGCCTGTACCCAGAGATTCACCGGTCTCCGGCCATACCGGCTTCGACTCGAAATTCGCGAGGCTGCCGAACCTCCAGGCCCTGCCAAGTCACCCTAGTGAATGGCGATTTCTTCATCTCGAAAGCACTCTTCGACTTAGGAGGGACAATGTTCTCTTTTCCAGCCTGTCGGTGGGTACTAGCGAGCTGTCAATTCTCGATACTTTTCACTTGCGGCTTCCATGCGATGTGTTGAGTCTCGCTGGCAGCGGACCAGGAATACGCGCAGACGACTACGGCAGGGAATTGTTAAGCCTCGCGCGAGGCCTGGAGTACGCAGGTGCCAGGGCGGTACTAATGCCATTGTGGAATGCCCATCCAGAGCCGACGCAAATGTTTCTCGGAGCCTTCTACAAACGGGCTGCGTTGCATGAAGACAGAGCGGAAGTATTTCAAATCACGATCGCAGAAGTTCGCAGACGCTATACCCACCCGTTCCACTGGGCGGCTTTCACGCTTCGAGGAAAAACACGTGCTGACGGGCAAAACGATCTCCCACGCCGTGGCAAGATCTCTGTCGAATCTGTGGGACCACATCTGGACGGAAGTGTCGGTTGTATTCCGCCAAAAAGTGTGGACGCTGGAGGGCAGTCGTGAGCTCAATCTTACCCAGTACATTTCGCCGGCCCGTGCTACAACCTGACTGCAATCGGGATCGCTTGTTAAAGCAGGAGCTTGAAGAGGAGATCTTTCGGCTCCGCAATGCGACCGTATTTGCACTGAACGAGATGCTTGATCTGAAAGACATAGACACAGGAATGCATTCTACGCGTTTGGCAGAGTGGGCGGTTCGGATCGGCGACGCGATGGAAATGCCGGACGTCGACTTGCGTGACCTGGAGACGGGCGCGATCCTTCACGATATTGGCAAGAATGGCGTGGCGGAAGCGATTCTCAACAAGCCCGGCCCACTCGATTCGGACGAACGGAAAGAGGTCGAGAAACATTCGGAATACGGCTGGGCAATTCTCCGAGCGATTCCAGGATTTCAAAGGACCAGCTTGCTGGTTCTACACCATCACGAGCGGGTAGACGGCAAAGGATATCCTTCACAGCTGCGGAGCTCGGAAATTCCCGTGGGGGCGCGCGCAATTGCCGTCATCGATTCTTTCGATGCCATGGTTTCGGACCGGCCCTATCGAAAAGGACTTCCTGTAGAAGAGGCCCTCTCTAGATTGTCATCAGCTTCGGGATCGCAATTCGACGCCGATATTGTCAGAATCTTTCAAAGAATCGCCGAGCGTGACTTCGCGGATGTCAATGATGTTGCAAGTAGTCCGTCGCTCCCTGTATTCAGAAGGTGGTAGTTGGGGCAGGGTTAGGCCGACCAACGCCGACGCGGACGCTTGTCCTGATGAGCGTCTCCGATTTGAAGGTGGAGATAAAGGCGACCCAGTAGCCAGTGCGGGGAACGGACGAAACGCATGAATCCCATTCTTTCTTCCTCTAGTCCACTGGAGACAATTTCTGGAATCGAGAGGTCTGCGCCCAAGGTAGACTCTTATCGCCAGCGAATAAACGAGTTCATCTTCAGTCGACGGTCAAAGCGTGGCTCGGCCTAGATAAGAGCATGAAATATGAACCTGCCTGGCAGTAGCAATAGTAGTAGCATTGCTACTCGCCCGAGTGCAGGAGTGCGGCGGTATGCTGTCCGAAATGTTTTCTAAAAATAGGGATTTCGCTGCCCGCAATGGAACAAGTATTCGATCAGTGCCCGAAAAGCTGAGGGAAGCAGTCGGGTCCTTCATTTCCTATCATTTCCTCGTGCTTGGTATGGCGTTCGTGTATTTGGCTTCGCCCTACGCTGGAGCACAAGAACCGGCAGAACGGATGACGAGTCCGACCAGTTCAGTGCAATCCGAAACACGGGCGGAACGGCCGGCTTTTACCGATGTCACGGAATTGCTGGGCATTCGTTTCGAGTACCTGGCATCGCATACCTCGCGAAAATATTTGATTGAGACCATGGGATCGGGCGTTGCGCTTTTTGACTACGACAACGACGGCCGTCTCGACATCTTTGTAGTCAATGGCGCGTCGCTAGACGATCCGACGCCGAAAGGCACGATTCCGCAAAAAAAAAGCGCGAAGGAATCGAACCGACTTTACCACCAGAAGATTGACGGCACTTTTGAAGATGTGACCATGAAAGCCGGATTACCAGGCGCAGGTTACGGAATGGGAGTGGCTGCAGGGGACTATGACAACGACGGTTTTGCGGATTTGTACGTGACTGCCTATGGCGGGAATCGCCTTTATCACAACAACGGCGACGGGACTTTCACCGATGTCACGCAAAAAGCAAACGTCGCGGGGGACGGTTGGTCAACAAGCGCTGCGTGGATCGATTTGGATGGCGATGGCCTGCTGGATCTCGTGGTACTTCGTTATATGCAGTGGGATTTTGACGATGTCTGGTGCGGAGAGCGGAAGGAAGGACATCGCGCGTACTGTCATCCCGATGCGTTTCCGGCAATTGCGCCGCTGGTTTATCACAACGACGGAAACGGCCATTTCACCGAAGTCGCGAAAAAACTCGGTCTGGCTCAGCCGGGCAAAGGATTGGGGATTGCGTTTGCCGATTACGATCGCGACGGACGCATCGATTTATTTTTTGCCAATGATTCGATGCCGGAGTTCCTCTATCACAACAAAGGCGGTCAGTTTGAAGAAGTGGCTCTGAGTGCCGGCGTCGCAGTGGATGGCGAGGGCCACTCCTACGCAGGGATGGGCGTGGATTTCGCAGACTACAACAATGACGGTCTGCCAGATTTGCTGGTTACGGCGCTGGCCAGTCAAATGTACGCTGTTTACCGCAACCGCGGTGACGGCACGTTTGCATACGAGAGTTATCCTTCGGGCATCGGACGCCTCAGCATGAAGCACTCCGGGTGGGGAGTACGCTTCATCGATTTTGATAACGACGGTTGGAAGGATCTGCTCATTACCCAGGGACATGACCTGGATACGATTGAAATGACCTCACCGGAGATGCGCTACAAAGAGCCCAACCTGCTGGTCAAAAACACCGGCAAGGATTTTGTGGATGTTTCCTCACAAGCCGGAGACGTCTTTCAAAGAGTTTGGGTGGGGCGCGGCTTGGCGATTGGCGATATCGATAACGATGGGCGTCTGGACGCGGTGGTAACCACCAATGACGGAGGCCTGCACATTCTTAAAAACGAGACACGGACAAAAAATCACTGGTTAACGCTGAAACTGCGGGGCCACAAGAGTAACCGTGATGGAATCGGTGCAGAAATCAAGTTGGTAACCGGGAACGGCGCGCAATGGACCACCGTTACAACAGCCGGCAGTTATCTCTCCTCGAGCGACAAGCGCACGCATTTTGGGCTGGGAAGCGAATCTATCGCTGAGCAGATTGAAATTCTGTGGCCCAGCGGAATCCGCCAGAGCCTGAAAAACATACGCGCCGACCAGATCCTCAATGTTGAGGAACCCGACTCCCAATGAGGGTATTCCGAAAAACATTCGTTTATCTGGCGACGACGATTTTGCTTTCGAGCGGGCCTTTATGCGCGCAAATTCCTGCCCAGCGAAAGACAGCAGCCGACAAGCTCGCGAACTTTGTCGACGTGGCAGAGAAGGCTGGACTCACGAGCGTGAGCGTGTTTGGCGGAGCCAACAGCAAGAAATACATTATTGAAACAACCGGATCGGGGGTCGCAATTTTTGACTACGACAACGATGGCTGGCCCGATATCTTTATCGTGAATGGAACCACGCTCGCGGGTTTCAAGCCAGGGGAAGCCCCGACGAATCACCTTTATCACAACAATCACGATGGAACTTTTACCGACGTTACGGCGAAGGCAGGTTTGGCCGCCTCGGGATGGGGGCAGGGTGTGTGCGTGGGGGACTACGACAACGATGGCTGGGAAGACCTCTATGTTACGTATTACGGGCAAAACCATCTGTATCACAACAATCGCGGCGTCTTTACTGATGTGAGCAAAATAGCCGGCATTGCGGGCAACGGAAAATCCTGGGGCAGCGGATGCGCCTTTATCGACTATAACCGTGATGGCCGCCTGGATTTGTTCGTGGCTAACTATGTGGATCTAAACTTGTCAACCACTCCCGTTCCCGGCGATGGAAGTTCGTGTGTGTGGAAAGGGGTTCCGGTGATGTGCGGGCCGCGGGGGCTGCCGGCCGCAAAGAATATTCTGTATCAGAATCGCGGAGACGGCACGTTCGCTGACGTCACCAGCAAAGCGCGTATCGATCAAACCAGCGGGCATTTCGCGATGAGCGTTTCTACTCTGGACTATGACGACGACGGCTGGCCGGACATTTACGTCGCCTGCGACAGCGCGCCAAGCATCTTGTATCACAACAATCACGATGGCACGTTTAGCGATGTGGCCATTACGGCTGGCGTCGCGTTCAACGAAGATGGCCGGGAGCAGGCGGGAATGGGCTCAACGATTGCCGACTATAACGGCGACGGCCGGCTGGACATTTTCAAGACGAATTTCTCCGATGACACGCCCATTCTGTACCGAAATGATGGCGGAGGAATCTTCTCCGACGTTACTTTTACCGCAGGCCTCGGCTCGCACACCCAATACCTGGGATGGGGCACCATGTTTTTCGATTTTGACAATGACGGTTGGCCTGATCTCGTTCTGGCCAACGGACATGTTTACCCTGAGGTGGACAAATTTCATTTGGGCAGCGGTTACAAAGAGCCGCGCCTGCTCTATCACAACAACGGAAACGGGTCCTTTACGGACATTTCCGGCACGGCCGGCTCTGGCATCAACACGGTCACATCCGCCCGCGGTTTGGCCGTAGGTGATTTGTGGAACGACGGACAGCTTTCGGTTCTAGTCAACAATGAGTATCAGGCACCCAGCCTGCTGGTGAATTCTGTACATTCGCGCAATCACTGGATGGCGTTCAAGCTGATCGGAACCCGTTCGAATCGCGACGGAATTGGCGCGAAAGTTTCCGTGCAGGCGGGCAAGCGCACACTCATGGATGAAGTGCGCAGCGGTTCCAGTTATATTTCGCAGAACGACCTGCGGGTGCATTTCGGACTCGGTGCAACCGCCAAAGCTGATGCTGTGACCGTGCGCTGGCCGAGCGGCGTGACCGAGCGGTTTGACGACCTCGCCGTCGATACCATGCACACCTTAAAAGAAGGAACCGGCGTGGCTGTCACGCCCGGCGCTAAATAACGGGGACGCCGCATGGATTAGTGGGGAGTGACTGGCGGCAATTTCCACTGCGGGACGAAAAAGTCGCCGAGAAGCTCATCGGCTGGAGCGGCTCGGGCGTCTGTCGAGGCCTCCGCGAATTTGGCGGCATTTTCCGTGTCGCCCTTGCGACGATAGGCGCGGCTCAAGAGCCGTTTTGCTTGCATATTGGCGGGATCGAGCCGCAGGGTCTCCTGTAATTCTGCAATTGCTTCTGGCACGTGGTCGACGGAAAGCTGAGTTTTTCCGAGATTGAGATGTGCTTCGGTGTTGGCCAGGTCGAGTCGAACGGCCTGCTGAAACGCGACGAGCGCCTCGGAAGGCTTGCCCGCTCGGTCATAAGCCAGGCCCTGAAAGTAGCTGAACAAAAATTGCGGCCCCAGTTTTCTTTCCGCGTCAAGCAGCTCCGTCACCGCTTCCTGCGCGCGGCCGGTTCGGATAAGGACTTGTGCCAGTCCGATGTATCCGGTCGGAAGCGGGTCGCCCGCTGCAACAAGATCCCGGAATACTTTTTCTGCTGCATCGTAACGTCCGGCCGCCAGATTTGCGGCTCCCAAGCGCAGGTGTAGTGCGTAGGAAACCGGATTCGCGGCCAATCCCGCCTGTGCTGCCGCAATCGCTTCCGGGTGACGCTGCAATTCCATCAGTTCGAGCGTCAGATTGAGCCAGTGCTCTTCATCATTCGGTACAAGCTCGGCGGCAGCCTGCAACGCCTTCACCGCCTCTTCCGGATGGTTTGAGTGTGCGTACGCCATTCCAATCAAAGACCACGCCTGAGCTTGGTCAATGGGGAGCGAAGCAATCCTCAGGTAGGCCTGAGCGAGATCCAAGGTTCTTTTGTAGTCTCCGGCTAGAAAAGTGGCCAGCGCCAAATCAAACTGGGCCCAGGGAACGGAGTTTCCGGTGGGCGCCGAATGCAATCTCTGAACAAGGGTGATCGCCGCACCATTTTCGTGAATCGACAAGAGCAAGGAAGCGGTTTCAAGCAACTGCGGGACGGTGAGCGGCAATGCCACGATGTGAGTGAGAGTCCGGCGGCACTCTTCCAGCCGCTTTACGGCGACGTTGGCGCGGGCAATTTGCAGCAGAAGAGGTACATCTTCGGGCAGCGGTTGGCTTGATAGTGCGAGTTCATCGAGGGCCTGTTCGAATCGTTGTGCGTCGAGTTCGACCCGGCCCAGATAATAGTGCGCAAAGGAATCGCCGGGCGCGAGCTTTACTGCGTGCCGAAGCGATTCGCGCGCCGGGTCGAGTTGGTGTTGCGTCCAGCGCAGGAATCCCAGGTTGCGATAAGCGTCTTCGAGCTCAGGATTCAGCCGAATCGCTTCCTGGTACTCGGCGGCGGCCTCTTGGTATTTCTCCATTTGCACGAGCAGGATTCCGAGAATGTTGTGAATACGGGAGTCTTGCGGGTGTTCACGCTCCGCTTGTCGCAAATTTTCAAGAGCTTCCGGGAGACGATTGTCCTTTAGCGCCGCGAGCCCTTTTTGAAAGGTGTCTGGTTGCGGACTTGTTTCCTGGATCCCATCGTCCAGGCAGGTACCGTGCGCCAGCAAGGTTAGATAGAGGAGTGAGTTTAAGACGCTCCTCATCCTACTCTTCTTCCGCGAACTTTGTGGCTTTTTCGAGTTGCTGCGTTTGTTTTTCGAGTTTCTCGTGCGATTTCTGGTTCAGCGCAGTCGAAATCGCAAATTCTTTTGCCGCGTTTTCCTTTTCGCCCAAAGCTTGATAGACCCGAGCTAATTTGTAGTGGACAGAGCCATCCTGATCGGTGGCTATCGCAATCTTAAAATTTTCTTCCGCTTTGCGGTTATCGCCCAACCCCGAATAGGCGGTGCCCAAATCACGATGGATGTTGGGATTGGCGGGATCTGCCTGCAAAGACTTCAGCAGATAGGGCAGTGCTTTATCCGGTTGATGTTCGAGCAGGTAGGTGTCCCCCAAATCGTTTAAAGCACCGGAGTGGCGGGGATTCAATCTGAGTTCTGCTTCGAGCTCGGCACGAGCCTCCGGTATTTTCAGATCTTTCCAGAGAAGATGGCCGAGGCTGTAGTGCAAATTGGGAGCAGATGGCTTCAGAGCGACTGCGGCCCGGTATTCTTCGATCGCTTTGCCGTCGTTGCCTTTGGCTTCTTCGAGATCTCCCATGAGCTGATGTAGCCGGAAGGAATTGGGGTCGGCTTGGTACAGCTGCAGGTAGGAAGCAGTGGCAAGCTTTTCGTAGCAGCGGGCACGCCAATAAGCGGCTTCCGCTGACTGACGATCGACTGGCGGCAGCGTGCCGAGGATTTTCAGAGCAGCGTTCGATTGCCCGGCTTCGAGCAAAGCGTCCGTCACGCGAAAGCGCGACTCTGTCGACATGCGGCTGTGGGCCAGGTTGCCGGCGCATTGCGACAGCAGTGAAAACTGCTGATGTTGCAGCAGTAAATTGATTTCGCTTTCGGTGCACTTCGCCGGTTGCCGTGACAAGCGGGCAGAAGAGTCGGTCTGTTTCAGTTCCGCAGCCGCTTGGGAGGTATTCCCGTTTTGCTCTGCGATGAAGGCCAGAGCCAAATGCGCGGCGCTGGAGTTCCGGTTCTCGAGAGATCCGGCCAGGCCCTGAATTCTTGTGCGGATCGTCTCAGGGAGTTGTTCAAGAGCGGAATCTCCGAATCCGGACTCACGGAGGCCAAGGATTTTTTCCGTTTGTCCCGGATCGATCGCCAAAGCCTTCTCCCAATCGAGCAGCGCTCCGTCCGCGTCCCCTAGAATTAGTTTCGCTTCGCCATGGCGGACGAGCGCGCGCAAGTTTCCGGGATCGCGCTGCAGCTCCTGCTCGAATTCCCGACCTGCTTTACTCACTTTGTCGGCGTGAAGAAAGACTTCACCGAGCTTGGCGTGAAGTCCCGGCCGATTCGGCGAAGCGGCCAGCGCGTTTTGAAAGTGAAAGGCGGCCGAAGGCCATTCATTGGTGGATGCATAACTTTCGGCCAGCAGCTGTTCGCTCCGGGATGAGCCGGGAGCGATTTTCTGTAAATGAGCTACTTCTTGTTTCCCGAGCCGTTCATAGGCATTGCCGAGAAGGTATAAGAGGTCGATATCGCGCGGTTGCAGCTCGAGCGCCGTGTGCAGAGTAAGAATCTCCGCCTGCAGCTGGCCCGAAATCTCTTGCGCGGTAGCGAGCCAATGCCAAAGCTCAGGCCGCTGCGGTTCGGCGTGGATAGCCGCTTGGAGGAAAGGGATGGCCTTCCCGCCTTCGCCCAATTGCGTATAGTTCACGCCGAGAAAGAAATTGGCCCCGGTGAGCGTGGGCTTGATCCTGACCGCGCTTTCGAATTCGGAGATGGCTTCGGCGCTGCGATTTTGCAGCTGATACAGCAGGCCTAGATTCATGTGGACTTCCGCGAAGTCCGGCTTGAGAGCAAGAACGGCGCGATATTCGCGTTCCGCTGTGGAGAAATCTCGTTCGCGTTGTGCTTGCGTGGCAGCGGCGAAGTGCGATTCAAGAGCGGCTTGCGCCGCAGCAGAGGGTGAGGCTTGCTGCGCGGCCAGGTGTGCTGTGCAACAGAGTGTCAACAGCACAAACCCGAGCACAACCGGCAAAGATTCGAAAAGAAGCCGGTGAGCTCCGGGCAAGGCAGCTGGTCGTCCCGAATCGGCTTCTGCGTGTGCGTGGTCTGTCATTTTTTGCCGGCCCGGCAGGTGGTTCTGCAAAAAAGAAATGATATTTCTTGACGAGTATAACAAAGCGCTCGGGCGCTGTTTCAGAAACTCGAGGCTGGGGAAGAGACTTGCGCGGGAAAAAAATTTACTGAATTCGGCGGACAGCAACCAGAGTCGTGGAGTTGGGAGCCCCGGAAACGGTGCGGGAGCGGATCAGAGCTTCAAACCAGATCTCATGAGATGCGGCGTCCGCCTCGGAAATGCGGAGAGCCTTCATGAGCTGGCGGCGATTTTCTTCATCGGCGAGAAATCGGCCTGCAGCTTCTGTACCTTCCTGCTGCAAGCCCTGCAGGGCCAGCACGCTGCCGTCATGCGTGGCGTTCGGAAGCAGGGCGATGGTTGCGTAGTCTTCACCCATGGTGCCCGTCCAGCGCAGGCCCTCATATTTAGGCAGTTCCCCGGGCAACGGATTGGTGTTGGCGAACACTTTGGCGCTTTTGCCGACCACTCCCTCGCTCTCGCGAAAGTTAAGTTTGTCTTGCAGCAGGGAAACCCATGGGTTGGAGCCAGGGCTGCCGATAAAAACGTAGTTGTTATGATCCAAGTCGCGCATTCGCAGATCGCGCGGATAGCGCACCAGCACCTGCGATTGAAAGGAACCCGCCATTCGGAAGAGTGAAATAACATTCGCGACGTCGGCGAAGGAGGTGAGGGTCGAATTTGAAAGATATTCGCTCAAACTGCTGTCCACTGCTCCGATCTTGCTGACTTCCGGTCCGCTCAGGAATTCTTGCCGAAGATACTGATTGAGCGAACCGCTTTGCCGGGACAGGATGCGGGACATTCCATAGTTGCTGTCAGCGACAACCAAGATAGTTTGGTGGCGAGCATCGAATATCTGCGAGGAAGGCCAGGAAAGTGGTGCGCTCGTGCTCCCGCCAGGCTGGCTTGAAGGACGATGAATAAGGATGCGCAACCCGAGGGCCACACACAGGGCGGCCAGAATGACGCAAAAAGTCCAGGGCAGCTGGGGTTTCCTGGCCCAGGCGGTAGCGGGGATTGGCGGGGGCTCGACCGCCGCGCTCACGGCTGTCTCTTTCTGAACTACGCGAAAGATGGGGGCGTAGGAGCCTTTGGGAATCTCGAGGACAACCGGTTCGGTGCGCCCTTCTTCATTGAAGTATTCGTGCAGCTTGAGACGCAGCTGACGGACGTGAACGCGCACAGAACTGTCTTCCAGAGGGCTATAGTTTGACGGTTTGTGGAATAACGCGTTGCCAATGTGCTGTTCGGTGAGCTCATGGGCGTTGCCGCGGAGAGTTTCCTGGGCGACGTATTGCAGGAGTTCCCGAAGACGATTGCTCTTTTGGAAAGGGGCACTGCAGATAATGCGCTGGACGAGCAGCCAGCGTTCATCGGTACGAAGGTCCTCCAGCGACGATATAGTAGTGCTCATTGGAGATGAGGACAGCTATCAGTTTTTTGAATTGTGCAGATGGATGTTACCACAGGGAAATTTTTTCATAAAGATTTAAGCCGATTCTTTGCAGTAATTTCGGGCAGGGGATAACTGTGAATCACCATGACTTAACCTGTAAGACTCTTTCGTCCGGTTGCCTAACGGTCGAGTATTGTCGCTTCACTCGTACGGACAGGCGGAAGCTCGCGGGGACCAGGCAAGCAAAGGCGCGGTGCGCGGAAATCCAAGGACCTCGCTCGAAAAACTGACTTCTGCGTGGGTATATTGAGGCTGACGAAATACATGGACTGCAAAACTCTAACCAGGCGCAGATTTCTGGAAAACTCCCTTAAAAGCGGTGTGGCTGCCGGACTGGGTCTGAGCGCGGGGCCTTTGCATGGAACTGTCGCCGAACTGACAACCCCCATGAACGGGTGGAGCCTGAAGGTTGCTGGAGACGCCAAAGAAGGATTTGGAGTTCAACTGCTGTTCGCCGGAAGGGCTGTCGCTTATCACAATGGCGGAGGAGAGTTCTCGGGAGTCTTTCAGAACGAAGAGCGCAGCGTGGAAGATCGGGTGGAGAACTGGAAAGCGTCAACATGGACGGGCAACACGAACAGGGTAACGCTCCAAGGCCAATGTGCGCTGCAAAACTTAAACACTACAGTTTTTGTGGAAGTGGCGTATGAATGTGTAACTCCGCATGTCGTGAAAAAGAAAATCAAGTTGCACCAGGCGGATATGTTTTTGCTTTTCTATCAGTTGAGCAACCGGTTGGAGACTGTGGACGCTCCGGCAAAGCAGTGGAGTTTCAATCGACCGGATTGGCAGGGCGGAGTTTTGCACGAAGATTATCCGGCGGCCGGATTTCGTATGAAGGACGGACTTTGCGTTGGCTTGCTGACGGATGCCGGTTACCGGAACGAGTGGACACGGATTCTGCGGCGCGACGGGAAACCGGTAAAGCCGGGACTTACAAGCGTTCCCGATTTGAATCTTTATAGCGGGCCGTCATCCGCCGATCGCCGACACGGCCATTGCTTTATCGAGCAAACCTTTGGAGAAGTGACGAAGCAGACTTCAGACGAGGGCTCCATCAAGCCGGTTGCTTTGCCGGACGCCGCGGCTTGGACGAAACTGGGTGGGGCGAGTCTCGAGCAGCGGGGCAGTGTCGCCATTTTGCAGACAAAAGGGACCGAAGAGGGAGCCGTCATCCCCTTTACTTTGAGCGGTTCCGCAATTCTTTCTGTGGCGATGGAATATCGCTCCAATGCGCCTGTTGCGCTGGAGGTTTGGCGGACCGATGAGCAGTTGCATAAAGTACAGGACATCACTCTGTACAACGATGTCGTGCCAGAGTCGAGGGATGGGTGGACCCAATTCAAGACCACCGTAGTCGTGCCGGGCGCAGAGGGACTTGGGTCGGCGTTGTTTCTGTCCGTAGGTCCGAACGAGCAGGCTTCGACGGCCGAGACGCTCAGTTCTGCTGCCAAAATTGAAGTGCGCAACTTGCAAGTGCAACAACTTGCGACACATCGTGAACCCTATCATCGTCTGGAAATGGACAAGCCCATTGAAAAAACACTTTTCGTGTTCGGAGATGAAGCGGTACCGGACGCGATTCGCGGATACCGTTTGGCAAGCCAGCTGTATCTGGCCGATGGACTGGGATTTCAGGGCGGAGACACGGAGAAGGTGGTTTACGCAGATTTGATGATGCTGTGTTGGGTTGCCGGCCTGGAAAGTCCTCGCCCGATTGTAGCGCCGAGCATCTGGTACTCGGCGGCCGGCGAAATGTACCTCCGCGACAGCTTTTACGCGCTGAACGGAATACATAACCGAGAGCTGAACGAGAGGGTATTCGACTTGTGGGGGGCGAACCAAGGTGTGGATGGTGCCATCAATACCCTGGTCGAGCCCAACATGGCCAATCTGGAGCGCAAGTCGAATGATTCGACACCTTTATGGTTGATGTGGGCGCTAGTGAACCAGCGGCGATTTGGCACAACGCTCCCGGCAGAAAAGATACGGAAGGCCGCAGAATACTGTATGGAAGCCTATGACAGCGGCGGTGACGCGGCGTGCCGGGCAAAGTTCGTAATGGGACAACTCGACGTCATTCAATACCCCGAGGGTACTTCCGCTATTTGTGAGAACCAAGGAGTCTTTGCTGTCTTGCTGCGGGTAATTAAGGAATTGCGCATTCCTGGTGTGAGCGAGAAGATTTCAGAAGCGTATATTGGCAGGGCGGAAGCGAACTATAGAAGTTATTACGATGCAAAATTGAAGTTCATGCGTCCGGCACGGGATATTGCTGACGCCATTGGGTTTGCAGAGATTTTTCCGGAATTCCTCTCCCTGTGGTTGTTCCAGAGAAAACTGTTGACCGACGAAATGGTGGTAAGTCACCTGGACCATATTCCGGTGATGCTGCCCCGTCGGGATTGCCCGCATCCCGAAGTAGGGGGCTCACTGCGCCCTATTTTTATTGGTTTGCCTCGCGGATCTTCGCAATGGAGTTTTTTCCGGGACAACTGGCACCCGATGGTTAGCAATGCATTTGCGGTGAATTACGCGACAAGGGCCATGGACGGTATCTACTATAACGGCGGCAGTTGGATGCGGATTGAGATCTGTGGCTACGTTGCAGGGAAGCTCCATGGCTGGGGTGGCTGGGAGAAAGCGATCGCCAACCGTCTGTGGGCGGAAATCAACACAGCGCCCGATTTTCCGACCAGTCAAGAATACCTGGCTACCGACCCGGCACATCCTTTTTTTGGATTTCACCGTGTCTTCGCCTGGAACTCCTTTGTTCTGAAGGCTCTTGAGCTTGCAGGTTTGAGGAATCCCGCCATGGACCCGGACTACAGGCCGGGCAAAACGCCAGGACGCGCGGCACTACGCGGTCCTTATTAGCGCATCTTAGCTCAGGAGCTTCACTCGAGGACGCTCGCGGGAACGCGCCCTTTCCGGTGAATCACAATGAATTCACGTGTTAGTCCCTTGTCGGGCAGACAAGAATGGACCAACGTGCGAGCATGCTCCGCGTAGTGGAAAAGTACTACGCCTTGGGCCAGGCCGTAATCGTTATGGGGTGGTTGTGGCCAGGTCTGGACTTCAAATTCAATGGCGGGACTGCTGGAGTTCGACCGCTTTTTGAACGGCGTTTGGGGGATTCTATGAAGAGGTTCTTGTCTATTCTTGCGCTTTGTCTACTTGTGCCGCTGGCTGGTCTGCGTGCGCAAACAACGAACGGCAGCATTCAAGGAACGGTGACGGACCCGAGCATTGCAGGCGTGGCCGGAGCCAAGGTCACGGGACGCAACCTCGACACAGGTCTGGTGCTGTCCACGGTGACGACCGATTCAGGGAACTATTCCTTGCCCAACCTGCCTCCCGGACGGTACTCCGTCACGGTCGAGGCGCAGAATCTCAAAAAATATTCGCAGGAAGGCGTAACTGTTTCTACGGGCACCACGGTGGCCTTGGACATCGTCATGCAGGTCGGCGCAGTGACCGACAGCGTTACGGTGAGCGCCGATGCTTCGCAGCTGCAAACAGCGACTTCTGACATTGGCGCGACCGTGCAATCCTCGCTGATCACGAATTTGCCACTCGAGGTTTCCGGTACCGTTCGAAACCCCGTGCAATTTATCGAGCTGGTTCCGGGATTTGTCGGCGGCGTGGCCAACGATCCGGGAAGCAATTCAAGCGACGATTTCAAGGTGAATGGCGGGCAAGAAGGCGGAACGGACGTCCTGGTTGACGGAGTTTCGATTTCACTGGTTTCTCCGAACACCCAATGGAACAAAGGCGTGTCCACAGACGGCGTGCAGGAATTCAAAGTGCTGCAGAGCAACTTTTCCGCCGAGTACGGTGAGTCCGGGGACGGCATTGTAAGTTTGACGATGAAATCGGGAACCAATCAGATCCATGGTTCGGCTTACGACTATCTGCGAAATACCTCGCTCGACGCGAACAGCTGGAAGAATAACGCGCTCGGCGCGCCCAGAAGCGTCGACCGCCAAAACGATTTCGGCGCGACTTTCGGTGGTCCTGTATTCATCCCCAAAATCTACAACGGCAAAGCCAAGACCTTTTTCTTTGTCGATTATGAGGGCTTCCGCTTTAAGAATGGCGGCACCGGAACAGATAGCTTTCCCAATGAAGCATTTCGGAGCGGGGATCTTTCCGCCATCTGCCAGACTGGCTTCAGCGCGGGCATTTGCAACGACCGCGACGACAACAATCAGATCGCTCACCAACTGTACGATCCGACCACGCACGCCGCAATTCCCGGCAACGTGCTGACCAATGATCCCAACTACACGCCGAGCGTGGTGATGGCCAAGGTGTTTGCGCTGCTTCCTGGCACGAACGGGGCGCTAAGTGAGAACGTGACGGACCACACCGTCTCCAGTACGACGGCAAACTTATTTGACATCAAAATCGATCACCTTTTTTCTGACAAGCACCGCATTTCGGGCGGGTTTGACTATGACAACACGGCGACGGGCGGGACCTCGGACCTAGGGCCAATCTTCGGATCTCATACGCCGCAGAATACGCGCTACGCGCGATTCAGCGATAACTATGTGTTTACACCGTCCCTGGTAAACCAGTTTCTGTTCGGATTCAGCCGCCGCTACCGCGCGGAGGTTTCCAACAGTCTGGGCGGCGATTATGCGACAAAGATCGGCTTGACTGGCGTACAGGACAACACATTTCCATGCTTCAAGTTCACCAGCGCGCCTTCCCAGGACGTATTGAACAACTGCGGCGATTCGGAATTTGCCGACAACGTCTATCAAATCAATGACTCGGTCAGCTGGGTGAAGGGCAAGCACAACTTCAAGTTCGGCGGCGAAGTGCGCATGTTGCAATTCAATGTGCGCCGCCTGACGCAGGCTTCTGGAGAATTTGATTTCAATGCGGCCCAAACCAGCAGCACGGGCGACGCGTCTGGACTGGGTGGCGATCCCGTCGCCAGCGCGTTATTCGGACTGGTGGATACCACAACGTTGAACTACGGAAACTTCAGCGGAGTCCGCTACAAGGATTTTTCGCTCTACGCGCAGGATTCGTACAAAGTAAATTCCAAACTAACGCTGAACATCGGTTTACGCTATGACATTGACCTTCCGGCGACCGAGGCGTTTGCGCGATTTTCCGCGGTAGACCCCACGCTACCCAATCCGGGCGCAGGAAATATTCCTGGCGCGTACACTTATTTCGGCTCAGGAGAAGGCCGCAACGGAGAGAAGCGTCCACAGGACACCTATACCAAAGCCTTCGGACCGCGTGTCGGATTTGCCTACAGCATCAACATGAAGACGGTCTTGCGCGGCGGTTACGGAATTTTCTATGAACCGCTGAAGGAAGGTTCGTTCGCCGATCAAGACGGGTTGGGATTCTTCAACCGGCAAACGGTGAACGTGACGAACGGCGGCCCGACGCGAATCGACAGCGGCGTCACCAGAATTTTTCCCGATGCCGGACCGTTTACGCCGGAAGCGCAAAACAATCAGAATGGCGTGATTATGGTGCCGGCAAATTCCGGACGTCCGGCAGACATTCAAACCTGGAACCTGGACATTCAACGGCAGCTTGTGAACAACCTGATGATCAGCGTGGCGTATGTCGGTTCGAAGGGAACCCACCTGCCGGCTTTGAACATCATACCGAACCAAGTAAGCCCTTCCTTTCTCTCGCTCGGCAATGAACTGACCATGCCTGCTTCTTGTCTGGCCGGTGGCGGCTGTCCGAACGCGGTAGCCGACGGACTGCAACTGCCTTATGCGGGGTTCACGGGAAACATCAATCAGTTGCTGCGGCCCTTCCCGCAGTACGGCGACTTCAACCAGGAAGACAATTCGTTCACGCCTGATCGTACGGGAAATTCCACTTATCACGCGATGCAATTGCAGGTGGACAAGCGGTTTGCGCAAGGGTTGAGCTTCCTCGTTTCCTACACCGTTTCCAAGAACATGACGGATGCGGACTCCGCGGGCCCCGGTGTTTCCGGGTTCATTGGTACGAATAGTTTCATCGGGCAAAACTCCTATAATCGAGGAGCCGAGAAGGCGGTCAGCGAACTCGACACCCCGCAGTCGCTGGTGGCCAGCTTCTTCTATGAACTTCCCGTAGGACACAACAAGCCCTATCTAAACAAGGGCGGAGCTATCGATCGAGTGGTGGGCGGGTGGTACGTATCCGGGATCATGACGTATCGTTCGGGACTTCCAACCGAGGTATATAGCAATTGTGGCGGCACGGCCGGAGATGTCTTGTTCGCGGGTTGCCACTTCACCGGAGCAGCGCGCGTCAATGTGATTTCCGGCGTACCGCAGACGAACATGTCCAATTTCAATCCGACCAACACCCCGTTCTGGAATCCGGCTGCTTTCTCCATCCCGGCGCCGTTTACCTTCGGAGATGAAGGACGTTCGCTGGCACAAGCCCGCAGCTTCGGTGGTAGAAACGAAGACTTCACGCTCGGCAAGAAGACACGACTGTTCGGCGAAAAGGCTACGATCGACTTCCGCGCATCCTTCTTTAACATTGCCAACCGCCACATCTATTCCGTATCGAGCGGAGGGCCTAACCTGAACAATCCATTCGTTCCAGCAGGCGGCACTAATTGTCCGGGACCATTTGCCTGCGGTTTCGGCGCCATAACGGATGCCAGTGGACCGAGAACGATTCAGTTCGGCCTAAAAGTCGAATACTAGACTCGAAGCGCGTTGCCGGAACAGTTCCCCGCAGCGCGGCCCGTTTCCTAACACGATGGAGCAGCAGCAATATGAGCCAGTTGAGCCGGCGAGGTTTTGTCAGAACACTGCTCGCAGCTACCGCCGGTACCAGCCCGGCACTGGCTTATGCCGGACACGCCGCTACGTGGCCACTGCCGGAGTCAGTACAATCATCGCAGTCGACACAGCTTGAGCATGGTTTGCAGCAACTGCACGTTTCTCCGGCCGGTTCTCCCTTTGCTTTCCAAAATTTCCTGAAGATAGGGGACGCGTGGAAAGCGGCCACCCTGCCCAACAATCCATTCATCGTGGGCGAGTCCTTTCCGCTGGTCAGTTCACGGGTGCACCGGGAAGGCTCCCGGATTTCGTGTGAGGGCGAGGGACGAGCGGAAAGCATCGACGGCAAAGAAACGTCTTTTACCTGGAGTTCGGAAATAACGGCGGTGGATTTGCATGGAGAATCGCCGTGGTTTCGTTTTTCCACGACTCTCCATCTGCCTCGGCCGATCAAGTTGCGGCAGAAGAGCCATGTGGAGCCGCAGATTATCGTTTGGCTCAGCTCCTCTTCCACTTTGATGGAGGGGCAATCCGGAAGTTGGCGGCGAGTGCTGCTGGAACAACCGACAAAAAATTCCCTGGGCACAGCCGGGAACGATTTGCCCGCAATTTACCTGCTGGATCAGGCCCTGGGCGTTGAGACCATGATGTTTTTTGATCTCAGCGATATGGAGTGGATGTCCACGGAAAACCTTCCGCGTTTTCTGGTGTATCGCTGCTCCAGCCGGGCGCGCATTGAAGGTGATGGAACGCAGCGTCTGGGTATCGGGTTGTTAGCGGATCAAGCCACGGGAGACGTGCTTCCGGCGGGGCAAATTCGATTCACGTATTGGCTGATGCAGCGGCCCATGAAAGACCTGTTGACCGCTCAGGAGGCCGTGACCCGATGGATGGAGGCATTGCTACCGATCTTTGAAGAAAAACTGGCGTGGCCAGCGTGTGCCACTTCGTGGAAGCAATTTGCCGCGGGCACTGTCGAAGATTTGCAGGACAAAAATGCTGCGCTCGTGGAAACCGATGGACATAAAGGCTTACGAGCTTATGTGAAGGCCAGTTCCAAACTGTGGACAGACGCCCCGCACAACTTTGAACTAATGACCCAAGCAGACGTTCTCTGGCCGTCGTTGCTCTATCTGAAGCTGCATCCATCGGCGGGCTACTCCGCGGAATGCCAAGAACTGCTCGCGAATCTTCCGAGTTTTTATCATGCCAACACCCACAGCATCAGCAATGATTTCGCACTGCGCGGAGACGAACGCGCCGATTCCTGGTATCCATTTGAAAATTCGCTAATCAAGTATCCGATGATCGGTTCGCTGGCGGGCTCCCAGGAATTGGTCAACCATTTTCTGGACGCCTTTCAGACGGCGCAGACGATGGCGCAGCGGTATAACTACCTGTTCCCAATTTACTATCAAGTGGCCACGCTGCGCGCCGAAGGAGCGGGTACGAACTATGCGGTGGGCGGCCTGTACGCGTGGGCTGGCATTCTGGCCCACAAGCTAACGGGAGACGCGCGCCACCTTGACGAAGCGCGCCGCGCGATTCAAGTGTTGTATACCGTTCCGCCGGAGCGGCTTTTCCATGAACCGCAAGAGCTGGCTTTTGGCGCGCTGGCCGCAGCTGAACTGGGCATGGTCGACGCCGCCAAGTACTTGTTGTACGAACAGTTGCGCATGTTTTACTGGTATTCCGATCCGAGCCAGAGTTCACACGACACGCGCGGGATGGTCCAGGCCGCAGCTTCGATTCTGTACCCCGCTTTTAAGGAAAACGTGGAAGCCATTCTTCCCTGGACGGGTGTGCTGAAGCGCGGAATTGTCTTTGAGGGTCTGTTGCGTTTCATGGATCAACAGCGCCGCAATAATTTTTATTTCTTTGAAAACTGCGCCGCCGATCGAAAGAATGTTCCTTCTGCATTTATCCCGTTTGAAAATCTGGGCACCTTGGAACTTGCAGGCATGACGGGAAATGTCGGCAAGGAGATCTATGGCGCGGGCGAATCCCTGTGGATGTATTTGATGTTTGAGGCGCTGGGACACGTCGAAGACCGGGAATTGATGCTGGTAAACCTGGATCTGCTGGACACTAGGAAAGCCACGGAATTTCCGCCGCAGAAACTGAATTTCGTGCTGTACAACCCGACCAGTGTGGATCGCTCTGCGAAACTCGATTTTCCTGCTGCGAAGCAAAAACCGGCGCGCTTGACCGCCAACGGCAAAGCCGTCGATAGGGCGCTGCCGATAGAAAAAAAGTCGTTCCTCCGCGTCTTGGCGGAGTTTTGAGGGCGTGCCGCGCGGTCCAGGTGATCCTGTTCGAGTATGAGGTTTGGGCCATTTCCTTGGAGGACGTTCGATCATGTTGAAGCGTATATTTGCCGAGAATCGCGTCGCGCGCGTCGCCGGTGTCTCGGGAGTCGTTCTGATTGTTGTGGCGATTGCAGCAGCGTCAGGAACCTACTCGCCACCCTTTGGAGAATGGACGCGACTCTCCGCTGACCCCATTGTGTCGCCGCAGGGCGAACAATTTGAATCGGCCGGGACGTTCAATCCTTCCGTTGTGAAGAAGGACGGGGAATTTGTGATGCTTTATCGCGCGCAGGACCACAGCGGAACATCTTCGCTGGGGTATGCCACGAGTAGCGATGGAATTCATTTCACGAAACGCGCTGAGCCTGTTTTGCATACCGAAGCGCCTTACGAGAAGGGCGGCGGCGTCGAAGATCCGCGGCTGCAGAAGATAGGAGGCACGTACTATCTGACCTACACCGGCTATAACAACGTGGACGGGGCGGCGCCGGACAAAAAAGATGCACAACTGTGCTTGGCCACTTCTAAGGATTTGAT
>DATHFT010000169.1:0-115118 GCA_035317965.1 Saccharimonadales bacterium (SeqCode) | reverse complement strand
ACGAGGTAATCCTCGGCGGGCAGCTGTTCTTTGATGCGGCGGTAGAGATATTTGTGTTCGAAAAAGAGCACCGGGTTGTTGTCGCGGATGGCAGATTTCAGCAGGCCTTTGGCATCGTAGGGCGTCGAAGGATAGAGGATTTTCAGTCCCGGCGTGTGGACGAAATACATTTCCGGATTGGCGGAATGAAACGGGCCGCCGTGTACGCCGCCGCCGGACGGGCCGCGAACGACGATGGGCGCAGGAGCCCCCCAGAGGTAATGGCTTTTTGCCACATAGTTCGTTAATTGGTTGAAAGCACAGGCGATGAAATCGATAAACTGCATCTCGGCAATGGGGCGCAGCCCGAGGTAGCTCATGCCGCAAGCCGCGCCGATAATGGCGCTTTCGCTGATGGGCGTGTCAATGACGCGTTCCCAGCCAAAACGTTCGAGCAGACCTTCGCTGGTTTTGAACGCGCCGCCATACACGCCAACATCCTCTCCAAGGAGCACCACACCGGGATCGCGCTCCATCTCTTCAAACATGGCTTGCCGGATGGCTTCAAGAAAGGTGACCGGTGCGGTTGCGGTTTGCGTCATGATCAGCGCCGGGCCTTTCCGCGCACCGCGCGTTTCGCGGTGCTGGCTGATTTCTTGCGCGGTTTTTTACCGAGGGCCGCGGCCGGCTCGCCGCCCGCCCGATCCGCTGCCTGGTCCCGGGTCTCTCCGAAATGAATCGGCGCGGTTCCGCCGGATGATCCTTTGCCGGAGCCAAATCCCTTTACGCTCCAGACCGCGGTGCTGCCCGATCTTGGCGGACTGACTTCGGACTTGGAGCGTTGCCAGACAGCAGAAACCTTGTGGCAGTCGTCGCCGGTGCAATAGACGCCGGAGTCGGCAAATTCGGGCGGCGGCATCGGGGAGTTTTCCGCAAAATCCCGTTCCTGGTGAAGCAGGGTTTCTATTTTCGCGGTGATTTCGGCTTGCCCCCGGGCATCCAGAAATTTTTCTTTCCTAAGGAATTTTTCATGGAGGGCGATCGGGTCGCGCTGCCGCCAGTGCTCGAACATTGCACCGGGAACATAGTCTGCAGAGTCGTGCTGCGCGTGTCCGCGCATGCGCATGGTCTTGGCTTCAATCAGCACCGGACCATCACCCGCGCGGGCCTGCGCGACTGCTTTTTTCGTGGTGGCGTACACTTCGCCCACATCGTTGCCATCGACAGTGTAGCTGCGGATTCCATAGGCTTTGGCGCGATCGGCCAGATTCTCGAGCGGGACCTGTTTTTTGACCGGTGTGGAATAGGCCCACTGGTTATTTTCCAGGATCAGCACGAAAGGAGCTTTCTGCACCGCGGCGAAATTCAGCCCTTCATGGAAAACTCCGGTCGAACTGCCACCGTCGCCAATCCACGTCATCGTGACAATCTGGTGGCCCAGATAGCGGCCGGCCATGGCCACCCCGGTCATCACGGGAATCAAATCGCCAAGCATGGAGATGGGGGAAACGATGTGCAGGTTTTGCAGATCGCCGAAGTGGCTGGTGCCGTCTTTACCGCGCGTGGGCGAGGTGTATTTCGCCATATGCTGGGTGAAGATGTCGCGGGGAGGAACGCCTTTGACCAGCAGCGCGCCGATGTTGCGGATCATGGGCGCGAGCCAGTCTTTTCTCTCCAGGGCGTAAGCCGTCCCGACGGAGATGGCTTCCTGGCCTTCACTTGAATAGAGGCCGCCAACAATTTTGTTCTGGCGAAACAGCTTCACCATGGTGTCTTCTACCGCGCGGTTGAGCCGCATGTAGTAGTACAGGTCCAGGTGCTGCTGTTTGGTGATGCCCAGCTTCATTCGTGCTCCGGTTGGCGCGCGACCCCGTTAAAAACTTTATTTCTCAGGCGGAGGCCTGCGCCAGTTGTTCGGCGTGCTGCAAGAGCTCGAGAAATTCCCGGCGCGGCAGATCCCGGGGTTCCAGCCCGAAGACCGCGCCAAAATTCTGCGCTAGTTTCGGCACAACTTCATTCCTCGGAACCCGGCGCTCGAGCAATTTTTCCAGAGAAGTGGCTTTGCAGTCGGCAATGCCGCAAGGAACGATCAATTCAAAATTGCGCAAGTCGGTCGCGACGTTGTAGGCAAAGCCGTGGGACGTGACCCAACGACTGAGATGCACTCCGATGGCAGCGAGTTTTTCTTCGCGAGCGCCCTGCGCGACCCAGATGCCGGTTTTTCCGGCGACGCGAAACGCGGAAATACCAAATTCGGCAGAAGCCCGAATCATGATCTCTTCAAGCATGCGCACATACCAGTGCACGTCCCGGCGAATGGCTCCGAGATCGATGATCGGATAGCCGACAATCTGGCCGGGCCCGTGATAGGTGATGTCGCCCCCGCGATCGCTTTCATAAAATTCGACGCTTTTCTGTTCCAGCACATGCGCGGACGCCAGCAAGTTTTCGCGCTTGCCGTTACGGCCGAGGGTGATGACCGGGCGGTGTTCACAAAAAAGGAGCACATCGGCTATGGCTCCCGCCTTGCGCGCCGCTACAATCCGGCTCTGCAGCGCAAACGCTTCCGCGTAGCCGATAAAACCGAGGTCGACGCTGTGGCAAGGTTTCATGAAAAGAGCCGGTCGAACTTAAACGTTGATCTGCAGCCCGCGCACCGAGGCGAACGCGTCGCCCATGGCTTCCCACACGGTGGGATGCGCGTGCATCATGTTCATCATGTCGTCGATCGTGCCTTCCAGCTTGAGGACCGCCGCCGCTTCGCCAAGAATTTCCGTCGCCAGCGGGCCGATGATGTGAATGCCGAGCACTTCGCCGTATTTTTCCTCGGAGACGACTTTGATGAATCCGCCGTGGTTGCCGAGGATGGTGGCTTTACTGTTGCCGACAAATGGAAATTTCCCAATCTTGACGGCGTAACCGGCCTCCTTGGCCTGCCCTTCCGTCAAGCCAATGGACCCGATTTGCGGCTCGCAATACGTGGCATTGGGCACGCGGGTTTTGAGAATCGGCTGTGTTTCCTGTCCGGCAATGTGGGTGACGGCGACGATGCCCTCCATCATGGCCGCGTGGGCCAACTGCGGAAGACCGGCCACAATATCGCCCACCGCGAATAGACCTTTCTCGTCGGTTTCCATCGTGGGGCCGACGTGAACAAAGCCGCGCTCCAGCCTGGCTTTGGATTTTTCGAGGCCGCAGTTGTCGGTCATGGGCTTGCGGCCAACGGCCATCAGCAGCTTTTCGGCTTGCAGGGTTTGCGACCGTCCGTCCTTGTCGGTGAAGGTGACGGTGACGCCTTTGGCGTCCTTCTTCACGGTTTGCACCATGCTGGCCGTGAAAATCTGGATGTTCTTTTTCTTGAAGGATTTTTCCAGTTCCGCGGAGATTTCTTCGTCTTCAACGGGAACCAGACGGGGCAAAGCTTCAAGGATGGTTACCTGAGTGCCGAACGAAGTGTAAATCGAAGCGAATTCGACGCCCACGGCACCCGCTCCCACAACGATGAGCGACTTGGGAATTTCCGGGAGTTCGAGGATGGAGCGATTGGTAAGAATCTGCTTGTGATCCGGTTCAACGCCAGGCAGCGAGCGCGCTTCTGAACCACTGACCAGCAATATATTCGACGCCTCAATCTGCGATTTCTTTCCGTTGTTATCGACGCTGACTTTGCCTGGGCCTTCATACCGTCCCCAGCCCTGCACCCATTCCGCCTTATTTTTCTTTAGAAGAAATTCAATGCCCTTGGAGTGTTTCTTGACGATCTTGTCCTTGCGGGCAAGAACGTTGGCCCAATTGACCTTCAGTCCGCTGACTTCAAAACCCAGTTCCGCGCCATTTTTGAAATGATCGTAAACGTCAGCGTGGTGCAGCAGCACCTTGGTCGGTATACAGCCAACATGCAGACAGGTGCCGCCGAGAAACGGGTCTTTTTCAACGACGACAGCTTTCAAGCCCAGTTCGCCCGCGCGGATTGCCGCGGTATAACCGCCAGGACCACTCCCGATAATCGCCACATCGTACTTAGCCACGCTGAGTCTCCTTCAGAGCAGAACCAACATTGACAAGCCAGGCCGCTCGTGACCTGTGCAAGATTTCAGGTAGAAATCGGCGGCGGTCAGGCCTAGCAACCGCCAGAACGGAGAAAAAGCCGTCCACGCAAGGCGCCGACGGCTGGGTTCCAGCAAACGTTAAATTTTAACAGCGGCTTGCCGTGCCCGCAACCTGTACCAAACAGCGTGTCTTAGCTCCATCATTCTGTCGCCCCTTAACGGCAACGTGAAACTGTCACCCCATGAGACAGGAGACAGTTCCGCGAGGTTCGGCTTGCTCACACTATCTTGGAGAAGGCCCATCGCAGAAGGCCATCGATCTCGCAAAGAAGGTCCCGAGCGACAATGCAGTCACTGTTGCTAGAATCGCAAGAAAGAAAAAGAAAGGGTTTTTCTTAATCATGCGACACGGCTGAATATACTCAACCACCTCTTGGACCGGTGGCCATTGACGACCGCATCGTTTCTCGGGCACAAGCTTTTATGGGAATGGTAACCTGAGCGAACGGATCGCATGCCCGCGCGTGGCTGGCCATGCAAGGAAGGAGTTGTTGCAGTGGAGCCGTTTCGGATTCATGTTGCCGACGAAGTGCTCGACGATCTGCGGGCCCGGTTGCGCCATACCAGATGGCCCGACCAGGTGCCCGGCATAGGCTGGGGACAGGGCACTGAGTTGGACTGGCTGCGGCGCCTCGTGTCCTACTGGGCCAATAAGTTCGACTGGCGGGCCTGGGAGCGCAAGCTCAACGCGCTTAACCAATTCACTTGGGACGGCATCCACTTCGTGCACCAGCGCGCCGCATCCGGCCGTGGTACGCCGCTCATCCTCACGCACGGATGGCCCAGCAGTTTCCTCGACTATCTGGACATGCTGCCGATGCTCAAGGACTTCGACGTGGTCGTGCCCTCGCTGCCCGGGTACGGATTCTCGCCGCGCCCACCCCAGGTCGCCATCAACTACCGGTACGTCGCGGAGCGCTGGCACCGGCTCATGACCGAACTCGGATATTCCCGTTATGGTGCGGGCGGCAATGACTTCGGTTCCGGGGTGTCGACGTTTCTTGCAGTGGACCATCCGGAGTCGGTGATGGGGATCCACCTCACCACACTGGAGTCGGACCTCACGCCCAAGGCGGACGAGGCGGAGCTCTCGGATATGGAGCGCTCATACCTCGCCGTGAGCCGGGGCTGGGACGTAACGGAGCGGGGCTACAGCGCGATCCAGTCCACCAAGCCGCAGACCGTCGGCTATGGACTGAACGACTCACCGGCGGGACTGGCCGCATACCTCGGCGAGAAGTGGCACTCGTGGAGCGATGTCACGCCGCCTGACGACTTCCTCTGCGCTACGTTCACCCTGTACTGGGTCACACAGACCATCACCTCGTCGATGCGCGACTATTGGGACAATCGCTGGTACCCGGTTGCCCCCAGCTACGTCGGTGCGCCCACGGCGTTCGGTGTCTTCGCGCACCAGACCGTTCCTGAAGGCGAGCCGCCGCGCTCGTATCTGGAGCGCGTGTATAACATCCAGCGCTGGACCGTCTTTCCCCGCGGCGGGCATTTCGCCCCAGTGGAAGAGCCGGCGGCCATCGCAGGGGACTTGACCGCGTTCTTCCGTGACCTGAGCTCGGGCCATAGAATCGTCGGATGAAGTTTCGAGGTCCCGGGTAAGCCTTGTCGGACCCATGGCCCAAACAACTGTTCGATTGACTGGGATCCAACGAACGTCAAGCGCGCGGTATGGCTGGGAAATAGCGCTCGTCAAGAATGTGCCGGTGATACAACTCGTGGCCGGCAACAATGTAAGCCAGGGCACGCACCGTAACCTCGTTCTTGCTGGCGACTCCGCGCCGCAGCCAATCCGCCTCCCGCAGGGAACGAAAGAAAAGGATGCTGGCGGTGCGTACGGCGGCAAATTCTTCGACGAGTTCGGCTAAGGTGCGCTGGCTGAAATTGGCGTTCCGTACGTAGTCATCCTGTTCAAAGCCGGGAAGCGGGGTGCTATCGCCGCGCCCGATTCGCAGCGCTCGATAGGCAAAAATACGCTCTGCGTCGGTCATATGACCGAGAACTTCCTTGACGCTCCACTTGTCCATAGCGTAACGAAATTTGCCGTCTCGTTCGCTGCGCCCGGCAAAGAGCTGCAAGGTTTGCAGTCGCTGTGCTTCTAGAATTCCAAGAATATCGGTTCCCGTAATGAGAGAAACGTACTTGTCGTAGTGTTCCGAGTACTCGCCCTTTTCCGGTCGGGATAAATTCATCGTGCCTCCTTCAACACCCGGAACACCCACGTCCGTGCGCCGAACCAAGTTTATAGGCTGGCCGTTCCTGCATGTTGCTGAACTTGTTGACGAAACTCCTGCGGATGGGCAATTTGAAAAAAGGGCTCAGGAGTGCCGCCGGTACCTCGCAGCACTACAGTTCC
Organism: Saccharimonadales bacterium (SeqCode); assembly: GCA_035317965.1. Classification (GTDB taxonomy): domain Bacteria; phylum Acidobacteriota; class Terriglobia; order Acidiferrales; family UBA7541; genus Acidiferrum. The sequence goes on along the minus strand of DATHFT010000169.1, from coordinate 108,662 downwards.
GTAGCCCAGCATGCGTCCCATGACGGTTTCTTCAACGCCAATGCTCTCGACCCGGTTGAGCATCAGATCAAGAGTTCTCCGGCTGGCCATTCCTGTTTTGATAAGAACGCGTTTGTTGGTTACGGCCATCTCGGTGGCATTACGCTTGGCGAGTCCATAGACCAAAATGGCGCCGCCCAGCAAAAGTAGAATCGCGGCGATAACCACCAGGGCTTCGATCCCTCGGTTCATGCCGGTGCCGCCCGGAGCTGCGGCGTTTCTCTGGTTTACCGCGTAAATCAATAGTCCGGCGCCCACCAGATCGAGCACCGTGCTGGTAAGCGCAGGGCCCAGCAAGACAATCCAGTGGTGGCGCGTTTGATAAAGCAATGTTTCCCCAGGAACGAGCGTCTTTTCGATATAGCTCACAAGAACTCTCTTTATCCGGCTTGGAAGCGGCGCAACGGGAACCGGGCCTTTTACTATGCTGTCTCACGAATCATACTTGATACTCTTTAGGCGTCAACACTTGGTCGTGGCCGGCGGCGGGAACCTTGGGAGGCAGGATGAGTGTGGTTTTGCAGCGAGCGCGGGTGGCATTTCAGGGCGAACCGGGAGCCTTCAGCGAAGCGGCTGCTTTGCAATTGCTGGGGAATGCGATTGCCACAGTGCCGCGGTCGACGTTTGATGCCACGTTTCGCGCGATCGCCGAGGGCGCGGCCGACGCCGTCCTCGTGCCGGTTGAAAACACGCTGGCGGGCTCCGTGGTTCGCGTGTACGACCTGCTGGTTCAGAGCAACCTGGCGATCATCGCGGAAACAATTCTGCCAATTGAACATCACGTGATTGGCTGCGCTGGCGCAACTCTGGCGGGATTGCAAGCCGTGGCATCGCATCCGATGGCTCTGGCGCAGTGCGAACAATTCTTCCTTGCGCATCCCCAGGTACGGCGCGTGCCCACAGAAGATACGGCTGGAAGCGTGAAAGAAGCCCTGGCGCGGGGGGATAAATCGTTTGCGGGAATCGCCGGCCGGCGCGCCGCCGAATATTATCGCGGCGTCATCCTGGCGGAAAACGTTCAGGACAATGAAGAAAACTTCACGCGCTTCGTTTTGCTCGTGCCGGAGGGTGAAGCGAGCAAGCACATGCGGCCCAACGCCCACAAAATGTCACTGGCGATGCGTCTGGCGCACCGGCCCGGAGCACTGCTGGCCTCGCTCGAACCTTTCGCAAAATACAGCGTGAATCTGCAAAAAATTGAAAGCCGGCCCATCCACGGAAGTCCATGGGAATATCAATTTTTTCTGGACGTGGAGGCCACCGAAGAGTTGCGACTGGAACAAGCTCTGGCGGAAGTCCGCGCAGCAACCAGTTTTGTGCGAGTGCTCGGATTGTATCCGGCGGCCGAGCGAACCGGCGGCTAGGAATCTGCTCGCCCGGCTCTGCCGGGTTGGCTCTGGCAAAACAGGAACGCCGGCAGAGCTGCCGGCGTTCCTGTTTTTGCTGTTTTTTAACCGGCCTGCTGCACGCCGGGGCTTAGCAGTAGCTGCATTCCGGGTCGCCCATGCTGCCGCCCCCGGTCATACCATCTTTCATGCGACGCAGACGGCTGCCGAGACGTTCGGCAAGTTGATGGCGCGCGCGCCAGAGCCGGGCTTTGAGCGTATTTTCCGTCACCCCCAACTTCTTGGCCGCTTCGCCGGTTGAAAAACCCTGCACTTCGCGCAAAACAAAGGCCGTGCGCAGCAGCGGAGAAAGTTCGTCGAGATTCTCGTTGATCAGCTCGCGAATTTCCGTGCTCGCAAAGACCTGCTCCGGGTTGGGGCCGTTGTCGGCGAAGCGCTCCGATGCGGGAAGTTCATCTTCCCGCGGAGTTTCGTCGAGCGAAATCGCGGGACGCGCCTTGGCACTGCGCCGCCGCATCAAAGCTGCGTTGATAACGATACGCGTCAGCCAGGTTGAAAATTGCGAGCGGCCCTCGAAACGTTTCAAATTGCGATACGCGGAAAGCATGCCGTCTTGCAGAGCGTCTTCGGCGTCTTCGGCGTTTCCCAGTACTCTGAGGGCCGTCTGGAAAAGCGGCCGCTGATAGCGCCGAAACAGGTCTTCCATCGCTTGCTGGTCGCCCCGCTGTCCAGCGCGGATCAGCTTTGCTTCGTTGAGTTGTGTTCCTACTACTGCTTGCGTTGCCATGTTGTTCCCCCATTCATTCTGGCTAAACTCTTGACTTGCCACTCGGCGCTCCCGTCAGTGCACCGGCACGTCCTTGGCCGGACCTCTGGGCTTTTTCATCATCAACAAGACCGGTATTACCGCGAAAAAAACGACTCCCAGCATTTTGAAATTATCGAGAAACGCCAACATGGCGGCGTTCCGCTGCAGGACGTTGTAAATCATTCCGTGCGCCTGGGCCGTCGCTTCGCTTACGCTGGAGCCGGCCGACAGCAGCCGGGCATGCGTGCCGTTTAGCATGTTGTGATACGCCACGCTGTAGTCGTTCACCCGCTCACCCAGCTGCGCCATGTGCCGTTGCGTTCGCCGCTCGAGCAGTGTCGTTACCGTGGCAATTCCCACGCTGGCTCCCACGTTGCGTGCCAGATTGATGATGCCCGTGCCCATATTGGTCTTTTCCCTCGGCACATAGGCAAATGCGGCCACGTTTATGGGAATAAACAAAAATGCCAGTCCAAAACTCTGCAGCATGCGTGCGCGCACGGCATGGCCGTAATCGAGATTCAAATCCCAGCCGGCCATAACGAACAGCGCCGAAGCCGAGACCAGGCATCCAAAGGTGATCAGAATCCGGGTGTCCACGCGCGACACCAGAATTCCTACGACCGGCATCATGCACATGATGACCGCGCCGCCCGGCGACAGCGCTTTGCCGGCCAGCTCCGCCGTATATCCGAGCAACTGCTGCAGAAACTGGGGAATCAGCACGGTACTCGAATACAGAACGAAACCCAGAAAGAACATCGCTATCGTGGCAATGGCAAAATTGCGATCCTTTAACATCTTCAAATCCACGACCGGATGCTTTTCTCTAAGCTCCCAAAGAATTCCGGCGATCACCCCCACCAGCATCAGGACGAAAAACACGCGGATGAAGTTTGAAGCAAACCAGTCTTCGCGTTGTCCTTTGTCCAAAATGATCTGCATGCTGCCGAGTCCAAGACTGATAAGGCCGATGCCGATGTAGTCGATGCGAAAACCGCGCTTGGCCGTTTCTTTCTTCATGTACGGCGGATCGCTGACAATGAAGTGAGTGAGGACCAGAGAAATCACGCCAATGGGCACGTTGATGTAAAAAATCCAGCGCCACGAGAAATTGTCGGTAATCCAGCCGCCGAGCCACGGCCCGATGGTGGGCGCCACGACGACCGCCAGGCCATAAACCGCAAAAGCCATTCCGCGTTTTTCGAGCGAAAAGGTGTCGTTCAAAATGGCTTGTTCGCTCGGCTGCAGACCGCCCCCTCCGGCCCCCTGCAAAATGCGGAAAATGACCAGGACGCCCAGGCTCGGAGCCAGGCCGCACAAAAACGAGCTAACGGTGAACAAAGCCACGCAGGCCATGTAAAAACGTTTGCGTCCGATCAAGCCGGAAAACCATCCCGAAAGCGGCAGCACGATGGCATTCGAGACCAGATAGGAAGTCAGCACCCAAGTGGATTCATCGGCGCCGGCCGAAAGATTCCCCGAAATATGCGGGAGCGCCACGTTGGCAATGGAGGTATCCAGGACTTCCATGAACGTTGCAAGAGTCACCGTAATCGCGATCACCCAAGGGTTGATCGACCCATCCGGCATCCGCAATTTGGCCATGATCCTGTTGCGCATGGTGCTGGCTATTTCTTCCTTCCCGGGACGCGTTATTCCGCGATCACCGTCACGTCCACGTTCATGCCGGGACGTAGAATTGCTTTTTCCTGGGGTATCGGATCGACCAGAATTTTTACCGGAATGCGCTGCACAACTTTCACGTAATTTCCGGTGGCGTTCTCCGGCGGAAGCAGGCTCAAGACCGAACCCGTGGCCCCGGCAATTGAATCAACGTGGCCACTGAACGTTTTTCCGTAGGTGTCCACTTTAATTTCGGCTTTTTGGCCCGCTTTCATGTTTTTCAGCTGGGTTTCCTTGAAATTGGCAGTCACCCAGACGTCGCGCAGAGGAACGACCACCAGCAGGCCCTGCCCCTGCTGCACGATTTGCCCGACTTCAACCTGTTTGTGTGTGGCCACGCCGTCGACCGGGGCAATGATTTCCGTATAGCTCAGGTTCAGCTGAGCCGCGTCCAGAGCCGCGCGGGCTTGTTGTACCTTGGCCACCTTTCCCAGGGCATCGGCGGCGCGCATGCTTATCTGCCTGGTGTCCGCCAGCGCCGAGGAAACTCCTGCCCGGGCTTGTCCCACGCGAGCTTTGGCGGCATCGAGCTGCGCCTTTACCACTTGTACGTTGCGTTGCGCCTGCGCCAGTTTTTCCTCGTCCGCTTTCAGAGCACTCGCACTGGCGTCGGCGTTGGCTTTCGCGCTGTCATATTGCTGTTTTGAAATTTCGCCTTTTTCCATCAAAGGTTTGTAGCGCGCGAGATCGGCCCTGGCGAGCTCCGCGTTGGCGCGGCTTTTCTCGATATTGGCCCGGGCGTAGGACAGATCTTCGGTTTGCGCCTGTTCATAGCGGGCTTGCGCACTGGCTTCATCGGCTTGCGCACCGAGGAGTTGCGCGGAGGCGTTCGACGTTCCGCTGGCCGTATTTTCGCGCGTGCGCGGAACATCAACACCCGCCGATTGCGCTTCGCTTTCAGCCAGCGCCAGCTGGGCTTTCGCCTGATCAAGAGCGGCCTGGTAATCGCGAGGATCGATCTTCGCGAGCACCTGGCCGAGCTTCACGGGCTGATTGTCGGTCACCAGAACTTCCGCGACGCGGCCGTAAACTTTCGATGAAATAGGAGTAATGTGGCCGTCTACCTGAGCGTCATCGGTACTTTCGCGATTGTGGTAGTACAGGAAAAGTCCAACGACCGCCAGCACCACCACCACTCCAGCGACCAGCAGCAGCCGCTTGACCTTCGGATTGGCCAGACCCTTCGGTTCTTCGACGTGCGGGGCTACCGGCTCATGCGGTACTTTTGTCGCATTCTCCAACCCCACTTCGATTTCGATGCTCATGGATTTTCTCTTCCTTACTTCGCGTAAATTTTTTCCATCTGGCCGATCGACTTGGCAAAGTCCGCGCGCGCCTGATTGAAACGATAAAGAGCCGCGATCTGATTGTCGTTGGCGCGCGCAAGCGAGTCCTGGGCCTGGATTACTTCAATATTGTTGGCCACCCCGGCCCGGAAACGGTCGCGCGCCTGGTCGACTTCTTCTTTGGAAAGCTGCACGCCAAGATTGGCGACCTCCACTTCGCTGCGCGCGGATTGCAAATTGAGCAAGGCGGTTTTCACGTCCAAAGCGATTTCGTTGCGAAGATCCTGCTGCTGTTCGTGCAGCTTCTGGATCTCCAGGTCGGCTCTGACCACCTCGGCGTGGATGCGGCCACCGGTGAAAAGCGGCATGGTCACCGAACCCTGGTAGGTATAGGTGGGAATTCCCGTCGCAGTCGAAGTACCCAAATAGGCCCAGTTGCCGTCGAAGTGCAGGCTGGGCAGCCGTGAATTCTGCGAAGCCTTCTTGTCCGCACCCGCGGCCTTGATCTGGGAATCGAGCGATTTCCATTCCTGACGTTGCGCCAGAGCGGCGTCGATGCTCGGATCGGCTTCCGGTTGCGGCGTATCAAAGAAGCTGAGTGCATCGCCGAGTTCAATGCGCTGACGGGGATCGAGACTCAGCAAGCGGCTCAGAGCGTAGAGCGAAGTTTCGCGATCGCGAGAAGCTTCAATAAGGCGCTGCTTCTCATTTTGCAGTTCCACATTGGCGCGGAGAGTGTCGATCCCGGTGCCCACACCTTCTTTTTGCAGGTCCGCTGCCTGGTCGTATAAGGCCTGCGCAAGTTCGACGCGCGAGGCCGAAGCTTGGACATTGGCCACCGCACGAAGCGTCCCGATATATTGCGAGACCACCAACAAGATGACTTGTTCACGCGTTGAAAGGCTGGTCGCTTTGCTGGCGTTGGCCGTTTCGCGGGCCGATTGATATCTGCGCCAGAGCGTCAAATCGAAAACCGGAGCGCTGAACGTGGGTCCGGCGGAAAATACCTGATAAGGGCCGATGTGATGCGGAAAACCGGGGAAATCAAGGCCGCCGAACTGCGCCTGCAAGTTCAGACGCGTCACATAATCCTTCACTTCCAGATCCGCCTGGGGCAGGAGGGCCGCGCGCGCGATATTTTTGTCTTGCACGCTCTGCGCCGCGGTAAGGACCGCAATTTGCGCCGTGGGGTTCTGTTTCAAAGCGAGTCCGACGGCCTGGTCAAGCGTGAGGCGCAGCACCCCCGACGCGTCTGGTGTCGCAGCCGGCTTCGCCGCTTCTTGCGTCGCAGCCGGCTTCGCCGCTTCTTGCGTCGCGGCAAAGCTGGGACTCGCGAGCAGGCTGAACAGCGCAATGTAGAAAATTATCGGGGGACCCTTTTTGTTCTGCCCTCGTCCGGGGTTCTTGCTGTTGCCGTTTTTCTCTTCGCGTTCTTCTTTTTCTGATCCCTGTTTGATCTCGTCGAGAATCGACTGATTGAGGCATCCTTCGGCCATAAGTTGACCTCCCTGCCGGTGGATCTCCTTGAGCAGCACTTTCCCGCTGGCGTCGATGAAACTGACGCCGCAGAGATTGACGCTAATCCGTTCGCGGCCCGCGCGACCCTGCAGATCTCGCCAGCACTGCTCGAGTTCTGCGACCCACTGTCCGGCCAGACGCCCTTCGACCTGAAGGACAACCCTTCCGCGTTTCTGCTCGGTTGTAATTCTTAGCATGGAGTAGAGCCTACTGGACATCATCTGATGCATTTGAGGCGCCATGTGATGCAACATTACTACCTCCGTAAACATAAGTAATTAAACAGGTTATCTGAAACACAGTGTAGGATGAAGCAAAGGTGAGCTCATATATGGGCAAAAGCTATGAAAATGGCACAGGATGTATGCCCATATGTGGTCTTATTGCAATCGCTCGGGGCCGGAATCGCTTTCGGGGCTGTTCCGGTTGGATGCCAGCTGACCGGGGCAAGGGACCGGGATATCTCGCTTGAACTGCTAACAAGGACTTTGGCCTGCCGTCCATGCCCATAGATACGGAGGGAGTGTGAAAAAAATTGCGCTCGTTGTTTCGCTGCTCGCCGTGGCTTCGCTCGTCGACGGAAGACCTGCACTCCGGCAGACCCCGGATGGTTCGCTCCGGCCGGCCGAACTGCCGGAGCCTATAAACAGCTTTTCCTTTGTCCGTGGAACGTGGATTGCGGATCGCGCCCCGCAAGGCCGGTGGAGCGAGGAATATAGTTTCACCCCCATTTTAGGAGGGCGCTTTCTTTCCTCAGAAGAAATATTCCGGGACGAAACGGGCGCGATCGTCTACCGCGATTTCGCCGTTTACGGCACAGACCCCGTGACCGGACGCCTGTTCTTCCACGCCTATAACACCGACGGCAGCATGGACCTCTCGGCAGAAGCGGGCAACAGCAAAGTTGGAGCATGGGTATTTGCCGGAACGGTTTACGGTTCGCCGCGCTTTAAGGACTACCGCTACTCGATTACCCGGATCGATGAAAACCACATGCGCGTGCTGGTCGAGCTGGCCAAAGACGGAGGGTATGCAAAACATTCCGATACGCTGTACAAGAGGAAAATTTAAAATTTGCCCGGCAGCGCTTACCGTTTGACGGCAATCGCTTGCAGTTCGAAGTGGCCGCCGCGCAACAGCGTGCTGACTCCGATAAATTCACGAGCGGGCAAATCCTTGGTTGTGAAATAGCCGCGATACGCCGCATTAAACTTGTCATATAGAGTCAAGTCCGTGCACGCGATTTGCACGTAAACAAGATCATCCATAGTCATTCCTGCCTGCACCAAGGTCGCTTTGATGCGGTCCAGAAGGAGATGAATCTCTTCACTGGCATCGGCGGGAGCCTTGCCGGTTTTCGGATCGATTCCGATGCGGCCGGAAAGATAGAGAGTGTTGCCGGTGAGAATGGCTCCGCTGAAGGGCAACTGCGGATCGTCATCGGAGAGGTTGATCGCCTTTCGCGCAGCAGCGGGTGAAGACGAAGAAATAGCGCCTCGCGCACTGAAAATTCCGGCTAGGAGCAGCGCAACCAGCAAGAAAGAAATTCGGCGGTTCACAAAAAACCTCCTCAGAGAGCACCCGGCGTGAGCCTTGCTAGGTTCAGCCGCGAGTGTAGTGTACGCGTGGTTCGGGGGCAAGTGAATAGCGGGTGTCCGGCGGCCCCTGCTTTTGCAAAATCATTCCCGCTGCTCGGTGCTATGATGCGTGCCCGGAGGATCTCATGAAGCAAAGCAGCGCGCTCGGAGTCACTGGTTTGGCAATTCTCTTGTCCGCGACGCCGTCGCTGCGCGCGCAGAACGACTTAAGTCAGCGAGTCGACAAGGAACTGCCTTCGCTCCTCGCGACCTATAAGCACCTTCATGAAAATCCGGAACTCTCGATGCAGGAAAAAGAAACCGCAGCACTGCTCGCCGGCCGTCTGCGAACGCTGGGCTACGAGGTGGCGGACCACTTCGGGGTCTATGCCGCGACCAAGCAACAAGCGTATGGAATTGTGGCGGTGCTCAAAAACGGCGCTGGACCGACGGTGATGGTCCGTACGGAGCTGGACGCTCTGCCAGTCGAAGAGAAGACGGGAGTGCCGTATGCCAGTCACGTGAAAGCGAAGCGCGCCGACGGGACCGAAGTCAGCGTGATGCACGCTTGCGGGCACGATCTGCACATGACTGTTTTTCTGGGCACCGCCAAGATGCTGGTGGACTTGAAAAATCAATGGCAGGGCACGGTCGTCTTGATCGGTCAGCCGGCGGAAGAAGTTGTGGGAGGCGCCAAAGCGATGCTGCAGGACGGGCTGTACAGCAAATTTCCCAAGCCCGACTACGTCCTGGCTTTGCATGACAGCTCTGTCGTGCCCGCCGGACGAGTCGCGTGGCTGCCGGGGCCGGCGTTGGCTGGCGCAGACTCCGTGGACATTACGGTGCGCGGATATGGCGGGCATGGCGCGATGCCGCATCTGACGAAAGATCCGATTGTCGTAGCCTCGGAACTGGTGGTGGCGCTGCAGACAATCACCAGCCGCGAGCAGAATCCATTCGATCCAATCGTCGTGACGGTGGGTTCGTTTCACGCGGGAACCAAGCACAATATTATTCCGGATGAAGCGCATCTGCAGTTGACGGTGCGGACGTTGAGCCCCGAGACCCGCGAAAAAGTTTTGGCGGCGATTGCCCGGGTCACCAGTGGCATTGCCGCTGCAGCTGGTATTCCGGCTGAGCGGGCGCCGATGGTCGAGGTAGCGGCCGACAACGCGCCGGTTACGAGCAATGATCCAAAACTGGCGCTGCGTGTTTTTGCTGCGCTGGGCACAGAACTGGGGAAAGAAAACGTCCTCAAAGGCGATCCCATCATGGCCAGCGAAGATTTTAGCGAGTTTGGCTTGGCCGGGCACAAACCGCCCTACGTGATGTTTTGGCTGGGAGCGACCGACCCGCAAAAGTTGGCCGACGGCAGGGAAAAGGGAACGCGCATACCGGGATTGCACTCAGGAGAGTTCGCTCCGCTGCCGGAGCCGGCGATTCGCACCGGAGTACGCGCGATGACGGCAACGGTTTTGGATCTGCTGAAGAAATAAGCGCGCCGGACGCACGTACCCTAAAACGCAATTACCCCGACGCGGATCAGATACAGCGAAACAGTTCCCACGATGATCCAGAGAAGCACGCCCTGCATGAGCGGGCGCCAGCCCACTTGTTTTAGAGTCGCGCGGGAGATTCCGGTGCCGATCAGAAACAGGGTGGCGGCTAGTCCATGGCGGCCCAGAGTAAACAGCGAATCCGACAGTCGGGAAATGGCGGGAACATAGGTGTTGACGACTGCGGCGACCACAAACAACACGATAAACCAGGGAAAATGAATCTTGGAACGGCTCCGCTTGACAGCTGCAGTAGCCAGCGCCAGGGGAACGATCCACAGAGCCCGCGCAAGTTTCACGGTGGTTCCAATGACCAGCGCATCTTTGCCGTATTTTGCGCAAGCGCCAACCACCGAACTGGTGTCGTGAATCGCCAGTGCCGCCCAAAGTCCGAACTGCGATTGCGAGAGGTGCAAAGCTCCGCCAATCCCCGGAAAAATCATGAGCGCCACGGAATTCAGAATGAAGATCGTGCCGAGGGAAACGGCCATCTCTTCTTCTTCGGCGTGAAGAATCGGCCCGACGGCCGCAATCGCGCTGCCACCGCAAATTGCCGTGCCGGCGGTAATAAGATAGGAGGAGTTTCCGCGAACTTGCAGTACTTTACCCAGTGCCAAACCAACCAGCAAGGCAAAGGCAATCCCGAGAGCCGTATACACAAATCCGCTGCGCCCCGCCTTCAGGACTTCGTGCAGATTCATTCCGAATCCCAGCGCCACAACCGATCCCTGCAAAAGAATTTTTGCCGCCGTGCGGCTCTCCCTCGGATACGGATGCGTGAAACTCAGCCCGAAAGCCAGGCCCAGGGCGAGAGCAACAGGGGTTGAGACGATTCCGCTGAAGGCCAGAAAGAAGACGAAAAAGAAGAAGGTTTTCTTGAGGAAGTTCATGGACAGCGCACAAGGATAGCAGCCGGACACCGGGCAAAGCTATCAGCCACGCGCACCGCAGTTTTAGTCTTTGGAGTCAGGAGCCGGCGCCGGTTTCTTGGCGCTCCCCGGCTTGCCGGCGGGAGCCGCTGCTTGCCCGCCTGGACGGGAAGCCTCGGAAATGATCTTTTTGGTGGCCGCCAGGCTGACGGCGCAACCGCGATCCCAGATGCGACATTGTGCCAGGGTAAACTTGCAGCCACAGGTGCAGTTTTCCGCATTGAATTTGTGCAGCACGACATTCCGCTGCTCGGGAGTGAGTTTCCCGAGATCCACGCCCGGCAGTGTGCTGGCGCGATCGGCGTGCTTGAGAAATATCTCTCCGGTGTCTTCGAACGTTTCCACTTGGGCATCGATGGGCAGACCCAGCAGGGCGCGCACTTCTGTTTCATACAGAACGGGATCGCGCAGTCCCTCGTGCTTTTGCACCACACGTCCTTCGAGGTCGATTACAAAGGAGGTGGGCAGGGCGGGAATACCGCCGTACTCCAGGCGAATGTCGGCGGTGGCCATGGCGACCGGATAATTGATTCCGAAAGTATCGACGAACTTTCGTACGGCATCTTCGTCGTCATCGTCGGTGACCAGACCAAGCACCTGCAATTTATCCTTATATTTATTCTGCAGCTCGACCAGATCGGGAACTTCCGCGCGACACGGACCGCACCAGGTGGCCCAGAAATTGAGCAAAATCACCTTCCCGCGCAGCGCCGCAAGAGAAAGTGGTTTCCCGTCAATGCTGGTGAGCTTAAAGTCCGGCGCTGGATCCGGATTTTTCACGAGACGGATGACCTGAGCCTGTTCCTGTTGCGCGCAAGCGAAGATTGGACAGCAAAGCAGAAGCCAGGCGAGAGGCGGCCAGCGGACCCAGCCGCGGCCGCGGGTCGGGTGAGTGTTTGAATTTAGACGGTCTGCGATCATCGCGCTTTCTAGAAGAGCACAGTGCGGGCGGGAATCCAAGTGCGTCTGAATCGGGTTGTTTCCAGGCGAAATCCGCCCGCGGGAGTCGCCAAACCCGGAAGTACGAAGGTACCAATTGGGGGGTTCCGCAGGGGAGCGCGAAGTACTGCCGGAATGTATCCGGCGGACTATCGACTGAAACAGGTGCCCAGCGCAAACTCGCTCCTGTAGTCGGGAGTTGGTTTCGGCTTCCGGAGTAAGAAAATGGTCGTAGGTTGTTTGCTCCTATGTGTCGTTCTGCTGCTCGCGAGCGCAGTGGAACGTTCGGAAGAAGAAAACTAGCTTCGGATTACAATATCCTCCATCCCCCACGCCCGAGCGGCCGCTCCCCCCAGCGGCCGCTCATTTTTTTGGCCCAGTCTTGCAAGGAGACTTGAGAAAACGGAAAGCAAGGAAATCGAAAGCAGAAAATAGAAAAGGGGGCTGGTGCAAGCCCCCTTTTCACAATTGACGCCCCAAAACCGTAAACCGAGTCGAGGATCGGTTCCGGCCACCCCGGGAAGCCAATCTTTTTAGTGCAGGAAAGAAGAGCAAGCCGTATGCCAGCCAAAGCGTAATAATGACTTTGAGTCATTTCATTGATTATAAACGGGTTACCTGGCTGCGGCCTCGTATTTCTGGTCGCCAGTTATTTCCGCCCTACAAAATCCCACAGACCGGACTGCCGGGCCTACAGTCTTTGGGAGAATGAGGGGGCAGAGCGCAGGGACGAGCCTGGACCCGGTACGTTTCAGAGGAGACGAGTCAGAGTAGCAACGGAATTGCGCCGCGATTCACGAGCTGAGCTTGAACACAATATCGACGACCGTTTCCACTTCAACCGGATGGCCTTGGTAGGACGAGGGGTTGTACTGCCACCGGCGGACGGCGTCGACTGCGGCGGCCTCCAGTTGCGGCTTGCCGGAAACAACATTGATCTCGTTCACGAGCCCGGTCATTCCGATAATGATATGCAGCCGTACGGTCCCTTGAATCCGTTTCTTGCTGGCCTCGTCCGGATACAGGGGCGGGATTTCACTTTTGATCAATTTGTGAGCTTGGGCACCGGTCAGCCGGATGCGCGTAACACGTTTTTGCGCTGGGCGCTTTACCTGCCCGGCGCCCACCGGCGCGGGGCCGCCGAGGCCAAACACCACGAGCAATAAACTGCCTGCGAACGCACGTAATTTCATTTTCGCTTTCTAACGGTAAATCAAATGCTTGCAGACTCGTCCAGACCGCTCACGCGCCAATCGCGGTGCGAAGCGCATTGGCGACGGACTGGCTGAATCGCTGCACGTCGGCTTCGTGTTCGGCTTCCACCATGACGCGGGCCAGCGGTTCGGTCCCGGAGTAACGCAGAACGATGCGGCCATTTTCCCCCAGGGCGGACTCCGCCTCGGCCAGTGCTTGGGCGACTTGCGGAAGAGTTTCCAGGGGCGGCTTGGTGCGCACCTTCACATTGACGATGGTTTGCGGGTAGTCTTTAAGGCCGGTGATGAGATGTTCGAGGTTTCCGCAAAGGGCCACGAGCGAAGCAATTTTCACCGCCGTCAGCAGGCCGTCACCCGCCGGGCTGTCTTCGAGAAAAATGATGTGGCCGGACTGTTCTCCGCCCAGTACATTTTCGGCACGCAGCATTTCTTCAAGAACATAGCGATCGCCGACATTGGTACGGGCCAGCGTGATGTTTTCCCGCGCAAGCACGCGTTCCAGGCCAAGATTCGACATCGATGTGGCTACCACGCGGTCGCCTTTGAGCGAACCCTGCATTTTCAGAAAGCGCGCGGCGGCCAGCAGCACCCCGTCGCCATTCACGATCTGGCCGCTGCCGCAAACAAACAAAGCGCGGTCGGCATCTCCATCAAAGGCAATCCCCAACTGGGCTTTTTCCTCGATCACCCGCTTTTGCAGGCCATCCAGGTGGAGAGAACCGCAGTTGGCATTGATGTTGCGCCCATCGGGAGTGGTGCCGATCGCCACGACGTCGGCGCCGAGCGAGCGAAATAGCTCGGGACCCAGTTTGTAAGCGGCGCCATTCGCGCAGTCCAGAACGATGCGGAAACCGGCCAATCGCGCGCCAGGAAGGATGCGCTCGCGAAGAAAATTCAAGTACTCCGCGTCGAGCGATTCGTCGGCAAGCAAAGCGGCGGGATCCGCCGGTGCCGGCTCGGACTGATGCTGAAAAATGTCGGCTTCCAGGATTTCTTCATCGGCGTCGGGAAATTTCATTCCGGCATGGGAAAACAGCTTTACGCCATTGTCATGAAATGGATTGTGGGAGGCCGAGATAACGACCCCTGCCTGAAAATCATTTTGCCGTACCAGGCAAGCTACGCCCGGAGTGGTGATGACGCCTGCAAAGGCTACTGTGCCGCCGGATCGGGTGACCCCTGCGGCGAGCAGCGCGGCGATATGCGGCCCCGACTCCCGCGTGTCCATTCCTACCAGTACGTTCGCGGCGCCGTGGACGCGGTGAAGATAGGTACCCAAAGCGCGGCCTGTCGCATAGAGCGTGGCGTCGTCCAGCGGGGGTGTGCCCGGAACGCCTCGGATACCGTCTGTTCCAAATAGTTTTTTGGCCATGAAAGAAAAGATCTGCTATTTCAATTTGTATTGCGAGTCCTGCCGAGCGAACCATCGCCGGATGATGACCGCACAGAAGTTTAGCACGGGCGCAATCGCCGGACTGGAAAGCAAAAATTCCGGATGTCGTTTGCATTAAGTCCCACGCAGCGACCTAAAGCGTTCGCGGAATATGTTACCGTGGAGGCCACGGAAACGGCCTTGCCCAACGAGACTCCACCAGTTGTTCGAATCGCCGGCTCGACGTTTAGCCTGCGGGTCATCGCCGCAGCCATTATCTTGCTGTTTTGCTATTACGCGCAGGGAGTCGTCATAACCCTGCTGCTCTCCATTCTGCTCGCCTATTTCCTGGATCCGGGCGTGGAATTTTTGGAGCGAATGCGTTTGCCGAGAACCATCGGCGCAATGGTGGCGGTGCTGATTCTCATCGCGGTGTTGATGGCCGTAGGCTATGGACTGGGAACGCGCACGGCGGATTTTGCGGAAAATTGGCCGCACTACAGCGAAGTGTTGCGAAAAGCCGCGGATACGGTAGAGAAAAAGATTAACGGAATTGAAGGCCAGGTTTCCCGCATTGGCCCTTCGCCGGAAAATCCCGCAGCCCCGGGGCCGCGCCCGGAAACGGGAATTGTCCATACGCTGATTTTGCGGAGCATAGGGTCTCTCTACGCCTTGTTTTTGGAAGTTACTTTCGTTCCGTTTTTGGTTTTTTTCATGCTGGCCGGCAAACGGCAAGTCTGGCACGGAACGCTGGAACTTTTTCCGGCATCGCAACGCACTCAAGTCAAGGAAACGCTGGAAGACCTTCGCGATGTGTTGCGCGGATATTTGGCCGGGATGTCGATCGTCACCCTGCTGGTCATAGCGGTGAGCAGCTTTTTCTTCTGGATCCTGGGGCTGGACTATCCGATTTTGACCGGAATCGCTTCCGGACTGCTGAACATGGTCCCCTATATCGGCGCGGTGCTGGCATGGCTGCCAGCGTTTGTAATTGCCCTGGCAAAACTAAAGACCGTTGGATCTTTTGTGCTGATTGCCGGAACTCTCACCGCCATTCACGTCCTGGCGCTCAATTTGGTGGCTCCGCAACTGGTAGGGCGCCGGGTACAGTTGAATGCCGTGGCCATCACCATTTCCTTGTTGTTTTGGGGCTGGGTATGGGGCGGGATGGGTCTGGTCCTGGCGATTCCCATCACCGCGACGTTGCGCGTGATTTGCGATCATACGATTTCTCTGCGACCCATCGGAAGATGGCTCAGCGCGTGAAACCTGGATGCAGCCCGCAAACGTCTTTCTCCAGGTGGGGTTCCGGCTATGAATGGCAAGCGAAATAGGTATAGAAGTGCGGTTCTTTTCACGTTACTCGGCTGTTGGTCATTCCTGCTCGTGCCCCATGCTAAAGCCTGGGGCTGCAAAGGACACCAGACCGTCGCCCTGATCGCGGAAAAGCATTTGACTCCGGAAGCCAAGCAACTCGTGGACAAATTGCTCAGCGAGAATCCGGCCGATGCCAAGGTAAAATCATATTGCGGAGATTCCGTGCGCGACGCGATGGCCAGCGCGTCCACCTGGGCCGACGATGTCCGCTCCGAGAAACGCAATGGGCCCTGGCATTACATTGATATTCCGCGCGGAGCGAAACACGAATCTTTGGACACGTACTGCGGGGAAGGCAGCTGCGTCACCAGGGCGCTCGCCGAGCAACTGGCGATTCTGCAGGATGCCCACGCGGATCCCGCAAAACGTACCGACGCGCTGCGCTACATAATTCATTTCATAGGCGATCTGCATCAGCCCCTGCATTCCACGACGAATGACGACGAAGGCGGGAATTGCGTGCCTTTGAAATATCTCCGGCGCAAACCGCATGAGCATAATAATTCCTATTCACCGAATCTTCACAGCATTTGGGATTCCGCAATACTCGAACGTGACATGGAAGGGGCGGACCCGGTCGAGTATGCCAACACGCTTGAAGATACCTTCCAGGCGGAAATCGCAAAATGGCAAAAGGCGCCGATTCACGTCGAGGATTGGGTATGGGAGAGCCACGAATTCGCGGAAAGCGCCGTGTACGGACCGCTGACCCCGGCCATTGCGGTTGAGCCCAGCGTTCCAGTCCGCAGCTGCAGCGATGACAATAATATTGGCGCGCGAATGCTTGCCCGGCACATCGCTGTCGGAGACCGGTACCAGGGCCAGGCGGCCGCCGTTGCCAAATTGCGGGTAGCACAAGCCGGGATCCGGCTTGCGCTGGTGCTGAACCAAGCCGCGAAAATTGCCCCGTAACTTCGCGCGCTTGTTCAGAACGCTCGTTGCGCCCGAGTTCAGTTCACCCGGGGTCCCGAGGTACGCATGAATTCCGTTCAGCTGGTTTCGGCTCTTCTTGAGGAAGCCTACGAGAGGAAGACCTGGCATGGTCCGAATCTGCGCCAGGCGCTGAAGGGTGTGACCGCCGAGGAGGCGGCCTGGCGGCCCGCCCGGGGAAGACACAACATCTGGGAGCTAGCTCTGCACGCGGCGTACTGGAAATACGCGATGCGTCGCAGGCTGGAGGGCGGAAAACGCGGTTCGTTCGTCCTGCCTGGCAGCAATTTTTTCCCGCGGCCGGAAAAAGGAAAATTGACGGAGAAGCACTGGAGCGCAGACCTCGAATTGCTGGACGGAGAGCACCGCGCCTTGCAAGAGACGGTCAGGAAAGCGCTGAAGCCGAACACTTCAGCCAAATTGCTTTCCGGAATTTACGGCGTGGCCTTTCATGACGTCTATCACGCAGGACAAATCCGCCTTTTGCGCCGCCTGCTGCCGCAAAGAGTAAAAAAATAAGTCCCCTCCGGATGTTGACGGAATCTGGATCGCATTCAGAGTTGGCGAAGCTTTTCCGTGACGGCGCGAATGTCGACGGCATCCTGAAATAAACGGATGGCCGCAATACCCGCTGCTCCTGCCGACAAACAGCTCGCCGCATTGTCCGTGGTAATGCCGCCGATCGCCAGAACGGGGATTTCCGCCACTTGGCACACTTCGGCCAGCTTCGCGAGTCCCTGCGGCGCGGCAAAGGCGATTTTGGATGGAGTTGCAAAGACCGGTCCGAAAAAAACGTAATCCGCGCCATCGCGCGCAGCGGCAGCTACCTCCGCAAGAGAATGGCAGGAAACGCCGGTAAGGACAGGACCAGACTGTCTTGCCGGATCCCTGTTTTGTTCCAGAAACTTCCGCGCTTCGGCAACAGGGATCGATTGCCTTCCCAGGTGGACACCGCCGGCATTCTCTGCAAGCGCAATGTCGATCCGGTCATTCACGAGAATCCTGACATCGCGATCCCCGACGGCCCCAAGCGCCGCCCGCACCAGAGCAGCGCCATCTTTTGCACAAATATCCTTTTCGCGGATTTGAATCCAATCGACTTCGGCGCGGACTGCGGCTTCAATTTTTCGCAGAACAAGGCTTGTGCGCGGGGAGGCCTCGCCGGCGGCAAGCAGTCGCCTGTCGGTCACATAGCAGAGCAGCGGTTTTCCGGGAAAGGCTCGCGGCAAACTACTGGGATGAGGCATTGGTCGAACCTTGCCGCGAGCCGATCAGGCCGACGGCAATCAGCAGATCCAGCACACCGACTCCACTGACTGCGCCGCGAAAAGAAGGATGTAGAACGATGGGGATCAGCGACGGGAAATTGCTGAGAAAGAAATTTCTTTCCCAGAAGGTGGACCAGGGCAGATACAGGAGCAAGGCGCCCATTTCAAAGCAAACGACCACGAGTAGTGCGCGCAGAACGCGATTCATGAATAAAAGAGACTCCGTCCAATCAAAGGAGACCTGGCATCAACGGATGGGTTTCTGGAGGGCGGAGATGCGCTCGGCTACATCACGATAATCGATATTCATCGCGTAGACCTGGGAAAAACTTTTTAGCGCCGCCGCCGGCTCGCCCGCTGATTCCTGAGCCACTCCCAAATCATACCGCAAGGCGAGAATACTTTCTGAATCGATGCCCGGCGTCAGCAGAGCGCGCTCATACCAGATGGCGGCGATAGACGGCTGTCCCTTTTCCATGAAGGCGAGGCCCAGCAAAGTGCAGCACTGCATGGCGTAGCGGAATGGTTTGCCGCGATCCGTGGCTTTTGCGACTTTCTGGAATTCACTGATCGCTTCTTCGAGCAATCCCATTTCGCGGAACGCGATGCCCAGGTTGTAGTGGGTTTCCAGGTCTTCGTCTTCAACTCCCATTTCGCCAAGTTCAGCGCGGAAATCGTCGAATACTTCCTGCAGCGGGGCGTGCTCGCCGGGTACCGCCGATGGCGACGCGGATTTTGCCGGAGCCGCGGCCTGCGGAACGTCCGGCGTTGAATAGGCGGGAGACAATTGATCGATGCCCAGTTCGTCAATTTCGTTCGCCAAATCCGCCAGAAACTGATCGGAAGCAAAACCGCTTGCAGGCGGGGCGGCATTCGGTGTCGCCGGTACTTTTTGCGGCGTTTCCGGCGGTTTCTGATCGTGCGCCGGCACCAGAGCTTCCGGCTCAAGCACCAGTTCGTAGTCCTGCTCGACCTCGAATTCCGGCTCAGCAGATTTCGGTTTCTCATCCGCCGGCTTCGGCGCCGCAGGTTCACTCGGCGCAGTCGTCGCTGCGGCCACTTCTTCCAGCTTCACTTCCTCCGGGGCCGCCGGTTGCGGTTCTCCGGATTCGATTCCGGACGGAAGTTCTGCGGAGATTTCGGCAAAGGGATTTTCGTTCAGGACGGTCCCAGCCGGTTCAGGATGGGACGGTTCGGCGACCGGCGCTTCTGCCCCGGGCAATTCAAAGGAGGAAAGTTCTACGGTTTCCCGCGCTTCCCCAGGTGATTCAATGGAGACTTCAAATTCGGCTACGACCGGACTGTCTTCTGGCGGCGTGATCGGCGGAGGTTCGTGCGCTTTTGCCGCCTCGCTGAACAGTGGCTGGTCGGTTTCCGCCGGGTCCATGGAAATTTCGAATTCAGCAGGCGCATCGGCTGGCTCGACGGCAGGTTTCTGCTCGGCCAGCAAGGACGCCCATTCATCGGACAAATCGACTTCGTCGGAGTCAGTTGCCGCGGCTGCTGGTTGCGATGCGCTAATCTCAGGAGTTTCCGCCTGCGGTTGTTCGATGGCAAATTCCGGAGTCTCGTCGGCAGTGGCAGCCGGCGAAGTTCCGGCCAAGTCCGCATCGGAAAGCCCGGCCGCCCGTTGAAACCGCCGACGCAGTTCGCCGAAGCGCTCCGCGCTGCGCGCGTCGCCACGCTCGGTGTGCAGTTGTTCCAGCTGCGCAGCCAGCTCGGCCGTCCGGCGGTCGTCACCCGCGCCCAGGACGAAATCCAGCAACTTTTCAAGCGTCGGCGTATGGCGCGGCGCGCGCCGAAGGATCGCTTCGAGCAGCCCGATGGCCTTTTGCGTCAAGCCATAACTTGCAAACAAATCCACATCCGTCAGCGACTGGGCAATAAATTTCTGTGTTTCCTCATCGAGCGGCGGCTCAACGAGGGGGGCCGGAGGCGGCGGCGTTACGGCCACCGGCTCCATGGAAGGAATCACGACGCCCGGCCGCACCTTGGGCGCTTCCGCTTGCGGCAGTTCTGCCAGGAGATTCTCGGTCGTAGGAACAGGCGGCTCTTCCGGAGCCATTTTCCCCATCTTGCGAAGAACGTCGTTCAGCTTGCGCTTCGCCGAATCGCTTTCCGGCTCGCGATCGACTAGTTGTTCAAAAACAGTTTTGGCCCGCTCGTAATTCCGGTTCTCCACCAGCGCGTCGCCCAGGTGCGCCAAGGCATCCGGAAGGCGGAACGAATCACTGGTGCGTCCGTAGGTATCGACCAGCCACTCATGCGGTTCAATTCTTCCCGGCATCCGCGCAGCGAGCTCATTCAGCAAACGGCCAACCGTTTCGTGTTCGCCCGCGTCAATCATGGGGATGCGAATGCGCGCGATGATGGCCATGGCTTTGTCGCCCTGGCCCGATTCCAGCAGGGCTTCAGCCACTTTTTGTGTCAGCCCGAAATTCTTTTCGTCCGCATCGAACACGCGCAGCGCCAAAGCGCTCGCTTCGTCCCATTTCTGATCTTTGATATACAGGTCGAGGAGCAATTCGGCCTGCTCGCCACCCTTTTCAAGGTCTGGGACTTTTTCCAGAAACTGCGCTGCCTGGCCCCAATTGCCTTGGGAAGACGCCGAACGGGCTTTCACAATGATCGCTGCAAGGTTCGCCGGTTCCAGCTTGAGCGCCTTGTCGGCCAGCTTTTCGCACTCGGCCTGATCTCCGCGGGCCAGCGCGCGCTGGGAAGCAGAAACATAGGCGTCAATGGCTTCCCGCGTCTGTCCCATCGCCTGATACAAATCGGCAAGTCGCGTCTGAATCCGCAAATTATCCGGCTCAGCGGACAGCAATTTCTTCAGCAAACCAACCGCGTCCGCCTGGCGATTCGCTTTGAGATGAATTTCAGCAAGCTGCAGGAACAACGGCCGCGCTTCGCTCATCACCCCTTGCTGCACATACAGATCCGCCAGCTTCTCGAGCGGCCGAATCTCTTCCGGCGCAAGTTTCGCGATGCGCTTGTATACGGCGATGGCTTTTGTCAGAAATCCATCGCCCACGAAAATCTGCGCCAGCCGCTCAAAATAATCGATGGCCTGAAAGGTCTCGCCCTGGCGAATGTATAGCTCGCCGACCGTCATCAGGGTGACTTGGTCGCGCGGTTCGTATTTCAGAATCTGCTGATATTCGGCAATCGCTTGTGCGACCTTGCCCTGGTTCAGCAGTTTCTGCGCCGCTTCAACATATTTGCTTTTGTTATAAGCCATTCGCAAGCAAGGACAGTTGGATACGTCACCGAAAAACGATGACCGTTCCCGCCGGATCTGTCCGAGTCGTTCTCCTGGACATGCTGCGGTTTCTGGGCCGCCGCAACGCTACCTTGTAACGCTAGCAGGCAGTAAAAACCCAAGTCAATCAACGCAATCCGGGGTGTGAGCAGGCAGTTATCCCCGTTCGAAATAGGAAACTTGACGGCGAAGACAAGGCGAAGCGCCGGAGAACTGCTTTTGCTGCGATTTCGGCCGCCCGGCCGGGCGCTTTCTGCCCGGCGATGAACTGATGTTAGCATTCCTGGGTTGGAACTTTTGCGAATCGGGGACTCTATCCATGCCGAATATTTCTTCTCGCCGTACCTTTCTAACCGTTGCGGGGGGAGCGGCGGCTGCTTCGCTCGTCCCCGGATGGCGCGCCAACGCGAGGTCTGCCGCCATCATGAACAGCAAGTTCAAACTCTCGGTCATTACCGATGAAATTTCCCAGGATTTCGGCCACGCTCTGGAAGTCGCTTCCAAGGAATTCGGCTTCGGCTACGTAGAAGTCCGTACACTATGGGACAAGAATTTCGTGGCGCTCAGCCCGCAGGAAACCGCCGAAGCCAAACGCCTGCTGGACAAGTTCAATCTCAGAGTCACCGACGTCGCCAGCCCGCTGTTCAAAACCGACTGGCCCGGCGCTCCCAAATCAAAGTACAGCCCGGCCAAACCGGAGTTTGGTGCGGATTTTCCTTTCCAAAAACAGGATGAACTCCTCGAACGCTCCATCGAAATGGCCAAGGCCCTCGGAACCGATCGTGTCCGTTGTTTCGATTTTTGGCGGCTTGAAGACCCGAAACCCTATCTCCCCGCCATTTACGAAAAACTTCAATCCGCTTCCGCCAAAGCCGCGCAAAAAAACATCAGCTTGCTCCTCGAAAATGAATTCGCCTGCAACACAGCCACGGCGGCAGAGTCGGCGGAAACCCTGAAACATGTCACTGCCCCGAATTTCTTCCTGAACTGGGATCCCGGAAACGCCGCCTACCGCGGCGAGCAAGCCTATCCCGAGGGATACGCCAAACTCCCGAAGCATCGCATTCACCACATGCACTGCAAAGACGTTGTGAAAAAGTCCGATGGCACGTACGAGTGGGCCGCTATGGGCCATGGTCTAATTGACTACATCAGTCAGTTTCGCAACCTGCTGAAAGACGGTTACACCGGCACGATGAGCCTTGAAACTCACTGGCGTGGTGCAGGCACACCGGAAGAATCCACCCGCCAAAGTTGGGCCGGCATGAAAACACAACTCCAGAAAGCCGGTGCCCTGTAACGGCGAATCTTTAGATTCTTTTGCTTTGGAGTTGAATTTTTTCAGGTTTGCTTGAATTTAGACGATTCGAATTTCCGTCTAGACTTGCCTATCCACGCCGACAAAATTCCTGCTACCCAACCTGCTCGTCACATTTCCACTACCCACTCCTCATGCAGTTCCAACGGCAACTCCACCTGCGTCGCCCCGACCGCCCAGCAACCGGCATTCCGTACCGGCGCGAACGAATGTCGATGCAACGGCGACGGTCCATGCACTCGCAAAGCCTCCAGGTGTTCCGGCGTCCCGTATCCTTTGTGCTGAGCCAATCCATACTGCGGGTAGATCACGTCAAACTCCTGCATCCGCGCGTCGCGATGCGTTTTCGCCAAAATCGAAGCCGCTGCAATCGAAATGCTTTTTGCATCCCCTTTGATCAGCGACTTCTGCTCAATCAAAACGTCCAGCTGCATCGCATCGATCAACAAATAGTCCGGAATCGTAGCCAGCATCTGCAGTGCCGCTATCATCGCCTGCTTGCTGGCTTGATAGATATTCCAGGCATCGATCCGCTGCGCATCCACTTCGGCCACAGCCCACGCCACTGCGTGCTCGCGAATCCTCTCCGCAAGTGTCTCTCGCCGTTCCACAGGAAGTTTTTTGGAGTCGTCCAGACCAACAATCCGCCGCTTCGGGTCAAGAATCACCGCCGCCGCCACCACTGGACCAAACAGCGAACCTCGCCCCACCTCATCCAATCCGGCGATTCGTGTCCAGCCCAGTTGTCGCGCCGCGCGCTCGAAACGTGATGAGCATTGGCGTGTCATCGCAATAAAAGGTAAGCGCTTGCCCGCGCCCGTCCGCGATTCTAACACGCACTTTGCGACTCGTCGCAAAACTTGCTTGTGAATTCCCCTGGAAAACCACTGTATCTCGTCTTTGAAAATCGTTATTCGTATCGCAGCGCTATGATCGGATCCACTCGAGTAGCTTTTCGCGCAGGAATCCAGCACGCCCCCAGGGTCACCAAACCCAGCAAAACTGCAGTGGCGCCAAACGCCAAAGGGTCCGTCGCACTTACGCCGAAAAGGTAGGTCTGCAACACTCGCGTGGTCGCAAGAGAGCCTGCGATGCCCAACAGCGCGCCAATCCCACTCAGCACCAGGCCCTCGCGCAATACCGACCGCAAGACCTGCCCGGAATTCGCTCCCAACGCCATCCGAATTCCGATTTCGTGAATTCGTTGCGCCACGTTGTACGCCGTTACTCCATAAATCCCGATCGCCGCCAGCAACAAAGCCAGCCCGGCAAACACGCTCAGTAAAATCATGTTGAATTGGCGCATCGATACGTCCGTCGAACGAATCTCCTCCATCGTTCGCACAGCACCTGTGGGAACGGCGGGATCAACACTGTGAATGGCTTCCGTTACGGTGCGGCTGAGCGCCAGCGGCTCCCCCGAAGTTCGCACAACGACGATGCTTGGAAACCAACCCTCAAAAATTTTCATTGATTCGTAAGAAGCCTGTGCCATGGGAACAAACGCCATCGGTTCCGCAGGCTGGTCCAGGTGCGATTTCACGTCTCCGACAATGCCCACGACCTGACGCGCCTGGTCATCCCCAAACTCAATATTTTGTCCGATGGCGTTTCCATTCGGCCAGAATCGTCGCGCAAATGATTCGCTGACGATCACCACCGGGACCGTTGTATCGTTGTCGGAATTGTCAAAGAATTTGCCGGCTTTCAACGGAATGCCCAACGTTTCAAAATATTTTGGCGTGATCATCCGATAATCGCTGGATTGATACGATTCCGCCCCCGGAACTCGGGCTGCCATGTTGACGCCGCGTTCCAGCGGAATTCCTGCTCCCACCACTGCAGCCGACTGTACGCCCGGAATGCTCTCGATTTTCCGTAGCGTTTCTTCGTAAAATCGCGTCGCTTCTGGCGTGGACTTGTACTTTGTGCCTCCCAGCCATATCTGTACCGAATCCACTCGCTTTGGATTGAATCCCGGGTTAGTCCGCAGGACGTTCCAGAATGTTTGGATCAATAGCGCCGCTCCGGTAAGCAGTACCAGTGATAGCGCAATTTCACTCACCACCAGCACGTTGCGAAACCGGCCACTCTTTTTTCCACCCGTGCTGCGTCCCACTCCTTCTTTCAACGACTCATTTACGGGAACTCGAAAACTGTTGATCGCCGGTGTCAGACCAAAAGCAATTCCAATAACCAGCGCCACCAGCAATGAAAATCCAAATGCCCATCCATCCAGATGAATATCCGTGGAACGCGGCAGGTCAGCTGGACCCACAGCCAGCATCGCCGCAAGTGCAAATCGTGCGAATAAGAGTCCCAGTAGCGCCCCGCAGAATGAAAGCAACAAGCTCTCTGTGATCATTTGCAGAAAAAGTCGGCCACGCGTCGCTCCCAGTGCGGTGCGAATCGCAATTTCCTTTGTTCTTGCAGTCGCGCGACCCAGCAATAGATTCACAACATTAACGCCGGCAATCAGAAGCACGAATCCTACTGCTCCAAACAAGGTAAGCAACATTGTTCGAATATCCACAGAAAGCATCGTCTGGTATCGCGTTATGCCCAGTTCCGACTGTGGACCGATCTCCGTGGGAAAGTTCTTCCGAAACTCCGTTGTGGATATCGCCATTTGCGCCTGGGCCTGCTGCAAGGAAATTCCTGCTTTAAACCGCCCTATCGTTTCCAGGTTTGAACCGCTGCCGATCGTATGCGCAACCAGTGCTAGTGGCAGCCACACGTCCGAATCTCCACGGGTGAGCGGAGTGTTGATGCGCTCGAATCCGCCGGGCATCACGCCAATCACTGTAAATGGCGCTCCATCCAGAAGAATTTGCTGCCCGACAACATTACGGTCACCGCCCGTGCGTCGCTTCCACACGCCATAGCTCAACATCGCAACACGGACGCCGTCGCCGCGATCTTCCTCTGCAAGAAAGTCCCGTCCCAGAATCGGCTTCATTCCCAGAGCCTGAAAATAATCGGAAGAAACGTACAAACCGTTCACATGCTCCGCTGCATTCTCTCTCGCGAAAGTAAAACCGCCAGTGGTGTACGCTGCCACCGATTCAAACGACTGGTTTTGCCCTCGCAGGAATTGCAATTCGTTGTAATTGAAAGTCTTGTCGAAAGTCGCGCCTTGGTACTTTTCCGTGATCTGCGCAATACGCTCCGGCTGCGGATTGGGCAGCGGTCGCAGCAAAATCCCATAGACTACGCTGAATACCGCCGTATTCGCGCCGATACCCAGCGCCAGTGTCAGTATGGCAACGACAGCAAATCCGGGTGACCGTCGCAACCCTCGAACTGCAAATTTCAAATCCTGCCAAAAATTCTCAACAATAGGAATTCCCCGTTGCTCTCGATACGTTTCCTTGGTCTGTTCCACTCCCCCAAACTCGCGCCGTGCCGCATGCTCCGCCTCTTTCGCATCCATCCCGCGCCGGATATTTTCACGCGTGAGCGCATCAATGTGTGCTAGTAATTCTTCTTCCAGCTTGTCATCGGCCTTTTGCATTGCAAATACGCCTGCCAACTTTCGCAATGAAATTCGCATCCAGCTCATTCCAATCACTCCTCACTCGTACCGTAGAGCTTCCATAGGGTCGATACGCATGGCTTGCCGTGCTGGAATCCACGCGGCACAAAAAGCAATAAGGCTTAGAAACATGAATGCAACGAGGAGTGCAAGTGGATCGCGTGGTTGAACTTCAAACAGCAGAGACTTAAGAAGTCCCGCGCAGAACAGGGATCCTCCGACTCCCAGCAAGCCGCCCACAATCGTCCATCGCGCCACCGTCTGAAATACCATTTTGCAGATTTCGCGGGGTGTCGCGCCCAGTGCCATGCGCACTCCAATTTCTCTTGTTTGTTGTGCGACCAAAAAACGCACCACTCCATAAATTCCAATCGCTGCCAGAAACAGTCCAATTCCCGCAAAAAGTGTCAGAAGGGCCGCATTGAAGCGCTGCGGTTGTACCAGCCGTTCTAGGCGGTGACCCAGTGTGTCGATCGTTACCGGGAGCGTCGGATCCAGTCCAGCCGTTTCCGTTCGCATCCACGAACTCACAGCTTTCGCGTTCATCTCATTCCGCACCACAATCTGTACGGAATCGACGGACTGCACGGGATCGTCTTTCCACGGAAGATAAAACTCCGGATCGGCATATGCGCTTAAACCGTTGTTTTTTACGTCCGCGGCGATTCCCACAATCCTCCGCCACGGCCCGTTCTGTAAGCCAAATCTCATCTGCTTTCCAATGGGATCTTCGTCTGCAAACAAAATCTTGGAGAGCGTTTCGCTCAGGATAATTGGGCTTTCTGATGGCCGCCGATCTTCTTCCGTGAATCCCCGGCCCCTCACAATTCCAATCGCTAAAGCTTTGAAGTAATCCGGCGTCACCGCTCGCCAGCCGACCATTCCACCAGTTCCTTTGTCAAAACGTTCGCGTCCGGGAATCTCGATGCTCGCAAATACCGTGGAACGCATCGAACCAGAAGGGGGCAGGGTATCGCTGATGCCCACGGACAACACCCCCGGAAGTTGTCGCAACCGTTTCTCTAATTCTGCAAAAAAGTGGAATTGTTGTGCGCGTTCCGGATACCGGTAGTTTCCGAGCGCAACAGTCTCTGTAACAACGTTCTGCGCTTCCATGCCGGTCGGCGCATTCTGCAAATGATGCAGACTTCCAATCAACAAGCCGGCTGCCACCAGCAACACGAGCGAAACGGCGATTTGCGCCGATACCAGGACCTGCCGCAGCAATCCTCGCGCCGTTCCCTGGACTTCCTTTCCCCCAAGTAATTCTGCCTCCGGCAGTTGCAGTGCCGGTGCCAGCCCGAACAAAACTCCACAAGCGAGCGAAATGGCCAATGTGAAAAGCAGGACGCGCAAATCCAGTGAAGCTTGCTCGAGCCGCAATATCCCAGCTGGTGCGATGAAAATAAAAATATGCAGAAGCGCGTAAGCCACACCACAACCCGCCGCGCCACCCAAAAAACCGAGCAGAAGACTTTCCGTGAGTGTCTGCCGAATGAGTCGTGGCCTCCCCGCGCCCAGTGCCATTCGCACCGCAAACTCTCGCCTTCGTGCGGTCGACCGCGCTAAAAGAAGGTTGGCGACATTTGTACACGCCAAAAGCAGTACTGCTAAGACGGAACCCAGCAAAATCCACGAAGAAAGGCGGGCATTTTGCACCTGCCGCTCGCGCAACGGCACAACCTTCAAATGCACTTCTTTCTGAAAACTCGGCGGGACAAATTTCAGCGATTCTTCAAACAAGGGTTGCAGAGCCGATTCTGCTCCTTGCGCTGTAAGGGTTGGTTTCAATCTTGCAAAAGCCCGTAAAACCGCCCCTGTATTTGGTCGTCGCTCGGTTGCTTCATCGAGTGCTTCAGGAACAAGCAAGTCCGCATGAAGCAATGTCGGCATTTCGAAGTTAGCAGGCAATACTCCGATGATGCGCACCGGATGCCCATCCAGTTGAATCGTCTTTCCCACGATCTCTGTCGATCGTCCAAATCGTCCGCGCCAGACTTCATAGGAGAGCAGCGCAACGGCTGGCGCATTCAGCCGATCCTCTTCCTGTGAAAAATTTCTGCCTAAAGCGGGTTGCACTCCGAGCGTTGCCAAGAATGTGTATTCTACCGCCGCACAACTCAATCGCGCTGGATTCTGTTCGGTGATATCGCAGTCTGTAACGCCGGGTCGCATCGAAGTGACCGTTTCAAAGGGCGCCTGCCGGGCGCGCCACTCTAGATAATCCGTCCCCAGCATGAATTCGTTTTCTTCAATCGGAGCTACAAATCCAAACGAAACGAGTCTCTCGTCGTGTGGGTAGGGCAAGTTGCGGAACAAAATGCGGTCGACAACGCTGAACACGGCGGTGGTGGCCCCAATTCCCAAAGCCAGCGTGAGAATTGCCATCGCCGCATGGCCCGGTGCTCGCCGCATTCCGCGCAATGCAAATCGCAAATCCTGCAGGAGTTTTTCGAGAAAGGGAATTCCTCTGTGCTCTCTGTAAATCTCTTTTATTTGTTCCACTCCGCCAAATGCACGCCGGGCCGCGTGCTCCGCCTCCTGCGCGTCCATTCCCCTTTGAATGTTTTGGTCCGTGAGTGCCGCGATGTGGGTTAGCAGTTCTTCCTGTAGTTCGCCTTCACTTTTGCGTCTTGAGAAAAGGGCCGTGATCCGATGCAGAGCAATTCGCATCCATTGCATAAGCGCACCTTCGCTATTCGTAACGCAACGCCACCAATGGGTCGACTCGTGCCGCTCGCCACGCCGGAATCGCGCAAGCCGCCATCGCTACCAGCAAAACCACCAGTCCCACGCCTGCGAAAATGCCCGCATCAAACGGTTTCACCCCAAAAAGTACGGCGCGCATGAACTGTGCGCAGGCTCCGCCCGCTGTAAGTCCAATCGCGAGTCCCAGCAAAATCGGCCGCAATCCATGAAACAGCATCAGATTCAAAATACCCGCAGGCTGTGCTCCCAACGCCATCCGGATTCCAATTTCATTCATCCGTTGGGTCACCAGGTAGGAAAGCAGTCCATATAATCCAATCGCCGCCAGCAGCAAGGCCAGCACCGCGAACAACAGCACCAGAAACGCCTGAAACTGGGCGTTTGCCGCCCCTCTTCCGACGATCTGTTCCATGGTCAAAACATGCGAAACAGGCAAATCGGGATCCATTCGCCCGATTACCTTCTGTACGGTCAAAGCCAATCCGCTCACATCCTCCCGTGACCGCACCACCAACGTTCCCATATCGAATCGGTCCGAGTGAATTGGAAAATACATCGTTTCCTCTGCCGGCTTGTCCACATCAGACAAAACGTCCCCGACGACTCCCACAATTTCAAAAACGGGTTGGCCGCCCCAATCCATGACTATTTTTCGTCCAAGCGGCGATTTGTTCGGGAAAAATTTCTTCGCCATCTTTTCTGATATGACCATCGCATCGCTTTTTTCGTGACGATCTGAATCCGTAAAAATTCGTCCCGCAATCAGCGGAATGTCCATGGCCTTGAAATATCCTGGCTCCGCCGCACGAACAACCGCGTCCATGAAAATTCGATCCGCGGGAATCGCTTCGGCCTCGATATGGAATGTATTGTCGGTGTAATGTCCATTGCCCGGAGCCACAGTCACCAGCCCGGCATCGCTCGCTCCCGGCAATCTGCGGGCCCGCGCTATCAGTTCTTCAAAAAAGTGTGCCTTCTGATTGGGCTTTCCGTAACTCGATTCCGGCAAGCTGATTTGCATCGTCAGCACATTTTTAGTCGCTGCGCCCATCCGCACCGACCGCAACTGCACAAAACTTTTCAGCAACAATCCCGCCCCAATCAAAAGCACCACCGTCGCCGCAATCTCAGCCATCAGCAACGACGTCCGCAGCCGCGCTCGTCCTTTTCCGCTGGTAGACCGTGCTGTTTCCTTGAGCGGTGCCAGCAAATCTCCCGTTGTCGCCTGCAACGCGGGAATCACTCCGGCAAAAATTCCACTAGCCGCAGTGATCGCCGTCGCAAACAGCAAAACCACTCCTCCAACGTGGATTTCATTTGCGCGCGGAAGATTTTCCTGAAATCCCACGACCCACCGAAGAATCAAATAAGCTCCAAAAGTGCCAATTGCTCCCCCGATGAATGCCAGCAGCAGACTTTCCGTTACTTGTTCGCGAATCAATCGGCGGCGCACGCCGCCCAACGCCGCTCGCACCGCAAGCTCTCTCCCTCGCGCCGCTGCTCTGGCTACAAACAGATTTGTCACGTTCAGGCACGCAATCAGCAGCACGCAACCTACCGCAGCAGCCAGCACGTACAGCGATGTTTTAACATCGCGCACCAGTTCATCCCGCGCGGCGGTCACTGTCGCACCGTTGCCCGTCAGCTCGCCGGGCCGCTGATCGTGAATTCGTCGTTGCAAGGCGTTCAATTCTTTATGCGCCTGCGCAATACTCACTCCGTCTTTCAGTCGAGCGACTGCACTAAAGTGATGGTTTCCAAAACTGTGGATGTCGTTGTCATCCGTTTCCGCCCGCATGGGAAGCCAAATCTGCTGCTGGGTATCCGGGTATTCGAACCACTCCGGCAAGATTCCAATTACCGTGTGCACTTTTGAATCGAGCCGCGCGGTTTGCCCTACAACAGCAGGATCCCCGCCGAACCTGCGTTTCCACAATGAGTAGGTCAAAACTGCAGTTTGTGTTGCGCCGAATTTATCGTCTTGCTCGGTAAACAATCTTCCGTAAAGGGGGCGCACGCCTAGCATCGAAAATAATCCATAGGTACACTGCCGCGCCGGCAGCACTTCAGGCAACTGTCCGCGTTCCCCCGAAAGATTCATTTCTGCAAAGCCGATGAGTTCCATCTGTTGAAAACTTTGCGCTGTACGTTGCCATTCATTAAATGCACCACCGGCCACAGAATTGTAAGGATTCGCTTCTGAAAATTTCTCGTACAGATTGACCAATCTGTCGGGCGAGCGAAATGGCAAGCGGTTCAACAGCACTCCATGCACCACCGCGAACAATACTGTATTCACGCCAATCCCCAGAGCCAGCGTCAAAATGGCCAGTGCCGCAAACCCGCGATTTTTCCGCAGCGACCGCGCACCAAATTTCACGTCCTGCCACAGGGTCTCCAAAAACGGCAGCCCGCGTTGCTCGCGATAAATCTCCTTCGTCTGCTCCACTCCGCCAAATTGACGCAGCGCCGCACTGCGAGCATCATCCGCCGTCATCCCTCGGCGAATGTTCTCCTCAATCGCCAACTGCAGATGCGACTGCAGCTCCGCGTCAAGAGTCGCGTCCAGTTGCCGTTTCAAAAAAACATTCCGCAACCGCAGAACAAGATCACGCAGTCCGCTCACCTACGCCTCCTGCGTCCCGGAAAGCAGTTTCTCAATCACCCCGGACATCCGTTCCCAACTTTCCGTCTCCGCCGCAAGCTGTTTCTTTCCACTTCGCGTCAGCGAATAAAATCGCGCGCGCCGGTTATTTTCCGAAGCCCCCCACTTGGATGAAATCCATCCGCGCTGCTCCAGCCGCAGCAGCGCCGGATACAGCGTCCCCTGATTCAGCTTCAGCAAATCCTCCGACACCTGCTGGATGCGCATCGCAATCCCGTACCCGTGGAGCGGCCCGAGGGTGTCCAGCGTCTTTAAAACAATCAGGTCCAGGGTTCCCTGCAGAACCTCGCCGCGCGGTGGCGTCATAGCAGCTCCTTTTGACAATCAACAGGAAGATAAAACTGCTCTTGTTGATTGTCAACAGGAAAAACTGCGGGCCCAAAAAGAAAAAGGGCAGGCTTTTTAGGGCCCACCCTTAGCGATTCCCGAAAACTGTCTTTAGCCGATTAGGCCTTGGCGGCAGCCACCGGAGCAACTTCTTCGCGGTCCGCGCGTTTGATGCGAGCGGCCTTGCCCTTCAAATCGCGCAAATAATACAAACGCGCGCGGCGCACTTTGCCCTTGCCCACGACTTCAATGGTGCTGATCGAAGGAGAATGCAACGGGAAAATTCTCTCGATGCCCACGCCAAAACTTACGCGGCGCACCGTGAAAGTCGCGCCCGATGCGCGGCCTTTCTTTGAAATCACAATGCCTTCAAACGCCTGCAGGCGTTCCTTTTCCTTTTCGCCTTCGCCTTCCTTCAGTCGCACATTCACGCGCACGGTGTCACCAGCGCGAAACTCGGGCAAATCTTTGCGCAGTTGCGCTTCATGTAACTTACGAATAACCGGATTCATGTTCCTGTTTCCTTGCAGACCCACTCAGGCGGGGCATGCTCTCAAAAGACAAACTCCAATTATAAACAAACCGCCACAATCTGCCTAGCAATTTTCGCAGGACGCCGCCCGCGGTCGCGATTTCGAGCAGGCAACTACTTTGCTTCCAGGCAGTTGGCTACCGGAATCGACCCGAGCGGCTACCCCTTCGCTTACCCCGCGAGCAGTTCGGGACGGTTTCTCTGGGTCTTCCGGATCGCCATTTCCTGCCGCCACTTGGCCACCTCGGCGTGGTTCCCGCCCAGCAAAACCTCCGGCACAGCCCACCCGCGATAGTCCGCCGGCCGCGTATAGTGCGGAAAATCCAGCATCATTTTCATCCGCTCGCCGCCGACGAGCGCCAGCGTCCCGTTCTCCCGGGAAATCCCGCTGGCGGTGCCCGGTTCGCTGAAGGATTCATTCTGGGACGAAGCCTCATTCCCCAGCGCCCCCGGCAACAGCCGCGTCACCGCATCAAGAATCAGTGTCGCGGGCAACTCGCCGCCGCTTAACACAAAATTACCGATGGAGATTTCCTCAGTGGCCAGGTGCTCCGCCACCCGCTCATCCACTCCCTCATACCGTCCACAAATAAAAACAAGGCGCTCGAGCTGCGCCAACCGCCGCGCCGCCGCTTGATCAAACAATTTCCCTGCCGCCGACAGCAATACAATCCCGGTCTGCGGTCCCGCGGAAACCTCGCTCCCGGCGGCTCCCATGGACTGCCCCAGCAAAAACTCCACGGCCTCGAACAGTGGCGCCGGCTTGAGTACCATCCCCTCGCCTCCGCCGAACGGGCGATCATCGACGGTCCGGTGCTTGTCTTTGGTAAACACCCGTAAATCCTGAATGTTCACCTCAACCAAGCCGGTCTCCCGCGCCCGCCGCACGATTCCGTGCTCGAGGGGCCCGCTGAAAAACTCGGGAAATATGGTGATGAGATCAAATCGCATGGCTGTCGACTTCACCTGAAATACTATGCGCTTTCGCCGTTCAGTTCGCGCAGCCCTTCCGGCAAAACCACATCAATCCGCCGCGCCTTGGTATCAATCCGGGTGCAAATATCCACGGCCAGCGGCACCAGCAATTCTCCGCGCGCCGTTTGCACTTCGAGCAGCGGAGTGCCGCGGACCTCATCTCCCGGAAATTCCACATCGCTCACCGTGCCCAGCAAGGCGGGAGCTTCAGCCAGCAAACACGGCGACGAACTAACGGCAGAACCTGTCCCGGGAGTCTCAAACACGGAACACCCAATCAAATCCGAAACAAAGTAATGTCCCTCAGGAAGCACCACCCGCTGCTCGAACGGAAGCAAAACTTCGAGGCCGCGAAATTGTTCCGCATCATTAATGGAGTTTATCCCTACAAAATGAAAAACACCCTGCCCGCGATGATTCTGGCTCAGCCAGCAGGACTGCAGCCCAATTTTGTAGGGTTCCGGCGTACCTTCAGACCGTCCCACAAAAACTTCCGGTAGTTTCGTCAGCCGCTCCGGAAAATCCGTCAACAATTCCGCCGCCACTTCGCCCTTATTACCGCGAGGCCGCAAAATGCGAGCAACAAGCACCCAGTTTGGATTTTCCGTTTTCAAAAGGTAGGCACAACTACATCACAATACTCAGTCTTCGACAATTTCTAGTGTAAATCGCTTGCGAACTTTCACGCCCGCCGCCGTCAGCAAGGTTCGGATCGCTTTTGCTGTACGCCCCTGCCGGCCAATCACTTTTCCCAAATCTTCGGCGTGCACCCGCAGCTCGAGCACCGTCACCTGGGAACCTTCAAGCGCTTTTACTTGCACTTCGTCCGGCCGATCCACAAGAGCCCTGGCTATGGCTTCTACCAGTTCTTTCATCCGGCTCCTCCATTCAAAGGAAATTGCCTGGCTTCTCGCTTAGCAGCGGGCGCCAGGCATTCAACTTTGCAATCACTGGGGATGTGGACCACGAAAACCTGGGAACGACATCTCCGCTGGGCAGTTTCTCGCGGGCAGGGAAGCGATTACGCGATTTTCTGCAACTTCAAAAAGCTGCGAACCGTGTCACTCGGTTGAGCGCCGACGCTCAGCCAATACTTGATCCGTTCAGAGTCCAACTTAATCTCGGCCGGCTTTTTCAGTGGATCGTAGGTGCCCACCGCTTCCTTGACGCGGCCATCACGGGGCCGGGTGCGCTCAATCACCACAACGCGGTAAAAGGGCTTCTTTTTCTTGCCAATCCTGCTTAAACGAATCGTCAACACTGAACAATGCCTCCTGAACCACCCATTGTATATCGCTCGGGCATATTCAGCCAAGCAAAGAAGTTGCGCCGCACGCAGGCCGGGCGCGCCAGTGCGCGCGCCCGGGGGGCCCGGGGGCCGCTAGCGAAGGCGGTTTAAACCATTGAAAGCAGCGGTCTTATAGCACTCGGCCAGCGTCGGATAATTGAAAACGGTGTTCACAAAGTAGGTGATTTTTCCTTTGAGCAGGAAAACGGCCTGGCCAATGTGCAGGAGTTCGGCCGCATCTTCGCCAAAAATGTGCACGCCCAGCAACTCCAGCGTTTCGCGATGAAACAACAATTTCAGTCTTCCGTCGGTATGACCGGTAATTTGCCCGCGGGCGATTTCGCGGTAGTACGCTACGCCCACTTCATAGGGCACGTCGGCGTCCGTCAGTTGTTCTTCGGTCTTGCCAATGAAGGAAATCTGCGGAATCGTATAGATCCCGTATGGGTAGCCAGCGGGATCGCTTTGCACGGAAATCCCAAAAGCGCGCGCTGCAGCAATTCGGCCTTGTTCCATGGAAACCGACGCCAGACTCGGGAATCCAATGACGTCGCCCACGGCAAAGATATGGGGTTGTGAAGTTCGGTAATCGGCATCCACTTTGACCCGGCCTCGATCGTCCGATTCAATTCCAGCAGCGCTTAAATTCAAGCCATCTACGTTGCCCTGGCGACCTACCGCATACAGCAAGGCGTCGGCATTAATCCGTTTCTTGCTGACCAGATTCGCCGCCACCTTCCCGTCCGGCAATTCCTCCACGCTTTCAACTTCTTCATTGAGCCGCAGCGTGGCGCGCTGGTCGCGCATGTGATAGGTCAGCGCTTCGACCATTTCCGTATCGGCAAATTCCAGCAGCCGCGGCCGCTTTTCGACAATGATTACACGCACACCGAGCGTTGCAAACATGCATGCGTATTCGACTCCGATCACACCACCGCCCACGACGATCAGCGTTCTGGGGATCTGCGGCATGCTCAGAATCTGATCGCTATTGATGATGTTGCGCCCGTTGATGGGAACCTTGGCATTCACCGCTGGCTTGGTCCCGGTCGCAATTACGATATATTCCGCTTCAAACTCACCATAACCGTTGCTGTTTTCCACCCGAATGTGATGCGCGTCGATGAGCCGTCCCGTGCCGTGGATCATTTCCACGCCGTTGCGCTTTAGCTGGCCCTGGATTACGCCGACTTCGTTCTCGACGACGTGTTGCACCCGAAAATTCAGATCCGCCATCGTCACTGCTTCATTGTCGTTGTAATTCGTTCCGTAAAAATTCTTGTCGTAGAAACCGGAAAGATGCAGAACTGCTTCCCGCATGGTCTTGCTGGGAATTGTGCCGGTATTGGTGCACACTCCTCCCACTGAATTCAGTCTTTCAATAACGGCTACCCGTTTTCCGGCTTTCACGCCTTGAATTGCGGCACGTTGCCCGCCGGGGCCCGAACCGATAACGATCAAATCAAACGGCTGCATTTAAGGTGTCCTGAGCGGTGGATTCAGATTCAGATTGCGGGAAATTTAGCTCCGCCTTTGCATCGCTAGCAGTATAAACGACCAGGGAGTTTCGCAAAGCACCGGTGCGTGGATCGTTATTGACGCCCTCCGCCACATGCATGAGGTGCTCCTGGGCCGAGAACGCATTGGCCCGCCGCCAGGAAGCCGGCCGCGAATAGGTGCCGGCGCTGCCAAGTATTCGCGCCTTGCGGGTATCCGCCAGGTAGGCAGAAAGAATTTCCCCGCAGATTCGTTCGCAAAGATGCGCATCCTTGATTGGAAACAGCACCTCCACGCGCTCATAGAGATTGCGCGGCATCCAGTCCGCGCTTCCCAAATAGATTTCGGGTTTACCGCCATTTTCAAAATAAAAAATGCGACTGTGCTCGAGAAAACGTCCTACCACGCTGCGCACCCGGATTCGGCTGCTTACCCCGCGCAGATTGGGAACAAGAATCGATTGCCCGCGGACAATCAGATCGATTTCCACCCCGGCCTGTGACGCGCGATAGAGCGCGGCGATAATCGGCGGATCCACCAGCGCATTGACCTTCACGATCAGGCGGGCAGGTCGCCCCCGCCGCGCATGCCGCGCTTCTCGCTCAATCAAGGCAATGCAGGTTTTCGCCATGTCGCGCGGGGCCACCAGCAGCGGCTTGTAACTCGGCTGCTCTGCGTAGGCAGTCAAATAATTGAATACATCGTTCACGGCCGAAGTAGCGGCGTCGTCGCGCGTCAGCAGGCTCAAATCCGTGTAGTAGCGCGCCGTTGAAGGATTGTAGTTGCCCGTTCCCAGGTGCGCGTAACGCCGGATTTTTCCGTCGGGATCGTTGCGCACCACCAGCGCCAGCTTCGCGTGCGTTTTCAGGCCCACCAGTCCGTGAACCACCTGTACGCCGGCGTCCTCAAAGCTGCGCGCCCATTGAATGTTCGATGCTTCATCAAAACTTGCCTTTAACTCCACCACCACCGTGACTTCCTTTTTCGCCGCCGCTTCGAGCAATGCTCGGGCAATCGGTGAATCGGAATTGGTCCGGTAGAGTGTTTGTTTGATGGACAACACGCGTGGATCGCGCGCCGCAGTCTGCAGAAAATTCACGACCGTGTCATACGATTCGTAGGGATGGTGGATCAGCACGTCTTTTTGCCGAATGGCCTCAAACATCGAATCCGCATCATGTCCCACGCGAATTTGCCGCGGAGCAAACGGCGGATATTTCAAATCCGGCCGCGGTGTTTCCTCATACAGATGAAAAAGCCGCTGCAAATTGACCGGGCCCCGCGCTCGAAACACGAGCGATTCATCCAATTCAAACGTCGAAACCAGTCTGTCGACGATTTCAGGATGCGCGTTTGCCGCAATTTCCAGCCGCACCGCTTCGCCTTTGCGCCGCTGCGTCACTTGCGAGTCCACTGCCTCCAGCAGACTTCTGGTTTCTTCTTCTTCCAGATACAGGTTGCTATTGCGGGTAATTCGGAACGGTGCGCTGGCCAGAATTTCGTATCCCCGATATAACTTCGGGGCGTGCGTTGAGATGATGTCCTGCAAAAATACATAGTGGATGCCTTCGTTGGCGGCCGGAACTCGCAAAAGCCGCGGCAGCGCCCGCGGCACCGTCAGGACTCCGAAATAGGGCTTTCCATTGCCTCCGCGTTTCCTCCGTAAAACGAAGGCGATGCACAACGCCTTGTTCAGAACGTGCGGGAATGGATGAGACGGATCGACCGTCACCGGTGTCAGCATCGGATTCACGCGGCGGTCATAAAAGGTTTTTGCGGCTTGCAGCGCTTTGGCGTCGAGTTCATTCATCCCGAGAACCCGAATCGATTGCTTGGCGAGCGCGGGAAGCAATTCTTCGTTCCAGCATTTGTACTGGTCGCGAAGGAAAATGTGCATGGCCGCGGAAACTTTCCCGAGTTCCTGTTCCGCGGTCAAACCGTCCGGACCCGTTTCGCTCGAACCATGTTCAATTCGCTGCAAAAAACTCGCAACGCGCACTTCTACGAATTCGTCCAGGTTGTTGGCGGTGATGGCCAGGAACTTAACGCGTTCGAGCAAGGGGTTGCCCGGGTCACGGGCTTCTTCAAGAACGCGCCGGTTGAACTCCAGCCACTGCAGGTGGCGGTTGAAGTAGTAGCGCGGGTCATCTAGAGCAATACGTGTCATAACTCTCTCTCGAGGGGGACGCACAGAGATAGCCTAACCGTGTTACGGAGAGATGAACACGGGAAGCGGTGATATGCTGCCACCTTCAGCCCCCGCAGGGAGAGAACCGTGCGCCTGGTTGTCGTTTTGACTGCTGCCCTCAGTGCCCTCTTCGGGCCCGGCACTGTGCCAGCCGGCCCCGCCGATGAGCTTATGAATCGCCAGATCGACGCTATTTTCTCCCCCCTGGTTGCCGCAAATTCCCCGGGATTTTCTGTGTTCATTCGCCAGGGCCAGCAAACCATGTTGGCGCGCGGATACGGCGTCCGCGAATTTGGCAAGCCCGCCAAAATCGATCCGCAAACGAACTTCCGTTTGGCTTCGTGCTCGAAGCAGTTTACGGCGATGGCGATCATGCTGCTGGTGCACGACGGAAAACTTCGCTACGAGGAAACGCTCCCGGAAATATTTCCCGATTTTCCGGAGTACGGGAAATCCATAACGATACGCAGTCTACTGAATCACACGTCCGGGCTCCTTGACTATGAAGCCTTGATGGACGAACAGGCGAAGAAAACCGGAAAACACTGGAGCGACAAGCAACAGATCCAGGATTCCGAGGTTTTTAATTTGCTGAAGCAGGCGAATACGACGGAATTTGCGCCGGGAACGAAGTGGGCTTACAGCAATTCGGGTTACGTTTTGCTTGGTTTGGTTGTCGGAAAGGTTTCGGGAAAATCATTTGGCGATTTTCTCGAGAAGCGCATCTTCGCTCCGCTGAAAATGAGCCACACTCTCGCGTTTGAAAAAGGGAAAAATCAAATTACGAACCGCGCGTATGGCCATTCCAAGATCAATTCCGAGTGGACGGAAACGGATCAAAGCTCTACCTCGGCCACTCTGGGCGACGGCGGAATTTATTCTTCGGTGGAGGATCTGGCCAAGTGGGACGCTGCTCTGGCCCGGCACACGCTGCTCAGCGAAGCGGAAATGCAACCGGCACTTACCCCCGTCAACATTTCCAGCGTCTCGCAGATTGTGTTGCCCGATGACGCGACCGAGGCCATGAAACGGAATTCCACCGTGTCCTACGGCTTTGGCTGGTTTCTCGATCCCTACCACGGCCACCGCCGGATGTGGCACTACGGCGATACGGTGGGATTTCATACCTACGTCGCGCGATTTCCGGACGACGATGTGACGATCATCGTGTTGGGCAATCGCACGGACCTCGATCCCGAGTCGCTTGCCGCCCGGGTCGCAAATATTTTCCTGAAAACCCAACCGTAATCCCCGGCCTGGTGTCCCGCTCGGTCCTTCACCGTACTTAGCAGCCTGTAGTTACCCTCTGTATAATTCTCTTTTCAAAAAATCGAAACAAGTGGATAATGCGCGCCCATGAGTGACTCCTCCTGCAGCTCGTGCAATGCCGTTTTTCCCATCCGTTCGCTTTTTGATCTCAACGGCCGAACCTATTGCGAAAAGTGTGTCCACACGGCCGCGGAAAATGCACGGACGAGCGGTCTGCCCTCGGCCGTCGCTCCGCTCGTTGAAAAATCCATTTGTGCGCGCTGCAATTCCTACATGGGCAGTGATTCCGCGCCTGCGCAAATCGGTGGCTTGCATTTCTGTTCTGCCTGCGCGCCGCACATCAAGGATGTCGACTATCCCCAGTGGCTGAAACTTGGTTTGGCGGCTCTGGTGGTCCTGCTTTTCGTCGCGCTGATTCACGGACGAAAATATTTTCATGCCGGACGCGAATTGTATATCGGAGAACATTTCGTCGAGCAGGCCAAATACGCCGACGCCATCCCGCACCTGGCGGAAACCCTGAAAATCGCGCCGAATTCGGACAAGGCGGCGCTGCTGGCCGCCAAAGCAGCGCTGCTTTCCGGCGACCTGCGCACCGCCGACAGTGCTCTGCATGGTCACCGGAATGGTTATTTTGACGATGCCAACGATCCGCAATTCAAGGAAGTAAACGGGCTATGGACCCGGGCCACCGCCGCCATGGACAAAGCCGAACGCGCCGGGAAACTGGAAGAACAGGAAGGCCAGGAGGTGGCAGCCGCAAAGCTGATGCATGAAGCCGCGGCCGAATATCCCCAGATGCCCGACCTGGCTCTGGCCGCAGAAATGTACGACGGCGGGGTCGAGTTTGCGCGTGCCAACTACGACGGCTATTTGGCACTCGGAGAAAAAGTCTGGGCGCGCCAGCAGGACGCCTATGCAGCGGCCGTGCTGTCCAGTGGCCTAGCCTGCAAATACGCGGTGACCGGCGACGGGGCGTACCGGCTGCGGGCGAACGAGATGCTCGAAACGGCGCGGCGGCTGGCCGAGTCCAATCCGGAAATAATGAAAAATCTCAGTGAATACTTTCCCAGGATTGAGCACCGCCTGAGTACCCGTCAAATCATTACGAAACAGGAATACGACAGGCGCTTTGCGAAGTCCGGTGGATCGAGCAAATAGGTGTGAGGAACTCCAGGAGGATGAATGTTTTTTATTCCCGGCCCGTTAATTGCAGCTCTGACCTTCCCCGGAGTCATTATCCATGAAGCAGGGCATCTTTTTTTCTGCCGACTTTTCCGACTTCAGGTTTTTGATGTGTGCTTTTTTCGCTTTGGAAATCCCGCCGGATATGTGATTCATCAGCAGACCAGAAATTTTACCGCGCAATTCTTCGTAAGTATGGGCCCTTTTTTCGCGAACACCCTGCTTTGTGTGTTGTTTTGCAGCGCCGCATTCTTGCCGGTCTGGGAACTCAAGATTGTTGATCCTCTGGCCTACTTCTTCTATTGGCTGGGGCTTTCCATCGGCATGCACGCATTTCCTTCGACCACGGATCTTTCGCACCTCTGGGAACAGGCGCCGGGGCTGGCCAAACAAGGCAACCCGCTGGCGATTCTAAGTTTGCCTTTGGCGGGTCTTCTGGTCGTGCTGAATTACGGCCGTGTGATTTGGGCCGACCTGGGCTACGGAATACTGGTTGGCGTTCTGGGACCGATCGCTTTGTTCAAACTACTGGTTCGATAAAACCGTCGGAAACGCGACTCAAGAGAGGCCGGCCAGCTTGCCCAGGCCTTTCATCTTGCTGCGGGCGGCCATGGCGCCGTATTGCTTCATCATGGTGCGCATCTGCATGTATTGCTTGATGACCGAATTGACGTCCTGCACGGAGGTGCCGCTGCCGGCGGCGATGCGCTTGCGGCGCTTGCCGTCGATGACGTTGTGATCGCGGCGTTCCTGATTGGTCATGGAGTTGATGATGGCTTCCACTTGTTTGAGCTTGCCTTCGTCGACCTGGGCGTTTTTCGGCAGATTTTGCAGCGGGCCGATTTTGGGAAGCATGTCGACCAGCTGTTCAAGCGGGCCCATCTTGCGAATTTGTTTCAGCTGGTCGGCAAAATCTTCAAGGGTGAATTCTTCCTTGCGAAGTTTGCGTTCCAGTTCGGCGGCGGCTTTTTTGTCGACGGTTTGCTCGGCGCGCTCAATCAGCGACATGATGTCGCCCATGCCGAGGACGCGGGAAACGATGCGCTCTGGATAGAAGGCTTCGAGCGCGTCGTACTTTTCACCGAGACCGACAAACTTTACCGGTGCGCCGGTCACTTTGCCGATCGACAGGGCCGCTCCGCCACGGGCGTCGCCGTCCAGTTTGGTGAGAACGACTCCGGTGATGCCCAGGCGCTTGTGAAACTCCCCGGCGGAGCGAACCGCGTCCTGACCGATCATGGAATCAGCGATAAACAGAATTTCGCTGGGCTGCAATTCCTTTTTCAAATGGCCGAGTTCGTTCATCAATTCATCGTCGATGTGCAAACGGCCGGCGGTATCGACAAGAATCACGTCGCTGGCGGAAAGTTTTGCTTCTTTGATTGCGCCTTTGACGATTTCGAGCGGCTTATCGGTTCCAGCGCCAGGCCAGATGGCCGTGCCGACCGCTTTTGCCACTTGCGCCAGCTGTTCGCGCGCTGCGGGACGATAAACGTCCGTTGAAACGACCAGGGGGCGATGGCCGTGGTTGATAAGCCACTTTGCGAGTTTTCCCGTGGTGGTCGTCTTACCGGAACCCTGCAAACCAACGATCATCCAAACTGATGGGGGCCGGGAAGCAAAGAGCGGTTTGGCGTGTTTGCCGAGCATGGCGGCCAGTTCGTCGCGAACGGTTTTGA
This sequence comes from Saccharimonadales bacterium (SeqCode), assembly GCA_035317965.1. Lineage (GTDB taxonomy): Bacteria > Acidobacteriota > Terriglobia > Acidiferrales > UBA7541 > Acidiferrum. The sequence goes on along the minus strand of DATHFT010000169.1, from coordinate 66,391 downwards.
CGACCTGCTGGTCCGGCGAAAGCTGCAGCATGACTTCTGTGCCGATGGATTTACTGCGGATGTTGGCGAGAAGCTCGTCGGCGACTCCAACGTTTACGTCGCCTTCCAGCAGCGCTTCGCGAATTTCGGCAAGCGCGGCGTCCAGGTGCTCATCGGTGAGCTTGCCCTGGCCGCGGAGATTTTTAAAAGTGCGTTGTAGTTTCTCTGTTAGATTCTCAAACATTTTCAGTGACCTGTCGGTGGCTCGTCCTGGTTAGCAATTTGTGATTCAGAAGGCCGCTTCCAGCATAGCAGGATGAGGGCGGAGTATGCATCGAGGGGTGGCGTGCTGCTTACTGCCGCGAGCGGGGCCCTCCTGTTCCGATGATGGTTGAACTATTTCAAATGGGCGTCGAACCAGCCGAGGGCGCGCTCGATAACATCGCGTTGGTGGGCGGGTTTGGCAAAGGAGTGGCCTTCGTGTTCGTAGACAACCAACTGGGTTTCGGTGCCGACGGTTTTCAGAGCGTGCCAGAATTCGTACGATTGGGGCGTCGGGCATTCACCGTCGCTGTCGCCGACCAGGACCAGAGTGGGCGTTTTGGCTTTTTTGATGAAATTGATGGGCGCGCTTTTGGCGTAGACATCGGGATCGTCGTAAACGGATTTGCCGAAGAAGGGGATCATCCACTGGTCGATTTGATTTTCACCGTAATAGCTTTGCCAGTTGGCGATGCCTGCGCCTGCCACCGCGGCTTTGAAGCGCTTGGTTTGCGTGACGCCCCACATGGTCATGAAGCCGCCATAGCTCCAGCCGGTGAGGCCCAGGCGATTTTCGTCAATGGGCGCGGCTCGGGTGGCGGCATCGAGCCCGGCGAGAATGTCCCGGAAATCACCGTAGCCAAAATCCCTGATATTGGCGCGCGTGAAGGATTCGCCTCCGCCGAAGCTGCCGCGCGGGTTTGGCTGCAGCACGAAATAACCGGCGCCGGCAAGAGCCAGCGCAAAATCGTGAGACGAGGGCCATTCCGAGAGTACGGCCCAACTGGGTCCGCCGTGGACACGAACCACCAAAGGATATTTTTTGCTAGGATCGAAATTGCGCGGATAAGTCAGCCAGCCCTGAACCTGTCGGCCGTCACTTGTCCACTCAAGGCTTTTGGCTTCGCCCCAAGCGGGCTTGATGGATTTATTGCGCTGCGTGAGCTGCTTCCAGTCGCCGATCGGGCCGGACCACACTTCCGGCGGATGGCTGAGCGAGCTGCGGATGACGGCAGACGTCCTGGCGTCCTCGGCAAGGGACAGTGTTGCGCCAGTCCCGCCCGTGTAGATGCGTTCCGGGCCGCGCCAGAGTTGGTCGATTTTATGAGTGGCAGGATCGACCACCGCTACACCGGAGTCGCCCGAAATGTATTCACCGAAAATGATTTTGCTCTCCGGAGTCCAGCGGATCCAGCTGGCGCTGGCTTTCATGTCCGGCGTGACGTTTTGGGCATCGCCGCCGGTTGCGGAAACGACGGAAATGTCCCCACCCGTCAGGCCTTCGTCGCTCATCAGGCCGTGGATAAAGGCGATGCGCTGTCCGTCAGGCGACCAGACCGGATTGGCAATCTGGTAGGCGGGCTTGTGAATGGATTTCATCAAGCCGCTGGCGACTTCAAGGGTGGAGAGTTCAGCGATCCACCAGTTGTTGTCGCCGTTGCCCAGGGCCGAGGAGACCACGAACTTCCGGCTGTCGGGCGACCAGTCGTACTCATAGATGTAGGTATCGGCGGGAGAAAGCTGGCGGAGTTTACGAGTGGCGAGGTCGACCAGGGCCAGGCGTTGTTCGTAAAAGGAGTCTTTGATTTCGCCGGTCTCGTGAGTTTCGGCTACCAGCGGGCCCGCGGCGCGGGTGGCGTTTTCGGTGAACAGGATCGCGATGGTTTTTCCGTCCGGCGAGAAGCGCGGCGTATTGAGAAATCCCTTCACGGCAGTAATTTTTTTTGCAGGACCACCGGCTAGAGCAATGACATAGAGCTGGAGTTGCCCGGATTTTGCGGCATCGGACAAAAAGGCAATTTGTTTGCTGTCCGGAGACCAGGCCAGGTCTCCTTCGCTGCGGGCGGACGCGTCTGGCGCAGCGGAGATACGTTTGGGCGCGGCGGGTTGAACACGACCGCTGATGAAGATGGAAGTGCGGCCGTTCGGAGCCCCGTCTTTGCCGACCAGGGTTTCCACCCAAGCGACTTTTTCGCCGTCCGGAGAGATGGCGGCTTGTTCGAACCCGTGCGTTGCGAACAGAGTGTCGATCACTTCAGTGAGAGGAGCTGGAGATTGCGGTTTTTCTTGGGCCGTCAGACGGGCTTCAACGGATTTTTGCGAGGTGGATTTTTCTTGCGCACAAAGAGAAATCGCGGAAATAAATCCAAGTGTGGCAGCCAGGATAATCCTCGGAGCGCCGGGCATGTGTTGGGCCTTTCGCATTCAGTTAGTGGCAGTACAGTAGTCTGCAAATCGCAGGACCGCAAGTGCGGAGAGAATCCGGTGAAACTACCTCTGGCATGGCCGGCGCTGCAGCATAAGGGGCGCAGCCCTGGCCCGGGAGAAAATGCCGGCTCAGTCCAGCGGGATCTGCCGTTGTGAGACGACGCGCGTTCGGTTTCTTGTTTGCATTACAGTTGCGAAGCAATCTGCCACAGGGTGCCCCAGGGGTCCTTTACCATTGCCCTCCGGTCCCCATAGGGTTGATCGGACGGAAGCTCGAGTGTTTCTGCTCCCGCTTCGACTGCTCGCTGATAGGTCTGGTCAACATTTTCAACATAGACGTAAAGAAACGCCGACGCAGGCTCCCGAAGTCCATCGCCATCACTAATCATGAGTAAGGAATCGCCGATCCGGATCTCCGACGGGCGGTTGACGTGGAACTCGCCCTGCCCACGGAAAACTTTTTTTACGAAACGAACCATCTCTTCCGGCTTCGGCGTGATAATCCGGGGAGTCACCGTGTGCCGGTCGGCTGGCTGAAAATGTTTCACAGACGTCGCCTTTCGTCATAGCCTAATCTCAGCGAGTCTACACGTATTTTCCGGCGCCTTCACCGACGCCGATGCGCTTAAAAAGCTGTTATTGTCTGGAACCACGAACTACGCTCAAGAGTCTGATGCTATTTTCGTGGCACTGGCGCGGCGGGGTTCCCGCTTGCCGGCGCAGTCGATGGCTAGGTCGATGAGCGGAACACTCGGCGGAGACGTCCAATGTGCCCGCCAAATGCGTGTACCCCCCCAGTGACCTTTGTCATCAAAGCCCAAGAGCGTCTTGGTTCCGCCAGAGTCTCAACCAGGGCGGATTTTCGTGAAGAACACGATTACTCGAGCCTTTTTAACCTGCGTACGGTTCTGAAGAACTTAGCGCAACCACCCAGCCCCAGAACGCCACCAAGTCATTGGCGGCCTCCGCAACAACCCTAACCGGATATGGAGAATGAAAATCGTTGGGTAGGACATGAGATTAAGACCCGGAAAACATCTCCCGCAGCGCGCGATCAACTTCTCTGAGTATGTGGACGGCCTGTACGGCTACGCTTTGATTCTTTCGCGAAATCGCACCGATGCTGAGGATCTGGTACAGGAAACCTGTCTTCGGGCCATCCCGGCAATGGAACGGCTGCTGCCCGACAGCAATATCAAAAGTTGGCTGTTCACCATCTTGCGGAATATTTGGCTCAACGAAGTGCGGCGGTTGCGAGCGGCGCCGGAGACCGTCGAGCTCGATCGGAACGAAGAAACTGCGAATACAGTGGTCGACAGTGGGAAGGATCCCCACGCGGTTTACGTGAGCAACTTCGAACGCGAGCAAGTCCGCAACGCCATCCAACAACTGCCCAGCGAATTCCGCGAGATCGTCCTTTTGCGCGAATATGAAGAGCTTTCCTACGAGCAGCTCGCGGCTCTGCTGGAGTGTCCTGTGGGGACCGTAATGTCACGGCTGGCCAGGGCGCGCGCCAAGCTGCGAGATTTACTACCCGCAGGGGCGTTGGCTCCGCGGTCGCAGAAAAAGGTTGCCGGCGACGCCGAAGGGACCCTGGCGTGAGCCCGGTTGGCGCGATGCGCAGAGGAAGATCTGCTGCCGGGCACCGACACGGGAATATTTCCTTGCCGCGCGTGTTTTGTAAGAGTCGGCATAGCTTTGGCTTTCGGACCTTCATCGCCGACAGGAGCAAGGATACTCCATGAGTCCTTGTGATGAGCAAAGCGTCAAAATCCTGCGCTACCTCGAGCGCAATCTCGCAGGCCAGGAATTGATTGATTTTCAACGCCACCTGGAAACTTGTGCGAACTGTGCGGCCGCCATGGAAGCCGAGCAGGCACTGTCGCAGGTACTGCATCGCGCTCGGCCCTTGTATTCGGCACCGGTTGCGCTCCACGTTCGCGTAAATGCGGCTGTGATCGCGCACTCGCCAGCAACGCGGCCGACGTCAGGGCTTTACGAGGGTGTGGCGCACACCTTGCGGAGACTACTGGAGCCTGCTCGAGTTGTTTTAGGCGGCAAAGTGCTCGTGCCGGCGCTTCTTGTCATGGGATTGCTTCTGGCATTCGTTCCAAGTCTCATGCGCCAGGCCCGCGCTGCGAGCTTTGTGGAAACTGCAGTTGCCACGCATCAGAGCTACGTGAATGGCAACCTTTCGCTCGGGCTTCGCTCCAGTTCTCCGGAATTGGTGGCGGGTTGGTTTGCGTCGAAAGTCCCTTTTGAATTTCGCCTGCCAAACTCGCAGTCCCCCGCGGACACCCCGCCTGCCTACCACTTGGCCGGGGCAAGTCTGGTGAATTACCGCGGAAGTCCGGCCGCGTTGGTAACCTACGAGAAGCAGAATGAAAAAATCAGCCTCCTCATTGCCTCAAACGAGACCGCAGTCGTGGCTGGCGGGCAGGAAATCCGTTCCGGTGCACTGACGTTTCATTATCGTACCGACCGCGGATTCAAAGTCGTCACATGGAGCACGCATGGTCTTTGCTATGCGCTGGTCTCCTCGGTATCAGGTTCGGCGCGAGAATCGTGCTTGGTCTGCCATCAAGACATGGCGGATCATCACAAATTCAAACCGGCGCCGTAGCGGCGTCTGGCACATGGCCGTCACACCCAAATGATTTGGCTGCGAACCTTCCCCGGGCAGATTGCGCAACCTTTATTAGCGCAGTTCTGGAATAAGCGCGCCGCGCAAGTGTTTTACCTGTATGAGCGCGGGCAGAGAGATGGCAAAGCGACAGAGGCAACTTGCCGCAAGGATCTGCGTCCGAAATCGGCCGAGAGCCAGTGGCATGAATGCTGGAGCGACGACCAGTCCGATCTGCACACCACTGGTGCGGAAATCGTCCGGCGCCCAGGAACACCTGGCGGTGTTCAATGAGCGGTTCTCACGCTGCCGGGGCCTGCTTCATTTTATGGCGCGCCGGGTCCTGGGTGGTTCTGAGCGAGCCCCGCTTGCTGTAGAAAACAGCTGGCTCACTGCGTCTCGCAACCCGCCGAGATTCGACAATGAAGGTGCGTTTCGCAGTTGGCTGCTCAGAATTCTGATCGACGAGGCGCTGGCGATTCTCCGCAAGGACCGGCGAGCCAATAAGCCGAGGTCCTTGGCGATGACGCATCAGCAAGGAGAGGAGGGCATGCGACATGCCTGCAAATAGTCCCGAGGAAATCTGCCGCCTTTTTCAGCAGCACATGGCTGCAGGTGATATCAACGCGGTCCTTGGCCTCTACGACTCGGAAGCAGTTTTTCTAAGCCAGTCGGGCGAGACAAGGCGCGGCCACGAAGAGTTGAAACAGGAGTTGGCTCCTCTGGCTGCGGCGAAAGCCCGGTTTGAGTTTCACATCGAGCAGGTCATCCGGTCCGGCGACATTGCGTTGATGCACACCAAATGGAGTGTCTCCGGGCCGCAAACAATGCGAGTTCATGCAGTCGAGGTCGCCCGTCGCCAAAAGGACGGCACATGGCGATGGCTCATTGGCGATCCTTTTACCGTGGGGCGGATCGCTGCCTGATCAAAAGCAGCTCGCGCGGTCGCGCAGGAGCGCGGACTCCGCAAGCGGAAAGCGCGGGAAAGTTCTCGCAATTCACTGCCACCTGTACTGAGGAAGAACTTACAACTCGCCGGGCCGCAGCTTGGCCGACGGCGTGAGGAGAGTATTGCATCTATGCAGCTTCCGGAGATTGAGTCAGCTGTCCAGAATATTTCGACTCGCCCGTCACCCGAACACAGAGTTCCTCGGATCGCGATCGTGGGTGCCGGGCTAGTGGGTTCCACAACAGCCTATGCACTGATGATGTCTGGAATGGCGGCTGAAATTGTACTCATCGATCGAGATTCGCGCCGTGCCGAAGGGCACGTAAACGATTTGCGTGATGCGGAAGTGTTTTCCCATACCACGGGCATTTTTGTCGGTGATTTTTCCGACTGCTGCTCGGCGGACGTAACGATCATTACCGCCGGAGTCAGCCAGTCGGGTCAGAAGTCGCGCCTGGAAGGGCTACGCGACACAGGAGCGATCCTGCACGGCCTCATCAATGACGTTTGTCTGCAGAATCCGCGCGGCATCCTGCTGATTGCATCGAATCCAGTCGATGTTCTGACCTATGCGGCATGGCGGTGGTCCGGACTTCCTGCCGGCCGGGTGATTGGTTCGGGAACAACTCTCGACACTTCGCGCTTTCGCCGCCGCTTTGCCGAACACTACGGGATTGCCTCTGCCAACGTTCACGCCTACGTCATCGGAGAACACGGTGACAGCCAGATTCCTGTCCTGTCATCGGCGCGCGTGGCGGGATTCACTCTCGCTGAATTCTCCAGAGAACTGGGGCTACCGCAGGAAGCGAGTTCCCTCGCCCGGATTGCGAGCGAAACGCGAACAGCCGGAGGCGACATTATCCAGGCCAAGGGCGCAACGTATTACGGAATTGGAGCCGCGCTGGTTCGTATCATGCGCGCCATCCTGCGCGATGAACGCGCAATTCTGACCGTTTCGAGCCGAGTGCCCGAATCCATGCAACTGGGTGAAGTAGCGCTCTCTCTGCCCAGCATCGTCGACCGGCACGGAATCACGCGCGTACTGCCGGCTGCGCTAAATCGCTCGGAGCGGGAGGCGCTGGAAGCGTCGGCCGAAGTCGTCAGGGGGCATATCGCGACCTTGTCCCAAACAATTCCGATCTAGCCAGCACACACAATCCCGGGCGTGAGGTTGTGGTCATGTGCGGGAAAAACTAAGGAGCAACCATGAAAGTTGGTTTTGTCAGCATGCCCTTGTCAGGGCATTTGAACCCCATGACCGCACTCGCACGCAGACTACAATCGCGCGGCAACGAAGTCGTATTTTTCGGCGTTCCCGACGTCGAACCATTCGCTCGCGCGGCGGGTCTGGACTTCGTGCCCTACGGCGAAGCCGAGTTTCCTGCCGGTTCTGTCGACAATGTCTATAGCCCGGTGGCGAAGATGCGTGGGTTTGAGGTGGTGCGGCATTCGTGCATGGAACTGAATCTTGACATCACCCGAGTGGCCTTCCAGTACTTGGCGGAAAAAATAGCAACGACAGGTGTCGAGGCCCTGGTGATCGACACGATCCACTTCTTCATCGAGCTTGTTCCTCTGAGCTTGTCCATGCCTTACGTGCACATTTGGAATGTTCTTCATCTCGATTTTTCCGGCGCAACTCCCGCCTCGGTTTTCAGCTGCCCGCTTGACGGTTCTCCGGAAGGCCTGAAGCGCAACGCTGAGAATCTGCACAAATTAGGCGCGATACTCGGTCCATTGGCGGAAATCGCGAGGTCTTATGCCGAAAACGCCGGACTCCAGATCGATTGGAATGATCCCGCTGCGACCGTTTCCAAGTTGGCGGTAATCACACAGACGCCGAAGGAGTTCGATTTCCCGGGGATCCCCTGGCCTGCCCAGTTTCACTACGCTGGTCCGTTTCACGACGATGATGGCAGGGAACCGGTGCCTTTCCCGTGGGAACAATTGACCGGCAAACCTCTGATTTACGCTTCACTGGGAACGCTGGTGAATGGCCTGGATGACGTGTACCAGCACATTCTGGAAGCGGTTGGGCCCCTGGAAGATGTTCAGGTCGTACTTTCTGTCGGCAAGAATACGAGTCCGGAGAATCTTGGTCGTATTCCTGCTAATACGATTGTCGTCCGCTCCGCTCCTCAAATTGAATTGCTGAAGCGTGCTGCGCTTTGCATCACGCATGCGGGACTGAATACTGCTCTTGAATCTCTGGCGCAGGGAGTCCCGATGGTAGCCATCCCCATCGGATACGACCAGCCTGGCGTCGCCGCCAGAATTGCCCATCACGGAACAGGCGAATTCGTGGAACTGGACAAGCTAACGACGCAACACCTGAGAGGGTTGCTCGAGAAGGTTTTGCAGGAACCGCGCTATCGCGAGCGGGCTGATTATTTCCAGAAGGTGATTGCGAAGACGCGAGGATTGGATGTGGCCGCCGACTTCATCGAACAAACATTTCAAAAATATCAGATGGAGGTGCCGCTTGACAGCCGTTCTGTCGCGTGAGGAAAACGTAAACGGCAGAAGCCATGCGGGCATTGACTGACAACTGAAACTCACGGGGAGCGTATCGCGGCGCGACTCTCCCGTCTCGATGCAAACGGCGCGTAGGCGATCGGTGAATCCATGGCCGCTCGCGGTTGTGCCGCGCCGACGCATCTTTCATCACAACGAGGCAGAGTATTTGATCCTCGCTCCAGCGGGATCCGGGGGTGTCCAGACCATCCGCGACAGCCCTCCAGCTGCTACATCGTCGGGCCGCCGGTCAGCCCATAGCCAAGGACACCATCGACCAGGATCGTAATGGAAGACGAACACCACAGGAGCGAGACAACACATGCGCTTGGACATTCGCTGGGAGAGATTCAGCCCCGAGCTAAACCGCCAGGAGTCCTTCCATGAACACTGAGATGCAAAAGCGGGCGCTCGCTGCGCGTGAAGCGCGCCTCGCCCTCCTGGACCTGAAGAGGATGGTTGAGGAAGCGGCACAAGCAACACACGCTGCCGAACTCGAAGCGGTCCACCTGGCGATCAGTCCCAGAAAGGATGGCGACATTGCAGGCAAGTTACGGTTCGCCATTGAAAGGCTGGGCTCCGATGCTTTTCAGGATTCCCTGAGCAGGGCACGCCAGAGTCTGCATTCGGCCATTTCCTGAAATTGAGAGCTTGTTTCAATCCGCGGTTACTGTGATCCCCGCCCGGTTCTTAGCGGCATGAAGACCTCGGCTTGATCCCCTCAGTTCCCCGGTTCGTGTCCGGGAAGATCTCCAGGTTCAAGTAAACGAAACCGGTTTGAGGTTATTGGGGAACAATGGGCGCTCCGGCCACAGGGCGGGAATTGTTGACCGGGTGAGCGGGGGTCGAATACACTAATAGATTCGTGAAGAGCCGCTTGACGCGGCTTGGCGGTTGTGTGCGAGGGTGAGTGAAAGAGATCGCACACGCACTGCGTATATTGAAGGGGGATTGCTTTGCCAAAGCGTACATATCAACCGCGGAAACGCCGACGCGCCAAGACGCACGGATTCCGCGTTCGCATGAAGACTAAAGGTGGCCGCAAGGTCCTGGCGGCTCGCCGCAAGAAGGGCCGTCATAAGCTCACGCCGTAAGGAAAAGGTTTTGGAGTTTCCGCGCGACGCGCGAATTGTGCGGCGCGGAGATTTTGATGCCGTATACCGCGCCGGTAAGCGCCGATCGAATTCCCACTTCACCGTTTTTTTTCGCGCCAACGATCTGCCGCAGAGCCGCTTTGGATTCAGCATAAAGAAAGCACTGGGCGGGGCCATCGTCCGTAATCGCATGCGGCGGCGAATTCGCGAAATTGTCCGCTGTCACCGGCCGGAGATTCCCGCGGGATGGGATTTTGTGATTCATCCGAAAAGCGCGGTGGCGGGTGCGCCTTTCGCGTCGGTAACGGCGGATTTGTTGAAATTGTTGACGAACGTTTAGGACGATGGCGGCTTCCATGCAGAATTCCGCGATAACCGAAATTGCCGACCGGAAAATTTCCGCGACGGATGCAGATTCGCGAAGCTTGCCTGTGCGGATGGCACTTTTTGCTCTGCGATTTTACAAAGCGTACCTATCGATCTTGTTTGCGGGGAGTTGCCGGTTTGAGCCGACGTGTTCGCGCTATGCGTACGAGGCGATTGAGCGATTTGGAGTGTGGCGCGGCGTGTGGATGGGCATGAAACGGCTGGCGCGATGCCATCCTTTGTCGGGAAAATTCGGCCACGATCCGGTTCCAGAAAAATGGGAACTTAGGTCTTCTGAAAATGATGCTGCGGGAGCGGATTCCTCTGCGGCCCAGTCTAAAGAGGTGCATTTGTGAGTTTGCCGCAAGGAAAAAGTAAGTTCACGCCGGAGCTGCGCATACTAGCGGCATCATTGCTGTCCATGGCGGTGATTTTGACATGGGCGAAATTTTTCGGCCCCAAACCGCCCGTAAATCCTCCGCAAGTCTCGCAACCGGCGCAAAGCGCGCCGGTGAGTCCTGGCCCGTCCAGCGCAGCTCCAACTCCGGCGGCACAGACTGCGGCGCCGAAGAATGCTCCCGCGCAGCCGACCACGATTGCGGCAAAAAGCGAAGCAACGGAACGAACCGTGGTTGTCGAAAACGACTTGTATCGCGTGGAGTTTTCCAATCGCGGCGCGGTAGTGAAAAGCTGGCAGCTGAAACACTACAAGGATGACGCAAAACCGCAGCGCCTCCTGGACGTGGTGCATCCGGTAGCCTCCGAGCAAATTGGCGGGTGGCCCTTGGCGGTTACTCTCGAGGATCCGCAACAGCAGACGGCGGCTAACAGTGCGTTTTACCAAGTCTCTTCGAGCAGCAGTTCGCTCACGGCTCCTGCGGATATTGAATTTTCATGGAGCGATGGACATCTGGAGATTGCCAAGCATTTCCATTTCGATCACAGCTACGTAGTCCATGTGGAAGTTTCGGCAAAGCTCGACGGGCGGCCGCTCACGGCGGGCGTGGCGTGGCTGGGCGGTTTTGGCGATTTGACGGTCACCAATCCCGCGCCGATTGATACCGTGTTGGTTTTTTCCAGTGTGAACGGAAAAATTACCGACGTCGCCGCCAAGAAATTGGAAGACCTGAGCAAGGTCGGGACCAGCGTCTGGCAGGGCGGGAAAGACTTTGCCGGGATTCAAGACCGCTATTTTACGGCCGTGTTTTTGCCCGCGGGTGGCGCAGCGCCCGGGACTCTGGAAACGCGCTACTGGAAAGTGGACCGTCCGGTAAAAATAGACAACCAGGATGCGCAGGAACCGGCTCCGGGAATTACTACGGCCACCGGACCGCAGCCTACGGCGTTGCGCGTGTATGTCGGGCCGAAAGATTACGACGATTTGAAGCGAATGACGCCGCCGCTGAACGGTTTGGTGAATTTCGGATGGCTGGAATTCATCGCGGACCCGTTGTTCCACGGGCTGAAACTGATTCACAAGTACGTGCCGAACTGGGGATGGGCCATTGTCATTCTGACGCTGGTCATCAATACGCTGCTGTTTCCCCTGCGGATCTCGAGCTACAAGACCACTCTGAAAATGCAGCGCGTCGGTCCTGAAATCAAGGCGATCCAGGACAAGTACAAGAAATATTCGATGCGTGATCCGCGCAAAGCGGACATGAACAAGGAAGTAATGGCGGTTTACAGTCGCGAGGGAATCAATCCCGTGGGCGGCTGCTTTCAGATGTTTTTGCAGATGCCGGTGTGGTTTGGGCTGAACACCGCGCTGCGGTTCGCGATTGAAATGCGCCACGCGCGATGGTTCGGATGGATCACCGACCTTTCGGCGCGCGATCCTTACTATATCTTGCCGGTGGCGATGGGTCTTTCGATGTATTTGGTTTCGAAAATGACCCCCATGACGTCGACCGATCCGCAGCAGCAGATGATGATGAAAATTATGCCGATCACCATGGCGGGAATTTTTATCATTTCGCCGATTTCAAGCGGCTTGGCGGTATATATTCTGACCAGCAGCCTGGTGGGAATTGTGCAGCAGTGGTATCTGAACCGCACGCATCCTTTGCCGGAGCCGGCAAAGCCGGTGAAGGGCAAGAAATCGTGACCGGATCCAGTGAGCTGGTCAGGACAGAGCAAGGTTGAGCAGCTGAATCATGTCCCCCACTGAACTCATACGCGACGGAAGGCTAGACCGGCAGGCAACTGCCGATGCGCTGCGGGAATTTCTAGAACGCATTGTGCAAACGTCCGGACTGGAACTGACGGTAGCGGTACAGGCCGTTGGCCCGGATAGTGCCGGCGCGGAGGGCGACGCCGAAGTGCTGGCCGATCTGGACGGGCGCGACAGGGAGATCTTGCTGGAGCGCGGCGCCGAAGCGTTGAAAGCGTTTGAGCATCTGGCATTTAAGGCCCTGCGGCTGGATCCGGCGTTTCACGAGAAAATACATATTGATTGCGCGGGGTATCGCGCGCTGCGATTTGAAGAATTGCGCATGACGGCGCGGGTGGCTGCCGAGCGCGTACAAACGTCCAAACAGCCGTTCAAGCTGAATCCCATGTCTTCGCGGGAGCGGCGGATTGTGCATCTGGCGCTGAAAGCGATGGCCGGAGTGCGCACCGAAAGCAGCGGGATTGGCGAACAGCGGCAGGTGGTGATTCTGCCGGTGGACGGGGCTGCGCGGAATTAATCTGTTCGAGCGATCGGTACAGCGGCATTCGGCAATTTGTGGCCTCGGATCGGAACGGGAGACGGTCCGCTGCCGCACCGGTATATCGTCTTTCACAGACAAACTGCGTCTTCACGGGATGGGTAACGATAAATCGGCTAGTGTCCGCGTACCTGTCCAGGGGTGTCTGTTGGCGTTTTCTGATTTACATCCAAAACCAAACTGAATATTTAACGCAGCCAGCCTTGCGAAAGAACCTCGCCGGACGGACCGAAACGCACGCGATAGGTGAACGACGGGGGACGATCCGGGCGAATTTTCGCAAAACGAAGGTCAGAAAATTCCACAACGGCGTCACGGCCTTCCCGATGAAAATGGGTGACCGGAAAACGCGCAAACCACAGGACTTTCTCGACTTCGGGAAGAAGTTTTGCGGATTCGATGTAGGGGTTTGGAACCGCGTCGGGAAAAAAACTGTATTCAAGAGTGGCGGAGGCCCGCGGTGGCCCCGAGTTCGCGCTGCTGATGGCGGCCTCTTTTGCCAGATCCGTGCGCAATTCGTAGACACCGCGCGGTGTGCGGACAAGACCATCCCAATTCAAAAATGACGGCGGAAGCGGGAGCGCGGCAATCGATTGGACTTCGAGGTGTTCAAAGGCCGCGAACTGCTTTGTGCGGGCAAGCGCGCTGCTGTGCGCATATATCGCGAGGCCAATGTAAGCGCTGGCGGCGAGCAACCCGGCGCGATTCCAGGTGGAGTGCGAGATTTTTGCCCCCCAGCCTCCGAACACGGGAACGAGAAAGAGTACGGTAAAAAGAAAAGTAGCCGCAAGAATGGCGCGATCTGCAATCGGCGCGCCGACGATTTGCGCAATTCTTGAAATGACCAGCGGCGCCGGAAGAAAAACAAACCACATGCCGATGGCCCGCGGGCGAATGCGGGCTGGATTTGCATAAACCCAGGCCAGAAGTTGCGGAAGAAGAACTGTCGCGGTGAACGTAAAATCGACAATGAAGAGCAGGTCCCACGCGGGGCGCGACCATACCCAGGGCGACCAGATCATCGTGCCGAAGGTAGTCACCAGATCGAGAACGATGTGGCTCAGGATTCCTGTAGCGTAGATGGCGAATAATTTTGCGAAAGAGGGCGAATCCCAGCGCCGCCAGCGGGCGATTTGCCGGGTTCCCAAGGTGAGAAGAAGTGCCCAGAGCGGAAGCATCAGCAGCGAGTGCGTAAGGCTGCGATGCCAGGTGATGATGAGCAGCGGGTTACGGGAAAAAATGTCGCGGAAGGTGTCGGCGTCCGGAAAAATTGCGCCGAGTGTGAGCGCCCAGGTAACCAGGCGCTGGCGATTCATCGAGCGGGCGGCAAAAAGATCATCCCCTCTGAAAATAGCTTTGCTAAGGAGGGCGCCGGCGATTCCGTGGGTGATGGTGTCCATGTTCTAGAAATCTTGAGTGCGCTTCGGGCTTCGCCAGTTTACAGTTTTTGCTTCCTTTTTTCGAAACTTCACGCGCTAGACAACGGAGATGAGTGGCGTGCGTTTTGCCAACACGCTGCCCACAATCTGTGCGGCGACTTGGTGCTGCGCGAGCGTCTGAATGGCGTCATCGGCCGCGGCGCGGGACAGGGATATGAGCAGGCCTCCGGAAGTTTGCGGATCAAAAAGCAGATCTTGATATTCAGCCGCGACCCCTGTCGCAAAGGCCGCGCAGTCCGCGACAAAGGCGCGATTGTTCTGCAAGCCTCCGGAGAGGTGACCAGCTCTGGCGGCCGCGACTGCGCCGGGAAAATACATAAATTTTGAATGATCGATTTCAAGTGAGACGGGTTCAACGCCGCTTCGAGAATCGCCGAGGGCCATTTCGCGCGCGTGGCCCAGCAGACTGAACCCGGTTACATCGGTTACGGCGTGGATGGGATTCGTTGTGGAATATTTCGCCTGGAGCTCGCGAAGGGCGGCGGCAGCGGCGCTGTTGAGTGTGGTCATGGCCGCAATTGCGGCGGCCAGTGATTGGGGTTCGGCCTCATTTTTTTTCAGCGCGGTTGTGATCACGCCCGTCCCCAGCGGTTTGGTGAACAGCAAGACATCACCCGTGCGCGCGCCGACATTTCTCCAAACTCGCTGCGGGTCGATCACTCCCGTGACGGCATAGCCAAACAGCAGGTCTTCGGTTCGAATGGAATGGCCGCCAATCACGCTGCATTGGGCTTCCTGCATCTTGAACAGGCCGCCGCGAATGATCTCTTCCAGAATGGCCGGGTCGGCTTTTTCTGGAAAGCCTACAATTGACAGTGCGGAGATCGGTCGCCCGCCCATGGCGTAGACGTCGCTCAGGGCGTTGGCGGCGGCAATTTGGCCAAACAGATGCGGGTCATCGACGATTGGCGTAAAAAAATCAACTGTTTGCACCAGGGCCAGGTGCTCGTCAAGCTGATAGATGCCGGCGTCATCATTGGTATGGAACCCCACCAAAACATTAGGATCGGACTGCGGCGGAAGTTTGCGCAGAATTCCGTCAAGCGTGGCGGGATTTAGTTTTGCGGCGCACCCTGCGGCTTTGGCCATCGCGGTAAGTTTTACGGGTTCCGGCAAAGAACACCTCCGTGCTTCCTGTGCATTATAGAGATGCGCGGCGGCTTCTGCTCGCAACATCCGCCAGGCACGAGGCCGGCTGGTTGCGTCCTTTGACTGGACGTGCTTACATCCCCAGATGCCCTGGGACTTTTGGATCATCTTTCTGGCTCTCGCGGTGTTTCTTCCGTGGCGGGGGCAACGACGAGTAAAGCGGCTCTTGGCTCTGCCGCAGATCGGAGCACGTGAGCGCTTCTCGCTCTATGTTTCTACAATTGCTTTCCAGTGGGTGGCCGTGGCGCTGGTTTGCTGGAGAGCATGGGCGCGAGGGCTGCGCGGGCAGGACTTGGGACTCGTGGTTCCTGACTCCACCGCAGTCGCCATTGCAGCGGTCGTCGGAACGGCGACATTCGCGCTTCTGCAATGGTTCAATTTGCGCCGGGTGGCGCAGCTGCCGCCGGAGGCGCGGGGGTTCGTTCAGTCGTTTGCCGACCGCGTGTTGCCGCAACGGGCGATCGAATTTATTCCCTTCTTCGTGCTGGCCGTGACGGCCGGTGTTTGCGAAGAATTTCTATTCCGCGGCTTCGCGATGGGGGCCATGTCCAAGGCCGGATTGGCAGACTGGGAGATCGTATTGCTATCGTCGGTTCTGTTCGGGTTGGGGCATCTGTACCAAGGGCGCGCAGGCGTTGTGAGCACATTCGTCCTTGGAATCATTTTCGGAATCACGAAAATCGCGTACGATACGTTGGCTGTTGTGGTGTTCTGGCACATCGCCGTGGATGTCGTCGCCGGAGTCGCGGGTTATCGCTTCTTGGTACGGCCGCTGCTGCCTCCGTCTGAACAGCAAATCGAGCGCGCACGTTAATCAGTAGTTACTTTTATGACAACACCTACCCCGGTTCTGCCTTCTGATGAATTGATTTTGCACGCCCTTGGGGAATTCCAGCTGACGGCGTCACGTAAACAAGTCCAACAAATTCAACAATATATGAGAATATTGTTGGTCTGGAATGAGAAGATAAATCTCACCGCCATACGCGATCCCCGGGAAATACTATATCGCCATTTTTGCGAGAGTATGTACGGAGTAGTAGCGGATCCTGTGGAAAACGGTCGGCTGGCCGACGTTGGCTCGGGAGGAGGGTTTCCAGGGGTCCCGCTGAAGATCATCCGGCCCGATTTACAGGTTTTCCTCATTGAATCGAACGTGAAAAAGGCGACTTTTTTGGCCGAAGTCGTTCGAGAATTGGGACTTACGGACACGAGGGTACTGGTGAGCCGATACGAGGAACTGGGCGAGGAAGTCGCTCCGCTCGATATCGTGTGCTCCCGGGCTTTTGGAGAATTCGCGACGTTTCTCGGGTGGTGTGGTTCGGAAAAGATTGAGGCTAAAGAAGTTATTCTGTGGGTCGGGGCCCGGGATCAGGAAGAGATCCAGAAGATCCCGGGGTGGACCTGGAGAGAGCCGATTGCCGTGCCGCAGTCGCTGCGTCGGATGCTGCTCGTAGGAGCCAAAGGGACGCCAACTGTCGGCGCAACGACATGAAAATAAACGACTTGCGACGATTTTTTATAAAGAACCCGCACGATTGGCCTCGAGCGCCCCTCTGCCCGCGACACGGGATGCGCTGGACTAGCATGACTCGCACTCCACTGAGCTAACCCGACTCGTCCCTGTTTGAGAAAACACCTCTGATTGTTCCACGTGGAACATCGCGGCCCGAAGCTAGCCAGCTGAGGCATCGCATAATGACGTCAATCTCATAAAACGAAGTAAAAATGGACGATGAGCGCTTGCGCGCGTCCCCGTCGCGCCGGAATATGCAATCCGGTTGTTCCACGTGGAACAACTTGTTTCACGTGGAACATATCTGTAGAGGTGTTGCGCCGCTAGATTTCAATTCCGAGGGGGGTACGGCGGAAATTGTTCCACGTGGAACAATCGGAACGACGTGAATTGCAAAACGTTCCACGTGGAACAATCGGCGGCCCGGCTGGGATGTTCCACGTGGAACAAATCAGTGGCTGAGACGGAGATTTGAAGCGATTTTCACAGACTTTGTCGTGTTTCACGTGAAACATCTTGCAACACCAGTTCTGCTCTGTTAGATTTCCGCCTTCAGGTGAGCGCTTGGCCCGAATTATCGCGGTTGCGAATCAAAAAGGTGGAGTTGGTAAAACGACGACGGCGGTAAATTTAGCCGCGTGCCTTGCTGCCGCTGAACAATCGACATTGCTGATCGATTGCGATTCGCAAGCCAATGCCACTGCCGCCATTGGCTTTCCGAAGGATCCCTCGCGCAGGACTCTTTATCATGCCCTTATCCTGCAAGAGTCTTTTGAGAGACTGGTGCAAAAATCGCAAGTTGATGGGCTGGATGTCGTCCCCGCCGACAAAAATCTCGCGGGAGCGGCCGTGGAGCTGGTTAACGCGGAAAATCGCGAATATAAGCTGCAGGCTTTCCTGAAACCACTGCATGACCGCTACCGCTTCATCATCCTCGACTGTCCGCCTGCGCTTGATTTGCTGACTTTGAACGCGCTCGTGTCGGCGAGCGCCGTTCTTGTGCCTATTCAATGCGAATATCTAGCCTTGGAAGGCGTGTCGGAGCTGCTGGATACGCTCATGCGAATCCGCCGCACCTTGAATCCCACTTTGGAGATCGAGGGCATCGTGCTGACCATGTACGATGAACGGACCACGCTATCCCGTCAGGTGGCGACCGATTTACGGAGCTTTTTTGGAACACAGGTGTTCCAAAGCGTGATTCCACGTAATGTTCGCCTGGCGGAAGCACCCAGTTTTGGAAAACCAATTATTTTCTACGATATTCATAGCAAAGGGGCAGAGGGTTACTCGCAGCTCGCCCAGGAGGTTATTGCCAATGCCGAGAAACGCGCTGGGACGGGGGCTCGGAGCGCTCATTCGGGAGCCTGAACCACAGGCACCGGAGACGCCAGCTCCCGCAGCACCACAAACTCATGTGACCACCTCTGGCGGAGCCGCTGCAGTTCCCGCCCGCGAACCTGTGGCCAACGCATCGCTGCAAATTGACATTGACCTGATCGATCCCAGTCCTTATCAACCACGAACGAGATTTCGCGAGGAAGCTCTCGATGAGCTGGCGCGCTCAATTCAATCGAGCGGGATCATTCAGCCCCTAGTTGTCCGCTCGGTGGGAAATCGATTTGAGCTGATTGCCGGCGAACGGCGGTGGCGTGCGGCGCAGAAGGCCGGCCTCACGAAGGTTCCTGCAATCCTTCGCCAGGTTCCGGACGAGCTGGCGCTGGAAATGACGCTTGTTGAAAACATTCAACGCGAAGATCTGAATGCGATTGAAGCGGCGCGGGCGTTCGAGCGCTTGATGGATGAATTTCAGCTGACGCAGGAACTTGTGGCAGAACGTACGGGTAAAGACCGGGCGACAGTTGCCAACTCGGTTCGTCTGCTGAAACTGGAGCCTACGATTCAGGATTGGATTGAAGAAGGAAAGCTTTCGGCCGGACACGGCCGGGCCCTGCTTTCCGTACTCGACTCGCCCCTGCGGATGCGTTATGCGCAACGGGCGGCCCGCGGAGGCCTTACCGTCCGACAAATTGAGCGATTGTCGGCGCGCCGGTCACGCGGGAATAAGGCGACAGCGGAAATTCACGTGGACGCCAACATTCGCGCGGCACTCGACGAGATGCAGCGCCATCTGGGAACAAAGGTATTGCTCCGTCAGAAGACAAAGATACGGCCGGGCCAATTGGTGCTCGAGTATTATGACGATGCGCAGTTGATGGGAATTTACGATCGCCTGATGAAGTAAATCCTCCTTCCTCGGAATTGCAAGGCGGCGCAAGCGGCAGGGTGCGCTGCTGTTCTTTGGTTCAGTCGCTTCATTCGACAACTCCGTTCATCGAGACCGTTGACTTGTCCACGCACGCGGATACAGTGGAGAAGTCTTCTAATTTTGGGGGAATTTAAAATGGCTTGGAAGTGGCCCGGCACAGGAAAGAGCGGCGGCAACAGCGAGGAGTGGACCGGCTTTATTGATCAAGGCGTAAGCCTTGAAGGCACTCTGCAAGTCAAGGGAACGTTCCGCATCGACGGCAACGTGAAGGGCAATATTATCTCAGAACAAACCGTGATTCTGGGCGAGGGAGCAAAAGTCGAGGGACAAATCGAGGGCAATCGCGTGGTCATTGCCGGCAGGTTTGACGGTGTGATTTTTGCCAAGGGACGGGTGGAGATTGAGGCCAAGGGCGTGGTAACCGGAGAAGTGCATTCGCCTTGCATGGTGATTGATCCGGGCGGGATTTTTGACGGACGTTGCCACATGCTGGCTTCCTCCGATGCGGCGTCGGGAGTGACGATTCCGATTCATGCTGTGGGGCACGCGTAACCGGAGTTCTCCGGGAAAATCAGTTCGGCAATTTGAAATTTTGCAAAAACACATCTTCCGGGAAGATGCGCCTTCCTTTCCTGAGAACATCGTCGGCGTCCTGGCGCCTGCCGAGCGCTTTGCAAGCGAGCGCCAGCGAGGCGAAGGTCTTCGCGTCGGCTTCTGGAAAGTACTTCACAACGAACTCTAAATCGCTTCGCGCTTCCTCATATTTTCCGGCTGCCCGTTCTAGCTCTCCGAGGTCTCGATGACACAGGAAGCTGTAGGAATCAACGGCGAGACCGGCTTTAAGCGACCGCTCCGCTGAGGCACGGTCTCCGGCTCGAAGTTCGAGATCGCCCAGGGCGCAATAATTGGCTGCCGAGGGTTCAGGTTGTGCAGTTAGAAGTCGTTTCTCGATGGCGACGGCGGAAACCCAGTCGCCCGAAGCGCGATAGATTTCAACTCCCGTCTCTAGGGCGGCCTCGTCGCCAGGATTGCCCGCAAGCGCGGCGCGGATTTCCGATTGCGCCTGTGCGACCTGCCCTGCTTCGAGGTACGCCTTTGCTAACCAATAATCTTTCTTATACAGGTTAGTCACATCTGAAGGGATTTTCAAGAGCCGGGCGATTGCTTCGGCCGGATGATGCTCTAAAAGCGCGACCCGTGCCGAGAGCACGTTCATGAGCTGAGGATCGGCTTCAGGGCCCACAGCCTCGAGATATTTCTTGGTTCGCAAGCTTCGCAGATCGGCCGCGGATTCCGCCGAGGCCAGGAGCGCGATTTTGCGGTCCGCTTCAGGTAAGCCCGGCGGGAGGAGTGCATTCTCGTGCTGCTCGATGAGACCGGAGAGGGATTGGGCGAGCGGGTCGTAAAGCACCGAACGCGGAGCGCTGTATTCAAGACGTGTCAGGTCGTCGGTGTTGATACGGGCACCCAGCGCGAGTGAGCGCACGCCGGAATCCGCCAAACGGAAATAGACGGGCCAGGCCTCAGGTTGCGTCAGGTGAAGTGCGCCGAAGTCGGCCTGCAGCGCGGAACTCGTCCAGAACTCGCGGGACCGATCGAAGTTGAGGGGCGCGCGGCCGGCGCGCGCCAAGACCAGAAAGTCGCGGTCGGCACTGCGCCACAAAGAGACATCGGCGAAATGCGGATTGAGCGTCGCGAGAATCATTCTGAAGTCAGCGCCTTGCAGGCCATAGGCTTGAACCCACTGGACAAACATACCGTCGGCGGCGAGATGGGCGCGGACGGCGGCGTAGAACTCGCTGGTGTAGAGAGCGGCCACTCCGGCGATCCAGGGGTTCGAGGGCTCGGAGATGATGAGGTCGTAGGGCTCCCTGGCGGTTTGCACGAAGTTGCGGGCGTCGTCATAGATGATGTGCAGGCGGCGGTCCCGGAGTACGCCGCGGTTCAAGCGCTCGAGGTGATTCGCGGCGTCGAGAACGGCGGGTTCGATTTCAACGCAGTCAATGGTTTCCACATCGGGATAGCGCGCGATGGCGGAGGCCGTCATGCCACCGCCGAAACCGATGATGAGCACGCGGCGCGGGTGCGGGTGGAAGACGGCTCCGAGATGGCCGAGGAGAAGCTGCGTCGAGGTGTCGATCGTGCTGGCGTCGACTTTGCCGTTGGTCTTGAGCGCGACGTAGTCTTCCGAGCGGGTAACGCTGATCGTGGCGTTCAGTCCGTCTTTGAAAAAGACTACGTCTTCGGTGCCGGCGATTTCCTGGAGCGTGAGGCGATTCTGGTGATAGGACCCATACAGGACGGCGCTGAAAGAGGCCAGAGCTTTGTCATGGAAATGCGACGAGAATCCGAGGAATGCGATGACCGCCAGAGTTACGAGTTGTGCGGCGGTAACGGCGACGGTTCGCGGCCGGCCGCGCATGGCTAGGAACATGGCGAGCAGAAGATTGACGATGGCGGTAAGAGCGACCACGCGGAAGCTGCCGATTTTCGGAAGTAGAATAAATCCGACAAGCAGCGCGGCGAGGATAGCTCCCGAAGTATTGGCGGCGTAAGCGCGGCCGACATCCTGTCCGGGCTGCGAGCTGTCCTTGCGGTTTTCTGCGACCAGCGCAACGACCAGCGGAAAATTAAATCCAAACACCAGGGCGGCAGGAAACATGGCCAGCGCGGAGACGGTGAGTTGCGCGAGGAGAAGTCCAGCGAAAGAATTGCCCGTCGACTCGAGGATAGGTGGAATGAAACCGGGAAGTTGCCCGAAGAGCAGGAGGAAGAAAACCGAAGCGAGGGCTGTGATGGTTTGTGTGTCGGAAAACAGCGAGAGTGCTACGGTGTGCGTGGCGCTCCATTTTTCAAACACAAGGCTGCCGAAGGCGATTCCCGCGAGGAAGGTAGCCAGCATGATGGTGAAGGCGTACGTCGAACTGCCCAGCATGGTCGAGAGCAGCCGGGTCCAGCTGATTTCATAGGAGATGGCCGTGGCGCCGACGACGACAAAAGCGCTTAGCAGGAGAGCGTTCGAGCGCCCGAAGCCAGTCGGAACGGATTTCGTGGAGGGCGGTTGCGTCGGGAGCGAAGCGCGCGGGACGCCCGCGGGCGCTGCAGCGCGACTGGAAAATTTCAGGGCTACGAGTCCGGCGATGGCATTGACGAGGACCGCAACCACGATGGTGAGACGGAGACCAATCGTTGGCAGCAGGAGAAATCCGGCAACCAGAGCTCCGATTGCGGCGCCCAGGGTGTTCGAGGCATAGAAGCGGCTGATGCTGCGCGTCAGTTCCCGCAAGTGGCGAGTGACGCCGCAGATGAGAATCGGAAATGTTCCGCCCATTAGAAATGTCGGCGGGAGAAGAACGATTGCGGCGCCGAGAATGCGGATAAGAAGGGAAAATGGCGATGAAGCGGAACCTGTCTGAGCGCTCGACAGGTACATCGCGCGGACAGCAGCGAGTCCGAGAAAGGAAAGGAGACCGGCAGCGGCGATGGCCAGTTCCAGCCAGGCGTATAGCGCAACAGCGTTGACCGAACGTTCGCCGTATTTGGCGAGCGTGGCGCTGCCGAGGGCCAAACCTCCCAGGAAAATCGCGAGGACCGTGGCGACGGCATAGGTCGTGTGGCCGAAAAGTAGAGAAAGGGCTCTGGTCCAGGCGATTTGATAGATGAGGCCGGCGGTGCCGGAAAGAAAAAAACAAAAAAGAAGCATCAGAACAGATTGGCCGGAGGACCGTTCGCTGTGCGTTTTTCGGCTGGCCATGGATCAAAGATCGACGTTACCAGAATGTGCAGCGGGCCCTGAAACATCGGCGCAAGCGCGGCATTCCGTTTATAACTTTACGGCTTAAGCGGGCGCCGACGTTAGCGCTTTCTCCGGGGTCCTGAATGCCTGCCTGAATTTTCGCCTCGAATCGCGACGGGCGATGCCGGAAGCGGCAGCCGGCACCGCAGGAACGCATGGCTCCCCGAGATGGCTTTGTCCTGCGGCGTTTGACACGTTGTGGAGTGCCGACTATCGTTTGGTGAGCGATTCATGAGGACTTCTTGATGAAGATTTTGGTGATTGGCGGCGGCGGGCGGGAGCATGCGCTGGTGTGGAAGCTGGCACAAAGCGCCGGTGTGGAGAAAATCTGGTGCGCTCCGGGAAATGGCGGAATTGCCGCTGAAGCGGAGTGTGTTGCCGTGGAAGCTGGCGATGTCGCTGGACTTGTCCGCCTGGCGGAAAAAATTCAGCCGGATCTGACGATCGTCGGACCCGAGCTGCCCCTGGTTCGCGGATTGACGGACATTTTTCGAGAGCGAAAATGGGGCGTCGTCGGGCCGTCCCAACAAGCAGCGCAACTTGAGGGTAGTAAGATTTTTTCAAAGGAATTTTTGCAACGACACGCGATTCCTACGGCAAAGCTGTACGGGACCTTTCTAACTGCTAGCGAAGCCTACGCCGCACTTGATTCCGTGAAGTGGCCGGCGGTGATTAAAGCGGACGGCTTGTGCGCCGGTAAGGGCGTGGCGCTGGCGGCCAACCGGCAGGAAGCCAGGGATTTCATTGAGCGCGTAATGGAGAGGAATGAGCTTGGCCCGGGTGGTCAGCGGATTTTGGTCGAAGAGACGCTCGAAGGCGACGAGCTTTCCTTCATTATTCTGACCGACGGCGCGCGCTACGCAACGCTGGTTCCCACGCGCGACCACAAGCGGGTCTTTGACGGGAATCTAGGTCCGAATACCGGAGGGATGGGCGCGTATTCCACCGATGATCTTTTGCCCGCTAAACTTCGAGAAACAATTGTTAAAACGATTGTTGAGCCCACTCTCGCCGGGTTGGCCGCCGACCGAATTCACTACCAGGGGTTCCTCTATGTAGGCGTAATGCTCACACCGAATGGACCGCAGGTGCTGGAATTCAACTGCCGGCTGGGCGACCCCGAGACACAAGCAATCTTGGCGCGGGCGGATTTTGATTTGGCGGCGGTACTGGCCGATGTAGCGGCACAGCGGCTCGATCCTTCCCGATTGCAGTGGACGCCGGGTGCCAGCGCCTGCGTGGTGCTGGCCTCAGGTGGTTATCCCGGTACGTTTGAGAACGGGAAACTCATCCAGGGTCTAACCGCTGCAGAGCAGACAAGCGGTGTGAAGATTTTGCATGCCGGGACCAAGCGCGATGGGTCATCCCTGGTAACAAATGGCGGGCGGGTTCTCGGAGTGGTGGCCAGCGGCGCATCGCTTACCGCGGCGCTCCAGCTGGCCTACGCCGGCGCGAGCAGGATTCAATTCGATGGCATGCACTACCGAAAAGACATTGGCGCCCACCCCGGCCAAGTGCATGCAGCTGGAGACTAGGGAGCCATGCCCGCCGTCCTTCATCTATTTCGCGCCACCAAAAAAGGCCTCCCGATGGAGGAGCTGGCCGCGACCGAGGTTCTCATCGACCGGGGATTTAAGGGATGCGCGCATGCGCGCCCTGGCAGCAAGCGCCAAGTGTTGCTCGTGGATTCGGAAACCCTGGAGTCGATGGAATTGCAACCGGGAGTCATCCGAGAAAATATCACGACCCGGGGATTAAACGTAAACAGCCTCGTGCCGGGCGAGCAGCTTACGATTGGAAGTGTCCGGCTGGAGGTCAGCATGGTGTGTACTCCTTGCGACCAATTGGAACGGCTGCGCCCCGGGTTGCGGCGAGAACTCTGGGGACGACGCGGCATGCTGTGTCGCGTCCTCGAAGGCGGACAGATTCGCCGCGGGGACCAGATCGAACGGGTTCTGAAGCTCAGTTGGGGTTAACGTTCGGCCGCTTGCGCAGGGAGGGAGCTTCCGGCGGGCGATCCTTATCTTCCGGCTCTTTTGCCCGTTCGACAGGTTCATCCGGCGGAACGAGCCAAGTAAAGCCCCCCTGTTCTTCCATTTTCCCCAGAATAAATTTGGCATTGGGCGCGATCAGTGGAATTTCCGCGCGAAGAAGATCGGCCGCATCCACGGTAACTGCTTTCTGCGCTTGCCCCTTGTCGATGGTCTCAAACACTTTTCTGAAGCGTGTTTCTGCGCTACGCAAGCGCTCGATGCCCGGTTCGTTGGCTTCGATAAAAAACTGCAATGTGGGTTCTTTGCTGTTGGCCGGATAACGGGACTCGACGATTTTGCGCGGATCTTTTTTCTCCGGAGGATAGAGTTGGCTGAAGCGAGGTCGTGATGCGCGCGTTTGCCAGTATTCGCCGCGGGTGGCGATTTGTTCCTGCGTGACGCGATACTCGATTACCCACACTTCCGGACCATAGAGGTTGGGCGCATAGCCAATGACAACAATCTGCAAGATTGGCTCATCGGCGCGCAAATCTATTTTGTGATGAAGCTGGCTGACAAGCGTGCGCAGTTTTTCAAGGAAAACGACTCCGATCGCTTCCAGGTCCCCTTCTGCTTCTCCAGCGGCGCGATAGCGAGGATCCGGCGCGGCAATATGTTGCAGATTTCGATCGAGGCGGACGGGACGGGGATCGGCCGGAAGCTGCCATTCCGATGCGCCTAGCAGCACTCCCACGTGCGTAGAATCCAGTTCGACAACGCGAGGCGGAACGGAATTGGCTTCAATCGGCTGGTCAATTGCGGCAAACACAATCGCGTCGCGGGTAACGTGGACAATGACCCGGCCGCCGGCGAGATTGGCAACGATTTCATCCTCGCGTTGCTCGGTTTGTGCCTGCGCTCGGCCAGCAATCAGGGCCATGACCAACAGAAAAATGGCGACGATTGGAATGCTCCGCGATTGGCACAGGGAGTCGAGTTTCATGAGTGTGAGCCGCTGCTACCTACGGTACAACGAATTGCACCGCAACTTGCGAAGATTCATTTTACGGCAGCGGCGGCGGATTTTGCTCCGGCGAGCATGGAATCAAGTTTGGCGCGGTCCAGATATTTTCCGCCGTAGACGACTGCCGAGATCTTGCGGGTATTCGCAATATCGACGAGTGGATTGGCATCCAGTACGACGAAGCTGGCGCCGGACGAGTCTCTGCTGACGGCGCCTCCGCTGCGCAGGTACTTTTCCGGAGCGCTGGTAGCCGCTTGCAGGGCTTCAAGCGGGGTCAGACCGGCACGCACCAATTCGGCAAGTTCGCGATGCAGACTGTCTCCCGGAAAGACAAATGGGTCGAGCGAATCGGAGCCGGCAAGAATTGGCACTCCCGCATGAAACAAAGCCGCGGCAAGTCTTCCGTCGCCGGCGGATTGCCGTGCGAGCCAGGCGGCATTGCGTTTCATTTTTTCGTCTTTTAACAAGGCGCGCCACTCGGCCGCCAGAGCCGCTGGAACGAAGGCGAGCGACGGATCCTCGGTATTCCAGCGTTCCGGATGCCCGGTGATTTCCAGCGATGCGAGCGTCGGGGTAAGCCACGTGCCGTTCCGCTGAAAGGCCTGCGCCAGCACCAGCGCCTTGTCAGGACTACCCGACCCCTCCGCCTCCTGACGAATCTGTTCCCATGCGGCATCGTTGTGTTGGGCTTGTGCGGCGACCAGGCGAGGTCGAAGCTCCGCTTCTTTTGATGAAACCGAGACGGAAAACCCGCTGTAGAAGAGATGCTCGATACTCTTCATGCCGGCATTGGAGGCTTCCAGCGCACTAACGGTGAACGGCAAATGTCCGACAAACGCAATGTTTTGCTTTTTGGCTTCCTCGGCAACGGCAAAAAATGCGTCGCGCGAAGGTAGCGAGATGATTTTTACGAAATCCGCGCCGCTGACCTTGATTTCGCGCACGGCGGCGCGAGCCTCATCGGCGTTGGCAACGGGAATTTGCTCGCGTGTTCGCTTCCCTCCGGCGGCCAGCCAGGCGCCCGACGCCACGATTGCCGGGGCGGCCAGCGAGTGATTCTGTACCTCGGTCCGCCATTTCCCCAGAGCCGCGAGATCCCCGCCCATGTCGCGCACTCCCACAATTCCGCTCGCCAGCAACACTGGCAGCAAGACCTCCTTGCTCCATGCGGGTTCGGCGTTCAATCCGGCAATGTGGACATGCATGTCCCAAAGACCGGAAATCACAAATTTTCCGCTCGCGTCGACGACCAGGGCATTTTTAGGAACTTTTGTTTGGTTGGCAGGACCTTCTGCCACAACTTGATTCCCGGCAATGATGATCGTTTGATCGGGCTGGGCAGCCCGTCCATGGCGATCGATGGTGGTTGCATGGAGGAGAGCGATTGGTGGGGAATCTTCGGACTGAGTCGCCAAGGCCGGAATCAGAAAGACAGCGAAAACCAGCAAACCGCGGACGAATTCTTTCATGGGCACTCCAGGCAAACCGGGTTCTGACGCTTTGGACGGACCATAGCAAAAAAGAGTAGTACCGGGGCGGACGGAAGAGTCAAGATTGTTCTTGACCTCTGCCCGCGTTCGCGATGGAATACGGCGTCGCGTTTGTCGCTTTATCGGCAGTTCGAGGAGAAAACTTGTCGCTCAGCCCGGGCACACCCCCTTTTGGCGCCGAAAGTCCGGAAAGCGCCAATGTTCGGGCGCTGCTACTGGCGCGGAGACATCGCGGCGCCACCTGGTTTTTTACCATTGCCGCCCTTTCCGGCATCAACACCTTGCTGCAAGCATTCGACGCCAAACTGCACTTCATTTTTGGTTTGGGAATTACCGACGTCGTCAACCAAATCGCCAGAGGGCGCGGGCAAAACGGCATGGTGGCTATGATTCTGGTGGATGGACTGTTCGTGGTGTTGCTGGTGCTGTGCGGCGTGTGGGCCCGAAACGGGTCGCAGGCGGCCTTCATGTGCGGAATGATTGCCTACGCGCTGGACGGCGCGGCACTCCTCTTGTTTGGTGCCTGGATTGAAGGCCTGGTGCACGCCTACGCGCTCTGGCGTCTATGGGACGGCTATTCCGCTTGCTCGGAACTGGTAAAATTGGACCGGACTGTACAACCCGGCTTGTCCCAGGTGAACCTCCCCTAGTCACGGGCATCCCAGGCCCGAGCACGCCCCAGGTCTGCAATCGAACGAGCCTGCCGTCCCGCTCATTCCTCGAGCGTGAACGGAATGACGGTGAACCCGCTGCGGGCAGTACCCTACAAGCCGCAGTTCCAGTAAACTAGAAGAACAAAATCAGAACAACGGATAAATCATGGGACTACGAAAACTGAAGAGCATCAAGCACGGTGGAAAATTATTGACTGATATTCTAAGCGCTCACGAGCGGTTTTTTCGCGGAGAAGACGGCGGCACGCGAGCGGATTTAACCGGAGCCGATCTCTCCAGCGCGGATTTGAGCGGTGTGAACTTCAGCGGAACGATTCTGCGCAATGCCAATTTGCAGGAATCCAGTTTGCGGAAAGCCAAGTTGCCGGGAGCGGACCTGTCCGGCGCAAATCTGCATAAAGCGGATTTGCGAAACACGGATATGACCGAAGCTATTTTGCCCGGAGCGGATTTGAGCGAAGCCGAGGCCAGCGGCGTGGAATTTTTCCGCTGCGACCTTTCGAATGTGAATTTTCAGCGCGCTATTTTGCGTAACGTCAATTTTCGGCTCGCGAACATCGGTGGCGCGAAGTTTACAGGAGCCGAAATGGGAATCGCCATCCTGCGCGAAACGGATCTGACGGGCGCGGACTTTTCCGGAGTCGATCTTTCGACCGCCTTGCTGCCCAAGGGATCGACTGCGGAGCAGATCCAAAAGAAGAGCGCTTGAGTTCCCTGCCGGCCGCAGGCGATGCGGTTCGTTCGGGTCACGACCCGGTTTCCGTTTTCCGGCGTTAGCCCTTTTGTGATTCCAGTGGCCACAACCACACCCCAATTCGACCGCGCGGAGACGAGCGAACGTGTCCTGAACGTTGTTCGCGGTCTTCTCGAGGAGCTGGGCAGTCATGGTGCGCTGCCGCTGCTGAGCGCAGCTTCCCAATTTGATCGTGATCTGGGTTTGGGAAGTCTGGAGCGCGTGGAACTGGTGGCCCGGCTGGAGACCGAACTTGGTATTCGCCTGCCGGATCGCATCGTAGCCGAAGCCAATACCCCGGAAGACTTGACGCGCGCGATTCTGGAAATTTCCGGAGCGCCGCAGGCCGAGGAAGCCAACGGCTCCGCCTTGCGCGCTTCTGTCGCGGTACAGCAGCTCCGGCGCGGGGCCGGCGACGCCGGGATTTTTTCCGCCGAGACTCTGATTGCGGTTCTCCATTACCGTGCAGTGCATGACGCGGACCGCGTTCATTTGCAAATCACCGAAGAGGACGAAAGCGGGGAACGCAGTTTTTCGCTGACGTTCGGGGAGCTGTACTCTGCCGCGCAGCGTTGCGCCGAAGAGCTGGCACGCCGCGGCGTGCCTCCCGGTGGACGCGTATCGTTGATGCTGCCGACTTCGCGGGCATTTTTTGTTTCCTATGCGGGCATTCTTCTGGCGGGCGGCGTCCCGGTGCCGATTTACCCGCCTTTTCGCGCCGATCGCATTGAGGAATATGCGGCACGGCAATCAGCGATTTTGAACAATGCAGAAGTCTGCCTGTTGCTCACCTTTCGCAGAGCGGAAGCCGTGGCGCGGTTGCTCGAACCGCGCGTGAAATCCTTGCAGGGCGTTGTGGATGCGGAGAAATTAATCGCAGCTGCGGACAGAGCCGCGCCGCCTTCGCCCGGCGCGCTACCGGCCCATGTCACCGGAAGCCGCGCGCGCAAGGGCCACGATATTGCGTTACTGCAATACACTTCCGGCTCGACAGGCGATCCCAAAGGGGTGGTTCTGACGCACGCAAATCTACTCGCGAACATAAGAGCGATGGGCGAAGCCGTGCAGCTTGGCCCGGGCGACGTGGGTGTCAGCTGGCTGCCGCTGTATCACGACATGGGCTTGATCGGCGCGTGGTTGACGCTGCTGCACTTTGGCATCCCGTTGGCGGTGATGTCCCCGCTGGCGTTCCTGACGCGGCCCGAAAAATGGCTGCAGGCTTTCCACAAACATCACGGAACCATCTCTGCGGCGCCGAATTTTGCCTATGAATTGTGTGTGCGAAAAATTGCCGACAAGGACCTGGAAGGCTTGGACTTGAGCACATGGCGGGCCGCGTTGAATGGCGCGGAGCCGGTAAATCCGGAAACCCTCGAGCGCTTTGCGACGCGATTCGCGAAATGGGGGTTTCGCCGGGAAGCCCAGCTTCCGGTCTACGGACTTGCGGAATCTTCGCTGGCGGTTACGGTACCGCCTCTGAATCGCGGGCCTCTGGTGGATCGCATCGTGCGCGAAACGTTTACCTCCGAGGGCCGCGCCGTTCCCGCTGCAGCCGGTGATCCCTCAGCGATTGCCTTTGTTTCTTCGGGAAAATCCTTTCCGGGGCACGATGTGCGGATCGTAAACGAAAAAGGCGAAGAAGTTCCGGATCGAACCGAAGGATTTTTGTGGTTTCGCGGGCCTTCGGCGACGACCGGCTATTACCAGAACCCAGCAGCCACCGAGCAATTATTGCCGGAAGGTCCGGCGAAAAACAGAAATGAGTACGCTTGGGTAAATTCGGGTGATCGGGCCTATTGCGCGGACGGTGAATTCTATGTCACCGGGCGCACCAAGGACATCATTATCAAAGGGGGAAGGAACTTATATCCACACGAAGTGGAGGAACTCGCGGCCCGGGTAGATGGAATTCGCAAGGGCTGCATTGTGGCGTTCGGAATCAGGGATGAAGCGAGTGGAACGGAAAAAATGATCGTCGTGGCGGAAACCCGGGAACTGGACGCAGCGCGGCGCGCCGCCATCGTTTCCGCCGTCAGCGATCAGGTTTCGCGCGGATTGGGATTGCCACCCGATCGTGTGGAATTGATTCCGATCGGGAGTATTCCGAAAACATCGAGCGGTAAATTGCGGCGCGAAGAAACCAAACAACTTTTCCTCGCGGGTACGCTTTCCAGCAGCAGAGCTCCGGCTTGGCTGCAGATCGCGCGGCTGGGGGCCGTCGGAATGGTGCGGCGCGCGGGGCGAACCATTGCGGCAAGTGTGAAACGCGGATGGCAGATTATCTACGGCATCTACTTCAGCGTCGTGTTCATGATCTGGATCGTGCCGACGTGGTTGCTCGTACAGCTCATTCAGGATGAACGGGCGGCGGGACGGTTCACTTCAGCGGCCTTGAAGATTCTTTTCGCTCTGACGGGATGCCGGGTTCGCGTGGTGGGCCGCGAATACATGGAAACTCCCGGTGCAAAAATTTATGCCGGAAATCACACCAGCTATTTTGATGTGCTGGCGCTGATGCTCGGATTGGGCGTGCCCTATCGTTTCGTTGCAAAAATGGAAGTGGCGCGAATGCCGTTTATTGGAACCTTCTTGGACCGCATGGGGCATTTGCGATTCGATCGCGCCAGCGCCGACTCCCGATTGCATCAAGCCGAGCAGATGGAAGAAGTTTTACAGAAAGGTGATTCCGTTTTTGTTTTTCCGGAAGGAACTTTTACAAAAGAAGACGGTCTGCGCCCATTTCAACTCGGCGCTTTTAAGGCCGCGGTTGCTACTGGAAAGCCGATTATTCCCGTCTCGCTGCAAGGCACGCGGGATTTCCTGCGCGATGGCAGCTATCTGCCGCGGCCGCAAACTGTCACCATCACTTTGTCGGCGCCGATTTTCCCTCGCGCCACCAGCGACGGCGAAAATCCCGCCGAGGTGTCCGACTGGCATGAAGTGGTTCGACTGCGGGACGCTGCGCGTAAGGCCATTGCAGCGGGGATAAGTGAACCTGTTTTGTAATTTTTCTTACTTCAACGCTAACTCTGCGGCCCGCGAAATATTTCATTAAAGTTACAACGCTTGGCTGTTCCCCAGCATCTCTATAGACAGCAAAAAAGAGAGAAAACGCGGGGGGTCGCCTTCCTGCCTAAGGCACACCGCTAAAGCGCGCGGCCGGAATTCCGTCTT
Organism: Saccharimonadales bacterium (SeqCode); assembly: GCA_035317965.1. Taxonomy (GTDB): domain Bacteria; phylum Acidobacteriota; class Terriglobia; order Acidiferrales; family UBA7541; genus Acidiferrum. The sequence goes on along the minus strand of DATHFT010000169.1, from coordinate 34,449 downwards.
GCTGGCCTGCGTATAGAAGTGAATCCAAAGGAGGATGTTATGAAGTTGAAGCTACTGGTGTCTCTACTCGCTGTGCTTGCCTTCGTCGGTGCGAGCGCACGCGCACAACAAGAAATTCCGAAGCTGGATATTTTTGCAGGATATTCCTACGTGCGGGCGAATCCCGCTACTTCCGGCGTCGATAGTTTCAGTTTGAATGGCGGGAGCGCCAACGTCGCATACAACGTGAATCATTGGCTCAGCGGAGTTGCTGATTTTGGCGGCTATCACAGCGGAGACATTTTGGGGACCGGAGTGGATGGAACGGTGTCGACCTATTTGTTTGGACCGCGTGTTTCCTACCGCCATTTCGGACGCATCACGCCCTTTGGACAAGTCTTGTTCGGTGTGGCCCATGCCGGAGCCAGCGCGTTTGATACGACCGGTTCGCAAAATGCGTTTGCGATGACCGTTGGCGGCGGCGTGGATTACCGCTTGTCGCATCGTCTGGCCATCCGGCCGCTCGAAGTCGACTATCTTCTGACGCGCTTTTCTGAAGTAGGTTCCGACGCCCAGTCACAAAACAATCTGCGCGTCTCGACGGGAGTTGTTTTCCGGTTCTAACGGAAAAATAAAATGTCGGTTGCCGCGGTGCAGGCAGAAGGGCCATTTTAGGTATTAGGCAGAAATGGCCCTTCGCACCGTTTGGCTTGCAGCCGGGAGAGTTTTCCTGGCTTTTGCGCTTAGTGCGCCAGGGTGTAAATCACCGTGATGTTGGTTTCGATCTGCACTGGCTGGCCATTGAGACTGGTTGGTTTGTAGACCCATTGTCGTACGGCGGTAAGCGCTGAGTCATAAAACATCGGATCACCGCTGACAACATGCAGAGACTGGATCGTGCCGTCGGTGGCGATCAAGGCATTAAGTTCGACGCGCCCTTCGCGGCGCATTTGTCTCGAGAGAGTTGGATATACGGGCTCTACGCGATGCGTCAGCAAGGCCGGATCGAGGCGCGCTACGTGCAGGGTTCTGGGTCTACTTTGCTCGACAGCCGGAACCGGCGGTTGCGGTTGACTTGCCGGAGTGTCAATCGAAATACAGCCCGGGCATGGAGTGGGATCACCGGGACCGAACGCCTGCTCCTGCACTGGGGAGTCGCCGCCGGTATCCGCGCGATGAGTAACGGTGGGCGCAGCGGGACAAAAGAAACAGGGAGTCAATCGCCTGCCTGGGGCACTCGGAGTTGTCGTTGGATTGCTGGGTCTTGTTGCGCCGCGATGATAGTACGGTGGAATGGGCACTGCATTGGCGTACGTAACTCGTTCGGTCTTGCCGAAGAATGGAATGGAAATTACCGCGGCCAGCACGGCAGCCTGCAGCACCATGGAAATTGCCAGTGAACGCCGTCGCAGCCCGCGCTCGCGAGAGCGTTGCTCCGGATTTCCTTCCACAAAACAACCGCCTAGCGAACCAATGCCATCATCGGAAACGTCGCTTGCCGCTTTGCTGGGCTCCCCTGACATCACACACCTCCGCACAAAATGCTGCGAGCGAATCGTGAAATTTTGCGACACCGGATTCCTGTGGGTTGCTCTAAAACTCAGGAATCCAGTGCCGCTCTCGCAGGGATGTGAGGTGCGCGCGTCCTCACTTCGTTGGACACCAGCAGCGGAAACAAGTTCCCCGGCCCAGCCCGGGTTCGCTCCAGGACGAGGAGGCGCGTCCGCCCGGGAGGCCCAAGCGGACGGCCTAACCTTTTGCAAGTAGAGCAGTTACAAAAATTTGTATCGACCAATCGCCTCGCCGCATCTCATGCGTTGTGGACGTGGATCAAAGGAGGGCAAACCCGATGGACCGGCGCAATGCAGAAGTGATTGGTGTGCGCCGCACGGGCTGGGCCGCTCTGGACCGCGATCCGCAGCAGGACACTGTGGAATTCACCTGTCCGCACTGCGGCGCCAAAGACCAGAAAAACGCCCGGCGCGAGCGAGCGCTGTACCACTTCATGGATGGTTTTATGCAGGACTTGCAAGGTGAAGTGACGCAATGCCATTCGTGCAAGCAGTCGCTGCGAGTCGTTCCGGTTGTAATGCTGCATGATCAGGACGAAGCGCGGCGCTTTGAAGCGGTGTTTTCCGATGAGCTGGCGGAAACGACGAAATAATTCTGACCCTTGCGGAAAAATTAAACGGGACGCGACTTCATTAGAGAATCGCGTCCCGTTTTTCATTTTGTATTGTGCGCCGCTCTCGATTAGTAGCGGTGCCAGTAACCGTAGCGGTCGCGCCATCCGTGCACGATCACTTCGTGCCGATGAAATCGCCAGTAGTCCGCACGCGGCCCGTAGTAGCGGTTGACCACAACTGTACGGCCAATCGGGTGGGCGTAGCGCACCACCGGATGCCTGTAGTAGCCAACCGGCCGCGCTTGTGCGCCCGGCGCACCGGCAAAAATAAGAAATCCGCCAAGAGCCATTGTGGCGACAGCTGCTTTTCCCAAGACAGATTTCAAAAGACGCTTAGACAGTTCCATAACACCCTCCCGAAGAGCGCCTTTTTGGGCTGCTGCCCGATTTGCGCTCCTGGGTATGAAACACGGTCGCACCAGAAATGTCGCGGAACGCAGAAAAGGCCCATAAACAAAGGTTTTTTCCCGCACTGGTCAGGAAGCGGAATAGGCCGGGAGGAGAACCGGCCGCGAGAGCCGAGTTCCTAGTACACCTGGAGAAATGGATCGACTTCCATGTGATACTTTTCCAGGCCGGCACGAATGTGATCAAACGCTTCATCGACATTGTCCGCGAATTGCAGCATTTTGTATTCGCTTTCATTGATCGTTCCGTGATCGACCAGCGCTTGCCAGTTTAGGACTTCGTCCCAATACTTGCGGCCGTAAATCAAAATGATGTTGTGCTTTGGAAGTTTCCCGGTCTGCAGCAGCGTCAGCATTTCCCACAATTCGTCCATGGTTCCGAAACCCCCGGGAAAAACAATCAGGGCTTTGGCAATTTGCGCGAACCACAATTTACGCATAAAGAAGTAATGAAAATTGAAACTGAGCTCCGGGCTGATATACGCGTTTGAAAATTGTTCGTGCGGGAGCTCTATGGACAGACCGATGGACTTGCCTCCCGCTTCAGTGGCCCCGCGATTGGCCGCTTCCATGATGCCCGGACCACCTCCGGAGCAGACCACAAAGCGTCGCGGGCGAGGTCCCAGGGTCAGAGACCAGGACGTCAGCTTGTGCGCCAGTTGCCGCGCTTCTTCGTAGTACCGGGACATTTCCAGAAGGTTTTTGGCATGCCGCAAATCGGCGCGGTGTTTGACGCGCACCTCGGCCGCCATTTTACCCACCCGGGTTTTGCTCAAACGCGTGAAGCGCGCCTGCGCCACCTCGTGTGATTCGATGCGCGCCGAACCAAACATCACAATCGTGTCGCCAATGCCTTCGCGCTTCAACTGCGCCAAAGGATGCAGATATTCCGCCAGGATACGCAGCGGCCGCGCCTGCACGCTCTCCAGGAACTCATGATCCTCGTGCGGAGCTTTCGGGGCGTGCTGCGGCTTCAATTTCTTCGAGCCTGCGGACATGGTCTTCTCCAATATAGGTGACTTCTGATTGTAGGAATCGGCGCCTCTGGCGGCAACGTCTACGCTGGGGAGTGCGTCGAATTGAATACACCAGACACTCGGGGTGATAGGCTACCGTGGACACCGGAGTCGTCATGAAACGTCGTCGCAATCCGCTCTTCCCGCTGCTGGCCGCCAGTTTGGCAGCTCCCCTCGCCCTGGCCCAGGCTCCCGAGGGGCCCCTGGCTCCTCGTCCCGATGCCACGATTCAGATGCCGCCTCCGGCGCAGACGAAATTGCAGGTCCGCGTCACCTTGATCAACACCCCGGTTACGGTGCGCAATTCCAGAGGCGAGATGGTACACACTCTGGAAGCGACCGACTTCCACATCACCGATAACGGAGTACCGCAAAGGATCGAGCATTTCGACATGGGCGGCGAGCCGCTGTCCCTGGTGATTCTGTTTGAAACCAGTTCCCGCATAGCACCCATGATGCCGCAAATCCGCAAGACGGGAATCTTGTTCACCCAGGCGGTCGTCGCCGCCAGCGGCGAAGCCGCTATTCTGGGATTTAACGATTCCATCGATAAGTTGCAGAGTTTCACGAGCGACAGCGATCAGATTGAAAAAACCGTGTCGCGCCTCGACACCAGTACCGAGGGATCCAAACTCTATGACGCAATGGCCGCAGGCGTCGAAATGCTGGCCAGCCGCCCGCAAGCCACGGCGGAAAATCCCGGCCGCCGGCGGGTTCTTTTCATTGTTTCTGAAGCCGCCGACAACGGCAGCAACGCCAAACTCGGCGAAGTCCTGCGCAAAGCGCAGCTGGCCAACATCACAATTTACAGTGTCGGTCTCTCGACCACGCGCGCGGAATTGCAAGCCGAACCGAGGAACACGCACATCGACGCAACACCGCCTGGCATTTACGGCATGCCCGGGCCCCCGGGTACGGTACAAACACCCACAACCGAACAGCAGCGGAATACCGGACTCGATCTGATGGCGCTGGCGGTGTGGGCCATCGAACATGCCAAGGATCAGATAAAGGACCATGCCCTTGAAGTTGCCGCTGCCGCCACCGGAGGCGCGCACCTGGCTACGTTTCGGGACCGCAGCATTGAAAAGGCCATCGACGAAATTGGCGGCGAACTGCACGCGCAGTACAACATCAGCTACACGCCAAACGGCACAAACGACACGGGCTATCACGAGATCAAGGTGAATGTGGACCAGAAAAACCTGAAGGTGCGGGCCCGCCCCGGCTATTTTATCGCTCCGCCGGAAAGCTAAAGGGGCCTACGGCCTTGGCGCTCTCAATAGCTGAATTTCCAGAAGGAAAGATCGCGGGAAGCCAGGAGCGAGTCCTTGCGCGCTTCCCATCGCAGAAAATGTGGTGTCTTGGTGTGTGCGGTGTGCGCGTCGCGCGTAGCCCAGATTTCGTGCAGCAAGAATCCTTCGGCTGAATCGAGCGAGCGATGCAAATCGTAGGTTATGCAGCCGACTTCCTTGCGTGTCGGTCCCACGAGCGCCTTCAGTTCGGCTTCAAGCAACAATTGCTGGCCCGTCCTGGCGCGCAGCGAGACCACTAGGCTCAGTGCTTCTTTCGGCAGTCTTGCGGCGCTCCATAAATCTACTTTTTTCGACTTTCGTCTTGCCGCGCGTTTCGGGGCACGTTTTGTTTTTCGTTTCGCCATAGTGGGCGGAATCCCGCTCCCCTCTTGTAAGATGTTGCCAGTTCGGGGCTATTTGCCGGGGGCGGCCCGACCAGCGTCCAAATTGTCAAAATTCAGGATGGTATTCAGCACCAGCGAATACGTGCCGCGGGTTTCGCCGCGATAGATCGGATTGATCGAGAACATTACAATGTGGCCCTGGCCCGCAGGCGCGTCGACGACAGCCGCATGTTGCGCGATGTCATCGCCGCCTTCCAGCAATCCGGAGATCAGCAGTTCTTTTTTGTCGGCGTAGCGCACGATGACGCGCGGACGCATGGCCGCCGGGATCACCCGGTAACCATTCCGTTTTTGTTCATCGGTCACCGGCGGAGCTTCCCAGATTTCAGACTTAGGTTCTTCTTCGGGAGCTTCTGTTGCGGGCCGGCCGACGGCGAAATCCGGATCGTCTATCGAACCGCGGCCGGTGGGACGTGAATGCGTCTCTTCGCCAAGGCGGCGACGCCCGCGGGAGCCGGCAATGCTGCTCAGCGAGAAAACCGGCCCGTTATCGCAATACGCCGGGATTTTTTCGTCGTAACCGTAGGCAATGGGGCTCGCGCCGTCGACGAGTTTCGTGCTCAATACCGAGCCGACAATTTTCATGCGATCGGAATAGTGCGAGCTGACGCCGGCTACCAGTCCAATCTCGGCCGCAAAATTTGAAGTATCGGTTGCGGTCAGCAACACTCCCCCTTTTTGTACGAATGCCTGCAGGCGAGCGAGCCCTTCCCAGCCGAGTCCCGGACGCATGTCGTCGGTGGCATCATTCTTGCCGACCAGGTTCGGCGTCTCCGGCGTGTTTTTCCAGGGCAACGGATTGCCCCACGCCGTCGAGAGCCCGTTAATGACCAGCGTTGCAGGAACGCGGAACCCCACCGGCGGAAACAGGATCACGTCGTATTTTGCGTTCAGGTCGTCCATCGTCGCGAGCTTTTGCGTGCTGATGTAATCGTACGGAATGCTGATATTGTCGAGCGCCAGCCGCCACCAGCCTTCCATCTGGGTGCTCAGCCAGGTATGTACATACGCAATGCGCGCAGCCCGCACGGGGTGGGTTTTCACGGTTGGCGAGACGGTCAAAGCAACCGCTTGCAGGCCAAGCTCCGCGGTGAGGTGCTCGAGGTCCGCGCGATTTACGTTGCGAATGAGGAATGTGCCGCGATTGAATTTCCGTCCGGAACCGTCAAAGGCCTCTTCGGCCGCCTCGATCGAGGCGCCGGCCAACCGATAGCGCAGCGTGGCCAGGGCCGGCTCCGCGCTGTTATTGATGGCAAATACCGTGCCTTCGCCTTTCACACCGCCTGCGGCATGAACTTGCCTCACGCGCTCAACCGGGACGTCCAATACTTTTGCGTCCGTCAGGCGCGTTACCTTCACGCCAAACAATTCCCCAAAAGTCCAACCGGTGTCATCGTAGGGTGTTTTTTGCGGATCCTCGGGACTCCAGTACTGATGGTCCAGCAAAGCGTCCGCGACGCGCGAATAGGGCTGATCCATGCGAATGATGTAGCTTCCTGCCGGAAAATCCAGTTTGGTCGGAGCTGGAGGCGCTTCGGTCTGCTTGGCTTCCTTCCTGGCGGCCTTCGATTCTTTCTTCGCGGGCAGCGTCACGCTGAATGCCGCGGTGGCCCGCGAAATTTCCACGGCTTGTCTTTGCAGCACTTGCAGCAGCTCGGCCTGCAAGCTGGCGCGCGGATCATTTGCCGGCAAGACGTAAGCAGCCGGTCCTTCAGCGCTCGGCTTGGTGATGGACCGCTTGCTCTTCAAGTAGTAGTTTTTCAGGAAGAGCCGCTTGTTTTCATTGAAATAGTGCAGGGACGTGAGCAAACCGGTTTCTTCGTAGTTGTTGTTGTCGCGCTGCGACCACAGCGTCTTTGGCAGCGGCGGGTTCTGCCGATACCAGGTGCGCGCAAATTCTGCCGGCTCGAGGGTTCGTAGTTCGGTATCCGCGCCGCCATTTCCGAACGTTTCATACAGCCGGCTGATGCCATTGTGCATGGCCGCGAGAAACATCAGATATCCCGGTGACCAGGTATCGAAATCGCCGTGGGCAAAGACGCCCGGCATGCCGAATTTGGTCATATCGGCCACGTTGCGCGCGCCAATCATCTGCCATTCGTCGGTGAGAAGGGGATCGACCCACGCATTGTAGGGCCCGTCGCCAATGGTGTTGTCGTAGAGATAGGGGACCGATTCGTGAAGATCGTGTAGCACCTGCGCATTCCAGTGGAGATAGGTGCCGAGAACGTTGTTGGTGAGCTTCAGGGTCATGCCCATCGCGTCACGATTGTTGTCGTGCGCCACATACTTGCCCCAATAAATGAGCGGCGGATAAAAATCCTTGGGGTGCGCCAAATGCCATTTGTAAATATCGACCATGCGGTCGCGGCCGTCCACTTCAACGACTGGGGTGATCAGCGTGATCATGCCATCGCGAATTTCACGGATATAGGGGCTTTCGTCGACGGCGAGCCGGTAAGCCAGCTCCATCAGCGCGGTGGGTGCGCCGGTTTCCGGGGAGTGAATCGTTCCCGTGATGTAATACACCGGCACCGCTGCCGCCACCAGGCGATCGGCTTCGGCATCATCGAGTTTAATCGTGCGGGGGTCGGCCAGTTTTCCGAGGCGCGCCCGGTTTTCTTCCAGGTTCTTCAGATTTTCTTCCGAAGAAACCGCGACCGCAATCATTTCGCGGCCTTCTTCGGTTGTGCCAATGGAGAAAACCTTCACACGCGGGCTGGCTTTTTCAAGTAGCCGCATGTATTTGTAAACATCTTCGGCGTACGGCAGGATGCCGGGAGCTCCCGAGACATCTCCGAGCACTGCTTCCGGCGTGGGAACGTTCCGCGAGGCGGGAAGATATTCAACAAGCGGCGAGATGAACGAAGGATTCGTGGTGTACTTCCTGATCTTCGCTGTATAGCCTTCGTCAACCGCCTGTTGGGGGCCGCGCGCCGGTGTGGTTTCGCCGTCCTTGGCCCGCGACGCGGTCCAGGCAAGACCCAGCACGAACAGCATCGCTACGAGGCGGAAAAAAATCGCGCGCCTACCTTTTGTCTCCATCATTTATTTCTCCCAGGCGGTAACCACAGCAAAGGCGGGATTGTATCTCAATTGAGGCCGTCCGTAAGCCAAAAGCAATCGCTTGCTCTGGCCCTGAGGAAAACGGGAATGCCGTCGCTAGGTGGAAATTTTTATAACGGACCAGGGCTAGTGCAGGAGCTTGACGGCCACCAGCGAAGAAATCACGAATCGCGCCAGCCATCCCAAAGAATGCGAGAGCCCCAGCAGGGGATGCAATTTCGTCCAGACCACATTGCTCAAAATCACCGGCACCGGAGCGGCCAGCCATACGATGGCGGCCATGCGCAGCTCGGCGCGTGGCACCGTCAGGGCGCCCGTCCACAGGCACAAATAAATGAACGCAGCCGAGCCCACGAGCCCGATCACCGAAGACGCAAGGACGCTGGACCCGATGCTTTCCCCTTCCCGCAAACGGAACATTTCCGGAGCTTCCTTATACTTGCTGCGGAACAGCGCGCCCATGAAAATCATGTCGGTAATCGACGAAAGGACGCCGGAGACGACTACGGCCAGCAGAAAGCGTGTCCAGTGCATGGATTCTCCCCGCCGCGATTGTAGCTCAGGTCTATCGAGCGGCGACGAATGTTATGTCGACTGGTGCCGGATTTTCAACTGTTTGGCCGGTGGGGGTAAGGCCGCCGGTCGTGGGGTCGATTTTGAAAATCACGATGGTATTCGATTCGTGGTTTTCAGCGAGAAGAAACTCGCCGCTCGGGTCAATTGTAAAGTGCCGCGGCGTCCGGCCCCTTGTCGAGAAATCACCCGTCCAGGTAAGGGTGCCTTGAGCGGGGTCGATGGCGAACAACGCGATGCTGTCATGACCGCGGTTGGACACATATAGAAATTTTCCCGATGGTGAAACCGCGATTTCGGCCGTGTCATTGTGGCCACTGGCCTCTTTGGGAAGCGTGGACAGCGTCCCGAGCGCTCGCAGCACGCCCTTTTTTGCATCGTAGGAAAGTGCCGTCACCGTCGAGTTCAGCTCGCTCGTCAAAAATACAAATTTGCCGTTGGGGTGGAAGGTAATGTGGCGGGGACCCGACCGCGGAGCGAGCTTGATAAAGGGCGGGTCATTGGGCGTGAGCGTTCCTTTGCTGGCATCGAACTTGTAGACCAGTATTTCGTCCAGCCCCAAGTCCACTGCCAAAGCGAAGCGATTGTCGGGCGACACTTCAATCCAGTGTGCGTGCGGCCCTTCCTGGCGTTCTTTATCCGCTCCGGTGCCGGTGTGCTGTACCAGGGCGGTTGCCGCTCCCAGGCTTCCGTCCTTCTGCACCGGGAAGACCGCGACGTTCCCGCTGTCGTAGCTCGCCACCAGAACGAACTTGCCGGTCTTGTCGAGCGACACGTAACACGTTCCGGCTCCCTTCGAAGCGACCTGGTTCAGCAAGGTGAGCTTGGCGGTCGTCTGGTCGATGGAAAAGGCGCTTAGCGCGCCACTTTTTTGGCCCTGAAATTCACCGACTTCATTCACGGCGTAGAGAAATTTTCCGCTCGCGTCGGCGGCAACAAAGGAGGGATCGGCCGTTTCCGCCGCCACCGCGCCGTCCGTGAGTCGTCCGGTCGTCGTGTCAAATCGATAACTGTAAATTCCCTTGCTTCCCGTTTTGGAGGTGTAGGTTCCAACGTAAGCGATATATTTTGTTGTTTTGGAATGCATTTTGTGTGGTTTCTGCGCGGCAAGAAGAAGAGTGAGAGGCGCCAGAAGCAAGACTAGAACTGCCAGGATTCGTCGGGTAATTTTCATGGTTCCAAATTCTATCACTAGCCTTGTGCCCGAAAATACTCCTGCGGGACTTTTCACCAGACAAAAACCAAGGGTGCCGCCGTGCGGCACCCCTGGCGCGTCCCGCGTCCGGGCTATTTCTTTTCTTCTGAGTCTTCTTCCTGCAAGACGGCCGCTGCCGCCACCGAGTCGTCGTCATCCAGGCGCAGCAGCCGCACGCCCTGCGTCGAGCGTCCCGCTTCGCGAATTTCTCCGGAATGCACACGAATCACTTTTCCGTTGTGGGTGATGATCATCACGTCGGACTCTTCGGTTACCTGCAGCGTGGCCACCACCGAGCCGTTGCGGTCGGTGGTCTTCATATTTACGACGCCTTTGCCGCCGCGCGAAGTAATGCGGTAATCCGCCAGCGGGGTGCGCTTGCCAAAGCCTTTTTCGGCCACGGTCAGCATGAGCGTCACCAGCGAGTCCTTGATGTGCTCGTTTTCAAGCTGATCGAGATCCTGCGTGTCTTGTTTGTGTTCCTTCTTGATGATTTCGAAGTCCGGCTGGACGGCGTCCATGCTTACGACGTAATCGTCCTTGTCCAGATCCATGCCGTTCACGCCGCCGGCATTGCGTCCCATGGCCCGCACATCGGTCTCGCGGAAAAGAATCGCCTGGCCTTCGTGGCTGGCCAGGAAAATCATCTGCTTTCCGTCCGTCAGCTTCGCGCCGATGAGCTCGTCTTTCCCGTCCAGATTGATGGCGATGATACCGGTTGAACGCGGATTGGAAAATTCCGTCAATGCCGATTTTTTCACCGTGCCGCTTTTCGTAGCCATGAACACAAACGTGTCGGCTTTATCCAGATCGCGCGCCGCCACCACGGCCGTCAGCGTTTCGTCTTCCTGCAATTTCACCAAGCTCGAAATCGCCTTGCCGCGCGTGGCTGCCGCTGCTTCGGGCAGTTCATACACCTTCAGCCAGTAAACGCGGCCTTTTGAAGTGAACAGCAGGATGTAGCTGTGCGCCGATGCCACAAAAAGGTGCTCGACGAAATCCTCTTCCTTGGTCTTGGCACCGATCCGTCCCTTGCCACCGCGCGACTGATGGCGATAGGTATCGGTCGCCGTACGCTTGATGTAGCCCGCATGGCTCACGGTAATCAGCATCTCGGTGTCCGCGATCAGATCTTCCAGCTTGATCTCGTCCACTTTGTCCACAATCTGCGTCCGGCGATCGTCGCCATACGCTTTGTGAACTTCCTTCAGCTCCGCGGTGATGACCTGTTTCAACTTGCGATCGCTGGAAAGTATTTCACGCAGTTCGGCGATCAATTCGCGGATGGACTTCAACTCCTTCAAGATCTCGTCGATGGAAAGTTGCGTGAGACGGTGCAATTGCAGTTCAAGGATTGCATCAATCTGCGCGTAGCTGAGTCCAAATCCGCCGCGACCCGCTGCTTCAATTTCCGGCGCTCCCTGCGAACGATACTTGCGCCCGTCGAGTTTGATGCCTTCGATCTTTTTGTTTTTGCCGTTCTCCAGGATCGTAACGTCCTGTTCGCTGAAATATTTGAACAGGTTTTCTTTGGCTTCCGCCCGGCTCGTGGAGCCGCGGATGATGCGAATCACATTGTCCAGGTGATCCAGGGCGATCTGGTAGCCCAGCAAGATGTGCTCGCGCTGTTCGGCCTTCTTCAGTTCAAAAATGGTGCGGCGCCGCACCACGTCAATGCGGTGTTCGATAAACAGCTTGATCATCGGGATCAAGCCCAGTTCGCGCGGCTGGCCGGCGACGATCGACAGCAGGATCATATGGAACGATTCCTGCATCTGGGTGTACTTGAACAGATTGTTCAGGATGAGCTGTGATTCTTCGCCGCGCTTCAGCTCGATGGCGATGCGCATGCCCTCGCGCGATGATTCGTCGCGCACATCGGAAATGCCTTCGAGCTTCTTGTTCTGCACCAGCTCGGCAATCTTTTCAATGAGCCGCGCTTTGTTCACCTGATACGGGATTTCGGTGATGATGATGCTCTCGCGGTCCTTGCTGGTTTCTTCAATCGCGGCCTTCGCGCGCATGGTGAAGCTGCCGCGCCCGGTTTTATACGCTGCTTCGATTCCTTCGCGTCCCGCAATGTAGGCACCGGTCGGAAAGTCTGGTCCGGGCACGAGCTTCATCACTTCTTTCAGCGAGGAATCCGGCTTTTCAATCAGCAGGATCGCCGCGTCTACAATCTCCCGCAAGTTGTGCGGGGGGATGTTCGTGGCCATGCCGACGGCGATACCACTGGCGCCGTTGACCAGCAAATTGGGAATACGAGACGGCAAAACCGTCGGTTCCTCGCGCGTCTGGTCGAAGTTCGGAATGAAATCGACGGTCTCTTTTTCCAGGTCGGCGAGGATATCTTCGGTAATTTTCGCTAGTCGGGCTTCGGTGTACCGCATGGCCGCCGGAGGGTCGCCGTCGACGGAACCAAAATTTCCCTGCCCGTCGACCAGCATGTAGCGCAGGTTGAAGTCTTGCGCGAGGCGCACCATCGCCGGATAAATGACCGCTTCGCCGTGCGGGTGATAGTTGCCCGAGGTGTCGCCGCAAATCTTCGCGCATTTGCGGTAGCCGCGGTTGGACGCCAGCCCCAGGTCGTTCATCGCCACCAGGATGCGGCGCTGCACCGGTTTCAGCCCGTCGCGCACGTCCGGCAGGGCGCGCGCGATGATTACGCTCATCGCATAGTCGAGGTACGACTTGCGCATCTCCGCTTCGATATCAATCGGAAGCAGTACTGATGTATTGGTCTCGTCCGCCATGTGTCCTCGCGTTTAGTTCTCGTACTACGTTCGCGCCGCAGCCGCCCGCTTGGCCCGCGGCGCAGAAAACCGCCGGCTAGCCTTCTGCCGTAATCTCGTGAACGTAGGCCTTCACCGTGTCGAAAGCGTCCGCTGCGTTTGTAAACCGCCGCGCCGCGAAATATTCTTCCAGCCGCCGCAACAACGCTTGGAGTTCAGCGTCGCCAGCGACCTCGACCGCCACGCCACCCAAATGATCCGGGGCGTCGGTCGGCGTAGCGCGAAACCCGCTGCAACTCAGTCCGCGCAGCCCGGGCAAAGTTGTCCAACCCAATTGATAAAGCATCTTGAAAAACTAAATATCGAGGTTCACAACTTCGAGTGCGTTCTCTTCGATGAACTTCCGGCGCGCCACCACATTTTCGCCCATGAGCGTTGTGAAAATATCTTCGGCCGCCACCGCGTCATCCAGCTTCACCTGCAAAAGTGTCCGCGTTTCCGCATTCATCGTCGTGTCCCAAAGTTGCTCGGCGTTCATTTCGCCCAAACCCTTAAAACGCGTGATGGTGAAGTCTTTCTTGGCGTCTTCCACAACGTAGTTCAGCACGTCGGTCGCTTTTTCCTTCGTCACCTTGTCGCCGTTGCGCGCCACGGTAAACGGCGGATGGTTGAACTCTTCAATCTGTTTTGCGAGTCCCCGCAATTTCTTGTATTCCGCGGTCGACGCCACCGCCCAGTTGATTTTTTGGCTGTGCGGCGGTCCAAACTGGATCTCATACAAGCTATGGGCTTCGTCAAATACCACCTTGCCTTCGATCTTCAGCTTGGCTTTGTCCACTTCCTTCAACAATTTATCCAGGGCCTTTTTGTCTTCGAAGTCGGTTTTCTTTTCCAGCCCGCTCTCGGCCAGCAACTCCACCAAACCGGGTTCGCGCAGTCGACGGCCCAATTTAGCCGCCGCCGCTTCATATTCCTGCACGTTCAGCAGGAAAGTTGTCAGCTTCGCACCTTCCAGGTTCACGCCTTCTTTGGCCTTCACCACGTGATCTTCGGTCGCGCGCTTCATCAATTCCCGCGCAAAGTCGCGCTCGTCGCGAATGTACTTTTCCGTCTTGCCCCGCTTCACGCGATACAGCGGCGGCTGCGCGATGTACACGTGCCCGCGCTCGATCAATTCCTTCATGTGGCGGAAGAAAAACGTCAGCAGCAGCGTGCGGATGTGGCTGCCGTCGACATCGGCGTCGGTCATCAAAATCAATTTGTGATAGCGCAGCTTGCTGGCATCAAAATCATCCTTGCCGATGCCGCATCCCAGCGCCGTGATGATGGCGCGAATTTCTTCGTGTCCCAGCATCTTGTCGTAGCGCGCCTTTTCGACGTTGAGAATTTTGCCCTTGAGCGGCAAGATGGCCTGAAATTTCCGGTCGCGGCCCATTTTTGCCGAGCCGCCTGCGGACTCGCCCTCAACCACAAACAATTCGCAGCGCGCCGGATCCCGCTCCTGGCAATCCGCCAATTTTCCCGGCAATCCGCTCGAATCCATCGCCGATTTGCGCCGCGTCAGTTCGCGCGCCTTGCGGGCCGCTTCGCGCGCGCGCGCCGCTTCGATGCACTTGGTAATAATGCGGCGAGCCACTGTGGAATGCTTGTCAAACCATTCGCCAAGCTTCTCGTTGACGATCTGCTCGACGTCGCCCTTGATGTCGCTGTTCAGCTTGCCCTTGGTCTGCCCTTCAAACTGCGGCTGCGGCAAGCGCACGCTGACCACCGCGACCAGTCCTTCGCGTACGTCGTCTCCGCTGATGCTGATTTCATCTTTCTGGCCTTTCAGCATTCCCGCCGCAGAAGCAAAACTGTTGATCGAGCGGGTGAGGGAAGAACGAAACCCGGAAAGATGCGTCCCGCCATCGACCGTGTTGATGGCATTGGCATAGGCAAATACGTTTTCGCCGTAGGTGTCGTTATACTGCAGAGCAATTTCGATCTCCACAGTCCCGCGCTTGCCTTCCATATAGATCGGTGAATCGTGCAGTACTTCTTTGCCGCGGTTCAGATGCTTGACAAACTCCGCGATGCCGCCGCTGAATTTGAATTCGGTCGTCTTTTCGGTGCGCTCATCGGTCAGGGTGATCTTCAATCCCTTATTCAGAAAAGCCATCTCGCGCAAACGCTGCGCCAGCGTATCGTAGCTGAATACGGTCTTGTCGAAGATGCTGGGGTCAGGATGAAAGGTGGTTTTTGTTCCGGTTTTGCGTGTTTTCCCTGTCTGCTTCAGCTTGGAAGTGGGTTTTCCTTTTTCATAGGTTTGTTCCCAAACGCCGCCGTCGCGCGAAATTTCCAGTTCCAGCCAGTCGGAAAGCGCATTGACCACCGAAGCGCCCACTCCGTGCAAACCGCCGGAAACTTTGTAGGTATCGCTGTCAAACTTTCCTCCGGCATGCAGCACCGTCATCACCACTTCGGCCGCCGGTCGCTTCTCGGTCTTGTGCATGTCCACGGGGATGCCGCGCCCGTTGTCTTCTACCGTCACCGAATTGTCGGTGTGCACGATCACGCTGACATCGTCGGCAAATCCGGCCATGGCTTCGTCCACCGAGTTGTCGACCAGCTCCCACACCAGGTGATGCAAGCCCACTTCGCCCGTTCCGCCGATGTACATCGCGGGCCGCAAGCGCACCGCTTCCAAGCCTTCTAAAACCTTGATGGAGCCTGCGTCGTAATGGTGTCCCGCTTTTGCTTCTACTTTGTCAGCCATGAACTCTCCCCAGAAGGCATTCCAGACATGATCTTTTATTGCCAGCCGCAATCGCATTCGCAAAACGGACCGCGATCCACACAGCGAGCGCCGGCGCTCGACATTTCTCAGTAAATTTTTTTGAAGCCAGGAAAGGCGTGCTTGCGGCAAGTCATTTACGTCGCCTTACTCTTTGATCCCGATTTTTCCTCGGGACTCGTAGAGTTCCTGCTTCATCCCGTCGCGCGCAGCGCGCCGTGGCGAAGACTTCTTTCTTCCAAATGATTCCAGCTCATTGGCTCCTGGCGCGGAGCCAAACTGCAGCGCCATTCACTTGGCCGACGTGCCAATTCTTGCAGAAAACCACAAGAAATCGACAGCACGGGTAGTGTACCCGATCGGCGAAGCTTTCTCAAGTCCAAAAATTGGTTATTGGCTGAATAACACCTTTATTTACATAAATTTATAAGGCAGAGGACAACCCCGGGTGGCAAAAAAAAGGCGCCCGGAACGGCGCCTTTTCCCCGTCAAATCCTGCCACTTTTCCCGGGGCCTCAGATGCGCATGGGCATGATGATGTAGCGGTAGCGGTAGGATTCATCGGCCAGCGGCCGCATCTGTCCTGCCGATTGTTCGTCTTTTAGTTCAATGCTGATTGGCCCGTCGGCGGCGGCGGCCAGAAAGTCCAGCATGTAGCTGGAGTTAAAACCAATCGCAATGGGCTCGCCCTTGTAGTCTTTCTCAATATTTTCTTTGGCTTCGCCGTATTCCGGGCTCGAAGCGGAAATTTCAATTCCTTCTGTCGAGACCGCGAGCTTTACCGCGTGCGAACGCTGATCGGCAAGTTGCGAAACCCGGCGCACCGCGTCGCTCAATTCTGAACGCTCGATCACTACGCTCTTGTTGTTGTCGCGCGGCAGGACCGCTTCGTAATTCGGAAACTGCCCGGTGAGAATGCGTGAAATCAGCAAGCGGTGTCCCACCTGGAAAAACAAATGGCTCTCGTCTTTTGCAAAATCCAGTTGCGCGTCAGAGCCCGCCGCGCTCGACAGCTTTTCCACCTCATCCATGGCCTTTTTGGGGATGAGTACTTTTACTTCGCCGTTGAGTCCGGCAAGTTTCTGGTCGGTCTCCGCCAGTGCCAGGCGGTGGCCATCGGTGGCCACCATGGCGAGGGTGTCCGGCTTCAAAATCAACAAGCCGCCGTTGAGCGTGTAGCGCGATTCTTCAAGTGAAATGGCAAACTTGGTTTTGGCAATCAGGCTTTCCAGCACGGCGGCGGGGATTTTCACTAGAGTGTGCGGCATGGCCGGCAAAGCCGGAAAATTCTCCTTGGCCATTCCCACCAGCTTGTACTTCTTCTTTTCGCTGACAATCTCAACCCAATGGTTTTCCAGTAACTTAACCTTGATTTCGCCTTCCGGAAGCAGGCGCACGAGTTCCAGCAGTTTTTTGGCCGGGATGGTTCCCGCGCCTTCTTTTTTGATCTTGGCTTCGCAGGACGTGCGGATGCTCAACTCCAGGTCGGTCGCCGTAATCGTGAGACGCGTGCCCTTGGCTTCCACCAGCAAGTTCGACAGGATGGGAATTGTCGTCTTGCGCTCGACCACACCCTGCGTGGTGGTGAGTTCGTTCAACAGCGCGGATTTTGTAACGCTGAATTCCATCGCTTGATGTTCCTCGCGTGCCGTTCCAGTTGCGGTCATGGGCTGCCTCGTACCGCTTTTACCGCTGCTGTACTGTACTCGTTTTTAGGAAAAGGATAAAGCCCGTTGATGCCGCCAATGCTGTGGAAATAGTAGCAAAATCCCGGGATTTCCCGGGGACCGCCGAACTTCCGTTCCCTCCCTCTGGCCGTTGCCGCTTGCAAAACGGCGGGACGGAACGCAACCAGCGGCACAAGAATTTCTGCCCGCTTCATCCTGCAAAAAATATTCACAACGCACAACCATCATCACTGCTGCAAAGAATTTTGATTCGAATTTAAATTTAAAACCCTTGTGATGATGATGAGCGCTGTGGAAACGTGGAAAACTGCACGGCGAACTCGATTCACTCGCATTTTGCAGGCAACTGTCCTGTGCCCTGGTTGTGCAAATGCCGGATAACCGCCTCTGAATCGTTTGCAAAATATATTTCCGGCTCACCGCTCGGCTGCGATACACATTTGTTCCGCAGCTTTCCCACGCTTTCCACACAACTTCCACACAGCGCAATCGCGCGCCCGCGGAAAAAAATCGCGTCAGAAAAATCCGCGCGCCTCCGGCAGAATTTTCTGCCGTCGCGGTGGTCTGACGGCGCCGTCAGGAATTTTCCCCGGGACAGGTGTTGCGGTAAAGAAAAATGCGACCACCAAGGGTCGCATTTAATTTCACACCAGCGCCGGAAGGTTTTTGTATTTTTCTACTGCAAGGCGTCCATTAACCGCGTAATCGTCCGGTTCAGATCCTTGTCCGAACGCCGCAGCTCTTCAATCTTATGAATGGAGTGCAGCACGGTGGTGTGGTGCTTACCGCCAAACTGCCTTCCAATTTCCGGCAGCGAAGCCGTGGTCAACTGCTTCACGATGTACATCGCCACTTGCCGGGGAAAGGCAATCGCCCGCGTATTGCTGCGTACTTTCAGATCCTGTTCGCGCAAATTAAAATGTTCGCTCACGCGTTTCTGAATCAGATCGATGGTCACCCGCTTTTCCTGCGAGGCAATAATATTTCGCAGCACCTGCTGCGCCGTGGCCAGCGAAACCGTAGCCCCGGTCAGTGAAGCATAGGCCATCAAACGCGTCAGGGCGCCTTCCAGCTCACGAACGTTGGACTTGATGGCTCGTGCGATGTATTCCGCCACATCGTCCGGCAGACCGAAGCGGTCGTTCTCCGCTTTTTTCTGCAGAATGGCAATCTTGGTCTCCAGGTCCGGCGGTTGAATATCGGCAATCAAGCCCCATTCAAATCGCGAGCGCAGCCGCTCTTCAATCGAGTTGATATCCTTCGGCAAGCAGTCGGAAGAAATTACGATCTGCTTCTGCTGTTCGTACAGGGCGTTGAAGGTGTGAAAAAACTCTTCCTGCGTCCGTTCTTTGCCGGCAATAAACTGAATATCATCGACCAGCAGAACGTCGACGGTGTGGAACCGGTCGCGGAAACTGATCATCCGGTCAAAGCGCAGCGAGTTGATCACTTCAATGGTGAATTTCTCCGCGCTCACATAACTC
This sequence comes from Saccharimonadales bacterium (SeqCode), assembly GCA_035317965.1. Classification (GTDB taxonomy): domain Bacteria; phylum Acidobacteriota; class Terriglobia; order Acidiferrales; family UBA7541; genus Acidiferrum. The sequence continues at coordinate 15,652 of DATHFT010000169.1, read as the reverse complement.
AACCGCATCGCCGGGTTCCGCTTCTTGATGGTATGCCCGATGGCATGCATCAAGTGAGTCTTGCCCATGCCCACGCCGCCGTACAGGAACAGCGGGTTGTAGGCTTTCGATGGCTGTTCGGCCACCGCACGCGAAGCCGCATGCGCAAACTCATTCGACTTGCCGACCACGAAGCTGTCAAAGGTATACCGGGTATTCAGCTGGTGATCGCTGCTCTCAAAGTCCAGCTTGGACTGCTTCACACTGGAAACGACCGGCGGCGCGGCCACGGGCTCTTCTTCGGTGCAGACATACTGCACTCTTTTGTTGGGGGTTCCCAGCTCGTGAAACACAGCCTTCACAATCTCGCCGTAGGTGCGCGTCAAGACCTGGCGAAACACCGTGCTGGGAATCTGCACAAACAAAGTTTCGCCTTCGGCGCGGTTCAGACGGGTCGGCTGAAACCAAGTCGTATACGTGTTTATACTGACGCGCGACTTTACATGTTCCAGAAATTTGTCCCAGGCATTCACTGCTTCGGACTCTCGCCCAGTTTGAGTGGCAGTCGTCATCGTAGAGAATAAAAGGCCCTATGCTATTTCCACAGATGTGAAAAAGCTGTGGAAAGCAGGCCCACTCGCACTTTCTTCAGGTTCGGGATTTATGCCCGCCCGGAACGTCCTAACTTGCCCCTATCGCTCCGTACGGTTCGTTCAGAATTTCTTGTCTAACAAACCGCTTTTATGAGTCAGCGCGGGATTGTCGCCGATTGAAGCCCATGGGGCAAGGGAAAAGTGTAGGTAGTATTCAAAGGGCTTTCACATCCCACTCACAGTTTTTCCACAAGCGCAAATTTTTTCTTTGCGCTGCGAATTATTGTCATTTTGCCGTTAATTTTGCAATTATTTCCGGTCGGAAAAAGTCCGCGAAAAAATTCTTCCACCGCCGTGCTTGAGGAAAACGTACTTTATTTTTTTGCCTTGGTGTCGGTTCGCTCAAAGCGGTAGACGCCCAGAGGGTCGCTGCCGACGAGCAACCAGTCTTCTCCGACCACAATCGTGTTTGCTTCCAGCCGGGCCCCTTCCGGAGTGTAGAGTTTATAGGTCGCCCGGCGGTTTCCCTCTTTGTCAAAATGCAGAAGCGTGTTGCCGAGGGCCATCCATACCTCGCCGCTGCCCGGATCGACCCCCACCGCCGTCAGAATTCGCTTGAAAAACGGCGTTCCCCCCTTGCGTTCCAGCCGCGCGATCTCCTTGCGCGCGGCTTGGGCCTCCGGCATGGCATCCAGCCCGCTATAAACGATGTCCTGTCCGGCGTACCCATGCCGATCATAGAGTCGTACCGTGGGCTCCGGCATGAAACCGAAACCATAGTAGAGCGTACCCTGGGCATCGGTCTCCAGTTGTCCCAGGCTCAGGTAACGATTCAGGTCCGGGCGGTCGGCGAGAGGTTCGGGGTCGCCAAATTCCCGCAGCTCCCGCCCATTTTTATCAAAAACGACGACCAAATGAGCCTGCCTGAGGGTAGCCACCGCGATTTCACCATCCGGCAATGCGGCAATGGACAGCGGCGAATTGACCGGGAACGATTTCAGCAGAGCTCCGGTGGGCGAAAAGATCAGAACCAGGTTTGCTCCCCGGTCCGCAACGTAAATGTCACCTTGGGCGTCGATATCGAAATCTTCCCCAAATACAATGGGTGATTTCTCCGGCTTGCCGGCGCTCATTCCCCCGGCGGCAGCGCCAATGGACAACACTTGCTTTCCGGTGGTATCGAAAACCGCCACGCCCAGCGCCGGAGAAGCCAGAATATACACCTTGCCGTCGGCGCCGCGCTTCACGGCGCGCAATCCGGCGCCAATTCCAGGAAACAGCCTGGTTTTCGCCGTTAAATCGTCTTCTACTTGCCCCTGTGCCGAGCACAGCGCAAATGCCAAAAGACACATCGCCGCAATAAGTTTCACCGAACGCCCACCCCTGATGGCATGAATCCTCAGATTACTATGGACGCGTCCGGGTTGCCCTTGGTTCCGTTCGTTCTGTTTCCAAATCGTTCAAGCCACGCGACTTGCGACAATTGACAAAGCTGGCCGGCTCCTGTAACAACGTCGCTTGACGGAGGTGCCCTGCTGTGAAAGCGATCTTGTTGGTCTCAACTCTGCTCTTGCTGGCCGTCTCAGGACTACTCAGCCGGCAACCCTCGCCGCCAGAGTCGGCGCAAAAGGAAATTCAAGATCTTGAAGTCAAAATAAATGCCAGTTATGCCGCCAATGACCTGACCGCCTATTTCGCGGCCTACGCCCCGGACTTCACGCAATGGCTCCCGGAAGGCCGCACGGACCTGGCTGCCTATAAACAGGAGTGGACCCGCTACATCGCCGCCGGCAACCGGATCCAGTCTGCTGAATTCAGCGACCTGCACATCCAGGTGGGCCCCAGCCAGGACGCCGCCGTAGCCAGTTACCTGCTGCACGTCAAAACGAAACTGGCCGACGGACGGATCACGGAGGAAGACAATCAGGAAACCGACGTGTTCTTCAAACGCGAGGGGGTCTGGAAAATCGTCGAGCTTCACTATTCACTGCTGCCGAAAAAAGCGCAGTAGAGGCAGGAGTTAGGATTCTTTTCGTGGGTTGCATCAGTCCAGCCGGAAGCGCAACCGCTCAATGGACCTCGCCCGCAGTCGTCCAGCCGCGTTGCGCGGCCCCTCGTCATCCGTTTCAACCAGGACCGTATTCATCTGCACGTCAGCCGACGCCACTTCAAAGCGCGTGGGCAGCCCGTCGAGAAATCTCTTGATGATCGCCACGCGATCCATGCCAATCACGCCGGCGTGCGGCCCGGTCATTCCCACATCGGTAATGAACGCTGTTCCCTCCGGCAACACCTGCTCGTCTGCGGTCGCCACATGCGTATGCGTGCCCACCACCACGGTTACCCGCCCGTCCAGATACCAACCAAGAGCAATCTTCTCGCTCGTCGTTTCTGCGTGCATGTCCACAAACACCAACGCCACGTCGCCCGGAATCTTGGCCAGCTCGGTATCCGCCTTCTTGAATGGATCATCAATGGCCGGCAAGAAAATCCGCCCCTGCAGATTCAGCACGGCAAATTTCACGCCGTTTTTGGCCTCGGCCACATACAGCCCGCTTCCCGGACTGCCCTCCGGGAAATTTGCGGGCCGCAGCAGCCGCGGCTCATGAGGCATGAATTCCAGGATCTCTTTCTTGTCCCAGCTGTGATTCCCGCCCGTAAGAACCTGAATGCCTGTCTGCAACAGCTCTTCGGCAATGCGCGGCGTAATTCCAAAGCCCGCGGCGGAATTTTCCCCGTTGGCGATCACCAGATCGATTTTTCTTTGCACAACAATATCCGCCAGCCGTTCGCGCACAATCTGGCGCCCCGGCGAACCTACAATGTCCCCAATAAAAAGCACGCGCATGAAATCTTTCAGTGGTCTGACTGAGTTTTAAACAAAAAAAGGAGCGGACCGCTCAGCCGTGGGCGCTAGGCCGTGAACCTCCGAGTAAAGTGGGCGCCACGAGCCAACCATTAGGCTTTCCCACCCCATTCGCGACCCAGGTTCTGGGCCGCCAACGGGGCAGGCCGTGCACACAAGCTGGCTATCCGCAGCACCTCAGAGATTCGTATTGGTTCAAACAGCTTTCGCGACCTCACCTGCTTTGAAGAACCGCTCCGCCTCCTATTGTAGCCGCAGGCCAAACCGGCGTCCAACCACGACGACCTGCGGGCGGTGCAAAACGCGCACGAGGCCAACAAAGATGCTCACGCCCCCGGCGATCTCGGCTAAAATGCCGAGCAGTCTCGCCCGGAGTCCCTACCATGCGCACAACAAAACCACTCGTCCTGCTGGCAGGCCTCTGCCTTCCCGTTCTCGCGCCTGTTGCCGCGCGTCCGCAGGCCCACTCCGGCACTGGCCACCCCGCTCCGGTCAGTCAACTCGGCCAAGTCCATTTCCCCACCAGCTGCACGCCTGCGGCGCAACCCGCCGTTGAAAAAGGCGTCGCGCTCCTGCATTCGTTCCAGTACACAGAAGCGGAACTCACTTTTGCCGACGCCGCCAAAGCGGATCCCCGATGCGCGATGGCCCGCTGGGGAATGGCCATGGCGCGCTATCACCAGCTTTGGGATTTTCCGCAACCCGACACGCTCAAAGCCGCTCGTTCTGACATCGAGCAGGCGCAAAAAATCGGCGTCCGCACAGAAAGAGAACGCGGCTATATTGCCGCTGCCGCCGCATTCTTCGAGGACAATTCCGTCCTCACCCACGCCGATCGAACCAAGGCCTATTCGGAATCGCTGGCAAAACTTCATGCGCAGGCCCCGGACGACGCCGAAGCCAGCCAGTTCTACGCGCTTTCTCTCATTGCGCTCGGGGCCATAGAAGACATCGAAAAAATGGACAATCTGGCGAGGGCCATCGCCATCCTCAATCCGATCTTCGCCGAGCAACCCAACAGCCCCGGCGCAGCGCACTATCTCATTCACGCCACCGATGTTCCCGAGCTGGCCGCCCAGGGGCTCCCCGCCGCGCGAGCGTACGCGAAAATCGCCCCCGACTCGTCCCACGCCATCCACATGCCTTCGCACATTTTTGTGCGTTTAGGACTTTGGCAGGAAACGATCGACTCCAATATCGCCGCCTCGGCCTCGGCGGCGCATGCCACGGAAATGCATCGCGGCGAATCGCACTACCAGACTCACGCCATGGATTTTCTCAACTACGCGTATCTGCAAAGGGGCCAGGAAGCCAAAGCCCGCGGGGTCGCAGGCGATTCCTTGACTGTCGTGGGGGCCAGCGATGAAGAGAAACTAGATCAACAGGCACAGCTTCTGGCTTGCAGCCTGATGGAGCTGCATCGCTGGAGTGAAGCGGCGGCCCTGCCCATTCCTAAAATCCGCTCGCTCTGGCTGGACTCGACCTACCGCACGCGCGCGATTGGCGCGGCGCGCACGGGAGATCTGCGCGGGGCCCAGAAAAATATCCGGGAACTCCGGAAGATCGTCGCCCGGCGCGCCGCCAGCGAACGGCAGGAAGGCTACAAAGTCCCTGCCGGGGAATCCTACGATTTGCTGATCACGGGGGCCTGGCTGGCCTTCGCGCAAGGAAAGACCGCCCAAGCCCTTGACGAGATGCGCGCCGCTGCGGTTCGCGAGGAAGCCCACAGCAAGGGTTATTTCGGCCCGCCGGCCCGCGAAATGCTGGCCGACATGCTTTTTGAAGCCAAGCGACCAAGGGAAGCGCTTGCCGAATACAAAGCGGCTCTGGCACGCACGCCCAATCGCTTTGACAGTCTTTACGGAGCCGGGCTTGCGGCTGAAGCGAGCGGCGAGCTGTCGGCGGCCCGCGAATATTTTTCCTTGCTTCTGGAAAACTGCAGCGCATCGGCCGACCGGCCGGAGCTCGCCCAGGCCCGCGCTCTGCTGGCCGCCAAGTAGACCGCTAGCGCTCGGGAACTTGGGATTTCGTTCGCGGCCGCAATTGCCCCGCATTGGAATACATCTGCGAGACGGCCGCTCCCAGCCGCGCGAGCTCCCCGTCGGGAATTTCCTCAAACAATTCAGCCTGCGTCTCGTTGAAAATTATTTTCAGTTGCGGCGCAAGAATCTCCCCCCGCCTGGTTACCTTAATGACAAAAGCTCTGCGGTCGCGGGCGCTTCGCCTCCGGCTTAACAGCTTTGCCGATTCCAGCCGATCGACGAACCGCGTGATTTTTCCTTTGTCGCGCCCCATGGAAACCGCAATCCGTCCCGGCGACGTCTCGCCGGCTTCAGCGCAATACAGCAACAAAGCCGCCTCCTGCGCCGTAAGGCCCAGGGGTTTGAAGCGCAAGTCGAGCGCCCTTTGCAGCCGGATGTTCAGGCGGACCAGCAGCGATAGCAGCAGCTCCCGTGGCCATTCTGCCGAACCACTGGGCGTTTCTGAAGCGAAACCTTTACTGTCTCCGTCCGGTTGCCGCACGACACCATCCGAATCTTCTAGCGCTCGTATTTCCGCCGGAAAAATTCTGCCAACCGCCCTGGCGCTTTCCGTGTCTGCTGAAAAAAAAGAAAGAAAGTGGTCCGCGCCAGCCCTAGAAGTGGAATCCCAGTTCCACGCTCTCGCTGCGCGGCGTCACGTAGTGCGTTCCGCTAAAGGTGGACAGGAAGTTGTACAGCGCCACTTTGTTCGTCACGTTGATCGCCGTAAAGCGCAAGCTCCATTTGTAGCGATCTCCGTGGAACAGATTGTCGTGCCCTACCGAGACATCGAAAAGATTCCGGGGAGCGATGCGCGGCGGATTTTTGTCATCATTTTCCGTTCCTGCTCCGGGAATCTCGACGAGGGAGGAACCAAATTGGGTAGGGTCGCACAATCCGTTTGGACTAATCCCCATCGTCGGCGTCGCGCGAACGGTTCCGCAGAACAGTCCTGCCTGGAACTGCTGGTCCGGCGTCAGCCCGGACACGTCCACCGGACCCGTGCCATCGCCAAAGGGGACCGCCCCGGCCACCAGTCCGCTGTCGTAGCGCCAGTTAAAGCCAAACCACGGACCGCGCTTCCACGGCTGGTATTGCAGGTGGGTCGACTGGTTGAAGACTTCATCGTGATCGATGCGGAACACGCCCGTGCCACCTGGCGTCGCTCCGATACCGCTGACCTGCGGGCTAAAGAACCGCGCCGCAACGCTGGACATTACGACATAAGCGGAAAATCCGCGGAACTGCGGCACGCTTACGCGTATGGCGTATCCGGGAATTTTCGAGCTGGCCCATTCAATCGGAAACGTAACCGGGGTGCTGCCGAGTACGCTGAAGTCATACGCGTTGTGCGTGTACTTCCAGATGTATTCGGCGTCCACCACCAAATATTTCCCGAAAGCCTGCTGAAATCCCGCGTGAAATTCATTTCTCCAGCCCGGGCTGAGCGGCGCATTGATACACGGATAGCCCTGCAAAGCGGACTCCAGTGCATTCACCACGGCATCGCTGCAGCCTTCACTCGCCAGCACCAGATTTTCATTGAACGGGGTCTCCAGCGTCCGCGCATAGGAAACCCGCAGCACCGTATTTGTCGGTTTGATGTTGTAGGCCACGCCCAGGCGCGGTTCTGCTTGGGTAGCGCGCGTGAGCCCGCGGTAGATGTCGCCGCGCAATCCCAGATTGAACGACCAATTGTTTTTCGTGATGGTGTCCTGCAAATACAGGGAAAGCTCTTTGACATCGGTGTGCCCGCGAAAGAAGTAATAGCTTCCGCCGCCCGCCTGCGTCAGGTCGTACGGGGCGAGCGTCGAACACGGCGGCGCCAGCGGAGCCTGGCAGGGATTTCCGTCCGCGTCCGAGAGGGATCCGAGAAATGTGGGGTCGACAATCGCAAAGTGGTCGTTTTCGGTCAGGAACGTCTGCTGGTAGGTCACGCCGGCTTTGATGTTGTGCATTCCGCGGACGTAGGAAACGTCGGACCGCACTCCGGCATTTGTCAGTCTGCGGTTTTGCGCGATGCTCTGGCTCTGGAGGTCCGGAGTGAAATCGGCGAACGGATTGTCGCTCGGATAGTAGTTGTACTGGTCCTGCCGCAGGAAAGCGCCCACATTGAGCACGGCATTTGTATTGACCAGCCGCGTCCAGGTCGGTGCAATGTTGAACGTGCCGATTTTCGACCGCTGATCCTGGGCGCCTACCGGACGACCGTCGGGCCCCAGTCCGCCGTTATCGGCGACCAGTCCGGACCAGGCCGTCGCATTTTGCGCGTCAAACGAATTCGGCGTCTGGAACCAGGAACGCGTATAAGCAAGATTCAGATGCAGCGTGTCGCGGCCGGACACCTGGTAATCGACGCGGTCAAAAATATTTTCCAGGTTTCCTTTATCGTGCATCACCGCAAATTCCGGTGGATCGAGGAAACGTCCCGACTGGAGTCCGCTTACAGCGATGAAATTTCCCCACTTTTCCCCGCCATAGGCCAGGTCAAAGGAAACATCGCTCGTCCCAAAACTTCCGTACGACGCGTTGATGCTGCCGGTCGGACGATTTACCCCCAGCCCGGAACGCGTCGTCACCTTGATCACCAGGCTCGTCTTGTCGCCAAATTCCGCCGGGGGCGCGCCGGAAATAACTTCGAGGGACTGAATCGAATCCATCGGTATCTGGTTGGAGAACACCTTGCTCTGTTGATCGGTAATGGGCTGTCCATCCACGGAAAACGAATTGGACGCATGATCGCCAAGCCCGTGAAACAGTCCATTGGAGTCCGCTGCAACTCCCGGCGTGGTCAACGTCACGAGCGAACTGACCGAAGACGAGGGACTCTCGAGCGGCACCTTGGTGAACAAATCGCGATCCACATCGGTGTGGAAAGTCGTGTCGTTTTCCACCAGATCGCCGCCACTGGCCTCGACCGTGACACTGCTGCTCGCCGTTCCGATCTTCAGGTGGATTCCGAGTGTTGTCGGCACACTCGAACGCAGCTCCACGTCCTGGGTGGCCGAGGCAAACCCGGCTGCCGTCACGACCAGGTGATATGGATTGAACGGCACGTTGGTAAAGCGGAAGCTTCCGTCTGCCCCGGTCGTTGTTGCGCGGCGAAGTCCGCTGACCGGATAGGAAATTTCTACCGTGGCGCCGGCAATGGCTGCGCCGGACGGATCCGTCACCACTCCTTCAAGCGACCCGGACGATTGGGCCCACACCGAAACGCCCGAAAATAGAATTCCAAAAACCGCTACCCATAGCGCCCGCAGGCGCAAATGCTTCAACATTTTTCCTCCATCCCTTTCAAGGGAGCTCTCGCTAGGTGCGTGAATAGAGCCGCCTCGCCGAACGGGAGCAAAGGCGGAGGCTCTGCCGTCAAGTGACGGTCAGGGCGCGTTAACTAGAGGGACGTCAGGTTGCGGGAGCTAAACAGAAGGCGGTGCGCGCCCTGCGCGGTGCAGGGAAAAGCTGCTGTTGGGAGAGACTCGGTCGGGAAGCGAGGCGTACCGGATGACCAGTTCCGGGGCGGGAAGAAGATGGACCGAGCAGGCCGCCAGCGCCGGCATATGCAGCGCCTGGCAAATATGGCAGGCGTTATCGGCGCCGCTGGTGTGCTGGTGCAGGAGCGAACCGCCAACGGCAAAATACAAAATCGCCGCGCAAGCCACCAGGGCTAGAGCGCGTCGCGCCGACGTCCGGTCGAATTGAAGACCAAGCATTTTCATTGCGCTGCCGAGAACCCGTAACACTTTAGACGCTCGTCCAGGAGCTATCGTTGCGCAAAAAAGGTTATAAATAAAGGGTTTATTGCAATAGACTGCTTGACCCCGCAACCTTTACGGCCTAAGCTCCGTCTTACGTACCACATGCCACCGAAAGCGCCATCTCTGCGGATTCTGGCTTTGCTCCTTGCCGTGGTCTTTCTAGGGGCGCAGTTCCACTTTTGCGCCGATGTGAAGGCGACTCCGGCCGGCTCGCATATTTGTCCGCTGTGTTCAACCACCACTGTTTTTGTGGCGGCGCAATCGCCGGTTCTCGCCATCATTCCCCTGGCCAACCGTCTCGAAGAGGCTCCTCTCCTGCTTCCGGTGTCGGTCGAGCTTCTGCGTTCCACGTCACCCCGGGCTCCGCCTGCCGCCGTATAGTTTTTCTCCCCCCATCGTTATTTCTCTCTAATCACTGCCCGAACCCGTCTCGCAACGAGACGCGTCAGAGGTTTTCACATGAAGAAAGGAATCGTAGGGGTATTTGCCCTGTTCGCGGCACCAGCGTTCTTGGCTGCCCAGCAGGCGCCGCCCGCTCCCGGCGAGCCGCCGCGACCCACCGCCGAGCAGCAAGCCGCCACGCGCATTTCGCTTGAAGAAGCGCTGCGTCTCGCGCTCCAGCACAATCACGCTCTGCTCGCCGCGCGTTCGACCATCCTGCAGAATCAAGCCCAGGAAACCACCGCCAACCTCCGCCCCAATCCCACCATTTCCTGGGATTCGCAATTCTTCCCGCTTTTCAATCCCAGCCAGTTCAACGCGGACTATCTGGAAAACAATGCTCAGTTTGATCTGGGCATCGGCTACACGTTTGAACGCGGGAAAAAACGCCAGCATCGTCTGCAAGCCGCCAAAGACCAGACGGCCGTCACCCGCTCGCAGGTGACTGACAACGAACGCCAGCTCACCTTCAATGTCTCTGCGCAATTCATCGCCGCCCTGCTTGCACAGTCCACGCTCGATTTTGCCCGGCAGGATCTCGACGGCTTCCAGAAAACCGTCGATATCAGCAGTTCGCGCTACCAGGCCGGGGACATGAGCGAAAGCGATCTCCTCAAGATCAAACTCCAGCTTCTGCAATTTCAGTCCGACGTCAACGCCGCGAAGCTGGCCAAAGTCCAGGCCCTTGCCGCGCTTCGCCAGTTTCTCGGCTTTGAATCGGTCCCGGACGGCTATGACGTTTCAGGCGATCTCGACTACGAGGCCGTGCATGCCGGCCTGGACGATCTCAAAGCGCTGGCTTTGCGTTCTCGCCCCGACTTAATCGCTGCGCAACAAGGCATTACCGCCGCGCGCAGCCAGCTGGGTCTGGCCGAGGCCAATGGCAAGAAGGATCTCGGCGCCAGCTTTGCCTACACGCACACCGCAGGCATAAACTCCGGCGCATTTTTCTTCAACATGGATCTCCCGATTTTCGACCGCAATCAGGGAGAAATCGCCCGTACCAGGTACGCCATCACCCAATCGGAAGAACTGGCCAGCGAAGCCTCGGAACAAGTCATCTCGGACGTTGTCGATGCCTATGCCGCCCTGCACTCCAACGACGAAATCATCCAGCTCTACCGCGGCGGTTATGTCGAACAGGCCAGACAGTCGCGCGACATCAGCGAATACGCCTATAAACGCGGCGCCGCGAGCCTGCTCGATTTTCTCGACGCCGAACGCACGTACCGCTCCAATCAGGTCGCCTATCGCCAAGCGCTGGCCAGTTACATGGCCGCGCTCGAACAATTGCGCCAAGCCACAGGAACGAGGACTTTGCCATGAGACGCTTCATCCGAAGAGCCGCACATACGCTGACGGTTCCGGCGGCCGCCGCATTTTTGCTCGCCGCCACGTCCGGCTGCAACTCGGCGGCCGACAAAGCCGAGTCCAAAATGACGTCGTACTCCAACGGCGAAAACAAAGCGGATTCGGCCGATCTGTTCAACGTGCCGCAGGAACAGATGGGGCATCTTAAAATCGTCGCCGTGGAAAAATCCGGGCTTCCCCGCGTTCTCCGGCTCACCGGCACGGTGGCCTTCAATGCGTTCAAGACCACCCCGGTATTTTCGCCCATCGGTGGTCCGGTCCAGGAAATTCTGGTGGCTCCCGGGCAGCTGGTCCGCTCCGGGCAAACCCTTCTCACGGTCGCGAGTCCGGACTATTCGGCCGCCCGCTCGGCTTACCTCAAGGCCCGCAGCGCGTTCCAGCTCTCGGACAAGAATTACCAGCGGGCCCGCGATCTGCTCGACCACAAAGCCATTGCCGAACGCGACCTGCAGCAAGCGGAATCGGATCGGGCGCAAGCCGCAGCCGATCTGCAATCGAGCGAAGACGCGCTGCGCGCGGTGGGCATCAAAAATCCAGAATCCACGCTGACCGAATCCGCCGCGGCCACTTCGCAGATCCCGGTCCGCGCTCCGGCGGGCGGCCAGATCGTCGAGCGCCTCGTGGGCCCCGGGCAACTCCTGCAAGCCGGCTCCACCCAGGCCTTCACCATCTCCGACACGTCGACAGTCTGGGTTCTCGTCAATGTCTACCAGAGCGACCTGGCCTACGTCCGCAATGGAGACGCCGTTGAAATCACGACCGATGCCTACCCGGAAACATTTCACGGGAAAATTTCCTACCTCGCCGAAACGCTCGATCCGAATACCCGCACGCTGCAAGCCCGCATCGTCACCGAAAATCGCGGCAACAAGCTGAAGAAGGACATGTACGTCAATGCCACGGTGCAGGCCGGGGTGGTCGCCGACGCACTCAGCGTTCCCGACTCCGCCATTCTTCGCGACGCCGAAAACGAACCCTTTGTCTATGTGCAGACCGGCACGAGCCAGTTCGCCCGTCGCGACGTGGCCGTTGCCGCAAGCCAGCAAGGGCGCACGCAGGTGACCAGCGGCGTACGGGAAGGCGAAAAAGTGGTCGCCGACGGCAGTCTTTTCTTGCAATTCAAAAATCAACTGCAGCACTAAATGGAACCATGGCCACAGAAAATGACCGGAAAAAATAGATGATCCATCGCATCGTTCAATTTGCCCTGCAACAGCGTTTCCTCGTGCTGATGGTCACCGTGCTCATCGTCATTGCCGGTGCCGCTTCCTTTCAACGCATGCCCGTTGACGCCTATCCTGATCTTTCGCCACCGATGGTTGAAATCGTCACGCAGTGGCCGGGACACGCTGCCGAAGAAGTGGAGCGCCTGACCACGCTTCCGCTCGAACTGGCCATGAACGGCACTCCCCGCCTCAAAGTAATGCGCTCGATCTCTCTTTACGGCCTGAGCGATGTAACTCTCACCTTCGATGAAGGCGTCGATTCCTATTTCGCCCGTCAGCTGGTCTTTGAACGCCTCAACGACGCGACCGTGCCTTCCGGCGTCACCCCGAGCGTCGCTCCGCTTTTCAGTCCGAGCGGCCTGGTCTACCGCTACGTCATTGAAAGTCCGGACCGCTCCCCGATGGAACTTCACACCATGGAGGATTGGATCATCGAACGCGCCTATCGCAGCGTTCCCGGTGTCGCCGACGACTCCGGCTTTGGCGGCCCGACCATGGAGTATCACGTCCTGCTGGATCCCGCCCGCTTGTACAACTATCACCTGCCCGTCGTGAATGTTATCAGCGCGCTGAGCGCCAACAACGCCAACACCGGCGGCGGATTCTACACCCAGGGCAGCCAGTTTTATTACGTTCGCGGTCTCGGCCTCATAAAAAATACGGGCGATATCGGCGAAATCGTTGTCGGCAGTTCAGGCGGCGTGCCCATTCGCGTAAAAGATATCGGCCGGGTAGAAATTGGTCACGCCCCGCGCCTGGGCATTTTCGGCTTCCAGTACGCCGACACCGGGAAAAATACGGACGACGCCGTAGAAGGCGTCATCCTCATGCGCCGCGGCGAACAAACCCAGACCGTTCTTGAAGGCGTAAAGAAGAAGACCGCGGAACTGAATCGCAGCGTTCTTCCGCCCGACGTGAAAATCCACCCGTACTATGACCGCAGCGATCTGGTAAAAATAACCACCGACACGGTTGAATGGAATCTGATTCGCGGCCTGGCGCTGGTGCTGATCGTTCTGATTTTCTTCCTGGTCAGCGTCAGAGCGGCCGTCATTACCGCGCTCACCGTTCCTCTGGCTCTCTTGTTTGCTTTTATCTTCCTGCATGCCACCGGAGAAGCCGCCAACCTGCTCTCGATCGGCGCCATCGACTTCGGCATCATCATCGACGGCACCATCGTCATGGTGGAAAACATCTACCGCGAACTCAGCGAGCGGCACGGCACCAGCTACAATCTCCAGGAAGTCATCCTGGCCGCGGCGCGCGACGTCGACCGCCCCATTTTTTATTCCGTCGCCGTCATCATCGCCGGCTATCTCCCCATTTATGCGCTGACCGGCCCTGCCGGAAAGCTTTTCCATCCCATGGCCGACACCATGGCCTGGTCCCTCGTCGGAGCTCTGCTCCTCACGCTCACCGTGGTTCCCGTTTTGGCTTCCTACTGGTTCAAAAAAGGCGTGCAGGAAAAACCCAATCGCATCTTCGACTGGATCCGCGACGGCTACGGCAGACGTCTCGGCTGGTGCCTCGATCATCCCCGCGTGACCGTTGTTGTGACACTGGCCATTTTTGCCTCTACCCTTTTGCTGCTCCCTTTTATCGGAGGAGAATTTCTTCCGCACCTCGATGAAGGCGCACTTTGGGTCCGCGCCACCATGCCCTATACCGTCTCCTTTGAGGACGCCAGCAAGTTCGCTCCGCAGATCCGCACCATTCTGGCGAAATATCCGCAGGTTACCGTCGTTGGTTCCGAGCTTGGGCGTCCCGATGACGGCACCGATTCCACCGGCTTTTTCAATTGCGAATTTTACGTTGGCCTGAAACCGTACGGCGACACTTCCTGGACGAAAGGCGCGATTCACAACAAAGCCGAGCTCACGGCCGACCTCGAACACAAGCTCGAAGCCTATCCCGGTGTCATCTTCAACTACACGCAGCCCGCTGAAGACGCCGTTGATGAAGCGCTCACCGGCCTGAAAAGCGCCTTGGCGGTAAAAATCTTCGGTCCCGATCTCGACGTTCTCGAGCGAAAAGCGGTGGAAATCAAAAACACCCTCGACAAAACTCCCGGCTTCACCGAACTGACCGTCGTCCGCGAACTCGGCCAACCCAGTCTCCTGATCGATGCCGACCGGCAAAAGATCGCGCGCTACGGGATCAACGTTGCCGACGTGGAAGCCGTGGTCCAGGCAGCCGTTGGCGGCCAAGCCGCCACGCAAGTCATCCAGGGCGAAAAGCTTTTCGATCTGGTGGTCCGCATGGAGCCGCAATACCGTTCCGACGCCCAAGCGATCAGCAGGCTCCTCGTCCCCGCCCCCGGCGGCCAGCAGATACCGCTGTCGGAACTGGCAACCATCAAGGAAAGCACCGGAGCATCGTTCATCTATCGCGAAAATAATTCCCGCTACATCGGCATTCAATTTTCCATCCGGGGACGCAACCTGGAAGGTGTGGTCAACGCGGGCCAGGCGGCCGTGGCCAAGAATGTAAAGCTGCCGGAAGGCTACAGCCTGGATTGGGGAGGCGAGTACAGCGAACTGCTCGAGGCCAAATCCCAGTTCATCATTATCGGCCCGCTCGCCTTACTGCTGATATTCCTGATTCTGTTTGCGCTTTACGGAAATTTCAAGTTTCCCATCACCATCGCGCTGGGAGTCGTTCTCACCGAACCGGTCGGCGCGCTCGTGGCCCTGAAACTGACGCACACCCCGCTCAGCGTCTCGAGCATCCTCGGACTGCTCGCGTTGCTCGGCGTTTCGGTGGAAACCGCGGTCATCCTCGTCAGCTACATCAACAAACTCCGTCTGGAAGGAAAAACCGTCCGCGAAGCCACTCTCGGCGCTTCGCTTCTCCGCCTCCGTCCCATCATGATGACCGCGCTGGTGGCCTGCCTCGGCCTCCTGCCGGCCGCCATGTCGACCGGCGTTGGCAGCGACACGCAAAAACCGTTCGCCATTGTGGTCGTCGCGGGCCTGCTCTCGCGCCTCCTGATCGGCTTTTTCGTCAACCCCGTTCTCTATGAAATGGTCGCCCGCGACGGCGACGTCCTGCAAGTCTGATCTGTTTTCCGGACTGGGCCCGCGACAACTCCTCGCTCATGCGATCGCAGTTCGCTTTTCTTCGCTATGCCCCGAAACGAAAAAAGCCTTCTCCCAGGGAAGAAGGCTTTCTGCTGCCATCGCCTGTTTCTTGTATCGCGTCCTAACGCGCCACGACCGAATCTTCAATCTTCCGGTACTGCTCTTCGGTCAAGACTCCTCGGCTCACCAAATCATGGGCGCTCTTGTACGGCCGCCCGGCGATGATATTCCTCGCGTCCAGGGTCGAGAGTCCCGGCAGGCTCGCGAGCTCGGCCCGATTGGCCGAATTCAGGTCCAGTGTTCCGGCCTTGCCGCGATTC
>DATHFT010000168.1:0-11986 GCA_035317965.1 Saccharimonadales bacterium (SeqCode) | reverse complement strand
GCCCGCTCTTGGATTTTTCAAGTTGCCTATACCCAGGCTTTCATACGTCGCAGGCACCTGAATTCGATCGGTTTTTATGCGTCCGGCATTTTGGACCTGGCGTCGGAAAACGGGCCGGCGACGAATTCGGGCGCAGACTACGATCAGACAGTGGAAGCGCTATTTGGGAGAAACGGCTGGAAACAAGTTCTGGATTCACTTACCCACGAGCAGCGGGAGACGCTGCGACTGCATTTCTTCGAGGGCTACACGTTTGCAGAGATTGCCGAGAAGCTGGGGCAATCCTACGCCAATGTTCGACACCATCACTACCGGGGTCTGGAAAAGCTTCGCAAGCATTTAACGGATGATGGCTTGGGCCGGCGATAGTCCTTGTGCTACAAACTGAAATCCGGTGTGAAGTCGAGACCATCGAACGATGCATCTGCATGAGGACTTTCTGGAATTGTGCGCAGCCGCAACCGCGGGTGAATTGACTGCAGGAGAGCGCGCCAAGCTCGACGCGCACCTGGCAGACTGCGAAGATTGCCGGCTGGCAATGCGTGAGTACGAGGTAGTGGCTCATTCCGGCGTTGCTGCGCTCGCCAGCTACCTGGCACCCGTCGAAAAGCCGCAGCCTGAAGCATGGTCCGGTTCAGCTGCAGAACAAGCGTTGTTCAAGCGACTGGATCAGGAAGAGGAAGGGCAAAGCGCAGCGCAAGTTGGACTTGGCCTGCGTAACGCGCTGCAGCAGGGACAACGATTCACCTACCGTCCTGTCGCAATGCGGTGGCGCGAAGTGTGGATGCCAGCTGCCGCAGCCGTTTTACTCGTTCTTGCCCTGGGGATAAACGCTTATCGCCGAGGCGTGCAGCATGGCACCGATATTGCCGGGAGGCCCCCAGAGGCTGTTACCGAATCCGCGCGTTCACTCGAAGAACAAGCAAGCGATATGGGCTACGAACGAGCGCTGCTGATGGCCAGGCTAAGCGAAGACACGAAAACGATTGACGAGCTCGAGCGGCAGCTTGCCGAACAAACCAGAATTGTCAGGAACTTAAACTCGGCATCCGCAACGACCACGCAAGCGCCGCGATCCGTGCAACCAATCGCCGACGCGGCCCGGGACGAGCGGGTGGCGGCTGCTCAAGCCAGACTTCAGGAACTTCAGAAGACGATTGACGACGAGATAGCGCGCAGGCAAGAGATCGCTACCCGAGCCAAGAGACTCGAAGCAAGAGTTGGCGAGTTGACGCAGCTTGTCCGTGACCGGGAGCAATCCCTGGACCAGAAACAGGCGGAGGTCGCACGGCAGCAGGAGTTGCTTGATCACGACCGCGACATTCGCGAATTGATGGGTGCCCGCGACCTGTACATCGCTGAGGTTCACGATGTCGTTGGGACGGGTAAGACGAATAAAACCTATGGTCGCGTTTTTTATACAAAAGGGAAGTCGCTCATTTTCTATGCTTACGACCTAGACGCTCAGCCAGGATTGCGCAACGCGAGTACGTTCCAGGCATGGGGAAGACGCGGCCCCGGCAAAGAGCAGGCGCTCAATCTCGGGATATTCTACGAGGACAATGCCAGCAAAAAGCGCTGGGTTCTAAAAGCCGAAGACCCCGGAACGCTTGCGGACCTCGATGCGGTGTTTGTTACCGTCGAGCCCAATGGCGGCAGTCACCACCCCAGCGGGCAACCGTTGCTCTTCGCCTTCCTGCGCGTCGCTCCGAACCACCCCTAGCCGTTGGCCCAAGATCATTCGTTGGCCCAAAACGCAGGCTACTTGCAGAGAGTTTTTGGTGAGCGGACGTCCCCACTACGGGGAGACCACGTCTCCGCCGACATGTTCGAGAATCCTTCTGGCACTGAGTTCGGCGGCAATTCGAACCAGGTCATTTAATTTGCGAGTCTGCTCGTCGCCGTCCAGGCTTGTTGAACTACACAAGGACTCTTGTCCACAACTCGCACATCTGGAGTTCGCTTGAAAGAAAGGCTTGAATACTTCGAATTCCGGCAGCAGGTCAGGAAAATCCTGTTTTCTATTTATCCTCTTTTGAACGTCAGCCAATAGCTCTTCGAGGACTTCGGTTTGAACCCGAAGATACGACAGCTCACAATTCGGATTTGTGCAGATTCCAAAAGCAAACATGATTGCCGGGCCTCTTATAGGTCCATCAATAAATCTGTTGCAGCATCCAGAACCAGACTGGCGAAGTCCGCCGCATTGAAATACTCATCGCTCGCCGCACTATTGAACACCAACTCGCCATTATGCTCACCGCAACTGTAGGTCAGCATTCGCACCGGTGTGTTGATCGTTAAAGTTTGGTTCGTGGAGTCGAATCTGGTCAGGGACGTAGAGGCTGTGCCAACGATGGAGATTGAAAAAGTATTCTCATCCGCTCGGGCG
The DNA here is from genome assembly GCA_035317965.1 of Saccharimonadales bacterium (SeqCode). Lineage (GTDB taxonomy): Bacteria > Acidobacteriota > Terriglobia > Acidiferrales > UBA7541 > Acidiferrum. The sequence continues at coordinate 9,594 of DATHFT010000168.1, read as the reverse complement.
AAGTCTAAAGCTGGATAGCCCAACTCATTGTTCAATTCGCGAACCATCGCCTGCGCTGTACCCGATACATCCTTCCAGTACCCCTGAAGATCGCGGACCTTTAGTTTTTCAAGCGCGTCACGTTTGATATGCGGATCGCTGGACCCCACTCGTGTGGTGATGATGTGCTTAGCGCGCTGTCTAGCCCATTCCTCAACATGGCTCATGGACTCACCCCAGCGCGAATATACAGCCCTTGCCAGGAGGCTGTCTGTAGCGATTGGGACATCAGATCCGTATTAGGATGAAAACAAAAGGCTTATTTTTGACGCATTCCCGCCAACTCCCCTCGTTTTGGAAGGCGAGGGAGGATTTCGCGCTACAAGCTACGGGCTAGGGCGCGACTTTCGGGTAGAGAACGAAATGTTGCAGGGCTTGAAAGGCGCTGGAAAGCAGAGTTTCGCGCCCGTAGCGGACGAACACCGAAGTACGCCATTCCGGGACGTTTTCTCCTCAGAACACGAGCGTGGCGGGGAGTCTTTCGGCCCTCATGACTTTCATTGCTTCGATCGTCCGGGCGAGAGCTTCATATTCTTCGGGGTTTCGCTCGGGCAATATTTCCTCGGACCGCTTCAGGAGAACGATTTCAGCGTGGTCCAGCTTTTCCTGGAACATCTTTTGGTCGGACTCATAGACAGCGGCCAGGTAGTGCGGATGCCAGTCGTATTCCTTCATAAATTCTCCATTGCGAGCCAGTGTATCCGGGGCTGCGGCAGGAATTAGGTTCTGGCGACTTTCTTTTTCAGCTTCCGCAAGGCTTCGACGGCGCGCCAGAGCTCGAGTCTTTCTTCCAGCGGTTCGGGATTGTCAGCCAGTTCCAGGTAGCGATTCAGGATGGCTCTTTCTGCGTAAACAATCGAGATGGGCAAAAAAGACGGCACATCCTCAATCAGGGCCTCGGCGTAGGGCAAATGCCAGCTTTGCGCCAGGAAACAACTCGTTTCGCTGCGTTGAATCGTGGCCTTTTTCTTCTCCGGGGACAAAACAGGCGCTGCAGCCGATCTGTCCTGGATCGCTCGGTTTTCGCTCGGGGTTGGCCTTCGGGGCGCGATTTGCATGTCGGGGGGCATGGCATCCTCCGACCAACTAATACCAGCTACAGTGTTATTTGTATGTCCTGTTTTAGACACCCCCAAAGCCCGGGTCCGGACGTGGGTAGGCGAAGGCTTGAATTAATCGAGTGGTTATCCAGTAAACTCAGCCTGTCTAAGCGTTAGTGGGTATTGTAGCCAGCAGCCAATAACCTTACGTTTCGGTATGGGCCTTTGGGCTATCAGGTGTACAAGTTGCGGCCAAACCTTCAACCACGCCCTGATTGACGAGTCGAAACTCGAAAACTTCTACTTTCCCGCGAAACCAACATTTCCCGCTAGTGGGCGGGAACTGAAATGTCCCAACTGCGGACACACGAAGCGCTATTCAGCGGTTGAATTCTTTTATGACCGATGAACGGCGGCGAGCTGTGTGCTGTTCTGAACAGACCGCTCCAGACACCCAGTGCTATTACTCGATAGGGAAATAGTCTCTCCCAATGCCGCCGCCGTAGTCCTCGAGCAAAAAGAGAAGCCCCCAGCGAAGGAAACAATTACCCATGAAGAAGTCCCGATACCTGCCTTTGCTGCTGGGGATCACAGCACTGGGAATTTTTGCGCCCGCTCTGAGGGCGCAATTGATAGTTGATTCGAGAATTCCGCCTTTGCTGGCTGTGGGCGCGACGTCACCGGCCGCCAAAAGTCCGGATCTGGTCTTTGTGTACAAGCGTCCTTCCGCGAAATTGAAATTTCGGTCTTATCTTTTCGATACGTTTGGTCCATATCCAATCGCCGGCGCGGCCGGCGTCGCAGGCGTCAATCAGGCAGCGGGAACTCCCCCCGAGTGGGGGCAGGGGGCCGAAGCGTACGGCCATCGATTCGGATCCAACTTTGCCATCGCGGGCATTACGACCACCACGCGATACGCTTTGGCGGCCGCTTTGCACGAAGACACGGTGTATTACCGTTGCGAATGCAGCGGTGTTTTTCGGCGACTCAGGCACGCCCTGATTTCCACGGTAACGGCGCGTCACGGCGAAGATGGAAATCGCCGTATTTCCTTTCCCGCGATTATTGCGCCGTATGCCGGGACGACGGCAGCCGTCTACGGGTGGTATCCAGCGCGCTATGGTCCCAAAGATGCCCTGCGCATGGGTAACTACAATCTTCTGGCATTCGCGGGAGAAAACATTGCCTTGGAATTCATTTATGGCGGGCCGCACACCCTGTTTAGCCGTTTTCATCGGCCGGCATTTTCAGGAACAGACGCAACCAGTTCCTCGAAACCGTAGGGGTTGAAGAGTTCGTTCCACCGAATTCGCTTTTGCATCGTCACTTTTGACCGGACTACCGCGGGCCACCCATATTTTCTTGTGCGTCGCCTATACCCTGTTTCGCTGCGGAACATTGCAAAATCAAGCCCGGATGGACCGCCATTGTACGTTTGTAGACAGTTCGACGTGCCGTGCTGTGCAAGAGTAGCCTCTGCCCCCCGCAGTTCCCGCCTGACTGTGCAAAGGCGCAGGGAGAAAAACCGTGTTTAAGCCTGATCGCCGAATTACGCCACGTTTCAAATTACAGACTGTGCTGGCTTTTAGTCGTATGAAGTCGCTGTTGGACAGCCAGCAAAAAACAAAAGCAATCAACATCTCGACCACGGGCGTTTGCTTCGCCACCAGCCTGACCGTGTCCGTCGGAGAGATGCTGGAAGTCTTGTTGGGAATACCCAGACGAGTTACCGGTTTGCGTGCGATTGCCCGCAAATTCACTGGCCGGATCACTTACATTGACCCCCACCATGACTCTCTCGGAAACTCGCGTGTAGGCGTGCAATTTCTTTACTACGAGGTGGTGCCGGCGTCGTCGCTTGCCCGCAGTGGAAGCGCGGGTCGCGCGGTCTACCCACTGGGCCTCCTCGTGCAATCGCCATACTGAAATTCGCGACTCGAAAGCAAATTTCCAGGCGCTTGTCGGCTTTAAAACCAGAGTCTGATTCACACACTGGTCTCAACTTGGGGTTCACGCCCCAGAATTTTCGGTTAACTCAAGTTTGCTCACCTGTGGGCTACTTCCGGTGGTCGCCCTTCCGAATGGAGGAAGGGAACACCTGCCTGGTGAGGTTGCTGGCGCAAATCATCAGACGCATCTTGGATGAGGTCAGGGCTTTGCCAACGGCCGCCCGCAAAGGGACGACGTGACCAGGGTCATCGCTTCGGTAGGCGATGAGGCCGCGCTTCAGCGGATCGCGTAAATTGTTGTGCGGCCCGTCAGACGAAGGGGTTTGCAATGCTCAACGGCAAACTCTATGGAGCGACTGTAGCTAAGATTTTCGATTCTGTTTCCGGGCGGGCTTTCGCTCTCGCACGGAATGTGGCGCTGGACTCTCCATAGCCCGTGTACCCGGTATGTGTTTCTTGCCCCAGCGCACCAGCGCGAGCAGAACGTCGCCTAGAGCCTTTCCCTTTTCCGTTAGCTCATAGGCGTAGCGCACGGGATGCTCCTGATACGCAGACTTAGCCATGAGGCCCGCCGCTTCGAGTCGTTTCAGGCGATCGGCAAGAATGTTGGTGGGAATGCCTTCGAGCGAATTTTGCAGCTCGCTATAGGTCACATGGCCCCGGAGCAAGTCCCGAACCACCAGCAACGACCACTTGTCGCCAACCAGGTCGAGCGTGCATGCGACAGCGCAGGGCGAGCGCGGAAAACCGTGCCCTTCCGTTTTTGGTTTTATCCGTCCTGACTTCCTGTGGGAGTTACTGACTTGCATAGTGAAAGTTAGTCTGCTACATTTCCACATAACTTGCAAAATGCAAGTGACTACGAAAAAGGAGCGAAATCATCATGGAAAACACCGTCGTATCGCACGTCGATCGGCCCAAGATTCCAGCAGTTTCCGCAACAGGCACTGTCCTTGCCGTCAGTTTTTTGGCTTGGCTGGCGCTCATTTTCATCCTTGGCGCGCGCGGGGTGTTTGTCGCGCCGCGCGGTGCGCCGCCGCTGGCCCTACTGATCGGCCTCTTGGCTCCCCTCGGCCTGTTTTTCGTTGGATACTGGACCGTCCCGGCACTGCGCCAGTTTATTCTTTCCGCGGACCTTCGCCTCATTGTGGGGATGCAGGCGTGGAGATGGGCCGGCTTCGGGTTTCTGACCTTGTACACCTACGGAGTCTTGCCTGGAATTTTCGCTTGGCCTGCCGGGCTGGGCGATATGGCGATCGGTGTGACTGCTCCATTGGTGCTCTCCGCTCTCCTGAGCCGGCCCGATTTTGCGGCGAGCAAGAGTTTTGTGGCCTGGAACGTTTCCGGCATTCTGGACCTTACCGTGGCCGTAAGTATCGGGGCGCTCGTTCCGCTCCTTGCTCCCAATTTTTACAGAGCTGCTTCAACGGCTCCCATGACCCAGCTGCCGCTCGTGCTGGTTCCGGCATTCCTGGTTCCCACATTCTTGATACTGCACTTGACTGCGCTGTTTCAGGCGCGACGTCTCGGCAAATAAGCAACGCGCTACCACGCCGAGTCAGATGGTGGGGATCGTTTCGCCCTCGCTGTAAGAGCTGCGGGTTTTTGCGAGGTCGCTCGAAAGCCGCGTCTCACGGTCGACGAGCCTGCTGACGATGGCGAACAGGAAACTCGCGGACAACCCGCACATCAGCACGCCCGTGATGCTTTCCACCGGGCCTAGGGCCCGCCACCTCTGCGGGAGAATGACATCGCCATAGCCAACGGTGGCATAACTGCTGGTCGAGAAGTAGAAGGCGGACTCCAACAGCGGAAAACAAAGCCAGCGATAAAACGCCGCCCACAGCAGAATCTCGAGCATGTGCAGGGCGATGAACGCAGTCATCAATCGCACCATGAGGAGAGCGGAATGGAGAGGCCCTAGTCTGAGACCGTCGGGTGCCAAGCTAGGCTTTGCAAAAGAAATCACGGCGGCCATCCCAGCACACTGCAACAAAAGCGTGAGCGCTACCAGAGCGACTGCCGCGCCGGCTTCGCGCACAAAATCGCTCATGGTTCTTGCCAGCCTCCACCGAGGCTTCTGTACATGCGAACCAGCCCCAGGAGTTCATTCAACTGAGCCTGCGCGAGTCCCAACTCCGCATCAAAATAGTTGGTTTCGTTCGTCAGCACCTCCAAGTAGCTGGTGGCGCCGCCTCGATAGCGCGTCTCGGAAAGCCGCGCCGCATCTTGCGCGGAAAATGTGAGTTGCTCCTGCTGTTCGCGGAACTCCCTGTCTTTCCGGTACTCCACCAGCGCATCGGAAACTCCGCGAAAAGCCTGCTGAATGGTCTGCTGATAAACCAGTGCCGCTTCCTGTTGCCGCGCCTCGCTAAACTTCACATTGGAGCGAATTTTCCCCCCGGTGAAGATCGGCTGCAAAAGAGAACCTCCGAAACTCCACAACCCGGCTGGACCGGAAAACAAGCCCGTGAGCGCTGAGCTCTGATATCCGCCGCTCGCGGTCAAGTTGATTTGGGGGAAGTAGTCTGCCTTCGCGACTCCAATTTGCGCATTGGCCGCGATCAACTGTGCTTCGGCCTCGCGAATGTCAGGCCGCCGCTCGAGGAGGCTCGAGGGTAGACCTGCCGGGATTTCCGGCGCATGCGGTTGCTCTGTCAACTTCGTTCCACGGGCGATGGGACCGGGATTGTTTCCGAGAAGGGTGCTTATGAAATTTTCCTGCTGCTCAATCCGGCGCTCCAGGTCGGGAATGGTTTCGGCTGCGGTAAACACCAACTGCTCCGCCTGCCGGACGTCAAGCAGGGACGTAGACCCGCCGTTTGCCAGCGTTTGCGTGAGCTGCAGCGAGTCTCGGCGCGAAGCCAGAGTTCGTCGCGAGATTTCGAGTTCCAAGTCGAGTTCACGAAGCTGGAAGTAAGCAGCGGCAACGTCGCTGACTAGCGTGCTGATAACCGCTTCACGGGCCCACTGCGTTGCCAGGAGATTGGCCCGCGCGGACTCGGTGGCGCGGCGATACTTTCCCCAGAAATCAAGCTCCCAAGCCAGCGAAAGATCGACCTGGTTCGAACTCGTCTCGTACGCCGAAAAAAGCTTTGAGCGTGCCGAACGCTGATTGGCAGCCGCGACTCCGCCGCTGATTGTCGGCAACTGGTCGGCGCGAGTGATGCCGACCTGGGCCTGAGCTTCCAGGATTCGCGTTGCCGCAATGCGAACATCATAGTTTTTTTCGAGTGCAGCGTGGATCAGTTCTTGGAGCTGCGGGTCCTTGAAGATCTCCCACCATTTCTGGTCTCCGATTGATTCCGCCGAAGGCGGCGCTGCCTCTGGCGGCGCGGCGCCACGGTACGCGCCAGGAACATTTACGCTCGGCCTTTTATAGTTGGGCCCCACAGCGCAACCCGACAGAAGAAGCGTGACCAGCGAGAGAGCGATCAGTTTTCGCACTTAGTCGGCCTCCGATGGGTTCGGGTGCGGAGCCAAAGGATTGAGAACGGCACCGCGGCGGTTCGCCAGGCGCTCGACCAGGACAAACAGCGCCGGAATGATGAAGATGGCAATGGCGGTCGCGGCGGCCATGCCGCCGATTACGGTAGTGCCCATGATCTGACGCGCCACCGATCCCGCGCCGGTCGCTAACCATAGCGGCACGCAACCGAGAATGAATGCAAAGGACGTCATTAGAATCGGACGCAAACGAAGCCTGGCTCCTTCCAGCGCCGCGTCAACCAGAGGTTTTCCCTTCTCGTACTCCTCCTTGGCGAATTCCACGATAAGGATCGCGTTCTTGGCAGCCAGACCGATCAGCATCACCAACCCGATTTGCGAGTACACGTCGCTTTCGATCTGCACCATGTAAGCGGGATAGAAAGCGCTGAGCACAACCCGGCGAAGCCACAAGACGGCGAAGGCGCCGAACACCGCGACCGGTGTGCTGAGCAACACGCTGAATGGCAGGGACCAGCTTTCGTACAACGCCGCCAGAATCAGAAAGACGAACAACAGGGACAGTCCAAAGATGGCCCAGGCCGGAACCCCTTGGCGTGCCTTTTGCTCCTGATAGGACATGCCCAGGTAATCGAAGCCCATTTCGCGAGGCATGGTCTGCTTGAAGACCTCTTCAAGAGCTGCTGTCGCCTGGTCGGAGCTATAGCCTGGTGCGGCACTGCCATTGATTTGCGCTGACCGATACTCGTTGTAACGCATTGTGAATTCGGGGCCGGAACGCGACTCAAAATTCGTCAGGGCGGAAAGCGGAACCCTCTGGCCGGCACTGTTGCGCACGTAGAACTGCCCGAGGTTCTCCATGTCGGCCCGGTAAGGGGCTTCGGCTTGCACGTACACCTGCCAGGTACGGCCGAAATCGTTGAAGTAGTTGATGAAAAGGCCGCCCATGAACGCCTGAATGGTTTGGTAAACGTCGTTGACAGCGACACCTTGCTTCAGCACTTTCTCCTGATTCACTTCCAGAAACTTTTGCGGCACGCTCGGTAGGAAGGTGGTGCTGATGGAGCCAATTTCCGGGCGCTTGCGGGCCGCCGCCATGAACTTGTCGAGGTTGGCGGTCAGAAAAGGAACGTCGCGGCCGGCACGGTCTTCAAGCACGAACTGAAATCCGCCGGAAGTACCGACGCCAGGGATTGCGGGCGGCGCGAAGCTGAAAGCGGTTCCTTGCGGCAGTTTGCTGAGTTGCTGGTTCAAGCGTTGCTTAATTTCCTGGTACTGTTCCGCTCTTGACTCGCGACTACTCCATGGCTTCAAGGTGACGAAGAAGAAAGCGTTGTAACTGGTCCTGACAAAACTGAGCAGGCTGAAGCCGACTACGCTCGTGGTGTATTGCACGCCGGGGGTATCGGCGAGAATCTGCTCGACCTGATTCGCCGCGGCACTCGTGCGCGCAAGCGAAGCGGCATTCGGAAGTTGCATGTTGACGTAGATATAGCCCTGATCTTCATCGGGCAAGAAACTGGAAGGCAACCGGCTGCCAAAAAAACCGGCCGCAGCGCCGAGGACGACCAGCGCCACGATGGCAACGGCACTCTTGCGGATCAGACCGCCACTGATGCGGACATATCCATCGGTGGCTCGTCCAAACACGCGGTTGAACCAATCGAAAAATCGGGCCAGCAGTCCTCGGCTCTCTCGCTTGGGCCGAAGCAGGAGAGCCGCGAGTGCCGGGCTGAGGGTGAGCGCGTTGAAAGCCGAGAGAAGAACCGAAATCGCGATGGTTACGGCAAATTGCTGGTAAAGGCGTCCCGTAATTCCGGGAATAAAGGCTGTGGGCACGAATACGGCTGATAGCACGAGCGCGATACCAATGACTGGGCCGGAGAGCTCTTGCATCGCTTTTCGGGCTGCGTCCTTCGGGCCAAGACCTTCCTCGATGTGGCGCTGCACACCTTCGACGACGACGATGGCATCGTCCACCACCAGTCCGACGGCCAAAACGAGCCCGAACATGGAAAGGGTATTGATGGAGAATCCGAACAGCGGGAACAGAGCAAACGTCGCAACGAGCGAGACGGGCACGGCCAGCAGCGGGATCAGCGTGGCGCGCCAGTCCTGCAGGAAGAGATAGACGACGAGGATGACGAGCGCGATAGCAATCAAAAGAGTTTCAACGATCTCTTTTATGCCTTCGGTAACCGCGGTGGTCTGGTCCAGCGATATGGCGTAGTCCATATCTTGCGGGAAGCTCTGTTTCATCTCGGCCATCAGTTTTCGAACGCCCGCAGCCGTTTGGACGGCGTTGGACCCGGGCAACTGATAGACGGGGATGACGATGGCGGGCTTGCCGTTTAAACGGCTGACGATGCTGTAGTCCTGCGCGCCAAGCTCGACGCGAGCCACATCTTTTACACGAACGGTTCCGCCATCCGGTGTCTCGCGGACGATCACGTTTTCGAATTGCTCCGGCGACGTCAAGCGGCCTTGCGCCAGCACGGAATAGGTGAATTGTTGATTAGCGGCGGCCGGTTCACCGCCCACCTGGCCGGCAGGATTGACCTTGTTCTGCGCTTGCACCGCACCAACGATGTCGGTAACCGTCATGCCCAGCTTCGCCAGTTTGTCAGGCTGCACCCACAGCCTCATGGCATACTGCCCGGCTCCGAAGACCTGTGTCTGGCCGACACCGTACAAGCGGGCGATCGGATCGTTGAGGTTGATGTACGCGTAGTTGCCAAGGAACTTCGTATCGTAGCTGCCCTTCGGGGAAAACAGGCCAACGAGCATGAGCGGAGCGGTCACCGACTTTCTGATGGTGACCCCGTAGCTGGTAACGTCCGGCGGAAGCTGACCGGCCGCTAGTTGCTGGCGCGACTGCGTGAGAATGAGATCGGTGTTGGGGTCCGTCTTCAGGTCGAAGTTTACGACCATGGTGGTTTGCGAGTTGGCGGTCGCGTTCAGGGAATACATGTAGTTCATGTTGTCCACGCCGTTGATCTGCTGTTCGATGGGCGTGGCGACGGATTGCTCCAGGGCTTGCGCGTCCGCCCCGACAAAAGAAGCTTGCAGCTGAATTTCCGGTGGAACGATGTTGGGAAATTGCGCGACGGGCAGGCTCG
>DATHFT010000167.1:0-116791 GCA_035317965.1 Saccharimonadales bacterium (SeqCode) | reverse complement strand
GACGGTGGCCTCGCCGTAACCGTCGCTGAATCCTGCTTTGCCTCTGTCTCATCCAATAACAGCTTGGGTCTTGGCGCAAAAATTTCCATCGACGAAGGTGTCTCCTCCGACTTCGAACTTTTTAACGAACGCGGTGCCCGCGCCGTGGTCTCGGTCGCGCCCGAGAAACTTGCCGTCGTTCTTGCAACTGCGAGACAATATGGTGTGGCGACGCATGAACTTGGCAAAGTAGCCCGTGACACCGCCTTCCGCATCGAATATAAGGGACACGCAGCCATCGATAGCCCCATCGACACGCTGCGCGATGCCTGGGCCCATTCGCTGGAACAGATTCTCAAGGTGCAATGACAGATAAATTTGCCTACGCGGACGACCACTTCCACGACGAGTGTGGAGTCTTCGGCGTTTTCGGCCATACCGAAGCCGCCAACCTCACCTATCTCGGACTCTACGCGCTGCAACATCGCGGCCAGGAATCCGCCGGCATCGTCTCCAGTGACGGCAACGAACTGCACCTCCACAAAGCCATGGGCGAAGTCGAAGAAATTTTTCAGCCCAACGTTCTTGCCCAACTTCCGGGAAGTTTAGCCATCGGCCACACCCGCTATTCAACCGCCGGTGACAAGGCGCTGCTCAACGCGCAGCCCATCATGATCGATTGCAACAAGGGCAAAGTTGCGCTCGGCCACAATGGCAACCTCACCAACGCCGCCGAGTGGCGCCGCAAACTCGAACACAAAGGCTCCATCTTTCAAACCAACAGCGACACCGAAGTCATCGTGCACCTCATCGCCCGCTCGCAAGCCCGCAATCTTTCCGGAGCGCTTGGCGACGCCCTCAATCAAGTCGAAGGCGCGTACTCGCTGGTCATGCTCACGCAAGACGAACTCTACGCCGTCCGCGATCCGCGCGGCTTCCGCCCGCTCGCGCTGGGGCGCCTGGCACCCACCGGAACCAACGGTGAAACCTGGCTGGTGGCCTCGGAAACCTGCGCTTTTGACCTGCTCAACGCCGAATACGTCCGCGAAATCGAACCCGGCGAAATGGTCCGCATCTCCAGATCGGGAATCGAGTCCATCCACTTTGCGCCGCCCAAGCCGTCGCAAAAATGCGTCTTCGAACACGTCTATTTTTCACGCCCGGACAGCATCATCTTCGGCCGTTCCGTCAACGAAAGCCGCGAAAAGCTCGGCCGCCTGCTGGCCAAAGCGCATCCGGTTGAAGCCGACCTGGTTGTGCCGGTTCCGGATTCCGGAGTCCCCGCGGCCATTGGCTACGCTCTGGAATCGAAGATTCCGTTTCGCATGGGCCTGATCCGCAATCACTACATCGGGCGCACCTTCATCGAACCTTCTCAGGAAATTCGCAGCTTCGGCGTAAAACTGAAACTCAATCCCATTCGCGGCCTCATTGCCGGCAAGCGCGTCATTCTCGTTGACGACTCTGTGGTCCGCGGCACCACCAGCCGGAAAATAGTCCGCATGGTCCGGGAAGCCGGCGCCAAAGAAGTTCACGTCCGCATCAGCTGCCCGCCGACCATCTCCCCGTGCTACTACGGCGTCGACACGCCTACGCGCGAAGAGCTCATCGCCTCCAAAAAATCCGTGGAAGAAATCCGCGAATATCTCGGCGCCGATTCCCTCGGCTACGTCTCGCTTGATTTATTGCGCGAAGCCGTCAATGACACCAACAACAGTTTCTGCACGTCTTGTTACACGGGCGTCTATCCGACCGATCTCGTCCAGCTGGAAGTGCCGGATCGCGCCCAAAGCGGAACCATGCTCGATACCTCCAAGGAAGCCGGAGACGCTGCCGTGGTTGAAAGCGCCGTGACGGTGATTCGTGAAAGCTGACCGCCAGAAGAAAAAGCCCAGCGAGCCGCTAGTTCCCGTCGGCAAGCGGATCCAAAGCGAAATCATCGCGTGGTTCTGGGTCATTCTGGTCCTTCTTCTTCTGAACGGCACCGTTGGCCAGGCCCGCGTCATTCCCTCCGGCTCGATGGAAAATACGCTGCTCATCGGCGACCATCTCATCATGAGCCGTCTGGGCTACGACGCCGGCGTCCCGTTCACCGATTGGCACGTCGCCCTCTGGCGCGATCCCAAACGCCAGCAGATGGTCATCTTCAAACCGCCTGCCGCACCCGGGGAAACCGATCTCATCAAGCGCGTGATCGGCCTTCCCGGCGAAACGCTCGATATTCACGACGGCGCAGTCTGGATCAACGGCAAAAAGCTCGACGAAAATTACACGACTGGTCCGACCGAACCGGCCCCCCCGGGATTTGCTCCCAACGGTCAGGCCGATCTCAAATTGCCCTACACGATTCCGCAAAATTGCTACTTTGTCATGGGCGACAATCGCGCGCATTCCTTCGACAGCCGCTTCTGGGGCTGCATGCCTCGCAAGAATCTCATCGGCACTCCCGTGGTCATTTACATGTCCATCGACACGTCGGTCACAGCGCCGGATGCCTGGGAGCCGGGGCAATTCGGTGAGCGTTTTCTGGCCTATGCCAACGCCATCATCCATCCCGGCACCGTGCGCTGGAAGCGACTATTCCATGTTTTCTAGGAAGTGGATCTTGCTCGCGGAATTTTCGCGTGCGCAAGCGGATGGTGTTTCGTGAAGCCTGAAAAAGCGAAAAAGCAGGCCCCGGAAAAAATTCCCGTTGGCAAGCGCATCCAAAGCGAAATCATCGCGTGGTTCTGGGTCGCACTGGTTTTTTTGCTGATCAACGGGACGGTTGGCCAGGCGCGCGTGATTCCCTCGGAATCCATGGAAAATACGCTGCTCGTCGGCGACCATCTGATCATGAGCCGCATCGGCTACGATGCCGGCGTCCCTTTCACCGATTGGCATGTTCCGCTGTGGCGCAATCCAAAGCGCGGGCAAATCGTGATTTTCAAGCCGCCTTTCGCGCTCAATCAGCCTGACTATGTAAAACGCGTCATCGGACTTCCCGGCGAAACGGTTGACGTTCATGACGGGGCGGTCTGGATCAACGGGAAAAGGCTTGAAGAGAATTACACCACCGGTCCTTCCGAGCCGGCTCCCGCAGGGCTCGCTCCCAACCATCTCGATGACCTGAAGCTTCCCTACACCGTGCCGCACGATTGCTATTTTGTCATGGGCGACAATCGCGCGGATTCCATGGACAGCCGCTTCTGGGGCTGCATGCCGCGCAAAAACCTGATTGGTACGCCCGTGATGATTTACATGTCGCTCGATGCCTCTCGTTACGCCTGGGAGCCTGGTGAATACCGCTTGCGTTTTTTTGCGTACGCGAATGCCATCATTCATCCGGGAACGGTTCGCTGGAGGCGGTTGTTCCGCATATTTTAAGAGTTTCCTGAAGATTCCTGGTTTGTTGAAATGGCAGCAACCCGCCGCGGCCAAGCTTCGGATATTAGTAAAAGAACAAAAGATGCAATCCACAGTTCACGCGGGATAAAATACTCGAATGGGTCTCCAATGAAATACGCTGATGCAGGAGTGAACATCGCCGTAGCGGATGATGCCAAACAGCGAATCCGCCATCATGCCAGCCGCACATTTACCCCCGGTGTGCTCGGCGGAATTGGCGGTTTTGGCGCGCTCTTCGCGCTCGACAGGAAAAAATGGAAGGAACCCATTCTCGTTTCCAGCGCCGACGGCGTTGGCACCAAACTTAAGATCGCCATGGCCATGAACGTCCACGCCACCGTCGGCGGCGATCTCGTCAATCACTGCATCAATGACATTCTCGTGCAGGGCGCCGAATCGCTTTTTTTCCTCGACTATCTGGCCATGGGCAAGCTCGTTCCCGACGTCGTCGAACAGCTTGTGGAAGGCATGAGCCGTTCCTGCCGCAAAGCAGGTTGCGCGCTGATTGGCGGAGAAACCGCGGAAATGCCTGGTTTCTATCCGCCCGGCGAATACGATCTCGCGGGATTCATCGTCGGCGTTGTCGAACGCAACCGGCTGCTTACCGGCAAAGCCGTGAAACCCGGGGACACCTTGTTCGCACTGCCTTCGGCTGGTTTGCACACCAACGGCTATTCGCTCGCGCGCAAGCTCGTTTTTGAAGTGGCCAAGCTCAAGCCGGACACCTACGTAGCGGAGGTCGGCAATAAAATCGGCGCGGAACTTCTGAAGCCGCATCTGTGCTATGCACCGGCGCTGAAGAATATTGTCGCGCGCGGCTGGGTCTCCGCCCTTGCGCATATTACCGGTGGCGGCATCCCCGGAAATCTTCCCCGGGTCCTTCCGAGCGGCATCAAAGCCCAGATTGAGCTGGACTCCTGGCCCGTCCCGCCCATTTTCAAGTATCTTGCCAAGCTCGGAAAAATTGAAACCGATGAACTCTTGCAGTCCTTCAACATGGGAGTCGGCATGATCCTGGTCGTGCCTCCAGCCTTTGTGAAATCCGTCGAAGCCGACCTGAAAAAACGCCGCGAAAAATTCTTCCGCATCGGCCGCATCGAGCGCAGCGACTCGGGCAAAGCCCGCATCGCCTTTAACGGCACGCTGAATCTCTAGCCGCCGCATCCGCGAACAACGCGCAGCCCGGTCTGGTTTAGTTCTCCGCCTGCACATACGCGGGCCGCAATGCCGGCCTGCGCCGTTCGGACTCTTCCTCGACATCCGCCAGCCACCGCAACTCCGTGCGAAACTGTTCCGTCATCAACCGCACCATCCAGACCGCCTCGTGGTGCGCATGGCCCACTTCCTGCAAAATCGACTGCAACGTAGTTTCCTCGCGCTGCAACTCTTTTTCAAGAAAGCTCCGCCGCCGGGCAAGCTGTTTTCTGAAAACTCCGGACTTGGCCTGCCACGAGAGCGCCATCCAGGTTAAAAACGCCGGCCGCTCTCGCTGTGTCGTCCAGCCTCCCGCCGCCAGGGCCAGAGCGAGTTCGTTGCGGCCTTGGGCGGTCGTTTGATAGGCAGTTCTTTGCGGACCGGCAGCCGCACTGGCAGATTCTGAAACCTGGATCAATCCGCGCTTGGCCAGTTTTTCCAGCGAATAATAGACTTGCGGACGTGAAATTCCGGCCCAGTCCCGCACTTCCCGCCGTTCGAGTTCCAGATTCGCCTGATACCCGTGCATGGCCCGTTCCGCCAGCAGACTCAGCAGAACCAGATCCGGTGTTGTCAGGCGTGCGGCACGAACAGGCGCCGGCGGCCGGCGGTCGCCTCTGGCCGCAGCAGCATTCCTTTTTTTCTTTTTCATCGCCGCGCTCGTTCCTGGCCTCGCCGTTTCCTTCTTTTGCTCCACCACCACCACACACACTGCTCGGCCGGCAATCGCGGATTCTTCGCTTGCGCCACCGCTGCGCAAAAGGTATCCAGCACGCAGATATCCTGACGCGCCTTCGCCAAGCGCCCCAGACGGTCAAACAGCCGCTGCGGATTCTGCCGGGCCAGTTGCGGGACACTGCGGATCCCCAGCAATGCAAAATCGTCGAGCATCGCGGGGCCAATCGAAATCAGATCCTTCAGCTGCCGTTTCCCTGCCTTCATAAATACCTCCTTGACGCGGGCTTCCCTTTGCCCTACACTCAGCTAGTCTAAATAAGACTAGACGCAGTGTCAATGCCATTGGGAGGTGTCTATGGGCGTGAAAAAACTTACACCGGTGCTTTTCGTCAAGGAAATCGAACCCGTGCTGCCGTTCTGGATCGACCGGCTGGGCTTCAGCAAAACCATCGAGGTCCCGGAAGGCGACAAACTCGGCTTCGTTATTCTGCAAAAGGGAAATGTCGAACTGATGTATCAGACCTTCTCGAGCGTCGACAAGGACATGCCGGCCATTGCCGCCGACGTCTGCAAAGGACCAACCTTTCTCTATGTCGAAGTGGAAAGCTTCGCAGAAACGTTCGCCGCCATCGGCGCCGCGCCCGTGTACATGCCCAAAAGAAAAACCTTTTACGGCGCAACCGAAATCGGCGTTAAAGATCCGGCCGGCCATTTCATCACGTTTGCCGAGCTGGACGCCGCGCCGCAAAACTAGGCCGCGGTTATTTTGGTCCGGCCGGCGGAGCAGTCGCTCTCCGCGCCACTTCGGTGGGAACCGCAATCGAGCGCGCCCCATTTTTTCCCAGAGCGCGTACCGCGAAAAAGTGATTGTCGGTAGACACGCCCGGCAAAACGGTTTCTCCACTCCTCTCGACCACCTGATAAACGCTCCAGCGCGCGTCGGTCGTCTCGCGCCACAAAATCTCAAAGCCGGCGCGTTCGGGGTCTTCGCCGGCGGCCCAACTGACCTTGGCATCCGGGGTCACCGCTCCCGTCAGCCGTACCTCGGTTGGCGGCACCGGCGCCATCGCCAGTTGCCGCAGCGCTTCCGCGTTGTCGCGGGCCACATTTCCCATGAATGTAAAATTCAAATATTTTTCGAAGTCCCCATATTCAACACCGTTTTCCGTGCGCGGTGTCTGGTGCTGACGGTCATAATTCTCCAGTGGCTCGGTGAAACGCACGGCCGGAAAGCCGGCCTTGTAAAATGGATAGTGATCGCCGCCGCGTCCGAAGCGGTCCACGCGGAAAATCAGCCGTACCGCGGCCCGCCCGTCGATTTCCTCGATCGCTCGCCCCAGCTCCCGCGACGGGGAATCCGCATCGTCAATTTCTCCGTTGCCGGAAAACAGCCGCACGCGATGCGGCGCGCCCGGTGCGCCATCCGCCCCCACAATGTCATCATCCAGCATTCCGCCCACGGTGTAGCCCTGTTGCTTGGCCCACTCCAGCATATGCGTGCTTCCCAATAGGCCTTGCTCTTCGCCGGAAACCGCGGCAAACAACAGCGTCGCGCGCAAGCCTCCGCCAGTTTTCTGCGCCAGCCTGCTCAGAACTCTGGCGCACTCGACGCTAACGGCCGTTCCAGACGCGTCATCGTCGGCGCCCGGGGCATCCGCTTTTGCGTCCATCACGTCGGATGGCCTTGAATCGAAATGCCCGGAAACAATAAACAAGGTTTTGGAAAGTTTCTCATCGTGGCCGGGAAGAATCGCGTACACATTTTCCAGAGCTGCGCCCTTGCCGGGAGTGCGTTCTGACTTTGCTGCAAACTTGTCCACCACAACTTGCAGCCGTCCGCCGGAGTCTTTCGCGATCTCGTTCAGGCGTTCCACGATCTTGTCGCGTGCGCAGCCGATGCCCCGCTGCGGATCGCTCCAGGAAGAAAGCGTCAACCGCGTTCCGCACGCTACCAGCTTGGCAATCAACGCTCGCAGCGTTTTTTCATCAATGTCCTTGCGAAGAATTGCGCCTGTCGGCCGCGGCAAAATCTTCGGATGCGGCCGGCCACTCGGCGGCTCCGCCGGGTCGTGCGGCACGCTCTGTTGCCCTGCTGCTATTCCACCGCACAGCACAAGCAGCAATCCCATCGCGGCACTCCGGGCAAAATCCCGGGCCAGCTGCGATAGGGCGGGTCCGCCGGGGCGGAGGGTTGCCGCAGGAATTGCAAACTTGCTGAAGCCGTTCGTTTTCATATTCATTTTTCTCCAGAATCCAGCCGGAATTCTAGCGCGATAGAGCGCTCTTTGCGATCTTTTGCGCAACTGCTGCGTTTTGCTGCGGCAACCGAATATGCTAACGTTTTTTGCTTATGACGAAGCGTATTGGCGTGCTCCTTAGCGGCCGTGGCTCGAACCTGGAAGCCCTGGCCGACAGTGTCGCTGCGGGTAGAATCCCCGGCGCGGAAATCGCCATGGTCATCAGTAACCGCCCGGACGCTCCCGGCATCGAACGCGCAAAGTCGCGCGGCATCCCGGCCGTGGCCATTCCCTCGAAAGGCTTGGAACGCGAGGCCTACGATCGTCAGGTTGTGGCCCTTCTGCAAGAGAGGAACGTCGACCTGATCTGCCTGGCCGGTTACATGCGGCTGCTCTCTCCGTATTTCGTTGCCGCATTTCCCGACCGGATTCTTAATATCCATCCCTCCCTGCTTCCGTCCTTTCCCGGACTCGAATCGCAGCGTCAAGCGCTCGAATACGGGGTGAAATTCGCCGGCTGCACGGTCCATTTCGTCGACGAAAATCTTGATGCCGGTCCCATCGTGTTGCAAGCCGTTGTCCCTATTGTAGATGCTGATACCGAAGAAACACTGTCGGCCAGAATCTTGGCCGAAGAACATCGGATTTACACGGCGGCCGTAAATATTGTTCTGCAAGGAAAATACAAGATTTCCGGGCGGCGTGTCGTCGCGGCGGAGTGAGAAAAGAGTTTCTTGTAAAATAAAATGAATCAACATAATTTCAAACCGGTTGCCGAACAGCTCGCCTACATCAAAAAAGGCGTTGCGGAAATCATTCGCGAAGATGAACTCAAAGCCAAGCTCGAGAAATCGGCGAAAACCGGAAAGCCTCTCCGCGTAAAACTTGGCGTAGATCCCACCGCTCCCGACATTCACCTTGGCCATACCGTAGTCATCCGCAAACTGAAACATTTTCAGGAGATGGGCCACACCGCCGTGTTCCTGATTGGCGATTTCACCGCCATGGTCGGCGATCCCACGGGGCAGTCCGAAACGCGTCCCCCGCTCACCCGGGAACAGGTTAGTGCCAATGCCAAGACCTATCTTGATCAGGTCTACAAAATTCTCGACCGCGACAAAACCGAAATCCGCTATAACAGCGAATGGCTCGACAAACTCAGCAGCTATGACATCGTCCGCCTCTGCGCAAAATATCGCGTCGCCCGCATGCTGGAGCGCGAAGACTTTCACAAACGCCTCACCACCCAGCAGCCGATCTCGATGCACGAACTTCTGTATCCGCTCATCGTTGCTTACGATTCCGTGGTTCTTGAAGCCGACGTTGAACTGGGGGCCACCGAACAGAAATTCAATCTCTTGATGGGCCGGGAAATTCAACGCGAATACGGCCAGGAGTCGCAAGTCGCGCTTACGATGCCAATCCTCGTCGGCCTCGACGGCGCGCGCAAAATGTCCAAGAGTCTCGGCAATTACGTTGGCATCACCGAATCGCCCGGTGAAATGTTCGGCAAAATGATGTCCATCCCCGACGAACTGATGTGGTCCTACTACGAGCTCGTCACCGATCGCCGCCCCGAGGAAATTGTCGCCCTCCAGAGCGAAGTCGCTTCCGGCGTTGTGCATCCCATGGACGCGAAAATGCGTCTGGCCCAGGAAGTCATCGCCGGTTTCCACGGCGCCGAAGCCGCCGGCAAAGCCGCCGAGGGTTTCCAGCGCGTTTTCCGCGACCGGCAATCGCCGGTCGATGTTCCAGTGCATAAACTTCCGCCGGGAGCGGCGAGAAAAGTTACCGCGTTGCTGGTCGAACTCAATCTGGTCCCTTCCAGAAGCGAAGCCGAGCGATTGATTAAGCAGCGCGGGGTTGAAATCAATGAAGTACTGATGGAAGATCCACGCAAAGAACTGGATCTGAGCCAGCCGGCCGAGTTTCTGATTCGCGCCGGTAAGAAGAAATTCGCGAGAATTGTCGTTGAATAATCGACCTTAGAATTCATTTTCATGGACCAAGCCAACATACTGATTATCGGCGGCGGGGTGATCGGTTGCGCGATTGCGCGCGCTGTTTCGCAGCGCTGGCCGGACGTTTTTCTCGTAGAGCAATTTCCCAAGCTGGGTATGGCCACCAGCACGCGCAACAGCGGCGTGATTCACGCGGGGCTGTACTATCCAAATGATTCTCTCAAGGCGCGCCATTGCGTTGAAGGCAATCGGCTCACCTACGAATTCTGCCTGCAGCACAATGTGCCGCACCGCCACTGCGGAAAACTGGTGGTCGCCGCCGACGCTCATGAAGAAGAAGCGCTCGTCGCTCTCAAAAAACGAGCCGAGCGGAATGGCGTCGCTGGGCTGCGGCTGATTGGACCCGAAGAAATACGCAAAAAGGAGCCGCATATTGTTGGCCATGCGGCCATCGACGTTCCATCGACAGGGATTGTTTCCGCCGAAGAACTGGTTCACGCGTATGCCCGCGTGGCGGTCAGCCAGGGCGCAAATATTGTTATCCGCGCTCGTGTGGTTTCGCTCGAACCTGCGGGCCAGGTGATTCGCGTCGGTCTGCGCATCGGCGACGACGGGGACGCGCAGGACGAAACGATTGAAGCCCGCTGCGTGATCAATTCCGCCGGTCTTTACGCCGATGAAGTGGCCGCGCTGCTCGGAAATAATGCGTACCGCATCTACCCAGTGCGCGGCGAATATTGCGAAATCCGCGGGCCGAAAGCTTCGCTTATCAACAATCTGGTGTATCCGGTGCCGCACTCCGGATTGAGCCTTGGCGTACATTTCACAAAAACACTTTGGGGAACGTTTCTCGTTGGTCCGACCGCTACCTATGTCGACGGCAAGGACAATTACGAGCGCGGCCGCCTGGCCGTTTCCTATTTTGCGCAAAGCGCGAAGACTCTGCTCCCGGAAATCGAAGAGCGCGACTTTCAGCTCGGCTACTCGGGCATTCGCCCCAAACTTGTCGCGCCCGATGAGCAGGGAATGGGCGATTTTGTGATTACCCGCGATCCCCAAGTGCCGCAGGCGATTCATCTTGTTGGAATGGAATCGCCCGGGCTGACCGGAGCTCCTTCAATCGCCGCACAAGTTGCGGAAATGGCTGCCGAAGTTTTGTCCTGAGCCGGTCACGAATATTTCAAGCCAACTTCAGGTACCCGGAAAGAAACGGGTGCGCCGGGCCGGCCGCCCGACGGGCTTCAGGAAGCGGGGAAAAGAGTGGGTGATTCGCGGGGCTGGTCCGCTATTTTATCCAGCTGGGGGTAGTGATCGCGGAGAGGTTCGGGAACTTTGACTCTGGATTTGTTTAGGATGTGCATGAGGGTAAGGGCGGTGACGATGGATTTTGCGGCGAAGTGGTTGTTGGTGATGACGTAGATGGATTTGCTTTCTTGTTCGATTTTTTCGACGCGTGCGGCCCACGGCTTGAGTTCTTCACTGCTATAGAGATAGTTGTAGCGTTCGTAGGCGGGAATTTCGGGATCTTCGCTGAACCAGGTGTCGTAGCGGCGGCCGTGGAAGCGGACATAACCGATTGGCGAGGTTACGTGGTCGGTAGGTTCAAGCGAGCGGCCGATGATCGGTTGGTCGATATTGCAGAACCCTGCCCGGTGTTCGGCCAGCAAGTCAAAAAACGGTTTTTCGTTCCAGGTCGCGTGGCGCACTTCGACGACCAGCGGATAGTCGCGGAAGCGGGCGAGCAATTCTTGCAGACGGGCGAGGTTCCCTTGGTTGTTGTGGAAGGAAAAGGGAAATTGCAGGAGGACGGCGCCCAGTTTTCCTTTTTCGCGAAGCACATCGAAACCAGAGCGAACCGATTTTTCGTCTTCAGCGGTTGCACCGATTTCATGTGTGAATTTTTGCCAAAGCTTCGCGGTAAACAGGAATCGGGGATTGCCGGAGACCTGCTCGGTCCACTGGCGGCAGTGATCGGGATTTAGGGGATTGTAGAACGACGTGTTGATTTCGATGGTGTCGAAAAATTCGGCGATGTAGCCAGGTTCGCTGAAGCCGCGGGGTCTGCGTTTTGGATAAAAGATGCCTTTCCAGTCCGCGTAGGACCAGCCCGCGGGGCCGAAACGGATTTCAGGAGGTTTTGGCGCAGGCATATTTCATGAGTATATATGCGGCCATTCCCCTGGAAGCCCCAAAACGTATTGAATATTGAAATGCCGGTAAGAATTAGGAGTGGGGATCGAAGCTGACGGTGACTTCGACAACGGATTCGGCTGCATTTTCGGCGAATTTCCACTGATTAACGGCACTTTGTGCGGAGTCGGCGAGAATGGCGTTGCCACCGAGAATTTCAATGTGCTTCACGGTGCCGTCTGCCTTTACGGTAACTTTCATGCGGACGGTGCCGCCGATGCCGCGGCGTTTGAGAATCGCCGGATATTGTGCTTCGACTTTTTTGATAATGCGGCGCGATGTTTCCTGCGCGCTCGCAAGCGAACTGCCGGCGAGAACAAGGAAAGCGCCGAACAAAACGCTGCGCGAAATCATGCGACCTCTGATTCTGCTCATCTTGCGACCTTCAAAACTGAGTTCCGTAGGATGCGGCTCGGGGCAAAGGACTGCCCGGCTACTACCTTTGGTTGCCAGATTAGCTGCAGGAAGAGGACCAGAGACGCGACTACCAGGTGTGGATGGCGCGTAAATGGCACGGAATTTCCAGGATACTCGTAAATTATTGTAACTACAGGTTTTAAATTGCAGGTCCCGGATGGCAAACGAGGCCCGCGACCGGGGAAGAGACGCCAGCGCGGGAGTGAGTCTCACGGTCGTCGTTGCAGATTGAGAAAAAGGGGGATGTCGGCTCCGGGGTTGCGAGACAGGAGTCCTGCGCTGGCAGGCCCCCCAGGGAGATAAGAGCAGCCGGTTTGTGACTCCGGACGGCGCCACGAGAGCCGGCCCTGCTTGCCCCGTATTGAGTGACTGGCTGGTTGTTTTTTCCTGCGGCGCGCACCGAAACCAGGCATTCCCGGCGGCTAAAGCCGGCGGCGGTTTTGCGTTTACGGCTGATGGAACCGTGTCCTTCGTCGTTCGAACGGGCTCGCTATACGCCGCAGGCGACAACCCTTGGGCGCTGACGAATTTGCGCACGAGAATGCGCGAACCGAGTGGACGGAAATATCCACATGGATGGCGTTTTCTTTCTGCAGATGATGACCTATAGTGGCGACGGCAATTTGGGGGAGGATTTCTCATGGAACTTTGGTCGCGTCGTAGATTTTTTCTGACTTCGCTTGTGGGGAGCGCGGTTGCCAGCGCTGGAAAATTATGGGGGGCAACGCCGGCCGCCGGGGTCAACAGGCCTGCGAGCGAAGCGCTGGGGCAAGGGGCTTTGGCCAAGGGCAAACGGCCCGTGATTATTTCCAGTGCCAATGGGGTGAACGCGCTTGCGAAAGGAATGGCGGTTTTGCAAAAGGGCGGCGACACGCTCGATGCCGCGATTGCCGCCGTGACGGTGGTGGAAGACGATCCGAAAGACAGTTCGGTCGGTTACGGCGGATTGCCGAATGAGGAAGGAGAAGTGGAACTGGATGCGAGCGTGATGCATGGGCCTACGCGGCGCGCGGGATCCGTGGCTTCTGTGAGGAAAATCAAAAACGTGGCGCAACTGGCGAAAGTGGTGATGGAGCGGACCAACCACGTGATGCTCGTGGGCGATGGCGCGCGGCGATTCGCGGTAGCGGAAGGATTTCCGGAAATGAATTTGCTGACCGAAGAGTCGCGACTGGCCTGGCTGGCGTGGAAAGCGTCGTCGTCGCTGAATTGGCGGCCGGGAATCGACAGTCCGGAATGGAAGGAACACATGGCGGCTTTGCTGGACACTCCGGAAAAGTTGGCGCTGCAGCCATGGATTGAAAGTGTGCTGCTGCATCCGCCAACCGGGACAATTCCGTGCATGGCAGTCGATGAGAAAGGAGATTTGTCGGCGACCACGACGACTTCCGGACTGGCCTGGAAAATTCCCGGGCGCGTAGGCGACTCACCGATAATTGGCGCGGGATGCTGCGTGGACAATGAGGTGGGTGCGGCCGGCTCGACGGGGAAAGGCGAAGAGAACATCAAGATTTCCGGCGGGCACACGATTATTGAAATGATGCGGCAGGGAAAATCGCCGACCGATGCGTGCCTGGAAGCGTTGTCGCGGATTGCGCGGAATTACAAAAACGACAAGAAGAAATTGAAGACCTTTCACATCTTCTTTTATGCGCTGAACAAAGATGGCGTTCACGGCGCGGCGTCTCTTTGGAATAATCTGTACGACAAGAGGCCGGCGACGTATGCGGTCAATGACGGCGGAGAGTCGCGATTGATGAAGTGCACCGCGTTGTTTGATGAAACGCATCTGGAAGATTAAAAAAACGCGAGCGCAGCTGTAGTTACGGGAGCGCCGGACGGGACGCTCCCGTTTTTTTTGCGGCAAGGTGAACCGTTTCGCAGCCGAAGTCCGCTGGCGCCCGGTGGCATTCGTCCGTTCAAGCCCTGCGCTTGCAGCCCTGGCGAAACGGGGCCTGCTCCATCGTTCAGCGGGCTTTGCGCTCGGGTCAGTGTGCCGCGCCGCCGGATTCGGCCGGGCCGAACTTTTTGGTGAAGAAGATGAGCGGCACGCTCACCAGGCAGATGCAGCCGATCAGCCAAAAGCAGTCCAGAGCGGCCTGGAACGCCGCTTGGCGCTCGATAATCTTTCCGATTTGCGCCTGCGCGTGGACGGCAGCGTCCGGAAGTGAAAATCCGTGGCGCGCGAAATAGGCAGACAAGTTAGAGAGCATCTCTTTGTAACGCAGGGAAACCGGCGTGGCATGGGACACCAGAACCGAACGATGGTACTGCGTACGGCGCGCCAGCATGGTGGTTACAAAGGCGATGCCGAAACTGGCACCCTGATTGCGAAAGAGATTTGTAAGGCTGGAGGCCTTGTTGTTCTTGTGTTTCGGCAAAAATGAATACGCCAGTTGGCTTACGGGAATGAACAGCGGAGCGATGCCCAGGCCCTGAATGGCGCGCGCCAGTGCTTCGTGCCGGTAGTCGGTGCCGAGATCGAAACTCGCGTAATACCACATACTCAATGCAAAAATAAAATAGCCGACGGCGATCATGGGCTTTACGCCGACTTTTCGAAGAAGGCGGACCATGAGTGGCGCCAGAACTACGATGACCAGTGCGCCGGGTCCCAGGACCAGCCCAGCGTCGGTGGCGGAATATCCGTAGAGGCCCTGCAGCACCTGCGGAATCAGAACTGTCGAGCCAAATAGCGCGAAACCAAACAAGAAATAGTAAAAATTCGCAATCGCAAAGTTGCGCTCCCCGAGAAGGCGCAATTCCACCACAGGATCGGGATGGCGCCACTCCCAGATGGCGGCAATAAACAAAGCGATGATGGCAATGGAAAAGAAAATCACGATGAAATTGCTTTCAAACCAGTCTTCGGTTTGTCCGCGATCGAGAACGACCTCCAGGCAGGCGAATCCGAGGGCCACGAGGAAAATTCCGAGGCCGTCGATTCGCAGTTTGCCGCCGCGGCGGGCCGCTGCAACTTCCCGGGTAAATTCCGGCGGGTCGGAAACCAGCCGATTGGTCAGCAGAAGGGAAACCATGCCAATGGGAATGTTGATGAAAAAAACCCACCGCCAGCTCCAGTTGTCGGTGATCCAGCCGCCCAGCGGCGGACCGATTACCGGAGCCGTTACGATGGCCATGCTGTACAGGGCGAACGCGGCTGGACGTTTCTGAGGGGGAAACGTATCCACCAGGATGGCTTGCTCGACCGGGGCGAGACCGCCGCCGCCGACCCCCTGCAGCACACGAAAGAAAATCAGAAGCCCCAAGCTCGGAGCCAGCCCGCAGAGCAGGGAGCTGATCGTGAAAAGCATTACGCAAATCATGTAGTAGCGTTTCCGTCCAAAGACACGGCTCAGCCAGGCAGAGAGCGGCAGGACGACGGCGTTCGAGACCAGATAGCTGGTGAGAACCCAGGTGCTTTCATCGTAGCTGACAGCCAAGCCGCCGGCGATGTGCGGAAGCGCGACGTTGGCAATGGCCGTGTCCAGCAATTCCATGAAGGTCGCCAGCGTGACCACCACAGCGATCACCCACGGGTTGCTGGCTTGCCGGGCGGACGCGATGGCGGGGAATGTGGTGGCTGCGGCGGCGTTCACGAGGGCTCCCGGCGAATTGGATGCAAAAAGAGACCGAACGGTCTCATTAAATATATGCTAAGCTCTCAGTTGAGACCAAACGGTCTTTTATTGGAACGTAGCGGAGGCGCTGCCATGCGCAAGGGCCAGCGAACCAGGCAGGAGATCGTCGAAAAGGCAGCGGAACTGTTCAACCGCAAAGGCTATGAAGGAACCGCGCTTTCCGACCTGATGGAAGCCACCGGACTGCAAAAGGGGGGGCTGTACCGCCACTTTGCCAGCAAGGAAGAATTGGCGGGGGCCGCGTTTGACCATGCGTGGCAGACTGCTGTGAAAGTTCGCCAGGCCGGGGTCGAGGAAAGCCCCAACTCCCTCGACCGGTTGAAACAGATGGTCCGCAATTTTGTGGACAAGCGGGAAGGCCTGATTCCCGGTGGGTGTCCGTTGCTGAATACGGCTATCGACTCAGACGACGGCAACGCGATTCTGCGCGCCAGAGCGCGCAAAGCGATGAAGCAGTGGCTTGACCGTCTTCGTACGTTTGCCGAGCAGGGAATTGCCCGCTCGGAAATCAAGCCGGACGTAGAGCCGGAAAAACTAGCCACTTTGCTCGTGGGAACACTCGAAGGCGCTTTGATGGTCGGCAGGCTCAATCGTAGCGATGAACCACTGCAAACGGCGCGGCGGCATCTTGAAGCTTATCTGGAACAGCTGCGCCGGACCGGATCGTAAAGCAAGTTGCGAGCATGTTCCGGACGGAGGCGCAGCCAAAGGCTCGCGCAGACTACTCGGAAGCGCCGAGAGGCAGAAAATACTGCGTGCCTTTGACGGGATCCTGCAGACGGCGGAGGAGTTGCTGCAGGTCTTCGCTGCGTTCGACAAAATCGATGTCGGAAGTATTGATTACGAGCAGGTCCGACTTGGCATAGCGGTAAAAGAAATGCTCATACGCCGCTGCCACTTCTTCGATGTATTCCTGCGAAATCTGCGTTTCGTCCTTGGACGCTTTTTTTACGATTCGCGAGCGGAGGACTTCCGGCTTGGCCTGCAAATAAATGACCAGGTCTGGCGCGGGAATATCGGCAGTCAATGCTTCGTAGTAGCGCTCGTAGAGTTTTAGTTCTTCGTCATCGAGATTGAGATTGGCAAAGATGCGATCCTTCTCCATCAAGAAATCGGAGAGCAGGGGGGCGGGCGCTTCGACGGCCAGCGCTTCGCGAACGCGTTTTTGCCGCTCCATCAGAAAATACATTTGGGCACGCAGAGCGGAACCGGGTTTTTCTTTGTAGAAGTCGGCAAGGAAGGGATTGTCTTCGCAATCGTAGATGCGACGGGCGTGCAGGCGTTCGGCAAGAACGCGCGCCAGTGTGGTTTTTCCAACGCGTAAAGGGCCTTCGATCACGATGAAACGGGGCGGTTGCGGGCCGCTTTGCGTCGAGGGTGCACGTTTTGCGGAGCTGGATTCGTTGGGCGCCATTCGTTTTTATGTTCGTAGCACAGCAATGTTTTGCTACTGCCGGGCCACGCTAATGCGCGTGATTATAGCAGAGTCATATCCGCCGTTGGGCTTGTTTGCCTTGTGAAAATCATTGAAAAAATAGCCGGGCAATGGAAAAGAGACGATCAAGCATGCAGGCGGAGTCCCGGGTGAGGGCGTACCAGGAAAAGCGGTAGTACGCAGGTCCTAGGAAAAAAAAACGGAAGATTAAGAACGAGTACCACCGGTCATGTGACCGACGGGCCAGTGACACCTGACCGTGAGACCAGCATACTGGCTCTAGTTGCGAGCTGCTCGTCTATCCCCACCGGACGCGCCGCAGGCAGTACGGATTCACGAAGCTCGCGGCCACTGAGGTGGTTCATGGTTTTCGCAGCGCTGCTCCTGTTGTGCTCCTTTCCGCAGAACGGAGACACACAAAAAACTATTTCCGAAACGCCTGGACTTGTTGCAGAAAACCGCAACATGGATTCTCCGCTCCTCCCGTCGGACTCACTGGCAGCAAAACCAGCATGGGTCGCGGCACCCAACGCCAAGGTTAGGACCGATGCCGAGCTGGCGGCAGAACCGGATCCTGCGCGGCCCGCATTTATGCCTGGAATGCCGCTGCGTGCCGCGACGAATCGCTATTCCGAATCACCGAAGCAGAGGAAGATTTGGTATGGACTTGTCGCCACCGGCCACACAGCTGCCGTATTCGATGCGTGGTCGACCCGCCGGGTACTTTCTGGAAACTATGGAACCGAACAAAATCCCCTGCTGCGCCCGTTTGCGCATTCAGGAGCGTTGTATGTTGCGACGCAAGTGAGTCCTGCGGTGATGGATTATCTGGGCAAGCGCATGATGACGAGCCGGAATTCGTTTGTCCGAAAAATGTGGTGGCTGCCGCAATCCGTCGGCGCAGGATTTTCATTCGCGGCTGCTGCTCACAATTCCTCGATCACCCATTGATCCCTCGTGGCCGGATGGCCCCTGTTGAATGTGAATTCATCGAGTGTACTTTCTGAAAAATGGCAGGCTATCGTCTGCGATTCGACTGCGTTGGCGGTATTTTGCCGGGCACTTGTCGGACCATACTATCCAGATTTCGAAGAACGTACCGCCCGCCAGGCGAGTTAATAACTTTGTGGTTGCCCGTGAGAACGAAGCCGCCCGGCGGCGGACAAAATCACGGGAAAGTCACACAAGTACTTGGCGTAGCTCTAAACGAAGCTTTGGTGCTTACCCGGTGGATCATTCGTACCGAAGGGCGACTATGGAGGTCACGAGTGGCTTGGAATCGATCATTCTTCAGCGACTCTGGAGGAGGAGGAGGAGCAAGGTTCTGCCCGGGTAGTGCTAGAGGGGAAAGCACAAGAGACAATAACGCCAAAGCATAAGCACAAATTGACTTTTCCACGTCCGATATCCCTCCCGGGACAATAGCGTTGTCGAGGTAATTCAATTCACCAACCGCACAACATACTTCGTGCACAGGCTTACAGATGGATCAATCGCGTCTGCGGTCAGTCATAGTCTCACTGCTTCGGCCTCAATCTCCCCAGCAGCTTGTCGAACCGTACCCAATAGATTGCAGAGTCCTTTGCGCTGGTGCCTCGCGTGTAGAAGAGATACTTGCCGTCCGGCGTGACATACGCAGCCCATCGATGCGCCAGGCCATCGTTGATCTTTGGTCCAAGGCTTACCGACGTAGTCCAAGTGGAATCGGACCTGCGAAAAGAGATGTAGAGCTCGCACTCGAACGTCTTTGTCTCTTTCGCACTGACAATCATGTACGACTCATCCGGGGCGATAAAGAAATCGCTGTTCACGCCCAACTCGTTCAGCGGCACGCCAAGGCTCTTCACCTGCGGGCCAGCCGCGGAGATATTCAGCGTCGAAAACGAATTTGTTATCCCGGCCTTCCTGTCCTCGGCGTCGCTCTCGCTTGAGATATAGATGGTGCCGCTCTTCGTCGGCGTAAACCCATACATGCCGAAAGGCTCCTCGTAAGCCACTACCGGCACGGTCCAGCCATCTTTGGTCCGCTCCGAGCGCCACACATGCTTCGGGTCGTCGTCCTCAAAATACATCTCACTGTCGTCTGGCGCCATCACAACAGCAAACAAGTGTTCGTTCAACACCGTCGGTCCGGCCCAGCGATGGCCGTCGTACCGGAAGGCCTTGATCTTTGCATTCGCCAAGCTCCCCCACCGGTCACTCTGCAGGTAATAAATCTCTCGTCCGTCTCGCGAGAAGGCAATGTGGTCCATCGCAATCGTCCCCGGCTCAGTCAGCAGATCACGCGCAAAAATCTGCGGCGTGTCCGATGGGCGCGTCTGTCCCAGGTACGCCTGCGGACTGTCCCAGAAACTCTTCTGCCCTTCGGCCACCGCCGTCAGACAGCCAACTGCAATCAACCCTGCGGCAATATATTTCAGACGCACGTTTCACACCTCCTCGTTGAGCTTGAAAACATTCATCGCCCCATCAGAAGTGCATGTCTGGTTCCATTGCGGGTCTCTGTGTTTTCAGAGTCTTATGTGGTAGTACCACAGGAAGCCGTGTTCAATATCCAAAATTACCGTCCGAAAACGGACGCGTCAGCGCGGACCCAGTCGCGGCGACACTCGTTTTGAGCACAAGGCGGAAAGCGGATAGGGACCGGAAATTCGGCCAGTGTAGACCAACCTAGGTTGTAGGTTCCGTTCGGGGTATTACAGCCTGTGAAGACAACTGCCGGCTCTCTTCGCGGCCGGTTTGAAGAGTGAAGCTGCTGAACGGAGCTCGTGCTCCGATCGTTTGGACCTTAAGGTCTGTTAGCTATTTCTCCGAGATCCCAACTACTACGGTATGTCCGTCATCTGTGTGAGATGCGGTCAATCGGCAGTACCACATTTTCATAGAAAAAAGAGTATTCGGTGCGATGCCGAATGCTCTTTGGAATCCACAAGAAACTCTTAGAATAAGTCCTTGAGAGTCAGCCAGCGCACGTGACCATTGCATCGAGCAATTCGAAAAAATCACGATGTTGGCCCCATGTTGGACCCACACTCGAAGTAGCTTGATTTCGCACACTGTATTACAATGAAAACAAACGCATTGCACGGTTCCCCGGTAGCTCAATGGTAGAGCATTCGGCTGTTAACCGAAGGGTTGCTAGTTCGAATCTAGCCCGGGGAGCCAACTTAATCTCGGTCCCTCAATCACTTAGACAGCTTTTCTACTTTGTGTTTTGTTCGTCTCTGGTTGCCCAAGTTGCCCAACTAAGACTTTTTGAGCCAAAGAAAAACCGAGACCCATACGGCCTGCCTCAAATTTTCTCCACTCCAAATCTTCCTTCAACTGCTCAGAATACCTGTCAAAGACGCCTTTGTTTGCGTGACCTAGCCAGAATTTTTCCAGGTCCCACGGTGCGCGATTGCTCCAGGATCAACCACGAGGAAGGTCTCTTCTACATTGGAATCCGGTTCACTGGCAAAACCTATTTCAGTTTGCAGTTCAGCCCACTGATAGTGACGGAGGATGTCGAGTTCTCGGATATGAGTTCGGGAGACGATGTAATTATTTGCAGTCGATCGGTGTGCTCGCGACTTCCTTACCTATAAGACGGCCTTGTGTCTGTCGATCCGCGCGGTCCGTACACCGGCTGCGGCTGCCCACGTTCATACGCTCCAAGGTCCGGAGCTCGGCCCGTGAAGCCTTCGTTGACGTTAGGAATCTTCACGCCTGCATCAACGGCTTTACTGTCCGCCTTCAATGTGAAATTCAGATCGGCGGCCTCGTACGGCTTGCCGTAGGTGCCGGCATTCGGTGGCGGGTTCGGCGGTTGAAGGCTTTCGAAGATGTCGTAGTCGACCTCGATGCCGTGGGTTTCCTGGCCGGTGGCCACCGCCAGCTCCGCCAGCGTCTTGAATCGCTGCGGCTGCGCTTGCGCGTAGTCAGCAAGGGCAGGCGGCTTGGCGCCAATCCAGGTGTAGTTCTGCTCGACGCCCTTGTTCGGACGGAATCCGTCGTAGTCGTAGGTCGAGTACGTCGTCGATCCGCC
Organism: Saccharimonadales bacterium (SeqCode); assembly: GCA_035317965.1. Taxonomy (GTDB): domain Bacteria; phylum Acidobacteriota; class Terriglobia; order Acidiferrales; family UBA7541; genus Acidiferrum. The sequence continues at coordinate 95,645 of DATHFT010000167.1, read as the reverse complement.
GAGCGACGCAATGCCGTTCTGTCGATCGGTTCCGAGAAACAGGTTGTTCGCGAAGTGCGCGTTTGACACCTGCTCGTTCGTGCTGTCCTCGGCGACGATCGTGTTGTGATACACAATCACCCCCGCCGGATTGCTAAACTTTAGCGCGACCGGCGTGTTGTAGACAACGTTGCGGATGTAGTACGCGGGGCCGCCGAAAATCGGCTGTGCGCTCAGAGCAGTGTGTGCGGCGTTGACGCCGCGGTTGCGCATGATGCGGATGTTGTGGACGCCGCCGTCACCTTCGATGAAATCGTCGCCAGTGACGTAGATGTCATTGTTGTAGATGTCGATCGCCACCGCCCAGTGCTTGCGATCGGGATCCGGAATGCCATGCGTCGAAATCGTGATGCCGTCATGGAAGAATGCCACGGCGTTGTGCGCGATCGTGTGGCCCGACCCGTAGACCTTGATCGCGTAGTAGCTGTTGATCGAATGCGCGCCGTAGAGGCCGGGATTCGCCCAGCCCAGCGTGCGGTAGTGATCGTCGCGCCCGATGAAGACGTTGTCCGCGAGATAGAAGCCTGTCGATCCCGCAAACTGGGCTTCAATGCCGATCCCGACGCTCTCGAACCGGCAGTTCTTGACGGCGAGCCCTTCGGCACCCGCGACATCCTTGACACCGGCCCAGAATGCCACTTCAGTGTTGCGAAAGGTCATGCCCTCGAAGATGTGGTACGTCGAGCCCATCACATCGAACAATCTGAACGCGCCGTCACCGTCGAAGACCACCTCGCCGTCGCCCGCCGATTTGATCACAATCGGCCTCTCAGCGGTGCCCTTCGCCGTCAGCAAATACGTACCGTCGAACGTCAGCCCGTACGGATCGACGTAGTTGTGCCGATCGCCCTTGTACAAACCGGCATGGACGAGAAAGGTGTCGCCAGGCTCCGCTTTGTGGAGCGCGACGACGTTCCAGTCACCTGTGCCGACATAGCCGTTGTACGCCGCCATGAGACCCGTCACGTTCGGATTCTCCTTCGGTCGATTCGCCGGCCATGTCAGTGGATAGACGTGGATCGTTCGGCCGCCAGCCGCGGCCTTCGGCTCCGCCCGCGTGTGCACCTGGACGTTCTGGACCGCCGTTCCTGCCACACCATCCGAATCCTTCATCGTCAAACGGACCTCGTATTCCGTATCCGGCTGAAGATCGATGATGCTTCCGGCGAAACGGTCCGGCACGGTATATGGCGCGCGCATAATCCGCTCGCCGCCCATCCGGAGCAGCGGCATGCCCTCCGTCCATGCGGTCTGGCCTGAGACGCGATACCAGACCTCCACGGTCGCATTGCGATTCTCATCGCCGGTGATGTCCCACTCGAAGCCGAGGCAAATCAGCGTGGCCGGCTCGATCACGAACTGGCCGGGTGTCACAGCGTTGGCCGCGCGTACGGGCGACGTGACCATTGCCAGCGCGAGCACGACGAGAATGTTTTTCATGGAGCTCCTCCTAAAGGTGGCCAGCGCGTCGCCACGATCGGCGCGAGCGTTTGGCGAAAGTGGATTATAGCTTGGAGGTGGGGCATCGGCTTGCGGCGGATATGGGAGGACCAAAAGAATTATACTGGCGGTGGGGATGGGCCATGGCACTTCAATGATGCGCCGAGAGAAATGCGTCTCAGAGCAATAGATTCGATCCCCAAGCTATTTCAAGCTCTAGAGAAAAATGCGCTCGACACTGCTAAGCGTGTTCAAGAAAAAACAAACAAAGCCCGCAAAATTGTGAAGGCAATGCAAGCAGTTCCAGAGCCCAAGAAGATTTCCCTAAAAGAGGTTGCTGGCGGTCCCAAGCTTCCTGCGACATTGAATCTCGCGGGGCTAGTTGGGACAATTACGCGGGTGGGCAAGCCATGAATTCCCTCGAATCCAACATCATTCTCGTGCGAGTTGCGCTGATGACTGCATGCTGGCTGCCAACATTACGAGCCTTTCGGTCGTTTCCCGGGGCTGGCTGTGACGCTACTGTCACGGTAGCCGCGGCAAATTGGTGAGAATCTGCGAACAAGAGGGGAATAAATAGGAGAAGTTGACGCTCGCGTTTCATCGCAATTTGCTGATTCTCCTCGGAAAACTCCCGCTCCGGCAAATTACCCGAAGGGTTGCTAGTTCGAATCTAGCCCGGGGAGCCAAATCTTCCTTCTCTTTCAGTCACTTACAAGCTCCCTGTACGGCACCCCGCTAATTCAGACGTTCAGGGTCTCGTTTTTAGTTAGAACTGCAAAAGCCAAAGAACTCCGCGTACGGAGTGCGATCTTGCCCGGGGTACAGTCGTGGCAGCATTTCAGCAACTTCAGGCTGAGGGATTCGTTTCGTCCGAAGTGAGTGCTGGAACATTTGTCATACCGGCGCCAGGGTGGGAGATGACCTCTCCGACTAAACGATTTTCTATAGGAATGGTATTGATCCACATATAGAGCGTCAATAGGAGCCGAAGCATGCGACTGCACGTCACGGGAGAATGACCGGACCCATTGAGACCACCGCGCCAATTGGGAGCTAGGTTCTACTGTCTATCGTTCGGCACGATCTAAGAGGGCCGCAATGGTATCGAGCAATTTTCTCTGCGGTTCAGTCTTGATGAAGTAGGCATCAGTTCCCACGCGAAATAGCTTCACTAGCGAGCTGGGGGAATCATGCATTGAGAAAATCAGAATCTTGGTCTGTGGAGAAAGCTTGCGGAGTTGTCGAGCCAGTTTGCAGGCAGCTAGGGACCGGCATCGTAACATCCAAAATGATGAGATCGGGTTGTAGTTCGACCGTTCGTTCTATAGCTTCCTGACCGTTTGTGGCTTCTGCACAGATGAGAGGGCGATATGGAAGAATTTCTATACGAGCAGATTCCACAATTTCATCTGGCAGCACAACTACCGGGTGTAAGACCCTGAATAACGAGGGTTTAAGGGAATCGAAATCCCGGTCAGAATTTGGAATGAGAATTGCTCCCCTTAACTGCGAGGTTGAAAAACGCCCTCTCCCAGGCTAGCCACAACCTTAGAAAATTTTCTGGGATAGTGCCCAATGACGGCAGTCGAAAACAAACCTATGATGATCCTGATGAGATTGTCGCTGCTGGATTCAGCGAGCTGCGTACTCTCTGGCCCTTCCGCTATCTTGGTTTCCACGATCAGTAGGATCGATCGTGCATTAAGCCGGGCGTAGCTCAATAAGAGTACGCCACGCAGACACCGTCAGTGAGAGGAGAGAGGTTGAAGAGACACGTGCTCTCGATTCGGCGAAGAACATATTCGAGCGCTGGCAGAGATTTGCATGAGAGCAAGATGAAGGATAAATACGCGCTGAGCACTCACTAGGGGGGAACGATGTACTCAATTTTGAGATCCAAACTCGCCACTGTCCCGTTCGCAATTCTTTGTATGTTCTTTGTGGCTCCTCAAGCATTTTCGCAGAACAACAAGGTCATGGGAGAAGTGCGGTTTGAGGGTGCCACGAAAGTGGAAAGAGATTCGGGTGTTTGGGTCGACGGCGGATATGTAGGATACCTAAAGGAGTTAAAGGGAGATAAGAAGGTCTTCTTGTTGCCGGGTGAACACCAAATCGCGGTGCGCCAATCGGGGTACGGAGATTTTCTGCAAAAAATTGTGGTCGAGCCCGGGCAAACGCAGACAGTACGAGTTGTCATGCACCTGATGGCCGGGGCGCGCGGTCCCGATGTCACAGCTAAATTGAAGGTAACTGTTCAACCGGGACGCGCGGCCGTATTTCTCGATGACAATTACGTCGGTCATGCCAGCGAGTTAGGTGGTGCGATTCATTTCCTATTGATCAGCCCTGGAAAACATCGAATTAAGGTTGAACTGCCAGGCTACCGGAGCTTTGAAACGGAAGTCAATCTGCTGGCGGGGCAGAAGTCGGAAGTGAAGACCGAACTGGTCAAGGGCAGCATCGAACAAGCCAGTCCGGCAATCAAACCACCTGAGTAAGGTGTCTGACAGACCTTCTTGGATGGGAGGGCGTGAATGGACGACCTCGGTCTCATCGGTGGGGTTATTTCGATCTGCGTGGTCTTAGCCGTAACTATCATTTCAATTTTTCAGACAAAAGATCGATGGCGCACAGATGGCCGCGAACGCCTTCGCAAGGCGCTGGTCCCCTCTGGGGCGAATGCGCACGAGGCATCATATTGGCTCGCTGGTCAGCGGCGATCTCGGCTCCGGCAACCTGTGATTAAATTGGGTTCATGGCTGTTAACCGAAGGGTTTCTAGTTCGAATCTAGCCCGGGGAGCCAATTCCTGTGAATTCAATCGCTTGTGAATTTGCATTCTCGCGATTTGCTTCCAACCAGGTCCAGTCATTCCGCGTCCAACGGTTAGGGTACGGGGCAGTGATCCAGTGTTTCCTCACCGCGTTGTTGGTTCTTATCGCGGCAGAAAGCCCGGTACTTGCGCAGAGTGTCTCGGCCTATCCCGCCATTACAGGGCAGCCATTTCACGCGGAAGTCAAATCGTCGCTAAAGACCAAGACCCAGCCGGGTGGCAAGCAGACTGTTCAGGAATCGCGCAGTGTCCTCGCGCGGGATTCCGAGGGCCGCGTTTTCTACGAGCAACTGCCATCCCAGAAAATCAAAGCGACCGACGGTAGCTATTCGTTTACGCCGCACACCGTTTCCATTTCCGATCCCCTTGCCATGACCGTTATGCAATGGAACGATGAAACGGAGACCAACCCCAATTCGAAAACTGTTTTAAAGAGCGCACTACGCCCTGGAGGAGCAAAACCGCCAGTGCTAGACGCCTGCCAGCGAGAGAAGGGGGCGACGCGCACTTATCCCAATGGTGAAATCCAAAAAATCGATGGCTTAGGCGAGCGCACAATTCAAGGGATTCTGACGCATGGCTGTCGTGTGTCCACTTTCATCCCTGCCGGAGCTATTCACAACGACCAGCCGTTGACGGTGACCGATGATTCCTGGACTTCCTACGAGATGCGCCTCACTCTACTCAAGCTCCACCATGACCCGGCCGAAGGCGCGGACGACGCGATGGAGCTCGTCAGCATAGTCCGCGGCGACCCCGACCCTGCTCTCTTTCAGTCGCCCCCGGATTACCAGGTCCGTGATCTGGAGGAGGAGAAGAGGCAGAAGGAACAGTCGGAAATAGCGGTAACACACCCGGAGTCGTTCGCGGGACCTTGGGAAACCCGCGACCCAAAGTCAGGCGTGACCGACGGCGTTCTCCTTTGGGCGAGGACCGAGTTGCGTCAGTCCGCTGAATACTTGACGCTGCTTCAAATCAAGGTCTACCGCCGTGAAGCCGGCGCAACAAAAGAAGGCTGGTTTACTGCCAATGAAGGACGCGATGCCACTTGGGACGGCAAACGGCTGCGGCTGAAGTTTCAGCCCGTAGCGGTCGGAGACGTGGCGCTTGACCTTGATCTCGTATTTGACCCGGCGCAACAGAGTTGGAGTGGAACGTTCAATCGCGGCGGGACACTGAAGCAGGTCCGGCTGCGGCGTCCGGGGGCTCTGGCGAAATCTCAAAATCGGTTTGATGGTGACTGGTTCTTACATCTGGATGCTTCCCGTCGTGTTCCGTACTCGGCTACATGCATCCACGTCGCCGAAGAGAGCGATGGCACACTCGTTGCCTGGCAGGACTCAAAATCGCCGCGCGTCATCAACGCGCCGATGCAAAACGAATATGGACGGGAGTTCGATGTTCAGGACGTAAAGTTTGATTCCATCTGCTTGATTGCGTCTAAGTGGTTCGGTAACCAAGTCACATTCTCGGGCGCCTTGTCGCCAGACGGCTTGCAGCTCGAAGGCCACTGGGCGACCAACGGCCAGCCTGCCACCAGTGCTGTGGATTTCATCAAGTCGTCAGGAGAGGGCTTCTCCGCTGCTTTGTCGTCACCTTAACTGCAATTTTGATACGTTCCTCTCGTCGAACCAGGTTTCTGAGCATCCGATCACTCCCGTCCCTTGAATCATGTCGATCGCCGCCAGATTGTTCTCCATGAAATACGCGGCACGCAGATGCAGAACATTTAAACCGGTGATCGCGTTCAGTTTTTGCTCCGAAGAATGCAGACCCGCGACTGGCCCGGTGCCTTCCGGACCGTCTCCGTCAGATCGATAGCAAATTTTGACTAAGCGCCAGGAGTACCGGGCAAGCGTTCGGCTTTCCCTAAGGGTTGGCTGTCACGAAACTGTAAAGGTGCTTTGGTAACCTTCGAAGAGTCGGATTGTGCAGGTAAACCAAATTGTCGATTCCGAGCTGCGTTAAACGACGATAAGATGTGGAGGGTTTGGCCCCACGGAAGTCGCGAAGGTCCATCGTCGTGCGAAGGTGGGGCGAAACCGAGACTGGAAATTGCGGGCACCGCGGTTCAGAAATATCAATCCGAGGAAAAGGAGAAAGCATCATGGGATCAAAACCGACGCATGAACAAGCGCAACTTCACCTTCAAGTCTACGACCAGCGGAGAGAAGCCAAATTACGCCAGGCACGCGACTGGTTCGGCAAGAACTACATCGTGAATAATATCGACGACGCCATGCGGATCGCGCCGATGGGAAGCGAAACCGGAGCGTATGTTGGGATGGTGATAGGGTACTGGGAGCAAGCCTGTGCGTTGCTCAACTACGGACTACTGCACGAGGATCTCTTCTTTGAGACCAGCGGCGAGTTCTTCGGAGTGTGGGAAGCAGTTAAACCCGTCATTCCGACGTTTCGCGAGCGATTTGTCAACAAGCAGATCCTTGCGCACCTCGAAGTGGCGGCGAAGCGCTATGAGGCGTGGTCGGAACACCGCAACCCAGGTCAAATTGCCGCGATGCGGCAATTCATGCAACAGATGCGCGGTCAGGCCGCTTCAGCGGCCAAAGGCTGATTCGAGCGGCGATTCGAATTGATGTACAGGCGGGAAGCGCCGGGAAGCCGGGGCTGTCCCGCCTTTATTGTAGCGAGGGCATTTGTTTGGTAAGCGTTAGCCAAGAGTTGATCACAAGTCTCTGCCAAGCGGAAGGTTCTGACTCAATTGTTAGGATTTTTTTTCGCGTTCTTAGCAAACTAGCGACTTGTTTAACATCATCGGCATCAAGATGGTCCGCAATGTAAGCCTGTGATCCTTGCAGACCAGGTTCTAGATCTCGCGATATCTACATGCGCATAGAATGCGATTGCATCGCATATTTTGCAATATGTGGAATCTTCTGTCGGGAACGCGCTTCGACGGCAAGAACGACGAGAACTGGTTGAGCGCGTCTCCAACAAGATCTATATCAACAAGCTGGCTTATGATTTTTCCCCGCAGGAGCTTGTCGGCGTCTTGCGGCCGAACGCCTATATTTCCCTCGAGTCAGCGCTGGTGGAGCGGGGGATATCGACGCAGAGTCCGTCCAGCCTGACGTGCGTCACCACCGGCTTTCCTCGAAAATTTCGGACGCCGAGCGTTCACCTTGCCTATCGCAATTTAGGAGAATATTTGTACTGGGGCTTCCAGGAAAAACGGACCCGGCATGGCTCGTACATGATTGCGGAACCCGGGAAGGCGCTTTTGGACTGGATTTATTTGCAGCGGCAGGAAGGATTGCCCGTGGTGCTTGACGAGCTGAACCTGAAAGCGACGGACCAAAAGTAAACTGCTGAAGTATGCATCCAAACATCCAATTCCGGTCCAGCACACGGTCCAGTTGGCCTCGGCTCGGCTAGTCCTCCACCCATGAGCGACGACTACAGCACTCTGTGTTTGAAGGGATTCAGTACGGCCACGTCGAAGTGCGCGAAATCACGTTCGTTCCGAGTGGACACGGTAAGGCCATGAACTCGCGCCGTGGCGGCCATCATGGCGTCCTCACCTAGGGTATCGGAACGGTGATGCATTAAGCGGGCATACTCTCGAAAACACGCGGCATCCATCGACAAGACTTGGGAAGTGCGTTCCAACTGTGTCGCCCAAGCCTCGATTTCGTTCGCCTTTACAGGGTCCTGTCGACGCGTGAGTTCTACACCCCTTTGAATTTCCCCGAAGGTTACTGCCGAGAAGAACGCTTGGCCCAATTCAAGACTATGCAACCAAGCGACTGCCGCGCCGTGGGGCTTGGGCTTGCGCAATTCAGACACCACATTCGTGTCGATCAGGAAGCGGATCAATCGAATACCACAGGCTTGCGCGATTTGACCGTGCCGCGTTTGGGGGGCGGGATTTCGAATCGCGGGCCTTCGCCCAAAAGTACATCCTTCCAGGTCAAGCGGTTTTTGTCTTTTAACTTATGCCATTCGTCAATTGAAACGACAACCGCGGTATCAATTCCCCGACGGGTCACGACTTGCGGCCCCTTCTCGAGCGTGTCATCGATCAGCTCGCTGAAACGCGCCTTGGCTTCGTGTAGTTGCCATTTGGTCATGAAACCTTCCTAGGAGTGCCATTATATGGCTAGTCAGATGTCTAGTCAATTCCGGCAGGTGTCCGGCCGTGGCAACGAACTGTGGCCAGAACCGGTGGCTTGCAAATATTTCTTCTTCCGCGCAGGGAGGTCGACAGGTAGTCCATCCACCGATCCGATAAGGTCTGCGATTGGAGTGAAGGAGGCTGCGCGGCGCCGCTTGCCGGGCGCATGCTCGAGCCGTTCGCGAACTACATCCGACTTCGAAATCTTCCGTCCGCGCGATTCGGCCTCAATGTCCGCCACCAATGCTTCGGGCAATCATACAGTGAGACTTTTCATGAAGTAATTGAATTACATCTCCAGCGGGTATGCAGGCCAAGCGAAGTAGTGGCAAAACGTCAGAATCAAGAGGCGCGCTACTTTGCTTGATGAGCTTGTCACCCGTCGCACTGGCGGAAAAGTTTCTCCATCGCTGGGCTAGCTGCGGGTCAGCGAGCATCTTCACGTAGACTCCACCAACGACCGATCTGGCCTGAAATGATTCTTGTTTACCACCCTTGGTGTTGTACCAGTCGGTGAGAGGTACGCGTGTGGGTCCCTCGTTCAGCCATTTAGCGACTGGCTCGAGCAGGACTTTGAAGGTTGCCGGGTCTTGCGACAGAGTCGCAGTCCAGAGTTCCCAATCGAGTTTGGTATAGTTGGCCCGACTATCGAGAGGCAGACCATACAGGTTCACATGTTTTGCGTAGTAGGAAAGCTCTGTCGATGCAATTCGTGGCGGGAAGAGGCGGAGGCCCAGCAGTTGATCCCAAACCAAGTTGTACTTCTGGCTCCATGTACCCGGACGGTCAAAAGCCAGCTTGTAGTGGTCACCGTCGTTTGCGGCGCGCTCCCACTTTGCCGCCATGGTTCGCGCTATATCAAAATATTCTTGTGCGACCTGCGGTTTGTCGATTCCCCTGGCCATGAGCGAATACGCGCCCAGCGCCTCGATCGCCTTAATGGAAAGATTCGTGTTGTGAGCCAGGTGACCGGCGAAATCGTCCGTGCAGAGTTGATTTTCCGGATCAAATCCCCGGGTACGCAGATACTCAGCCCACTTGGTAAACTCCGGCCAGTAGTGCTCGGCCAGGTGCCAATTTCCCTGTGCTTGGCCAAGTGCTGCGCCCAGAATTAGGAGGTTCGCGCTTTCTTCAACCGGCATCTGGTCTTCCTCTGTGAGCTCGCCTCCGCCGTAGTCCTGACCGTTGGCCAAAGGATATTTTCCCAAGTCATGCGGCGCAAATGAGAACTTCCAGCGCGGCAAGCGAGCGTAATCCAGCACAGGCCGCAGCTGGGCCTCAAGCAGTGTTGGATTGAAGAGCAAGAAGAAGGGAGCCGATGGGTAGAGCACGTCTACGGTGGCGATATCGCCGTTTGAGAAATTCTCCTTGGCGAAGAGCATGGGCGAACCGTCAACGTCGGCCACCAATGCATGGGCACCAAGGGTTTGCCGGTACGCGAGTGTGGCAAGCTGTGCGTATCCCGTGCCTCCTGCGTGTTCCAGATCTTCTCTGAGTTGCCTATCGAAACGAACCCCGGCGCTCTCTAGAGAAACATACTCTGACTCTGCACGCGCGAGCAGACCTTGCACTGTCTCCCGATTCCTCATCCAGTACGGGCGAAGCCTTCGGTTCATATATTCGATAGCGTAGTCTTGCGTGTACGCGACTAGAACGTGCCGGCTAACGGGTTCCTTGCTTTCGCACTCAACCGTAAACGCGACCCCGAGGTGTGCGGCTCCCTCACGCGGCGCGCGGGGCATATCCAATTCATCAACTTCCGGCAATACTCCAGACTTCGCGAAAACTTCCACCATATTGGACGCCAGGGCCAGGGCATATTTTTCCGCCGCTGGAACCCCAAGATGAAAGTACCCCCAGTCGATTCGCAGATTGTCGCCTGCGCGGTTCAGAGGCTGCTGGTCGCGCGAGCCAACGCTTAGCACCGTGAGCCCGGCTAACCGCGTGCGTCCCCAGGTTACTGGTTGGTTGTCCGTGTTCACGGCAATCATCGGGTCTACGTCGAGCAGCAGCGAAACGCTGTGTCGTCGTGTATCCACGCTCCAGATTTTCCAGTCAAGATAAGTGACAGGGCGTGAAAGCAGATCGAGATCCGCCGGAAAAGCGGGAGTGAAGAAAGTCAATTTTAGATGCATGCCGGAGGTTTCAAAATCGTAGCTGGTGTGCGTGGGGCTCACTTCGAGTGAGATTTGCCGCAGGGCCGGAATGGCTGCCGGCGAATCACCCATAAATCGATAAGCCACTCCATCAATTCGGACAACGCCTGTGAATTTCTGTTCGGTTCCCGTCCAGTGGCGCGTGGGTCCATCGGTAAGTCGGTCGCCCATGGACCAGACGCTGAAATAGGGGTCGTGAACAATCAGCGGAGCTGCGGGAGGCCGTTGCTGGGCGCTGGCTAGAGAAACCATTGTTAGAGAAGAGGTGAAAAGCACGCCGGCCGCGAGACGTTTAAATCCAATCAACAACCCAAGCTTGGTTACAGAAAACGCTTTAGCCGTGGTACGTCTCATGCGTAGGAACCTCCGAATCACGAAGAGCTGGTTCAACCGTCCCGCAAGGTAAGGCGCATGGAGCGGAGCGGGAGATCGGTTTCTGGACCGTGGCTTTGTTCGTCATCAGCGAAAAGCCATTCAGATGCCAAAAATGTTTTTGTCCAAGAATTCATTGCGGAATTTGCCCTGCGGGTCATGGTTCGCGGCCAGCTGGATGAAGTCGGGCAGTTTCTCGTAACGCGGCCGCAGCGTGGCCGGTGACATGGTAAACAGCTTTCCCCAGTGTGGCCGGGGATTGAACGGAGCCAGCTCCTTTTCGATGAGCGGCAGCAACGTTTTGACGGAAGGCCAGTCTTGCTTCCAAGTAAAGTGGATTGTTACCGAGGGCTGTTTGTAGCACGGACTGAGCCACAGATCATCAGCCGCTATCGTCCGTATTTCTGAAATCAACAGTGTTGGGCCAATTTGATCACGCAGGCGCTCGATTGCCAGGATGGCTTCGACCGCGTGTTGCCTTGGTACAAAGTACTCTGACTGCAATTCCTTGCCAGCGCTGGGCGTAAAGCCCATGCGAAAGTGCGGCAATCGCTCATACCACGGGCCGGGCACACCCATTTGCTCTGTACAGTTCTCCGGCGAGAGTTCCGCGATGGGGTGCAGGTTCTTGCTGGCAAGTTTCGCGCCAAAAAACACGGGCACCGCCTGAAACGATCGCCCTGGTTCGAGGCGGCTTTTGATCCACACCTCGTTGATTCGTTGTTTCTGCCAATCCGTAAAAAGACTCACGCTGTAGGCGCTCGACTCGATGGCGTCGAAGTTGCGGACCAGTTCACTGAGCGGGAGACTTTCATAAACGTATTGCCGCATCAGAAAAGTCGGCTGAATCGCGAGCGTTACTTTGGTAATCACGCCCATTGCACCGAGGCCGACGACGGTCCCCAGAAACTTCTCGCCGTCGCGTTGCCTCGAGTATTCGAGCAATTCGCCGGAAGCGGTTACGAATTCGAGCGCCGATACGGCCGTTGCAAGGTTTCCATTCCTTTCACCTGACCCGTGGCTGGCGGTGCTACACGCTCCCGCAACGGAAATATGGGGGAGCGACGCCAAGTTGTGCAGAGCAAAGCCATGGGCATGAAGATAGGGCGACAACTGTCCATAGGTAATGCCCGCTGCAACCGCAACCGTACCCGCCTTGGGATTCAATTCGACGACTTCATCGAGGGACCGCAGGGAAAGCAGATTGTGGGTGCTGTCCGCGATGCTATTGAAGCAGTGCCGCGTGCCCAGCACTTTTACATTGCGTTGGCTTCTGACGTAATCGCGAACTTGTCCGACAGAGGTTGCCGAATCGAGACGGTCGGTCCCGTATTCAAGATTGCCAGCCCAATTCTTCAGCCTATCGTTGGTTTGGTGCGCAAAAGTGATCGGCATCGCGCGACCTGCAATCATTACCGACAACAGCTTTATAAAGCTCCGCTTGTTCATAGCAAGCAAGAGTTCCCTTCAATAAATAGTTAAAACCAAGACCAATCGCCTACCTCGAGCGCCTGGTTCCGTCGAGGAGAGAGTCTAGCTCGCAACGCTCTCCCGATAATAGTTCATTTGAACTATCAATCCGAAGTTTTCAAAAACGGAGCAGTCGCGAGCGCTGTAATGGAGTTGAGAACTCCGAATTCATCCGTGAAAATCGGCCGGTCATCGTTCGTCGTCCGCTCTAGTGTTCGGCGGGAAGGATGCCCCGCTGCATGGCGGTCGTTGCGGCCTCAGTGCGGTCAGAAACTCCGAGCTTATCAATGATATTGATCACATGATTGCGCACGGTGTTGTCGCTGATCTCCAGGGCATTCCCGATCTCCTTGTTGGTACGGCCTTTGGCCAACATCTCGAGTATCTCCAATTCTCGAACGGTCAGATTGGAGCGCATCATACGGTCGGCAAGTCGGGCCGCAATATGCCGCGGAATATACCGTTTGCCCGCATGCACCGACGCAATGGCTTCGATCATTTCACGCTGCGGTGTGTCTTTCATCAGGTATCCCCGGGCACCGGCTTGCACGGCGCGATAGATGTCTTCATCCATCTCGTAGCTGGTGAGCACGATGACTCGTGGAAAGGAGGGCGCCTGCGCAAGCGTTCGCAACGTCTCGATTCCGCTGATTCCGGGCATACGGAGGTCGAGCAGCACCACGTCGACGGCTTCACGCCGCAATTTTTGCAGCGCTTCTTCGCCGCTGCAGGCCGAACCGATGACTCGAAGACCCGCTTGGGTGCCCAGCATGCTCGTGAGTCCCGCACGGACGACCGGGTGATCATCGACGATAAATATACGGATGGGATCGGCCCCATTTGTGTGCATTGGATCGATACTCCTTCAAATATTGCAGGATGTAGCCTGGCCAGGTTTTAAAAGTGAGCTGCGGCGGCAAGGGCGCGGCCACTTCAACGCGAGTTCCGTGTCCGAGAATGCTCCTGATCAGGAGCGTGGCCGAGATACTGTCGGCGCGCTTGCGCATTCCTCCAATGCCGAATCCGAGTAATTCTCCGCCAGCGGTGAAGCCAACCCCGTCATCTTCGACCGCAAGATGCACCTCATGCGACTCGTAGCGGAGCGTAATGTTCAATGATGTGGGACAAGCATGCCTTACAACGTTGGCAATCGCTTCCTGCCCGATTTTAAAAAGCGCATCGGTAGTGCGAATGGGCATGGGGCGGCAGTTGCCATGACTGGAGATGGCTACTGCAACTGAACCGCCATCGACCATTCGTCGTGCACAGGAATCGAGCGCGGGCAACAAGCCGATCGATTCAAGAGACTCGGGACGAAGGGTCGCGATGCTGCGCCGGGCTTCATTGTGACTGTGCCGCACGAGATCGCTGGCCAAATCCAGTTGGCGATGGGCCTTGCTGTGAGTGTCTTGAAGGTCATTGCGGATCGCCTGCAGCTGGAATCCAATTCCCGCAAAGCTCTGCGCGATCGTATCGTGCATCTCGTGGGCCAGGCGTTCTCGTTCTTCGAGCACGGCCCTTAGCCTCCAATGCTCCGCCCGGCTGTACAGCACTTGGGCGGCAAGTACCAGGATCAACAAGCCAGCGCCGATCGCAGCAAGATGGCCGGCAGTCCACCAGGGTGGGCCGACGAGCACATCGACATCGTCTGCGGAACGCAAGAGCAGCACAAAGGGCGAGAGATTGTGCGTGTACTCGGAATTGACGACACAAATACCACGCAGCCGGAGGAGACTATTTTGCTTCAGTTTGCGAAATACGACATCGCCGCGGCCGCGGTTCATGACCGCTTGGAAGGATTGTTCGCCTTTGTGAAGGTCAAGGACCATCGTGTTTCCGGGACCGTCTTTTTTGCTTTCCAGATATCCTTCCAGTTCGACGAAGGTCGCGTCGAACGCTCCCGTGGCGGCTTGCGACGCCGTCACCGACAAAGGGGGAATCGGCGTACGCGTCCAGAGCAGTCGCACCCGGCCGTCGCGAAGAATGGAACTGAAATCAAGCGGCTCCGGCCGGCCGGTGACTTCGATTTCATCGCCGACTTTGAGGGGAGGCCCTTGGGCGTGCAGGATGGCCACTCCGCCCGTAGAGTCTTGGACAAAAAGTGTTGGAGAGGTCAGCACCACGACGCCTTGGATGGTAGCCATCTCCGGTTTAATTCGAGAGACCAGCCGCAGGCTGCTGATGGGCTGGGCCATGGGGGAATTTATGGAAATTGCGGTTGGCTGACTCTCGGATTCGATCGGACTGTCATCCGAGTGCAAAAGGGGTGGATTGCTGGTGGGACGCTGCCGTTCTGGCGGGGAAGTATTGGCCTGCGCCTGGAAGTCTTCGAGCATCGCGCGCGTCGCGGGCACAACGCGCACATTACGCCAAGCGCCTCCCGAGGAGTAGGATCGCAATCCGATTCGGCCGGTCTGCACACAATCCTTCTCACTCATGGTCACGAAAATGCGCTTGCCAAATGCCGGATCGGCAGCCGAGGCGGCCATCTCGCAGCCGACGACGATGATTTTCAGATGATACCAATGAAAGGGAATTACGCCTTCTAGCAGTGGCTCAGTGCGCGCTTCGATCCAACCGTGATCGGCGCGACCAATGACCAGGGTATTATCGAGATTTCGCAAGCCGGCGTAATAACCGCTGTAGGAATCAACGCCTTGTTCTTCATCACTGGACCGGGCGATGAGGCCGGCGTCGCCATCCCTTCCGAGCAGCATGATGTCGGCTTCCAGCAAGTAATCCCGCCAGCGGTTCGATCCGGCGACCAGTTTTGCTCCGCGTTCGTCCGAGTCATTCCGCATCGACCCGTCAACCAGCTGCCAAGTGCCGCCAAGAGCTTTCCACTCGTCTCCCCCGCCTTTGGCAAAAGAATCCGTATAAGGCAGACCGGTCATAACGTAGGTCTGCACAACTCTGAAAATGACCAGCCCCGAGGCGAGCAGGACCAGAAAGAAAAAAGATCCAGCGAGTAGCCGGTGCTTTGCTGGAAGCGGCATCTTCACTGCAGGGATCTCCATTGCATGGAGATCATTTGACGGACTTCAGGCGAGTTCAGATTATCCCGGGTCACGAGCACCGGCTTTAATTTCACTTCCGCTTTCACTGGTTGGCCACGCAATTGAGCCGCGATGGTGGTAATGGCTTGCAGACCCATCTCCCGACTGTTTTCAATAATCACTGAGTCCAGATAAGGCTCGTTGAGAAGCGAGACTGCGTCCGGGGCGTCGAAACCCACCAGGTCCA
Source organism: Saccharimonadales bacterium (SeqCode) (assembly GCA_035317965.1). Taxonomy (GTDB): domain Bacteria; phylum Acidobacteriota; class Terriglobia; order Acidiferrales; family UBA7541; genus Acidiferrum. Next base: position 79,955 of record DATHFT010000167.1, on the reverse strand, counting down.
CATGACGACCAGAATGGCTGCGTGATAAGGCGGTACACGCGGCGCGTGTAGACGCTCCGGTAAGGGCAACAATCCCGTCCACATCAGGATTTCGACGCAACGATTCTTCGGCAACTTGCTGGTCCTGGGGAACATTGAAAGATCCCATATGTTTCACAACGATTGTGATTTTCGGGTAGTCCCTGGCCAACGCGGATTCAAGGCTGCGCGCACGCGTCATGATGCCGGCGATGTCCGGGTTTATTCCGAGCACGGCGATCGATCCACTGCCGTGGAGAAGTTCGGCAATGCGGGAAGCGGCTAGCTGCCCGCCCTCTTCTTCATCGTTGAGGATGTAGCTCAATTTGCCGCTGGGGGGAATCGGAAGAGGCGAACCGATGATCACCGTCGGAATTCCCTTCCTCAGAGCACGCCGGACCGGGGTGATCAACGCCAACGCTTGGTCGGGAGCGAGAACGATTCCCTCGTACTTTCGGTCAATCACGCGCTCGACGAGTGCGATCTGGCCCTGGACGTCATCTTCTCTGGTTGGAGCGTTCCAATAGACCTTCACTTGCATCGAACGGGCCGCTACTTCCGCGCCGGCGTGAGCAGCTTCCCACAGCGTAGTGCCGGACGTTCGCGGAATAAAGGCAATGGTCGGAGGGGAGTTGCTGCCGCAGCCATGGCCGTTGAGCAGGACCAGGCAGAAGCACAGGGTGGCCCGGCAGCGGGACACTTTCCGGCGCGATGCGGCCCGAGCGTAGGTCATCCTCACCCCTTGTCGGTCGAGTCTACCGCTCACAATCGCCTGTCGACTAGTACATTTGAACTATAGGCAGGTGGTTTAAGAGGCTCTTGTCCAGGCGCCGTGCGTCGGGTAAACCTGACGCAACTCGGATGTATTGAAACTCCCGATGCCAACGATTCAAGAACTTGAGGCATTCGGCAGTCAATGAGGGGTGCGCGCTATGGGGAGCAAGGGGCTGAAGATCTTCCTGTTACTGTGCGTTTTAGCGGCGGCAGCGGAGGTGACCAGGGCTCAATTCAGCGGAAACATTACCGGGAACGTGCAAGACCCTTCGGGCGCCGATGTGCCCGGGGCGACCGTTACGCTCACCAATGTTTCCACCCGTGAGAACAGCCAGACCACGACAGACGGCGGAGGGAACTTTCGCTTCGTAAGTCTGGCTCCCGGACAATACAAGCTGGCGGTTACGGCCAGCGGATTCACGCCGACCAGTGTTTCAGTAACCTTGCTGACCGAGCAGAACTTGAATCTGCCGGTCAAACTCTCGGTCGGTTCGGTGAGCGAAAAAGTGGAAATTAGCGGTGAAGCGCCCACCATAAATACCAGCGATTCCAGGACAGAACTGACTCTGGAGTCCGCAGCGGTCGCCAATCTGCCGATTCAGGGCCGCAACCTGATTGCGCTCGCAACCCTGGCTCCCGGCGTCACGGGGCTTGGCTTGGTCGGAGGAAGTCCAGGGTCGGCGGCGGACAACTTTTCAACAGAAACTCAAGTGGATGCGAGCGCGAATGGACGGGGCAGCGTCGGAAACATGTACATCCTTGACGGCATGGATGTGACTAGCGATATCCGTCCTGGCGTCCTGAATCTGACTCCCAACCCGGATGCGGTTCAGGAAATTGCCATTCAGCCGAACACGTTCTCGGTCGAGTATGGCCGAGCGAGCTCGGTACAGACAGTCATGTCCAGCAAATACGGGACCGATCAATTCCACGGAAATGTGAGCGACTACTATACGTATCAAAATCTCTGGGCAGGAACGGAGTTCCTGCACTCCTACGCTCCTTTCCATAGCAACAATTTCTCCGGTTCGATCGGCGGGCCGGTGATCCCCCATCGTCAGTTTTTCTTTTTCTTTGCCATCGAGCCACTGCGTTCTTCAGCTTCTTCCGGTACTTCTTCGCAGACGTTCGAGGACGCTGCATTCACCTCCTTCGCGCAGGAGAACTTCCCCACGACCGTCGGTACAGAACTGCTCACGAACTACGCTCCTTCCGGGGCCACGGTAACCAGTGTGGCCAAGACCGCCGCGGATATCTTTCCGACGACTTGTGGAACCGCAGCCACGGCCAATCTGCCCTGCACGACCCCGATGATCGACAACGGTGTTTTCAACGCGTCAAGTTTTCGAAACGGTTTGCAATGGAATTCCCGAATCGACAAGTACTTTGCAAAAGATCGCATCTACGGAAATTTCTACCGTACGACTCTGGACACCGGCGGACCGAGCGTGCGGCCGGCGTTTTCAACCACCAGCAGATTCGTTACCGATTCTCTTCAGGTGAACGAAACCCATACCATCTCGCCCACGACTTTGAACGAAGCCATCTTCGGGTACCACAAAGTGCAAGGAATCGCCAATTCGACCGGGGATTTTACGGTTCCGGGCGTGGGCGTGAGCGGTCAAGGAGTGGGATTCGGAGTGGGGTTCGCGCAAGGAAACTTCATACAGCACAACTATCACTGGCGCGATGTCCTGACTCTGGTTCGGGGCAGCCACACGCTTAAGTTTGGTTACGAGGGCCGGCGGGGAGACGATCTGGCGCTATTCGCGCCCGTATACAATCAGCCTAACTTTAGTTTTGACAACCTGCTCGACCTGGTCGAGGACAATCCTCACAGCGAGTCAGGCCTGGCCTACGACGTTCTCACCGGGCAGGCGACCAAAGGTCAGTACCAGTATGCCATCATCACGCACGGGCTTTTTGCCGAGGATACCTGGAGAGCGAAAAAGAATTTGACGCTGACCTTCGGGCTGCGCTGGGACGATTACGGAAACCCCTATCCCCTGGCTGATACGACGCTTGCCAATTTCCACTTCGGTCCTGGAGCAACTCTGAACGACAATATCGCCAACGGATTCATGACCCAGCAAGATCACGTCTTCAATCATGCCTTGATGGCCTTCAGTCCTAGAGTCGGTTTCTCCTGGGATCCCACGGGAAAATCGGATTGGGTCCTTCGCGGAGGATTCGGGGTCTATCATGACTGGACTACGCTCGGAAATGACGAAAACGGACTGAAGGGAAATCCTCCCGGATTCGTAATTCCCACATTTTTCCGTGGTTCTGCCAATCCTCCCATTTTCGGACTGGGGACTGATGCCAGCACGCCGGCCGGGTTCTCCTATCCGGCTCTTCCTGGATCGGCGCTGGACTCGCACGGAGGAATTGTTGGTGCGCAGTTCAACGTTGGAGGCCTGGATACCAACCTCGGCTCGCCCGTAACGTACAACTACACGGCGACCGTTGAAAAGAAAATCTTCCATGAACTCGTCGTAACGGCAGGATATTCCGGATCGCAATCGAGAAACTTGATTGAAGGAAGCGGACAACAGACGGCTACCTCCTACGGCACAAACATAAATCGTTTCGCCGGAGACCTGATCGCCAACTATCCCAGTCCACAGCACCTGAATCCGAGTTTTGGCTCAATCACCTTCGCCGAAAATGGTGCCGAAAGCGGGTACAACGCATTGATTATCGGAGTTCGCGGAAAATTCAACAAGCGTGGGTTTTTTAACGCTTCCTACACCCGGTCGCGTTCCAACGACGATTCGCAGATCTATCCGACGTTTACCGACATTCATCAATACTATGCCCCTTCGGTCTTCGACGCCCCGAACCGCTTCTCGCTGTCCCTGTCCTACGATATTCCCGGCCGCAATTCGGGAAATGCGTTCGCGCGCGCGGCGACCAGCGGCTGGGTGATCAGTGACATTACGATCTTCCAGTCCGGATATCCGTTCACGGTTTTTACCGACGCCTCTTTCCAGCCGGTACTCGACGGCACTGGTCAGGTGGTCGGGCTGCAGCCGGGAAGTGGCGACTACAACGGTGACGCCGTCAACTACGACTTTCCTGACGTCGCGGCTTACTCCGAAAAGACCAGCCGAAGTGCCTTTTTGAACGGGGTATTTCCGGCCAGCAACTTCACTACTCCGGCACTCGGAACGGAAGGAAATGAGAAACCCTACCGCTTTCGTGGACCGAACTACTTCAACACCGACGTCAGTTTGGCCAAGAACACGAAAATCTACGAACGGTTGGATCTGCAGTTCCGTTTCGACTTCTTCAATGTATTCAACCGGCCGAATCTAACGGGTATGGACGGAAATTTAGCGAGCAGTACTTTCGGTAGGGCCAACTCGCAATTCAATCCGCGATGGCTTCAACTGGGAATCACTCTACGATTCTGACCTAGCGCACCCACGGGAGCGAATGCCACCTCACCCCGGGCATTCCCTCCTGTGTCAGCAGGGGTGTCGAGTCTTTGTATGGTGCGGATCTAGGATGCCAAAACTCTCGTCAGTCAACAGCAGTTCAAGAATGCTCGCAAAGACTCTTTTCGCTCTTTGCCTGTACGCCGCTCCATGTTTTGGCCAGAGGTTTGAACTCAAAAACCAACACCTGACGGCGGAATTAGGGCCGCGAGGGCTGGTTTCGATAACGGACCGACAATCGGGCGCGTCCCTGCATTTTCCGAGCGAAGAGTTCGCGGTCCAGGTGGATCAAGCACAATTTGAAAGCTCCAGCTTGCCGGTGCCCCTGGTCAAACACGAAGCAAATGGCCTGGCCTATTACTTCGCCAGCCGTGGCTTCACGTTTCGGGTCTTTTATGAAATCAGGAACGACTGGGCTTTTCTAACCAAGCGCATCGAAATCACAGACGCGCCCGCTGCCACATACTCGGTCGAGCAGATTACGCCGGTCAAGGTGTCAGTTGCCGAAAAAATTGAAAGCGCCTTTACCCCGAAGGCTTATTTCCCACAGTTTGGCCCTTCCCGGGACATTTCTCGGCTGGCCACGCGCGAATTTGGGACATTCCTGCACTTTGACACGGCGAGCCACGGGTTGGTGGTGATTGTGCAAAACCCATTTCTTGCGGTGCGTCGCGCGGGACAGCAAGTGGCCGTTTCCTACCAGCCCCAAATGGAATGGAAAAAACAGTGGGGCCCGTTGCAAAGCGATCTCGCCATCATCGGACCTTATCAACTGAGCGGCCATCGAATACCCGCCGAGATGACTTACGAATGGCAACAGGATGCCGGCGCTGCGCGCGACGATGGAGCGGATGCGAGCGAAGTGGAAGTTTTCCGGGACTGCGTCCGGCATTTCCTGCTCCATCCTCCTGTCCAACCCATCAGTGTCGAGGTGGGATGGACAATCAACGACTACCAGATCGACGTCGCTACAGCAGCTGGTCAAGCGGAATATAAACGCATTATTGAAGCCAGTGCGAATTTAGGGCTGGAAAACATTCTTTACGCCCCTGCCAACAGCGACTTGTCCCGTATTGCCGACGACGCGGACGACTGGAATTGGGAGCATGTGCTCTGGCTCGGACTGGGACAACAGATTCGTGCCGGGACCTGGGACCCGGCGAAAAGCGTCCTTCCGAAGAGCGTCACAGCGATCGTCGACTATGCCAAGAGCAAAAAGGTCCGCCTGCTCGCCTACGTATATCCCTCGCTGCCATTTAGCCAGAATCCGCATTGGCTGGTTTCCGATCTCAGCAAAGAACGGAAAAACTCCTTTGCGACCCTTGCTTCGCGGGAGTTTCAGGACTTCCTGATACACGAGCTATTGGTGTTCAAGCAGAGAACGGGAATTAGTGGCTACTCTTTTGATTACACCTTTCTGGCCTTGCCGGGGAGCAGTTCTTATTCGCAATGGTGGGGTTGGCGCCGCGTGCTCGAGGCCTTGCGAATGGCGGATCCGGAAATCATCATCGATGGACGCCAGACCTACCAGATGTATGGGCCCTGGGGATGGCTTGCCGGAAACTATCCTCATCCAACAGGGAATGACGAGCAGCCCGAGAGTTTTACCCCGTACCCCGATCTTCATTTCGATCGAGTTTCGGCCGATCGCACGCGATTTGTGAATTATTGGTATCGAAACTATCAGTTCGCTCCGCAAGAGATTATTCCCGGGTACATGACCCACCAAACGTCCCGCAATCGGAATCTTGCGGCGCAGGGAGCCGGGAAGCCCGCAGAACAGTCCGAACTCGTCTACACTGGCTTCCGGCAGAGAGACTGGGACGCGCTAGGTTTCAAGTATTCCGTGCTTTCCTCGATTGCCACCGGAGGATGGAACCACGTCTTTGACATGATTCCGGCTCGCGACCGCGAAGAGTTCAAACACTTTTCCGCGACGGACCAGGCCTGGATTCGGCATTGGCTGCAATGGACGGTGACCAACAAAGAGTTTCTGCGGAACACGCGGACCATCATCGGTCAACCGGCGATGGGTCAGGTCGACGGAACAGCCAGCATCATTCGTGACAAAGGATTTTTGTTCCTGTTCAACCCAAACTACAAAGCCCTCACCGCTCGATTCCGTCTCGACGCGAGCATCGGACTGCGCAGTGGAGAAGAATTTCTAGTAAAGGAGATGTATCCAAACGACGGCAAGCTCGTCGGGAAACCGCGCGCAGGAGTTTGGAACTATGGAGACGAGGTCACACTCCCCATAGCCGGCACGTCGGCGATGGTTCTTGAACTCCTGCCGGGCCCGAATTCGGGCGAAATTCCGATTTTCGATGCGGTGTCTGTGGACCCGTCGCGACCAGCGAGCGCCAAATTGCAGAACGACGTTCTCGATCTTAGGCATGTTGCCGGGGAACCCGGAACGGAGGGGACCGTGGGCGTGCTCTTGCGCGACGATTCACAGCTCAAGGAGTTGCGGGTTAACGGGCGAGCGATTGCGTTCAAGCAAAGCGGAAGATACGCCGCAAGCGTTATTCGATTTGCAGGCCAGGCGTTCACTCATTCACAGGAAGTTGCTTTGCAGAAGGATGCCAGCGGGCGCTGGGATGGGTCGTTCCTCGTGCCGGCCCGAATCCGGCAACAGCTTTTGCAACGGAAGGAGTCGTGGCCGATACCTTGGACAAAAGAGGACTACGAAACGACATGGCTCGTGCCCGAGCGATTGCTCCTGTTTGTCCAGTTCACAGATCCCGATGACCAAATGGAAGTGAAGATGTGGATAGACGGCAGGCCGGTTGACCTAAAACGCGCGTATTCCTCGGTTCGCCAGCACCGTGCTTCTTTCGTTGGTTTTTATGCCGATTTGTCGAGCGTCGCGCCCGACATAACCCACAAGATTCGCCTGCAGATCCCGGAACCAGGGACTGCGCGGTTCCAAGGCGTTTTCTTTGACAATGTGGAAGCGGAATATACCGAGGAACTTGCCGGGTCAATGAAGACGGATTGAATGTCCCTCGTTGGTTTTTCCAGGAGCGTTGCATGTCACTGGCGAGTCGTCGGGAATTTATCAAAATCATCAGCGCAGCCGTTGTTTCGGCAGGAAACTTCGCCTCAGGGGCCCGCGGGTCCACAACAGCGGGTGAGGGTGAGCCGAAAACGGGGATTGTTTTCAACCGAAAACCTCTACGACCAAACAGTTTCTACCCGCTTCCGCTGACTTCCATACGACCCCAAGGCTGGCTCCTAAAACAACTCGAAATTCAAGCAGCGGGGTTAAGCGGGCACCTCGACGAATTCTGGCCGGACCTGGGGCCAGAAAGCGGATGGCTGGGCGGAGCGGGAGAATCCTGGGAGAGGGGGCCGTATTTTTTGGATGGTCTTGTGCCCCTCGCTTTTACGCTGCAAGACAAGAGGTTGCTCGCTAAGGCCGGGAAATGGCTCAACTGGACGCTCGACCACGAGCAGCCGAGCGGCATGATGGGTCCACCTGGAAACGACGACTGGTGGCCGCGCATGGTCATGCTGAAAGTGTTGACGCAGTACCACGAAGCGACCGCGGATCCGCGAGTCATGCCCTTGCTTAGCCGGTACTTCTCCTACCAGCGCAAGGAACTGCCGACGCGTCCGCTGGTTGACTGGGGTAAATACAGGTGGCAGGACGAAGTTGCCAGTCTTGTTTGGCTGTACAACCGAACTGGAGACGGCGATCTGCTCGGTCTTGCCCGAGTCTTGCATCAGCAAGGATACGATTGGCATGCGCAGTTTGAAAACTTTGCGTACACGAGGAAAACGAACGCCAAAGAACTGGGAGTCCGCGAGGGAGCGCGATTACCAGAGCGGGCCATGCAGACTCACGGTGTGAATAATGCCATGGCTCTCAAGTCTTCGGCTTTATGGTGGCTGGTTTCCGGAGATGATTCTTATCGCGCCGGAGTCCAGCAGCAGCTCACCACTTTGGACCGCTACCACGGCATTCCCAATGGCATGTTCGGCGCTGACGAACATCTTGCAGGAAAAAATCCATCGCAAGGGATCGAGCTGTGCGCGGTGGTGGAGGAGATGTTCTCGCTTGAGCAAGCCATCGCCATTCTTGGCGACGCCGCGCTCGGCGATCGTCTGGAAAAAATAGCGTATAACGCCCTGCCTGCCAGTTTCACCGACGACATGTGGGCTCACCAGTATGATCAGCAACCGAACCAAATTCGCTGCAGCCTCGCCGAACGCCCCTGGACCACGAACGGCCCGGAGTCAAATTTGTTCGGTTTGGATCCGAACTTTGGATGCTGCACCGCAAATATGCATCAAGGCTGGCCCAAACTTACCTCCCATTTGTGGATGGCGACTCCCGACCAGGGACTCGCAGCCGTTGTGTATGCTCCATGCGAACTCAATACCCGGATACGCGGGGTGCGACTCAGAATTGAGGAGAAGACAGAATATCCGTTCGATGAAAATATTTTGTTAGAAATTCAGCCAGATATTGCAGTGGAATTTCCTTTATTCCTCCGCGTTCCAGGATGGGCCGGAGCAGCGAGCATGCGAGTAAACGGGAAAAAGGTGGAATCGGTACGGGCCGGGAGCTTCGCCGTCATTAACCGTAGATGGAAGCCGGGCGACGGGGTGGAGCTTCATTTCCCCATGAAGCCCGCACTGACTCGGGGCTACCACAACTCGGTCGTGCTCGAGCGGGGTCCAGTCGTCTATTCGCTCGACATTTCAACGGAGTGGCGAAAACTGAAGTCTCGGGGGATGACGTCAGACTGGGAAGCGCACCCCGGGTCCGCTTGGAATTATGCCCTCGATACGAAACAAAGTGCCGTAGAGCGCAGCAGCAAGTTGCAGGGATCCGGGCAGGACACGGGGGTATTCTCCGTGCAGGGTGCACCGATTCGGCTGGAAGTTAAAGGAAGAAAACTTCCTAAGTGGCGGGAGGAAAATGGATGTGCCGGAGAACTCCCGCAAAGCCCGACGAGAAGCGCTGAAGCCCTCGAGACGCTGACCCTTGTGCCCTATGGCGCGGCGAAACTGCGGATTACGGCATTTCCCGAACTTGGCGGTTCTGATTGAGGGACTGCAGGCAAGTGAGCAAGCGAAAACCACTTTGCCAACGGCAGTTTTTCGAGTTCCACTCGGAAGGGCTTGCAATATATCCGTAACGGATATAGTATTGAAGTATGGCGAAGAAGAACACGGCGCAAACTCCGCTGACTCCCGCAGTGCTGCACATCCTGCTGGCGCTTTCAACAGGAGAGCGGCACGGATACGGGATCATGAAACAAGTGCAGGCGGACTCGCAGGGTAAGGCGAAGATGGGTCCGGGGACGCTGTATGGCTCGATGGGGCGGATGATGGAGGCCGGGCTGATCCGGGAAAGCAATAAGCGGGTCGATCCGGAGTTGGACGACGAGCGGCGGATCTATTACGAGCTCACAGGCGCGGGGCGGGCGGCGCTCGAAGCGGAGCTGAAGCGGTATCGCGGCGTGGTGGCGGTGGCGGAAGGACGTATGGCGCATGGCCACTAACGTCGCGGGCCGTCGCTACCGGACGTGGTATGCGATGCTGCTGCGGCTGTATCCGCGGCCTTTCCGTGAGCAGTTCGGCGAGGGGATGGCGCAGACATTTCACGACTTGTGCCGCGAGCATCGGGGCGCTAAGCGGGGACTGTTCGGGCCCGCGCTGTGGATGTTCTTCGAGACGTCGGTGGGAATAATTAAGGAGAACACAACTCATATGTCGCAACTGGGAAAGACGATGCTGCGAGTGGCGCTGGGGGCGCTGGCTGTGTTGATGGTGCCGCTCGTGGCATCGCAGGTGGTGGAGGGATGGAACTGGGGCGCGGGAGGTTTCGTGTTCGTGTATGTCCTGTTCTTCGGGACGGGGATGGTATATGCGGTGATCGCGAGGAAGATGGGCGCGTGGTCGTACAAGGCGGGCGTTGGCGTGGCGCTGGTGGCCGGGTTCGTCTTGGGGTGGTCCAACATGGTCCAAGTCGCGGACTCGGAAAATCCGGCGAACCTGGTGTACTACGGCGTGCTCGTGGTGGGGGGCGTTGGGGCCTGGCTGGCGCGGCTGGAGGCGCGAGGGTTGGCTCTCACGTTGTTCGCGATGGCGGCGATGCTTGCGCTGATGGCCGTGATGCTGCCTTCGGGCGCGCCGCCCGACCTTGCGCGGAATATGGCCATCGGGCATGGTGTCTTCGCGGCGTTGTTCACCGCGTCAGGTCTGCTGTTCCGGCACGCGAGCGTGGCGGGAGTGAAGTAAAACCGAGGCCGTTACCCTATCGGACCAGTAGACCCCGATGCCTTCGAAATCCCCGCCCGCAGGGCGGAATTCTCACCAACCTCTCTATTCCACGCGAAACCAATCCATAGGCGTTCCCGCGCCTGAATTTCTCGTGCCGGTCCTATAATATAGAACGGTCATTCGTTTTATTTTATTATGAACCGTTGGCAGCCCAGCCGGACCGCAGAGTACATGGCCTTTTTTCGGGCGGCGGAATCGGTCCGCCCGGCGAACCGGCGTCTGTTTGAGGATCGCTTCGCGGTGCGATTCATTCGCCCTCGGCTGCGTTGGGCCGTGTGGCTTTCAAAAAACCCCGTTCTGGCGGCCTTCATCAACTGGTATGCGGACCACCGACTTCCTGGAGCCCGTACCTCGGCCGTCGCGCGCACCAGGTTCGTTGACGATGCCCTGCGGCCTTCCCTCGCAAAAGGCATCGGCCAACTCGTGATTCTTGGCGCTGGTTTTGACTGCCGTGCCTACCGGCTCGCTGAACTCCAGCAGATGACGGTTTTTGAAGTCGACCATCCAGCGACTCTTTCCACAAAGCTGCAATGCCTCCGCCAGGTATTGCCGGGAGTTCCCGAACATGTTCGCTTCGTCGAAAGCGATTTCAACCGGTTGGGCTTGGCGGAAGCGTTACGTCGAGCGGGGTTTGAACCATCGCGCCCGGCCGTGTTCCTCTGGGAGGGAGTTACGAACTATCTGACGGCAGAGGCTGTCGATTCGGTGCTCCGCTACGTTGCCTGCTGCAGTACACACTCTGAGATCATCTTTACCTACGTGCACTCAGGAATCCTGGATGGTTCGGTCGACTTCGACCGGGGCGCGCGCCTCCTTCAAGATGTCGCGCGACTCGGCGAGCCGTGGACGTTCGGCCTTTCTCCGGCTCGTCTGGCGGACTTCCTCGACTCCCGCGGGCTGTGCTTGGATCGCGACCTGTCCGCGGGCGAATACCGCACGCAATACTTTGGAGCGGCTGCACAGCGGATGAAAGGGTATGAGTTCTACCATATCGCAGCCGCCCATGTGTCCCGCGGCGACACGATCGTGCAGCAACAGGAGAGCTCTCGTGCCTAAAGTAACGCAATCTTATCGGAATGCCCGGCGCCGCCAGATTATGGACGCAGCGATCATTTGTTTTTCACGCGAAGGTTTTCATCGCGCCACCATGCAAGACGTGGTGAAGCAATCCAAATTGAGTCCCGGCGCAATTTACAACTATTTTAAGAGCAAAGAGGAGATCATCGAAGCCATTGCGGCCGAACGGCACGACAGGGAACGAGTGGTGCTGACTCTGGCAAGAAACGAGGGCGCAGTGGCTCCCGTCCTCAGACAGATTCGCGATACATTCTTCGGTGAACTGAGGAATCCAAAGGAGCGCCTCCGCCGGCGCGTCAGCATTCAGTTGTGGGCGGAGGCCCAGCGCAACCCGAGAATTCTTAGACTGGTTCGCGCGGGAGTGGACGCCCCGCGCAAGCTCCTCGCAGCCATCCTATCCGACGCGCAGCGGCGCGGAGAAATCTCTCGGAAGATCAACCCGGACGCTACGGCTCGATTTCTGATCGCCGCATTTCACGGGCTCGTCTTGCAGTTTGAATGGGACAACCGGGTTGAAATGAAACCGCAAGTCGAACTCCTCGAGGCCTTCCTCGCCTCGATCTCTTCCTCTTCCTAAGTGTCGCGACTCCTCGGCAAAGCGCTCGTGAGCTGCGTTATGGTGCGGCTCCCGACTGGAAATGGAGCCCATTTCGCTGCCCAGCAGAAGCCGTAAGCTGTTGAATACAAACGAGAATAATTCTGAACTGTGTTGGGCCCCGCGGCGAAAGAAAAAGCTTGACAGGTAGCTTAGTGTTATAGTTATGTATAACAGTAGATGACGCGCAGCGGTCTAGTCACAGCGGATCTCGCGCAACTGAATACGCAGGGAGAATGAAGCCATGAAACGACTCTATTTTATGCTGTCCGTTGTTCTGATGTCGCTCTCGACAGTGGTCTTTGCGCAGTCCGGCGCACAAAAGTCCTCCGTGGCTGCTGTGCCGTCCGACGCGCAGAAGTCCTTCGCAACCATGAAAAGCCTGGCGGGAGAGTGGGAAGGCCCGGTCACCGTCGCCGAAATGCCGGAGATGTCCGGCGGCAAGCCGATGCACGCTTCGATGCGCGTGACTTCGCGGGGAAACGTCCTCGTGCACGAATTCCAGGAAGCCGGCACGCCGCTTGACGCGACAAAGTACGACCATCCGGTCACGATGCTCTACGTGGATGGAGAACAGTTCACGCTGGTTCACTATTGTGACGCGGGCAACCGGCCGCGTATGACCGGCAAGATGTCGCCCGACGGCAAGACGGTCGAGTTTGAGCTAAAGGACATCAGCGGGAGCACGGAGCACCACATGCACCATTCGGTGTTCACAATTATCGACGCCAACCACCACACAGAGGATTGGACGTTTATGATGAAGGACAAGCCCATCCACGCGCACTTCGACCTGCACCGGACGAACTGAAGCGCGGGTATCTCTAGAGCAAGGGCTACGTGGAAAACCGATGGACCATGAGTGGAACGACAGTCAGCCGATCTACCGTCAGCTTCGCGACCGCGTTGTCGCGATGATCCTTGACGGCGTTCTCAAGGAAGGCGATCCGCTGCCTTCCGTGCGCAATGTCGCGGCCGAATTTCGAGTCAATCCGCTCACGGTCCTCAAGGGATATCAACAACTTGTGGACGAGGAACTGGTCGAGAGTAAGCGAGGCCGCGGCATGTTCATCAATGCCGGCGCGCACAATCTGCTGCTGCGGGGCGAACGCCAGAAGTTTCTTGCCGAAGAGTGGCCCCGAGTGCACGCCACCATTCAGCGGCTCGGCTTGAAGCCCGAAGAACTCCTGGATGCCGGCGCAACAGGCCGTGCGTCTTCCAAGACTACAAAAAAAGAGGAGCGCTGAAGCCATGGCATGCATAGAAGCACGCGGGCTACGCAAGGCCTTCGGCACAACGATCGCGCTGGACGGCATCGATTTGCGTGTCGAAGAGGGGCGCATCCTCGGGCTCATCGGTCCCAACGGCGCCGGCAAGACCACCGCGCTCAACGCGATTGTCGGCCTCACCCCGTACCAGGGAGAACTGAAAGTGCTCGGCCGCGATCCCTGGACCGAGCGCGACCAGCTGATGCGGGATGTCTGTTTCATTGCCGACGTCGCCGTGCTGCCGCGCTGGATGCGGGTTTCGCAGGCGATCGACTATGTTTCCGGCGTGCATCCACGATTCGATCGCGCGAAGGCGGAGGGTTTTCTCGCCAAGACCACCATCCGGCCCACCAGCAAGGTCAGGGAACTGTCAAAGGGCATGGTGACCCAGCTGCACCTCGCTCTGGTCATGGCCATTGACGCAAGATTGCTGGTGCTGGACGAGCCGACGCTTGGCTTGGACATCCTCTATCGCAAGCAGTTCTACGATTCACTGCTGACCGACTACTATGACCGCAGCCGCACCATCGTCGTGACCACACATCAGGTAGAAGACATCCAGAACGTCCTCACCGATGTCATGTTCATCAACCATGGCCGCATTGTATTCAGTTGCAGCATGGAAGAATTTGAGGCGCGTTATCTCGAATTGATGGTGCATCCCGAGCAGCTCGTCGCGGCCAGGGCGCTTAAGCCGATTCACGAGCGCCAGGTACTCGGCCGGAGCATCCTGTTATTTGATCGTATCGATCGTGATCAGCTCGCAGCATTCGGCGACGTGCGCACGCCCAGCATCACCGATTTGTTCGTTGCTGTGTTGGGGGAGAAGCCGGGTGCGGCACAAGGAGCGGGTCTATGAATACGCAATCGAAGGCCATGAACGAGCTCGACTCAGAGAGAATCGCGCCCGCGACCATGTCGGTGACGCGGCCCCTGTACTGGTCGATACGACGCGAATTGTGGGAGTACCGCTCCATCTATATCGCGCCGCTCGTCGTCGCTGCCGTCACTCTGTTCGGTTTCCTGATCGCCACCATTGGCCGCGCCATGTCGGTGACCGACCTGGCTCGGCGCCAAGCAGTACTTGAAGAGCCTTACAATTTCGCTTCGCTTTTGATCATGGGGACCACTTTTGTTGTCGCAGTGTTCTACTGTCTCGACGCGCTGCACGGCGAGCGTCGCGATCGCAGCATCCTGTTCTGGAAGTCGCTGCCAGTTTCCGATCTCACCGTAGTGCTTTCGAAGGCGAGCATTCCACTCCTGATTCTCCCGCTGCTCACCTTCGCGATTACCGTGGTCATGCAGTTGATCATGCTGTTGCTGAGCGGCCTGGTACTGGTGGGGAGCGGTCTGAGTGTCACGAAGCTATGGACTCATTTTTCCTTCTTCCAGATGTCGCTCATGCTGCTCTACCATCTGGTGGCCATTCATGGGCTCTGGTATGCCCCTTTCTATGGCTGGCTGCTGCTCGTCTCAGGTTGGGCGCGGCGAGCGGCCTTCTTGTGGGCGGCGTTACCGCTGCTCGCGATCGGCATCGTCGAGAAGATTGCCTTCAACACTTCGCATTTCGGCGCCATGCTGGGGTCCCGGTTGACCGGTGGCCCGGAAGGTGCCGTGTCCGACGCAGCTGGCATGTCGATGGATCCGCTGACGCACGTCCATCCGCTTCAATTTCTGATCAGCCCCGGTCTGTGGATTGGCCTGGCAATCGCGGCGGCATTTCTTGCCGCCGCAGTGCGGCTACGCCGTTACCAAGGTCCGATCTGATTCGCCGGAAAACGCCGGACTCAATCGCTCGCGCGTGTGTTCTGCCTCCGGTTTGCCCGAGCAGGTGCTTTCTCAGAGCTATCCTTGCAAATAGGAAAAGTTGAGCGCGCTTGACCTAATTGGCAAAAGCTACGGATTGGGCGCGGGTTTCGCGAAGCGGGATTCGTCGATAGGGACGTTTTGGCGTATTTCCTGCATTTGTACTCGAGAAACGCTTCCAGGCTGGGACACCGTTACCCTAAAGGGAACCTGCAAGCTGTCGACGCTGCGATAGTCGGCGTAGTCGATTTGATTGACGTTGAGTCCGAGAGGTGAATCGGCGTAGCGCACCTGGCGGACTAAAAGATTTGATTGCTTGTCGAAATAGAGTTTTGCGGAAACGTGGCCTTCGTGGATGCACACGAGGACGTTTGTCTGTTGCTCCCGGATTTTCTCCGGGTATTCGACATGCTGTTCTGGGCAGGCTTGCTGAAGGTGCAGCGGGAATTGGAGGTCCGCGTCCAGGCGCGCGCTTTCCAGCTCGGAATCGCGCATCTCGCGCGCCAGACGGCCGGGCGAAGCGAGCCATCCGGTGTGGCCATCGAACGCGGTTAGGCGGTCTCCGGAAGCCAGGTGGTAGATGATGGTTTGCTTTTGCGGGGCTTGCGTGAAGACCTCAACCTTAAAAAATTGCTCCTGCTGATTCACTGTACCGATTTCCACGCGGCTCGTATTCCTCTCAATAGCTTCGGCTCCGCCGAGCGCCTCGATATATTTTTGAATCAGCTGTTCGGCTGTGGGCAGGGCAGAGGACAGGGTCTGCATTTCGGAATCACCGCTCGCGGCGTTGGGCTTCGACTCGTGGTCAGGGTGAGGAACAGCTTCTGGAATGCGCGCGCCGCGATGGCAAGAGTAGCAGGTGATTTCGCGCTGGCCGGCAAAGTTAACCTGGTTGAGAGCGAGCGTCATCTGAATCATTTTGCGGGCAGTCTGTTTCGGCTCCTTGTCGTCTTTGTCGAAGTGGCCTGCAACGTGGCAGAAGCTGCATTCGACCCCAAGCGAGGACGCCATGAATTGCATAGCGGGGATCAATTGGCGGGAGGGGATGCTCTCGAGCACTTGAAGGTTCTTGAAAACGTCCCGGTTGTTATTGACCGCATTATTTGCGCTATCTCCATTCGTATTCTCAGACCCATCTGATTTTTCGCGCATTTCACTTCTAATTTTGGCGGACAGCCCTGCGGCTTCAGCCAGCTTTCCTTGTTCCTGGTACAAGCGGATGAGCGTTGTTGAAGCGGGCAGATTCAGGGGATCAAGGGTGATGGCGCGTTCCAGATGCACAATGGCTTTGGCGCTGTCGCCCTCCTGGATATAGGGAGAAGCCGCGCTTGCTGCGGTAAGCGCGGAGTTCGGATCCAGCTGCAATGCCCGCTCAAATGCAAATTTGGCGTCCTCGGTCTTTTTTCCGAGAAGCAGTGCTTCGCCGATCCACTTGAAAAAATCGGGATCCTCGGCGAATTGCCGCTGGACTTCGGTAAGGCTGCGATACCCCTGAATGACCAGCGCAGTTGAATGGCGCTGCATGCCCACATCGATATTCGCGATGCCGGCATTGCGTTTCTCCAGACCTGGCGCAGGTTCGCGCCACGCGGTAATGCCGGCACTGGGTGGCCCGTCGGGCGAGATTTCCGGGCGCCGCTCAATCCGGTGATCTGTAAATGCCGTATGGCCGCCGTCTTTGGCATCCCGTTTGGGCATATGGCAGTTCAAACAATCCGTGTCCCGTGCCGGGTGAGAGGCTGGAAAATTTGCGGTGTGACAGGAAAGGCATTTCGAACGATAAAACTCGACCGGTTCGGCCGGCTTCCCGTGGGGATTGTGGCAAGTGCCACACCAAAGACGGCCTGCGCTGTTGCGGGAGCAGGCGCTCAGGGCCAATTGCTCGACGTGGCTGATGACCTTGAATGCTCCGGCCGGTGAACCGGCGGGGACCGAGTTCCGATAGACGGTGAATGTGTCTTCAAGGGGTTGCCCGGGAACAAAGTCGCTGAGTTTTTTCCCGGGATTCGGAACGCGCGCTGCTCCGAACAAATGGCATTGCTCGCAGACGCTGTCACGAGCGGCGGGCGTGAGCTTTGCGGGATTAACGATGGTCCCGCTCCGCGGATCGCTTAAATGCTTCTCGACCGGACCGTGGCAGCGTTCACACGTAATTCCTTCAGCGGGAAATACCGGGGATCGATATTCATTCAGAGTGCCGGCAACGTGCAGTGACGTTCCGGAATGGCAGAGGACACACTCTTCGCTGACCGGGCGAGTAAAATCCGGATCGGGCTGATGCTCGTAGCCCGGAGCGAGATCGTAGGACTGGCGGCTCTTGTAGAAAGCGACCGGTGACTGAAACAAATGGCCGCCGATTACGACGAAATAGCCGCTGGCATGATTTCCCGAGCCCACGACATAACGGATGTGATATTCGTTTCGGTCGCTGCCATTTTCCCATCTCTGCCACGAACCATCCGCGGAGGAATGCATGGTGACCTTGGTGCCATGGGCTTCAACCGTACCATTGGGTTCCGGGCCGGCACGGCGAAGCGAATGAGCCATGGCGGAACTGGCATAACCATTGACTTCAGACGAATGGCAGACAACACAGCGATTTGCGCCCTGGGGCTGCGTCGGAACCTGCGCGTCGTGTTCTGACGGGGACTTGGGGCTCGATTGGCTTTCTACGGACGAAGTGCATGCCAAGAAAACGAGAACGAACCATACGGCGCGGAACGGTATTCCCGAAATGGGAGGGAAACGGTGGCCCGGGGATTTACGCGCAAACGACGCTTGAAAGTTGGCGAACACGTGGTGGAGTCCGGAAGCAGCAGCCGTGGCTAAAGCTAAAACGATCCTTTGCTCGTGAAACAAGCGCGATTTCCTAGGTTTTAAGAACCGGCGTCCAAACCTGCATTTGCGAAGCCGAGCGATTGGCCCAGGCGTAATAAGGGATAAGTTTCAATTCGACCTGTTGAGTACTGCCAACCGTCGGCGCATGGGAAGAATAGAGCTTCGTTTTCGACGAAGGCTCGTCGGACACTCTCCCCACGTGCTTTAACACGACTACGCCATCCAGCAGATTGCTCTGGAATTCATCGTGAAACTGAGTATGGCCTTTGCGCAAATCGAGCGAAACATCGAATAGATTCACGCCATCCGGTTGATCGATTTGCTCGAGGCAATAAACGAGCGGGCCGCGCGCGACCGCGCCGCGACCGAAATCGTCAACAACGCGCGGATTTGCCTCAACGACTTCAGAAGTCATATCGAAGTTCAAGCGGATCGTGTCACCGGGCGACCACTGGCGACGCACCGCCAGGTATTGGCCCGGAATGGCTCCATTCACGGGACTCCCGTTAACCAAGACTTGCGCGGAACTTGCCCAGCCGGGGATGCGCAGATAAAAGGCAAATTCGGTGGGTTTGGCCGGGGTGACGGAAATGTTTACGACGCCTTCCCACGGGTATCTTGTTTTCTGGGCCACAGTCAGTGCGGTGCCGTCTTCCAGATGCCAATTGAGTTCTGAATTGTCGTACAGATGCACGTAGATTCCGTCCTTGGCGGTGCTGTAGAAATAGCCGGGGAGGGACGCGAAGGTGCGTTCCAGATTCGGCGGGCAGCAAGTGGTGTCATACCAGTCATTGCGAATTTTATCGCCGCCGGACGGATCAAAGGCCAGGGGATTGCGGTAACAGTAGAGTGCCCCGTCGAGCGACATTCCGGAATTAATTCCGTTATAAAGTGCGCGCTCCACGACGTCGGTGTATTTTGCCTCCCCGGTGGCGGCGAGCATGCGCCAGTTCCACATCATGTTGCCGATAGCCGCACAGCTTTCGCCGTAAGCCGTAAAATTCGGGAGTTCGTAGGGCTCGCCAAATGCTTCACCCTGGCTGCGCGCGCCTACTCCGCCGTTTACATACATTTGGTGGGTGACCAGGTCCTCCCAAAGCGCGTTGAGCGTCTTCAGATAGGAGGCGTCGCCGGTTTCCAGATAATAATCGGCCGCACCGGAACAGGCATACATGGCCCGTACGGCGTGGCCTTCAAGATGGGTTCTTGAAGTGAAGGGAATGCCGCAAAAATGATAGACGTAAGCGGGCTTGGGAAATTTCATGCGGCTGTCGCCTTGCAGGATGTAGCCGGCCAGTTCGAGGTGGCGTTTGTCGCCCGTGGTGCGATAAAGCTCGATCAGCGCAAGTTCAATTTCGGGATGTCCCGAGAATATTGGTTTCATGTCGGGACCGAAGTTTGGCAGGAGGTAGCCATCGACAAAGCGAACACTCGCGTCAAGCAAGGTCCGGTCTCCCGTTGCGCGGTAGTAGGCAATCGCGCCCTGAATCATGTGACCCAAATTGTAGAGCTCGTGGTCCGAGCGCTGCGCATTTGGCGTCATGCGGTCTTTTTCACGTTCTTTTACAAAGTAGGTGTTCAGATATCCGCTGGGTTCCTGCACCGCGACGACTTCAGCAATGATTTTCTCCGCCAGCGCCCGCAGCTCCGGACGATCGCCGGACTGCAGCGCGAATCCTACCGCTTCGGTCCACTTGTAAACGTCAGAATCGGAATAGACCGGCCCGTGTTGCGGAGCATCGCTTTTGCCAACCAGACGCAGGAAATTGTTCATGCGGCCATTGGCTTCGAGCAATTTCTCCATGGAGGGGATGCTGGAAGTCACATTGGTGGCGCGGCGGGTTCCCCAGAATCCTTCCTTGATCGTGACCGCGCGGACGGGGACGCTGTGAAGTTTGGCGTAAGGTGAGCTATTGAGTTGCAGCACCCCTTGCTCCTTCCAGCCAGGGATTGCCGTACCGGGGCCGGAGGATTTCACTTGCGCCAAAATATGTGACGCGGGAAGTGAGCTTAGAGCGGCTGCCGAAACGGCAGAACTCACAAATTGACGCCGTGAGATTGTCGAACGTTTTGTCATGGCGATCTCCGAGAACATGCTGGATCAAGAAACAACCGTGCAAAGCTTTGCTGGATCAAAAGCCGTCTGGTTCGTGTCGTCAGACCTTTTGGTAAAGGCGATACGGTTCGTCGGCAATGGCGGTATAAGGACGAAATGTCACTTTGCCGGCGTCTGTCTTTACGAAATAGTCCGCAGAAGACGGCGCCGCGGCCTCAGCCCCCAGCAATTGGGCCCGCGAAAACTTGGCGGGAAGCTTCCCCACAGCGAAAAGCGCCACAGGCCCGCGCAGGAGGGCCACCGTGTCGGCGTTCTGGGGGTCTACAGACTGCAAGCGGAGCGGCATGGCAATCTCGAATTCCACTCGATCACCTGTTTTCCAGGTTCTGGTGATGGCAAAAAACTTTCCTGGGATGATTTCGCCTTCCACGCGTTTCCCGTTCACGGAAATGCGGGTTTTGGAATCGGTCCAGGCGGGGATGCGCAGGCGCAGGCTGAAGCTTTCCGGACGGGCCATTTCGAATTGCAGTTGCGTCGTGTTCGCGCTGGGGTAGGCGGTATGCTGCGTTAAAGAGCAGCGGGCGCCATTTTGTGTCCAGTGCAGGCGGGAAGGCGTAAACAAATTTACGTACACGCCGTCTCTATCCGAGTAGTAGGAACTGATTCCATAGTCGGCTGTGAGTTGCGGGAAGGTACCGGAGCAGCAAGGCCATTTGTCTTTGTAATAGACTTTCCTGGCCCCGTCATTTTTGTAGTCGGCGTAGTAGAAGCTGGTGCCATCGGCGAGTATGGGTTTGGCTCCGGCCACCGTGTTGTAATAAATCTGCTCCATGCTATCGCCGTAACGCGACTCACCCGTCACCCGGAGCAGATAGCGCGTAATCTTGAACTGCCCGTAGGCGCCGCAGGGAGTTTCAAAGCTCGAGCGCGTTTTATCGAGGCTGGCTGCCAGCAAGCCTTTACCGGGTTCCACAAAGGCCTCGTCCGGCCCCCATCCGCCGGTGGCGTAACTCTGTTCTTGCACCATGCGGAGGCCGTTGGTCGCCGCCCGCAGATACTTTTCCTCACCGAGCGTCAGATAAGCCTGCATCGCCGAACTGAAGGTGTTGACGTGGCTGTAGGCATGCTTGCCGGGCAGCGCATTTTGATTGTCCGCGAGCGCGTCATAATATTCGTGATAAATAAAACGCTTGCCTAGATCCCGGTAACGCGCGTCGCCGCTCCGCTGATAGGCCAGAAAAAAGTTTTCCGGCAGGGTGTAGGTTTCGTCCCAGCTGTAGGCGATGGTCTTGTGAGGCCGAGCTTCCTGCTCCGCTCGGCTCAAGGCTTTTTCCGGCAGATGGGGGAGTACGGCATCGGTCGAGCGCTTCAGCACGGTCAGTGCATGGGGATCAGCGGCGAATTCATGAGCATCGATAAGCCCACAGCAGGTTTTGTCAAATGTGTAACCGGGCAGCCGGTAGTCGACATAAAATTTTCCTGTCGGCTCGACCGTTTCCGCAAAGCCGCGGACCAGACGGTGCACTTTCTCCTGCGTCGGCTTTGAACCGGTAACCGCGTAGGCGCGAGCCAAACCGGAAACATACTGACCAAAGGTATGTCCGGCGATAAAGCCGTGGAAATTGTCTTTCTCGTTGAAATCGTCGGCGTTGTCATACCAGCCGCCCAGGTCCGGGCCCGGCGCCGGCAGTCCTTGGCGTTGCCGGAAAGGTTTCAGCATTCCATCTTCGTCCAGAGCTAAAAATATTTTGTGATTCTGTTCGAATTGCGTGAGCATCGGGCCGTCTAGAAGTTGTACATTTGAGTAGGGGAAGACCGCGATCGGAGGAACGATCGAGGTTTTCGCGGTGGTCCGTCCCCAGGAGGGAAGGGCCCGCCCGATGAAAAGCCCGGCGCCGGAGACCGCTGCGGTCTTTAGAAATGTGCGTCGCGATTTATTTTTCATGGGGCACCAGCTCCTGAACTTTGTCTCTTGCGGGCTGCAGCTGCCAATGGGCGAGGGCAACTTGAGTAAGCGTTTGCTCAGCCGACCCAATTATATATAGCGCTTGTTGGTCCGTGGCGTCAACGCTAACTAAAGTCGTTGCCGGGACGGGAACTAATTTATGCTGACAAAGACCGCAGGGGGACTCCGGTTGTCCATGATGCCGCTCGTGAGAAAAATCGCTCTAGTTGCGGCCTTGGGCGCCGGCGCTTCTTCGACTTTGGCGCAGAGTCCGGAGAACCCTGCCCGGGCCATCAGCTCCGCGCTAGGCGCCAAAGAATACGACAAAGCCCTTGAACTCTGCCGAGCGGCCCTTCGCGCAGCACCTCGGAACCCGCAATTGTGGACGCTGCAAGGAGTCGCCTTTGCCAGCAAAGGGGACAGCAAAGAGGCGCTCGTCTCTTTCCAGCGGGCTCTCAGAATTTCTCCCAGCAACGTCGCGGCTCTAGCCGGAGCAGCCCAGATTGAATATCAGTCGGGCGACCAGAGTGCGGTACCGCTTCTGAACAAGCTCGTGCAATTGCGTCCCGGCGACCCGACGGCCCACGCCATGCTCGCTGTATTGCAGTATCAGAAGGGCGACTGCCGTGCAGCCGTGGGGAATTTTGAAAAAGCGGACGTGCTGTTGGACTCCCAGCTGGATGCCTTGCACGCCTACGCTACGTGTCTCGTAAAACTAAGAAAAATCGATGCCGCCCTCGCCACGTTTCAGAGAGCGGTGGCACTTCGTCCGAATGAGCCGCAAGAATTGCAGCTTTTAGCTTCTATCCAGATTATGGCGCACAAGCCACAAGACGCCCTGGTTACCTTACATCCGTTGCTGGACGGCAAAGAGCCCAACGCAAATATCCTGCAACTGGCGTCAACTGCGTATGAGGACACGGGCGATACTCCGAACGCCGTGAGCGCCCTGCGGCAGGCGCTGCTGCTCGAACCGAAAAACACGAGCCTGTATCTGGATTTTGCCAACATTTGTTTTGCGCACGAATCGTTTCAGGTGGGCATTGATGTGATTACCGAAGGTTTGACTTTGCAAAAAGATGCCGATGACCTGTATGTTGCGCGCGGCGTTCTCTATGTGCAGCTGGCGCAATACGACCGAGCCGAAGCTGATTTTGAAAAAGCCTATGAATTGAACCCCAACCAGTCCCTGAGTTCGGCGGCGCAGGGCATGGCTTCGGTGCAGGCCAACGACCCCGACCATGCCCTGGTCTCGATACAATCGAAATTGGCGCGGAAACCGAACGATCCTCTTTTACTTTATTTGCAAGCTGACGTCTTAACCCAAAAAGGAGCGGATGCCGGAACGCCGGAATTTCAACTGGCCATGCGCTCGGCGAAAAAGGCCGTAGCGCTGCAGCCCACCCTCGGCGCGGCACATGGAGTGCTGGCAAAACTGTACATGCAAACGGGCCAGTATCCGGAAGCTATTGCGCAGTGCAGGCAGGCCCTGGATATTGACTCCAAAGACCAGGCCGCTCTGTACCGTCTAATTCAGGCTTTGCGTAAAACGGGACAGACGAGGGGCCTGCCGGAGCTGCTGAAGCGTCTGGCGGAGCTTCGTGAGCAGGCAGCGAAAGATGAAAAGGAAAGATACCGCTATAAATTGTTTGAAGATGAATCCCCGGCCAGACCGTCGGCAGAACCACAGGGTCCGGGAATTTGAAACTCGCTGCGCAATTTTCTTGGGTCACGCGCCCGGAAAAGGAAATTCATTGGCATGAGTCTAACGCGACGTAAATTCGTGGAACTTTCCCTCGGCTCGGCCATTGCCGCCAGCGCTGACCGCATCCTCGCGCAGGGAGTGGCCTCGCACACGGCCAAGCCGGTCGCTCGCGCAGCCCCTTCCGGCCGGCCCTTCAATGCTCACTTTGTGGACGTGGGCGCTGCGGCCGGACTTACCGCGCCCACAATTTACGGAGGCGTGGACAGCAAGAAATATATTCTGGAAGCCACCGGTTGTGGCTGCGCGTTCATCGATTACGACAACGACGGCTGGATGGATATTTTTCTTCTTTCCGGAACTCGCCTGGAAGGTGCTCCGGCGGAGGCCACCAACCGGCTGTACAAGAATAACCGGGACGGAACCTTTACCGATGTGACCGAGCCAGCCGGCCTGCGCGCCGTCGGTTGGGCTTGTGGCGTTTGCATCGGGGACTATAACAACGACGGGTTCGACGATATTTTCTGCACCTACTTCGGACAGAACATTCTCTATCGCAACAATGGCAACGGCACGTTCAGCGACGTAACGAAAGCCGCCGGGCTTGCGAGTGAACAAACGCGATGGGGCGCTGGATGCAGTTTCTTGGACTACAACCGCGATGGCCATCTGGATCTTTTCGTTTCCAACTACGTGCGGTTTTCCATTGAACATGCTCCGGTTCCCGGTGCCAATACCAACTGCAACTGGAAAGGCATTCCCGTTGAGTGCGGCCCGCGCGGCCTGCCTACCGGAAGGCATTCGCTTTATAGAAATAACGGAGACGGAACATTTACCGACGTAAGTCAGCAGTCGGGTATCGCCAAAGCCAGCGAAAACTATGGAATGACGGTTGTAGCCGCCGATTTCGATGAAGACGGCTGGCCGGACATATACGTGGCTTGCGATTCCACGCCCAGCCTGCTGTACATGAACAATCACGACGGGACCTTTCGGGAAGAAGGAGTATTGCGCGGCGTAGCCCTCAGTGATGATGGAGAAGAACAAGCAGGCATGGGAGTCGGAGTCGGGGATTACGATCTCGACGGTCACTTGGATATCTTCAAGACGCATTTTGCCGATGATGCCAACGTTCTGTATCACAACGACGGCAAAGGTAATTTTGACGATGTGACCCGGTCCTCGCGCATTGGCGTGGAAACGCGTTACGTGTGCTGGGGAGCCGGAATGCTGGACCTCGACAACGACGGTTACCCGGATTTGTTTCTGGTGACAGGTAACGTTTACCCGGAAGTGGAGCGAAAACTTCCGCAATACGCGAACAAAACGCCGCGCGCCGTGTTTCGGAATCTGGGCAACCGAACCTTTGAAGAATTAATGGAAGCCGCCGGGCCGGGGATTGTCGAAGCGCATTGCAGCCGTGGTTGCGCTTTTGGAGACTTTGACAACGACGGCGATATCGATATTTTAGTCATTAATTTGAACGAGCCGCCCTCGCTTTTGCGGAATGATCTGCGCGGGAAACAGAATTGGATCAAAGTGAAACTGGAGGGAGTTAAGTCCAACCGCAGCGCGATTGGGGCCCGGGTCATAGCACGTTATGGCGGGAAATCGCAGGTTCAGAGCGTTTTGAGCCAAAGTAGTTTTTATTCCTGTAACGATCCTCGTCTGCATTTTGGTCTGGGAACGGCGGCTTTTGCCGACTTGGAGATTTTCTGGCCCAACGGCCTGCACGAATCCGTGAAGCATGTTCCGGCAAATCAGTTACTTACACTCCGAGAAGGAGCGGGAATGGTCCCCAATCGCGGCTGGGCCAGAGCGCGCCCGGGGCAACCCTAAACAGCCCGCCGGATTTGTCCCTAACGTAAAAGTACTAAAAAAACCTTGACAGAAAAATCAGAGAGCATTATAAAAACCTCAACTAGTTGAGAAAACGTTTACTTAAATGCCTTGGTAAACGCTGGGAATTTTGTGCGCTTGGGGGCGCTGGGGGATGTATGCGAAAGAATCTGCTTGGGTGGTCTGCGGTATTGGTTATCGGGATGCTCTTCTCAGCAGGGTCGGCCTTTGCCCAATACACGGCGGGCGTCCAAGGAACGGTTACCGATCCCAGTGGTGCCGACGTCGCACAAGCGAAAGTTACGATTGAAAATCTGGGAAACCACGTGGTGTCGACAGCCACGACCGACAACTCCGGAGTATACCGGTTCCTAAGCCTGGCGCCGGGCAGTTACAAAATCACAGTGGAAGCCGCCGGTTTTTCCGGCTCGAATACCGTTGTCACCATCGAAACAAATCAAACTCTCGACGTTCCTTTTGCCGTGAAAGTAGGCGCAGCGAGCGAATCCGTTACGGTCACTGCGGAAAACCCGCTTGTCAATATCGCCGAGACGCGCAATCAGCAGACACTGGAATCCCAGGAGCTTTCCGTCCTGCCCCTGGCAGGGCGCAATCTGCTTTCGCTCGTGAGCGTCGCGCCCGGTGTCTCGGGGTTGGGACTTGCCGGTGGCCCCGGCGTAGTTTCCGGCACGCCCGGATCGAGCGTAAATATTTTCTCGACGGAAACCGCCGTTGACGTGAGCGCCAACGGCCAAGGCACTGTCGCCAACATGTGGATTATCGATGGACTGGATGTGACCAGCAGCATCCGCCAGGGTGTCTTGAATCTGGTGCCTAATCCCGACCTGATCCAGGAAGCCACCAATCAGGTCAACACTTTTACTGTCGACTACGGTCATTCCAGTTCCATTCAGTTTGCCATGACGACCAAATCCGGCACCGATCAGTTTCACGGATTGGCCAGCGATTATTTCAACTATCAATCGATGTACGCCAAGTATTCGCTTCCCGGATCGGATCACTCCTACGCTCCGTTTCACAGCAACAATCTGTCCGGGACCATTGGCGGCCCAATCATTCCCCATCACCAGTTTTTCTTTTTCTTTGGCGTCGAACCGTTGCGCTCCTCGGCTTCCACGGGCAATTCGGCGATAACTTTTCCCGATGCCCAGTTTGCGGCATTCGCCCAGGCCAACTACCCCGACACATTCGGTACCAAGATTCTGAATACTTACGTTCCCACCAATGTGATCATCAGCGGGGTTTCCAAGACGGCAAATGATATTTTCCCAGGCACCTGCGGAACGGCGACCACCAACGGTTTGCCTTGTTCTACCGCCATGATCGACAGCGGGGTTTTCAATTCCACGAATTTCTTAAACGGCACGCAATATTTCATTCGCGTGGACAAGTATTTCAGCAAGGACCGGATCTACGGCAGCTTCTTCCGCACCCTGCAGAACAACGGCGGTCCCAACGTCATCCCGCAATTTTCCACCACCAACAACAACTGGCAGCGCTCCCTGCAGGTGAGCTGGTCCCACGAATTCAGCGCATCCACGCTGAACGAAGTCACCTTCGCGCAGAACCGTATCGAAGGCAAGAACAGTGAAACCGGCGACTTCAGTATTCCGGGAATCAGCGTCGCCGGACAGTCCGTTGGCTACGGGGTCGGATTCGCACAGGGCGATTTTATTCAACACAACTATCACTGGCGCGACGTCCTGACCCACGTTCGCGGCGCACACGTGCTGAAAGTAGGTTATGAAGGCTGGTACGGCGACGATGTGGAACCTTTCCAGGGGCCGTGGTCGCACCCCGCGTTCAATTTCGACAATCTCTTGACACTCGCGCAGGATGCGCCAGCCCAGGAAAACGGGGTGATGTATAACCCCATCACCGGGCAGCAGCAACTTTGGAATTGGAATGCCGCTTCGAAAACCTGGGGCATTTTTGCCGAAGACACCTGGAAAGCGCGGCGCAATTTGACTGTGACGTTCGGTTTCCGTTTCGACAACCAGGGCAACCCGTATTCCAAATCGGATTCCACCGTTTTCGGCAATTTCTATCTGGGCAGCGGGTCCACCTTCCAGGACCAAGTAGCCGGCGGCTTTGCCAAACCCACTCCCCACGCTCTGGCCAGTACTCCGAAAGCCTACACGCCACGGATCGGTGTGGCCTGGGATATCACCGGCAGCGGCAGCTGGTTGTTACGCGGCGGATTCGGAATGTATTCCAATTGGCTTACGCCCGCCAACATTCAGGAGGAATTCCGCGGCAATCCTCCAGGTCTGATTCTGCCTACGTTTTTCGCCGGCTCCGCCACTCCGCCCATATTCTCGCAAGGAACCTCCGACGTGCCTCCCTTTGGGTTTAATTTTCCGCCGCTCGGTGGTTCAGCATTATGTCCCACCGTGCCGTGCCTGGATGATCAAGGCGGAATCGTCGGCGCCGGACTGGCCATTGGCGGCATCGATCCGAACATCGTCTCGCCTACGGCCTACAACTACGCGGCAACTCTGGAACACCGGATTGGCGGCCATCTGGTTGCCAGTATTCTCTACAGCGGGTCGCATGATTCCAATCTCGTTGGCTTTGGCAACGCCGGGGGCCAGGTGGCCTACGGAGCCGACATCAATGCCTTACCGGGAGATTTGATCGGGCAACCCGTGAATTCTGCTCCGACACGACTAAATCCAAGTTTTGGCTCGATCACCTACACCCAAAACGATCGTGTTAGTAATTATCAGGGTGTGTCCTTTGACTTGCGAGGCCGCGTGCAGCGCGGCTTCTTTGACGTGTCTTACACGCGATCTTCTTCCAAGGATGACGCTGGCAGATATCCGACGGCGCTCAATCCGCATCAGTTCTACGGGCCGTCGCCTTGGGATGTGCCCAACCGCTTCTCTCTCAGCTTTAACTACGAATTGCCCGGACTGCACAGTGGGCAGGGCGCGCTCGGTAAATTGACGGGAGGATGGGGTCTGGGCGGAACGAGCGTTTACCAGAGTGGCTATCCGTTTACCGTCTTTACCTCTGCTTCATTTTTCAACGGCGGCGACTACAACGCAGACGGCGACAATTTTGACTTCCCGGACGTGTCCAGTTACCACCAGGATAGCGCGCGCAGCGCCTATACCACCGGAGTCTTCACCGCTGGCCAATTTACAACGCCGACCCTGGGCACCGACGGAAACGAAAAATCAAACCGTTTCCGCAATGCGCCATTCGTGCAGACCGACACGACGGTCTACAAAAACACCCATATAACGGAAAGACTCAATTTCCAAATTCGCTTTGAGTTCTTCAACTTGTTCAATCATGCCAATTTCCAGAATATTCAGGGCGATTTGTCGCAGGGAAACTTCGGTCAGGTTACCGGCCAGACCCTCCCGCGCTGGTGGCAAATCGGCGGCAAGCTCACATTCTAGAGCAGGCGCACCTCACACCGGGACCACCGTTTGCCACCCCCGAACGGTGGTTCCGCTGAAGAAAAACCTAAATCCATGGCGCGTGATTCAGTCGCAAAGCAGACGCATCTCGACAGAAAAGTCGGAGAAAGTTCCGGTGCCCAGGGCCGAGGGGGAGCGACTTTTCCCTTGGGTGTGGCGCGATTTTTACAATTCCTCTCTTCCTTATATGATGGTAGCAGACCCCTTGGCAGGGGTTTCAGAGCAAGCCTTGCAGTGCAGGCTCCCGCAATTTTCTCTAAACCCTGCTTGACCCAGCACGCACCGATCGGTAGCGAGGGCCAAACCAGGGGATTTGCAGAAAACGTGTACTTGGATTAAGGACTTCGGATGATTGATTTTACAAACTTGGAACTGTGGTTCATCACCGGCAGCCAGCATCTTTACGGAGAACAAACTCTCAAGACCGTTGCCGACCATTCAGGCGTTATTGCCCAGGCCCTTGCGGCGGCGACGGCGATTCCCGTAAAAATCGTCCCTAAACCCGTCATGACCGGTGCCGACTCCATTCACCAGCTGTGCCTGGATGCCAACAGCGCAAAAAATTGCGTTGGCCTGATCACCTGGATGCATACTTTTTCGCCGGCGCGCATGTGGATCCGTGGTCTCCAGTTACTAAACAAGCCGTTCCTGCACCTGCACACGCAGTTCAATGAAGAACTGCCGTGGTCGACCATCGACATGGATTTCATGAACCTGAACCAGTCGGCTCATGGCGACCGCGAATACGGATTTATTGGCGCACGCCTGCGCCTTTCGCGGAAAGTGGTGGTGGGCTCTTGGCAAGACACCCAGGTTCACAGAGAGATCGGCGCCTGGACGCGCGCGGCGATCGCCTGGCATGACGCGCAACATTTGAAAATCGCCCGCCTGGGCGACAACATGCGCAACGTCGCCGTCACCGAAGGCGACAAGGTAGAAGCGCAGATCAAACTCGGCTACTCCGTCAACGGGTATGGCATGGGAGAGCTCCATCGCTTTGCTACCGCAGTCAGCGACGCCGAAGTTGACAAGCTTTCTGCCGAGTATGACAGCGCCTATGCGGTTGCCAAGGCTCTCGGCCCAGGCGGACCGCAACGCAGCTCTCTGCGCGACGCCGCCCGCATTGAACTCGGCCTCCGGCGTTTTCTGGCGGACACAGGCGCTGGCGCATTCACAGACACCTTTGAAGACTTGCACGGGCTGCCGCAACTTCCCGGAATCGCGGTTCAGCGTTTGATGGCCGATGGCTATGGATTCGGCGCGGAGGGCGACTGGAAAGCCGCAGGTCTCGTGCGCTGCCTGAAAGTCATGAGTCATGGCCTGCCGGGCGGAACTTCTTTTATGGAGGACTACACCTACCACCTGAAGAATGGCGGGCAGGTTCTCGGCGCACACATGCTGGAAATATGTCCTTCGATTGCCGCTGGGCGGCCCACGGCAGAGATTCATCCACTATCCATCGGCGGAAAATCCGATCCCGTTCGGCTGGTGTTTACGGCCGCGAGCGGACCGGCCGTAAATGTTTCCCTGCTGGACATGGGAAACCGCTTCCGGCTGCTTGTGAACCGTGTGAATGTTGTGGACCCGGAACATCCGCTTCCGAAATTGCCGGTAGCCCGGGCCATCTGGAATCCTGAACCCAATCTAAAAGTAGCCGCCACCGCCTGGATTCTGGCGGGCGGCTCGCATCACACTGCGCTCAGTTACGCGTTAACCGCCGAACATCTGGAAAACTTTGCAAGCATGGCCGGAGTTGAGTGTTTGCTCATTGACGCGCAAACCTCGGTCGATCGCTTCGCCAAAGAACTTAAATGGAATGACATGTATTACCACATGGCCCGCGGCATTTAGAACGTCTACCCCTGGGGCAAGCGCAAAAAGTTGATCGCCTGCCTGAACGATCCTTCGAGCGCAGCGCAAATTCATTCGTAGCGTAAGGCCTCGAGCGGGTCGACTTTCCCGGCGCGGCGCACGGGCACCCAGCACGCCAGCAGCGCGACTCCCACAAACAGCACTCCCACGACGAGCAACGTAGCCGGATCGCTAGGCTGCACTTCGAACAGAAACGCTGCAAGCACGCGCGACAACGCGATCGCCAGCACCACCCCGGCGAGTACCCCGCTGGCAATCAAGCGAAATCCCTCGCCGAAGATCAGGTTCCGGATGTCTTTTTGTTCCGCACCAACCGCGCTGCGAATCGCCAGCTCCCGTCGCCGCGAGGCCACGGAAAGCGAAAGTACTCCGTAAATTCCCACCAGCGTCAGCACGCTGCCCACAATCGAAAACCCAACGAGCAAGCGCATCGCGAAGGTTCGCGACGCCAGCGAATCGTCGCGAATCTTCTCCAGAGTCTTGGGGTTTTCAATGGCGGCTGTCGGATCGACGGCTCGCAGCTCACGTTCGACCGCAACGAGAACCGCGCGTGGGTCCGCCGTCGTGCGGAGGACGAGATGTTTTGAAAACGCCGTCGCTTGCCACAAGGAGAGGTAAATCTCGGGCGACGAGGCTTGCGTCAAATCATCTGTTCGGGCATCGGAGACCTCGCCGACGATTTCCGTTGCGGGCTTATCACGTCCATTCAGCCAAAACTTCCGTCCGATGGCGTTGCCCTGCGGAAAGTAGCGATCAGCAAATGCCTGGTTGACGATCGCTACATTGGGCGCCTTGCCTTCATCGCCCGGGCGAAACTCCCGGCCGCCGAGCAGGGTCACGCCCATCAGCTTGAAATAGTCCTCCGTCACGGCGCGCAGCGGCAGTGCCGTCCGCTCGCTCTCTTTCGTCGCTGGAGGCTGCCCTTCGATTTCCAGAGTCGCCGGCCAATTGTTGCCGGTCAACGGCACTCCCCAGGCGAACGCGGCATATTGCACGCCGGGAATTGAAGAAACCCGTTCCAGAGCGTGCCGGTGAAAACTGGCCCACTCGGAAAAGCTCCGCACCTCGGTAACACTCATCGTCAAGATGTGTCCCGTGTTGTAGCCCGACGGAACTTTCGCAATATTGATCATGGTCCGAATCAACAACCCGGCCCCGACAAGGAGCGCAAGGGTCAGCGCCGTTTGCGCCATGGTCACACCGCGCAGAAGCCGCCGCTCCCCGAGTCCTGCCGTTCCTTTGGGCCCAGCGTTTTTCAGCACCTCCATCGGATCGAGCCGAAACGCTCGCAGCGCCGGGAATATTCCCGCAAAAACGGACGCCACGACCGCCGCGCCCAGCCCCCAGGCCAGCACCGCCCACCCGGCCGTCACGTCTTCGAGCCGCGGAATGGCGTGTCCTGCAATCATCTTGAACAGCTTCACCACACCAAAGGCCAGACCTACTCCCAATACCCCGCCCAGCAGCGCCAGTAACAGACTTTCCGTGGCAACCTGCCGCATGAGAGCGAGGCGTCCCATGCCCATCGCGCTCCGCACGGCATATTCCTGCTGCCGCTGCAATCCGCGCACCAGCAGTAAGGCTGCGGCGTTACCGCAGCCGATGAGCAGCACGAGCGCGGCGGCGCCAAACAGCGGCACCAGAATCTTTCGGCTGTCCTGATTCATTTCGTCTTTGAGCGATTGCAGCTGAGGAAGGAAACCTTCAAAGCGCTTCTCCGATTGCGCCTCTCGCTCCGCCAGCACCGCCAACTCGCCTTGTCCTTGTTCCTGCGTCGTGTGGTCGCGCAGTCGCGCCACCAGATACCAGTCCGGATCCTTCTCATACTTCGGGTCGGGCTCGGCCGGACTCCAGAAATCTACCGGAGCGTTGACGTTGTAATTCGGCTCCTTGGCGGCCCCCGGCGATGGCAGAAATCGCACTCCCGGCGGCATCACGCCGATGACTGTCGGGGGCACATCCCACCGGCTGATGCGCACGGTTTTGCCTATGATTTGTGGATCGCCGTTGAACGTCCGCTGCCACAGCTCGTACCCCAGCAGAATCACCCGCGTTGGTCCCGGTCCGAAATCCTGCTCCTCAAAGCCGCGCCCCACAACAGGCTGCAGACCCAGAACGGCGAGATAGTCCTTGGTTACGGCCATGCCTTGAATCGATTGGCTTCCTTCATTGCGGATCAGAAAGTTGAACTGCCAGCCGTAGCCGGCAATTCCTGTAAATGATCGCGCTTGTTTTTGCCATTCCATCCATTGCTCGGAGGGCCAGCCCCGCGGGCTTTCCTGTTTTTGCCCGTCGGTCCGGGCGGTGGGTACGAGCACGAGCTGCTGCGGCTTTTCGTAGGGTGGGGGCGTCAACAGCACGCCCTGAATCAAGCTGAACACCGCCGATGTCGCCCCGATTCCAAGAGCCAGTGTCAGTACCGCCATCAGGGTAAAGCCTGGTTGTTTCAACAGCATCCGGATCGCAAATCGAATGTCGCTCTTCATCTACCCCTCTTCCCGGTATCGTGCATCACCCTGCAGGGAGTTCCACCTGTTAGACGTTCTTCACCTTTCACTTGTTCCCAGATCCTAAAGGGCTTTGACGAACGAACGGCGCATCGGTTAGAGGCGCTTTGGAGACCTTCGGCGAACGGGAACTACGCCAAACAACTATCTCTGCTCCGGTGAACAATACGATCCCAGCGGAAGATCTGGAAATAGCATTTTCAATATCTTTGGAAATCAAGTGCAGAAAAAAAATCTTTGGTGACTATCAGGTTTGGATTTTGACATCCGGTGGCCTATCTCCAAATGACGATCCACCGTCGACACTTCGAGAGGACGCTTTACAGGCGGTGACCGAATATTCCGACAAACTGGGCACGTTGCTCATGGCTTTTTCGGTAACATGGTGTCTCCGGGCGGACACGATCCCATGATCGAGCGATTCGACTTCTCTGATCTCCGTGAACTGTTTGCTAAAGCCAACGAAGAAAAGTCCGGCGACAAGTTGGCCGGCATAGCGGCGCGGTCGGAACGCGAGCGAGTTGCCGCAAAACAAAAACTTGCAGAGTTGACGCTGGAGGAAGTTGTGCGTCGCCCTCTGATCGACCCGTCCGACGATGATGTCACCCGTCTCATTCTGGACACATTTGACCAAGATGCTTTCCGCCCAATCGGAAGTATGGCCGTCGGGGAGTTTCGCGAGTTTCTACTAGACGACGGAACCACAGACGCTCAGCTACAGCAGCTTCAGGGGGCCATCATCCCTGAAATCGCTGCCGCAGTGGCCAAGCTGATGAGCAACAAGGATCTGGTACTTGCGGCGGCCAAGATTCGCAACGTGACCCGTTGCCGCAATACCATGGGAGAGCCTGGCGTGCTGGGGATTCGCGTGCAGCCCAATCACCCGGCTGACGACATCGGAGGAATCCTTCTCGCTGCCTTCGAAGGACTGCTTTACGGGTGTGGGGACGCAGTCATCGGCGTAAACCCGGCCACCGACTCAGTGGAAACCGTGAACTCAATTCTTCTGGCTTTGAATCGATTGGTGGACACATACGAAATCCCTACGCAGACCTGTTGCTTAGCACATATCACCACTCAGCTGGCCGCGCTAGAGCGCGGCGCTCCGATCGATTTACTCTTTCAGTCCGTCGCGGGTACCGAAGCGGCGAACCATACTTTCGGCTTCACCCTGAATATGCTGCACGAGGGGCGCGAGCAGGTTCTCGAGCATCATCGCCAACGGGATGTCCGCTGGGCAGGAGATCACGTGATGTATTTTGAAACTGGCCAGGGGAGCGCCCTGTCCGCCGAGGCGCACCACGGAGTCGATCAATTAACACTCGAAGCACGAGCCTACGGAGTGGCGCGAGCGTTTCATCCGTTTCTCGTCAACAGCGTTGTCGGCTTCATCGGGCCTGAGTATTTGTACGACGAGCGGCAAATCATCCGCGCCGGGCTTGAGGATCATTTCATGGGTAAGTTGCTTGGCCTGCCGATGGGTTGCGATGTCTGCTACACGAATCACGCTGCCGCCGACCAAAACTCCGCCGACAATCTGCTGCTACTTTTGACAGCTGCGGGTTGTAACTACTTCATGGGGGTTCCGTGTTCTGACGACGTGATGCTCAACTACCAATCCACTAGCTATCACGACGGGTTGGCCGCGCGACGTCTGTTTCACCTGCGTCCTGCCCCCGAGTTCCTCGCCTGGCTGCAGAGTAGAGGGATCTATCATGACAGCGAACCAGCCTCACTCGATTCGTCCGCACGCCGGCAACTAATGCAGGGTTTGGAATCATCCCTGGAGAAGGCGCTCTGAATGGCTGCGGATGAAGACAAACTCGCCCAGCCGTACGACTTGCCCGAGATCGTTAAGAAGATCCGCGATCAGACTCCGGCGCGGCTGCTTGCAGGCCGGAGTGGAGCGGCGTATCGAACCAATACTCAGTTAGAGCTGCGTGAGGCGCATGCTGCTGCCCGCGATGCCGTTCGTGTCGAGTTAAATCTCCCGACCGACCTCGGCGACGACTTCATCCGCAAATGGAAGCTGTTTGAAGTCGGCTCCAAGGCAGCGAGCAAAGAGGAATATCTCTTGCGCCCTGATTTGGGCCGTCATCTTAGTGATGCCTCTCGCGCCGAAGTGACTCGGCGTTGCACCACTGGAAATGATCTGCAAGTCGTGATCGGCGACGGGCTTTCGGTCACTGCGCTTGCCGCACAAGTTCCTCGACTCTTGCCGCTGCTGTGTGCAGGAGCAGCGGCAAGAGGATGGACTGTCGGTCCGATATTTGTGATTCGCCACTGCAGGGTAGGCATTCTCAACGAGATTGGCGAACTGATACGTTCCAGAGTTGCGGTCCTTCTGATTGGCGAGCGGCCAGGGCTGGCAACGGCTGAAAGCCTGTCTGCTTACCTAACACACCAGCCAAAAGCGTCAGACACCGACGCCAATCGGAACCTCATCTCCAATATTCACGCTCGCGGCGTGAGTCCTGAGCAAGCCGCTCAGCGGATTCTGAATTTGGCAGCGATAATGATAAAAACTCACACGAGTGGTTGCCAGCTTCGAGAAGACTTCACCGCATGAGCCGTCCATCCAATACAACGGGTCATGGTGAGGGCTTGGAGCCCCGGTCTTGCATCGGCAACACGATCGTACTCCGCATGTTTCTGTCAGTGACAGAGCGAACGAAAGCGCTGGCTGCGAATTGCGCGGTCACGCAGGCGAACCAAGGTTGCTCTGGCGGATAAGCCGTACCCTTGTCGCGATCATCAATAGGAGCAAACGCGGAAATACGGGGTCTCAACGGCGCTGGTTCGTTGCCTGGGTGGATCTTGATGCATTCATTCCTGGCTGCCGTGATGTCGTGGCTGATTTTTTTGCGGCTTGTTCACTGGAGGCTGGCGTGTGCCGAATAATGTCGAAGAAATGACTCGCCGAGTAGTTCCCGGGGCTTTAGCCAGGTCCACCGGTGTATGGCCACGCGCCATTCTCAACGCGAACAGGCGCTGGCCAAGGATGCCTTAGGAGTTTTTTTCGCGGGCATCGCAGAGTTAATCTTAAGTGGTACCGACCAACTCTTGACGCGTTGATACGGCGACGCGCAGCGAACCAGGGAGGCTTGCCTATGCGATCCGACATTGTTCCCGGAGCTGTTTTTCCTGACTATGAGCTTTCTGACCACACTGCAAAACGCCGGAAGCTCTCCGGGCTGCAAGGACCACATCCGATGGTTCTGGTGCTCGGCCGCGGAGGTTTCTGCCCCAAAGACCGCCGGCAGGCTGAAGGTCTTGTCGAACTCCATCGTGAGCTCGAGGTTGCGTATTGCCGGCTGGTCACAATTACCACCGACAATATCACCCAGACGGTTGAATACCGCAGCGGAGTCGGTGCCCACTGGCCTTTCCTCTCCGACGCAGGGCGCGTCGTCCAAAAGGATCTGGACATCGCCGAATACACCGATCCCGTCAACAATCCCATGATCCCCCACGTCATTGTCCTCGAGCCCGGCCTGGTCATCTACAAGGTTTACAACGGTTACTGGTTTTTCGGCCGGCCCACTGCTGAAGATCTCCGCCAGGATCTGCGTGCTGTTACCAGGAAATGCCGACCGGACTGGGACATCACCACGCCTGCACTCAAAGCGGCGTGGCACGAAGGCCGCAAGGAATTTTTCTATCCATACGGCAAAACGTTCATCCAATCTCTCGATGAACAGGATTAGCGTTGCCATCGGCGAAACGCTGGCATGGCGATTTTCCCGAGGAGATTCAGGCCTGAATTCGATTGGATCGAAGAAAGCGACAGAAGAATGAGTGCGAACAAGATGCCAGAAGAAATCAACCATCCCCGCCGCCGTTTTTTGGGCACGGCAGCCGCGGGTGTGGCCGGCGCCCAGTTTGGGATCCTTGGTTCACTCGGCGCGCAAACCAGCGAAGCAAAAACCACAGCTCGAAGCGCGAGCGCGCCGGACACGAACCCATCGTTCGGCCCACTGAAACAGATCGATGCCGGTCTCCTCAATATTGGATACGCCGAAGCTGGGCCCGCGACTGGCCCCGTCGTCCTTCTTCTGCACGGCTGGCCCTACGACATTCACAGCTTTGTCGAAGTTGCACCTTCACTGGCATCGGCGGGCTACCGAGTGATCGTCCCGCATCTGCGCGGCTATGGCACGACGCGCTTTCTGTCCGGCGCCACGCTGCGGAACGGCCAGCAATCCGTGGTTGCCGTGGATATCATCGCGCTCATGGACGCCCTCAAGATCCAGAAGGCGATCATCGCCGGTTTTGATTGGGGAGCGCGGACGGCGAACATCATCGCGGCGCTCTGGCCGGAGCGCTGCAAGGGGCTGGTTTCCGTCAGTGGGTACCTGATCGGCAGCCAGGAATCCAATAAGAACCCGTTGCCACCAAAAGCCGAGTTTGCGTGGTGGTACCAATATTATTTCGCCACAGAACGCGGCCGCGCAGGCTACGAAAAATACCGCCATGATTTTGCGAAGCTCATCTGGCAGCTCGCTTCGCCGAAATGGAACTTCAGCGAAGCCACCTTCGAGCGAAGCGCAACGTCGTTCGACAACCCGGACCATGTTGCCATTGTGATCCACAATTACCGCTGGCGGCTCGGACTGGCCGCAGGCGAGCCAAAATACGACGATCTGGAAAAACGCTGTGCCGAAGCTCCGGTCATTACCGTTCCGACCATCACCCTGGAAGGTGACGCGAATGGCGCACCACACCCGGACGCCAGTTCGTACGCCAAAAAATTCTCCGGAAAATATGCGCACCGGACTGTCGAGGGCGGCGTCGGACACAATCTCCCGCAGGAAGCTCCGCAGGCCTTTGCCAAGGCGGTCCTGGAAGTCGACGGTTATTGAACGGCGGTTTGCATCAAGCGGGCCTCTTCGCGAAACGCGCGGCATCCAGGGACAAGTGAAGTGCGTTCCAACTGTTCCGCCCAAACCTCGATTTCATTCACCCTTACAAGATCCTCGTGACGTGTGAGTTCCCAACCTTTTGAATTTCCCCTGTGTGAATGACGTGCGAGGTCCGATTGCCCTAGAGCCCGGCGATCAGTTTTCTGAGCAAGGCGTTGAGCGTTTCCTGTTCGGTGGTGGTTAGCACGGACAGCAGCTGCCTCTCGTTCGCGACGTGCCGGGTGATTGTTTCATCGATGGTATGCCTGCCGGCGGCGGTGAGAGCGATCAGCTTGCCGCGGCGATCATTTGGGTCGGGACGGCGCTCGATCAGCCCGGCGTGCTCGAGTCGGTCGATACGGTTGGTCATGCCGCCCGACGAGATCATCGCCGATTCATAAAGCCGGGTGGGCGACAGCATGTAGGGCTCGCCCGATCGCCGGAGCGTGGTGAGCACGTCGAACTCGCCCGGCTGCAGCCCGGCCGAGGCGAACAGCGGATTGAGATGATCGCGCATCACCCGCTCGGAGGCTTCACTCAGCCGGCCGAGCACCGCCATCGGCAAGGGGGGCAGGTCCGGGCGCTCGCGAGCCCATTGTTCTACGGCGATATCGGCACGATCCATGGCACAGTCTTTCTCGATGTAATGTATCTTGCCATTAAGATACATTATGTCTACTCTTATTGCAGCGAGACGATACCATGGCTCGCTGCTCTGGAAAAGGAGAAAGTGATGTCCAAGATGATTTTTGTGAACCTGCCGGTACGCAATCTCGCCGCTTCAACCGCCTTCTACACGGCGCTCGGCGGCGAGGTGAACGCCCAGTTTTCCGACGAACAGGCCACCTCGCTGATGTTCTCAGACGCGATCGGGGTAATGCTGATGACCCACGACCGCTATCGCAGTTTCACCAAGCGCCCGATCGGCGACGCTCGGCGCGACAGCCAGGCCCTGCTGGCACTCAGCGTCAACAAACGCGAGGCGGTGGACGCGACGCTGACCCGTGCCGTTGCAGCGGGCGGTGGGGCCGATCCCAACCCGGTGCAGGACCATGGCTTCCTGTTCAGCCGCAGCATCGAGGACCCCGACGGCTATGTCTGGGAGATCCTGTGGATGGATGCGGCGGCGCACGCCGGGACGCTTGAGACCGCGTAACCGGGGCGACGTCACGCGAAAAAGGGGCGTCCGTTCCGCCGGCCCAGCTAACTTGAGGGGCTTCCTGAGCAGCGCCAATGGTTCCATCTTGCCCGCTCGTCGACACTCGGAGAAGTTGTCGACGAGCGCCATCCTTAATATACCCCGTTGCAGCGTGCCGTATCGTCTGCGGCGCATACGGTAGCAGTCGGCCCGATCAAGCGCACGGCGCGTGCGCGACAGATCCTGACGCTTGTCCATCGGAGTGTTTAACCCGCAAGAGAATTTCGACTTGTCCATCGAGTAAACGCGCCTGCCTGAATACAGTTTTTACTCTATTGTTGCCAGCAGCTGCGGCAAGTAGCGTGAATCCTGCGCGCTTGCGCCACACTGAGTTGCAGGCGCTGCTTTGTGAAATTACAATTATTGCCGTCGTTGGGAACCTCAAAGTTCCCCAGGAGTTTGACGAAGATGAAAAGTTTTGTGAAAAGAAAAGCGTTCTGGGCGCTACTGGCATTCGCACTCGTCGCTGGCAGCCCAGCGGCATTCTCCCAAGTTTCTGTTGGAATTCGGATCGGGCCGCCGCCTCCGCCGCGAGTTGTCCGAGTTCTGCCAGCCAGACCCGGAGCCGACTTCGTCTGGATTGACGGCTACTGGTACCCGGCAGGCGGCCGCTACCGGTGGCATCAAGGGTATTGGACTCGGCCGCCCTATGCGGGCGCCCGTTGGGTTGGGCCGCGCCATGACGGACGGCAATTTTATGGTGGCTATTGGGATGGCGATCGCGGACGGTTCGACCACGATCACCATTGGGATCATCAACACGACCGAGACAGGGACCGTTATCACGATCGGCACTAGGCTCGGGGCCCCAGCACTTCGTCATCTAAAGCGTACGAACCGCACACAGGTTTTGCAGTCAGGTCTGCCGGCGCCCTTGCCGCGCACGCTCCTGTGTGCCTCACGACGTCTGATTCGACCAACCTTCCTTCCAGAGCGTGCGACGGACCCGGAATTCCGCGGAGAAGTATTGCAAAACCTCTGACTCCTCACCTGTAAAATTCTATTGAGATCGCGGAGACAAGAGCGGATATTTCTATTCGCTTGAATGTTTAGGCGAAACAACTGCAGTTGATCTGGACGAGACCCGGGGAGGGCCAAGATGGCGATTCGAAAAGGTTTTTGCGCGGTGCTCGTTTACTTGAGCTTTGCGGCACTGACATTGGCGCAAAAGCCTAAAGTGATTGTTGATCAGGACGCGCGCGGTCCGGCCTCGACGGATATGAATTCCATTTTAATGTTCGCGCAGTCGCCGCAAGTCGAGGTTCTAGGCGTCACGCTTGTGACCGGCGACCAGTGGGTAAAGGAAGAAACCGCGCACACCCTGCGCGCTCTTGAACTCGCCGGACGCACGGATATTCCCGTCGTTCCTGGCGCGGAAACGCCGCTCATCAATTCCCGCGAAGAGTCCGAGCTCTGGGAGGCCCAGTTTGGCGCATTCGGCTTCAAAGGTGCATGGACCCCGCGCACCTATCACGCGCCGGATGTAATTCCAGCGATGCCGGAAGGCGCTCCGACGACGAAGGCGCTGAACGAGCATGCCGTTGATTTTATTATTCGCATGGTGCACAAATACCCCGGTGAAGTGACGCTCTGGGCTGGCGGACCTCTGACGAATATTGCCCTCGCCATTCGCCGGGACCCCGAAGTGGTCCGCTTGGCCAAGCAACTGGTCTTGATGGGAGCCGGATTTAACGTGGGGATGGGCGGAATTCATCGCATCAACGGACGGCGCGAGTTCAATTGGTGGTTTGATCCGGAAGCGGTGCGGATTGTGATGAGCGCTCCCTGGAAAAAGATCGTCATCACTCCCGTCGATATTTCGGTGAAGACCAATCTGTCAAAAGAAATTACGGCGCGCATCGCCAAAGTAGATACTCCGCTGACACAATATTTAACCAAGTTTTCCCACACCAGCTACATGTGGGACGAGATTTCCGTGGCGGCGTTCCTCGATCCCGGCATTATCACGGAGCAAAAGGAACTCTACGTAAACATCGATATTGACCATGGGGCGGGCTACGGGCAGACGATTTTTGTCGAGAAGGAAGTGAGGGTGCCGGCCTGGTGGAAGCTGGCAACCGTGCAATTTGACCTGAATACGGAGAAGTTTTATGACGCGTATGTGAAGCTGATGACCGCGCCAACGGGAAGCGGTCGAAACTAGACCATACGGCGAGTCCCGGGGAAACACCGGCATTCTCAAGACAGTTGTAGCAAAGGAGAGTCAAGTTGAGAGAGAGCATTAAGACTGCACTGAAAGTGTTTGTTCTAGCCGCCCTGGGCGCGACAGCTGGCCTTGCGGCTTCCGCGCAAGAGGGTCCATCCGGCGCTCGCCCGATGAAAGTGATCTTCGATACCGATTTCGTTATTCCGCCCCAGGACGATGGGATGGCGCTGATTTTTGCGCTGAAGTCTCCGGAGTTGAAGATTCTGGGTATTACCACGGTCGCCGGAAACGACACGGTGCAACGCGGAACGTCGGACGCACTGCGCGTGCTCGAAATTGCGGGCCGCACGGATATTCCGGTCTACCGCGGCGCCAACCGCCCCTGGATCCACGAGAAAACGGAATGGGCGACCAGGCTGCACGGTAAATGGTGGTCCGATGAAGCTCCTCCGGAGCCCCCCGGCGGATTTGCCAAAAAGCAGGCCGAGAAGGAAAGCGCGGTCGATTTCATGGTCCGCGCGGTCGCCGAGAATCCGGGCGAGATTACGATTATTGCGATCGGCCCCCTGACCAATGTGGCCACAGCGGTTCGCCAGGAGCCCGGCTTCGCAAAAAAGGTTAAGAAAATCGTCATCATGGGCGGCGCCATAGCCAGCCTCGCCGATGGCGCGGGAAATATGACCCCGAACGCTGAATTCAATATCTGGGTCGATCCTGAAGCGGCGAAAGCGGTATTCCGTTCGGGAATTCCCATTGTGCTGACGCCACTAAACGTGACCCGCAAGACGAATTTTTCAAAAAAGTATTACGACCAGATTGTCGCCGTCGACACGCCGCTGACCAAGCTGATCAAACTGCGCATGGGGCCGGCGTTTGAGAAAAATCCGGATCGCCACAGCGAGATGTATGACCAGCTGACGGTTGGCAGCCTCATCGACCGCACCCTCGTCAAAACCGTAGATTTGTTCGTGGATGTCGACATTAACCATGGACCGGATTACGGAACAACGCTCGGCGCCAAGAAAATATGGGAAGGCGGCGAGGAAGCGATGCCCATGTCGGTGCAGTACGACGTGGACTTTGACCGCTTCATCAAACTGTTTATTGAGCGCGTGACCAGGAACTAGCCGCCCGGGTTACGGGGCAGCCGGACCGCTGGTTTGCCGAAGCACCACGCGCGAAGCGTCCTGGCTGTCGGTAACGATGAGAAATCTTTGCGAAGACGCCGCCCGAGCCGTGGCCTTCGTGTCGCCGAGCATTTTCAGCGGGCCGATGGCTTGCACAATGCCGGCACCGTCGGGATTGCTCTTCAGTACCGCTAGCGCTTGTAGTTTGCCGAAGGGCGGTCGATTGGATTCAGCCAGATACACCTGATATTGCGATTTGGGCGTAAGTCCTTGGGCCGCGATCTGCACGAGGTCCAGTAGACCGAGCGAATTTACAGCTACGGACGCCTGCGCTTTGGGCAGTGCCGCGGAAGCGGATTCCA
The DNA here is from genome assembly GCA_035317965.1 of Saccharimonadales bacterium (SeqCode). GTDB lineage: Bacteria > Acidobacteriota > Terriglobia > Acidiferrales > UBA7541 > Acidiferrum. Next base: position 36,717 of record DATHFT010000167.1, on the reverse strand, counting down.
GGTGCAGGCGGGCGGTGTTGGCAGCTTCGCCGAGCGGAGTGAGGTTGTCGGTCCCCGGGCCACTGGGAACGGCGCCGGGAACATAGACGAGTGCCTGCGTGGTTTGTCCGATGGGGATATTGGCAATCACTTTATTGGTGAGGGTATCGATCGCCGCGGCCATCTCGCCATTTTCGAGTGCCACATAAACCCGCGTGCCGTCGCCCGAGGGCCAGATTCCGTGCGGAAGGTTTCCGACGGGGATGGTCGCGGCGAGTTCGGGCGGCGAACCGCGGCGAAAAACTTTGACTTCATTGGCTCCGCCAATCGTGACATAGGCGAATTTGCCGTTGCGATTGTTGACGAAGTTTACGTGGTTGGTGATGGGGCCCGTTGCAAGCAAAGCCTTTTCCTGAAACGGAGGCCGGGCACTAAAGATCTGCACTTTGCCAACATCTTTCAAGGTAATCCAGACTTCATCGTTTTCCGGACTCACTGCAATGTTCGGGCAAAACGGGCTTGCCTGCCGAACGCGCTCGAGAATTTGACGGGAAGACGTATCAAAGACCGTCAATTCCGGAGTGAAGCTCGAACAGACAAACGCGTAGCGGCCATCGGGGCTGAACATGGTCATGCCCGGACCATTGGCCAGCGGCAAGCGTCTGGTTTCTTTCATTTGAACCGGATCAATGACCGAAATGTAGTCTTCGCCGCGAACCGTGACCCACAATTCCCGCCCGTCGGCCGTGAAGAAGGCTTCGTGCGGAGAACGGCCCACATAGATTTTCCCGGTTATCTTGTTCGTTGCCGTGTCGATCAAGGTCACCGAATTTGAAGCGACCGAAACAACGGCGAGCGTTCGCGAATCGGGTGAATATCCCAGGCCGTGCACGAGCAGCTCCCCCCGGTACAGGGGACTCAAAGCTCCGGGAACCGGATCACCCAGCTTGATCACGCCAACGAGCTTGTCGGCCGATGGATCAATTACGGAAACCGTGTTGGAAGTCTGGTCCGCGGCGTATACCCGGTCGCGAGATGAAACAGGAATGTCGGCTCGTCCCCAGGGCACTTGTTGCGCATAAGCCGGCGACAGCAAAAGCAGGAACACGGAACCCGGAAGAATCTTCATGTCACCACCCCTAAAGAGGTTTCGCGGATCAGGAACGCGATTTACTTTCCTGGGCTGGACCTGTGCTCTTTGCGCCAGAGGTGCATCAGGGCAATTTCCGATTGCTGATCGGTGATAATCTCCTGCGCCAGCCTGCGCATTTGCGGGTCCTTGCCGTAGGCCAGTTGTGTTTTTGCCATCGCGATGGCGGCCTCGTGGTGCGGGAGCATCAGCTCAACAAAATCAACGTCGCGATCGCCAGATGGCTCGACCCGGGACATAGCGGCATGCATTTTGTCCATCGCCGCCGCAGATTCCGACCACGCCGGATTTGCCGGAATCGCCGGCCGGTGAGCGTGAGGATCCTGTGGCCACGCCGCGATGGCGATAGCGGGAATCAGAGTTAGCAGAACTGCCGGTTGCCACGTGCGTTTGCTCACGGCGCGCCTCACTTTCCCGGTTTCAGGTCGCTACAGGTTCATGCGGCTCTCACGGAACTCTTGCGAAACCTTGGATGCGGCGTGCCGGGATTGGTGACAGAAAATCTGCCCCGACGGTTCATGCGGCAGCGCGGCAGGAAATTGCTCGCGGAAGTGTATTCATGGAGCTCTTGTGGGGAACCGGGAATCCATCGTTTTTGCCGGGCTATTTCATTCGCCCGGCCAGGCCGAATGACGCTAAACTATAGATCCTGCCCAATGCAGTTCCGTACGAGGATCAGCAACTCATTCAATACCGCACAAAAGAGGGGCGAAAACTTTAATGAAAACGTCATTGGGAGTCGGGGTTCTTGTCTCACTCGGAGGCCTGCTGGCACTGCCCGCTGCGCAATCCACGGCGAGTGTCGACGCGAGTCTGGCGGAAACAGCCAAAAGCGCGGATTCCGTGGTGGATAGCGTGGGTGTGAATGTGCACATCCACTACACGGACACTCCGTATGCAGATTTTCCGGCCTTGAAGCGGGTCCTTAAAGAGTTGGGCGTCCGCCATATCCGCGAAGGAATGATTGATACCAAGTGGCAGCCATTCTACGACCGGCTGAACGAACTGGGCAGAGAGGGAATCAAAGCGGACTTTGTCACCTCGCCAAAAATAACCGAGGCGATTCTGGCGGCGTACCCCGGCAAAGTGCGAGACAGCATCGAAAGCTTTGAAGCGCCGAACGAATACGATCAAAGCAGGGATCCCAACTGGGCCGAGACCCTGAACGACTACGTTTCCAAACTGAACCAGATTGTAAAGGGCAATCCCGAGACCGCCAATTTTCCGATTATCGGCCCTTCTCTTGTGAAAAAAGAATCGTACGCAAAAGTGGCGGAATGCGCGCCGTATTTCGATTACGCCAATCTGCACAACTACGTCGGCGGCCGGAATCCGGGAACCAAGGGATGGGGCGGCGGCGGATACGGAAGCATTGACTGGAATCTGGCTCGGGCGAACGAGACCTGGCCGGGCAAGCCGGTCATGACCACGGAAACCGGCTACCGGACCGACGAAGGCAATGCCCAAGGCGTCCCGGAAGATATTGCCGGTAAGTATTTCCCGCGCCTGCTGCTTGAGCAGTTGGCCCACGGGATTAAAAGGACGTACATCTATGAAATGGTGGACCTCGGAACCAAGAAGCACTTTAACGATTTTTCCTTCGGTTTGGTGCACGAAGACTATTCGCCAAAACCCGCCTTTAGCGCGGTAAAAAACCTTCTGGGCGTTTTGTCGGACCCGGGACCGAGCTTTCCGCTTCACGCGCTGAACTTAACGCTTTCCGGCGACCTGACCAGCGTGCATCACATGCTGCTCGAGAAGCGCAACGGCAAGTTCTACCTGGTCCTTTGGGTGGAAGAACAGGCTTTCGACGTCAACAAGAAGGACCGCGCGACGATCGGCGCGCGCCAGCTGTCGGTGAGATTCAGCGAACCCGTCAAAGGGAACGTTTACAGCCTGGATGAAAAAGGCGGGCTGCAATCGAGCGCGATGAACCTCGGGAAAACGCAACCGGTCACTGTAAGCGATCGCGTCACGATCCTGGAAATTCAGCGGTAAATCGAGCGAGAACGTCTGCAGGGGGTCAAGGAAGCGAAGCGCTCGGGGCTACCGGCCGCCGCGCCGGCAGCGACGCAAGTTTGGCCCGCAGTTTTTGGACAACCTTAAGGCTGACATCGCGCACAAACTTGAACGAACTGCGATGAGGAATCCCCATGTGGCGGCGGATCAGCTGGACCGCTCGCTCGTTCGACAAATTGAAGAACCGGGACGGCGAATGGGTAATTTCGGCGTGCAGGGTCTTGAATCCGAAATTCTTTTCTGCCGGAACATGCCAAATGGCCAGATCCAGGTCTGAAGAACGAACATTGAAATCTTCAAAATGCGTCCAGAGCCTTCGGATGTAACTGTTGGCCGCAAAGGGTCGGGCGCCTTCGGCTTCAAACAAGATGGTAAAGAAGTGTTCTTCGGTTTTGATCGAGTCGACGGCTCGGCTTTCAAGAACGGTCCGTTCCCAGAGCCGAGCAAAATAGGAGACAAGCGCCTGGGCTCCTTGCCGGGTCGCCGCGAAAAACTCTCCGCCGTAGAAGTTAACGTCTCCGGGCATGACTGTACCAACCAGATCTTCGATTACGGCTTTCATGCGTTTTCGGCTCATCCCGTTGACCAGCACGTCGCCCTGATAATTCTTCTGGTCTTCCGGCCGTAGCGTGTAGCCGATGAGCGGTTGCTCGCGCAGCTGGGCCAGGACGGGTGTGAAAGGCTTTACCCACACACAGTCGTTATCGAGGACCAGAATGGCCGGCCAATCCTGACGGGCAACATATTTCATGATGTCCAGTTCGTAGAAAACGTTTCCGAACTGGCTTACCGCGCCCTTGGGCAAGCGATACGTCAACGGAAAATGGATCAGCTCGACCTTCCATTCGCGCAGCAGGCGGATGGTTTCGGGCTCGGGAATTTCATCAAACGGACGATTGCAGAAAAGAACGTGATGAGCGCCGGGATTCTGTTTAATGCTGGTTGCAAAAAATACCACGATGCAGCGCCAGTAGATCCGCTGGAAACCCTTGCTCGAGGAATGCGAACCGGCGGACGGGAATTCCGTCTCTTCGTCCGGGGTATCGAGGACGATCCAGGTGCTGATCACCGAGCGGCTGAGATCCGTGCTGCCTGGTGCACTGGTGGTGTACGGGTTCATCTTGAGCGCCCGGCAGCAGCAAACGCGAAGTCATCAGGATTCACGGCTTCGGAAAATACCGGTTCGTGAGCGCTGTGAACCTGGCTGGCGAAAATCATTCCGGCAAAAATCCAGAACATCGCTCCCAGCACGCCGGTAAAGACGTTGCCGCCGATCATCTGCATAAGCAGGGCGATGCAGATCGCCCGACAGGCGATCTGAAATTCATCCAGAGGATCGGAAGACGAAGCCTGGTTCCTTGTCTGCAGCAAAAACAAAACGATCCCCACGATGAAGGCTATCGTGCCAAACCAGCCAAAGGAAAGCAGGATGACCAGGATGCCGCTGTCGATCATGAAATTTTTCCACTCGTTGGAATTGCTGACTCCGGCGCCAAACGGAGAAGCCAGCGCTTCGGCAGTGAGCGTGCGGTACATGGCCGCGCGGTCCGAATAGCTGGAGTCGGTTTCAAGAGAAGACATCGTTTGCAGCCGGTCGGTAACCTGCGACTTGAGAGGCTGTACTTTCATGAAAAAAAACAGGCAAGCCCCCAGCAAAGCTCCCGACAGGGCCAGCCGGATCAGGAGCACCGGCTTTAGCCGGCGCAGGGTCAGTACCACACCCACGATCCATCCCAGCCACGCCGTGCGCACGGCGCTCAGGAGCAGCGTGAAGTATCCCACCAGCGCAGCCGGTAGCTTCAGTTTTGATTTGGTGCCGAGCAAGAGCAGCAGTCCGACCATCATAACGTCGGCGAACGGACCGGGAGCGTTCAAAGTGCTCCAGATGCGCAGGAGAAATGGTTCGGGCAGCCCAAAGCTGGGGGCCAGCGCGTTCGGTGATTGCACGTTGAAAAGCCAGTAGACGTCGAGCTCCGGAGCCACGACGTATTGATAGATGCCGTAAATGCCCATGACCAGAATTCCGACAACGAAGGTGCGGCGGATGGCATCGCGCACCCGTTCATAGTCTTGCCAGCGCAAGCAGAGATGCAGGCCAAACAGCAGCGGGGCCAGCCAGTTGACTAGGCCGTAAATCGTCTCGCCCGAAGGATGCAGAACCATGCCAACGACAAACCCATAGAAAATGGCGGTCGCGCAGAAGATAAAAGTGGGAGGAATCCGCATCGGAAATTGCGGATCCCGGCGCAAGAGGGTAATCCCGGAAATGGCCGCAACCAGGAACGGAGTCAACAGAATAAAATTGGGATCGGCAAAACCAAAACGCCAGTCCACCACTCTCCTAAGAAAAGGAGTCAGAAACCACATCCAGAGGGAGAATTGCACGTAGACAATGGGGCGCTGGAGGTACAACACCAGCGCGAGGACCGTTGCCGAAGCGGGAATCGCCACCCGGAGAAGCGCCGCTTGCCCGGCAGCAAACAGCCCGACGATAGCGCAAAAACTTAACCCGGCAGCCAAAGCAATGCCGAGATGGCCGCCGCGATCCTGTTCAGGCGCGGAGGCGACGGCAGCCGGGTAGACCGAAGCTTGCATGCTCAGGCCCCTACATCCGCGAATGTATGGACCGCGCTTCCGAGCCGCGAAGCCGGATCGAGCGCCCGTACCGGTGCTCCAATGCGGGTAAGGAAAGAGAGAAACCGGTCATTGAAGACTTCAACGCGGAATTTGTCCGCATGGCGCCGCAGTTCGCCCGAAGACCAGCTCTGTTTTTCAAATCGTTCGATGGCGGCGGCCAGATCTTCAGGCGTTTGCCGGTCAAAAAACACACCGGTGAGGTTCTCGACGATCGTTTCACACGCGCCTCCGGCACGAAAGGCAATCGTGGGACGTCCGGCAGCGGCCACTTCAACCGGCGCCATGCCAAAATCTTCTTCGCCAGGAAAGAGCAGCGCCCGGCAGCGCGCAACGTAGTGCTCGACGTCTTTGTCAGAAGCGCGGCCCAGGAATTTCACGGTGGGCCCGGCCATGGATTCCAGAGATTTGCGGTTTGGACCGTCGCCGATGACCAGAAGTTTTCTCTTCAGCCGGGTGCAAGCCTGCACCGCCAGATCGATCCGCTTATAGGGAACCAGCCGCGATAGCACGATGTAGTAGTCGTCCTGCTCGTCGGAAGGATGAAAGCGATTCACGTCAATCGGAGGATGAATCACTTCAGCCGACCGGCCGTAAGCCGCCTGGATGCGATCGGCGACGACCTTGGAATTGGCCACAAAATGGTCGGGCTGGCGCGAAGCGCCCTGGTCCCAATATTTAAGTCCTTGAATCAGCATCGGAAGAATGCTGCGTTGCAGCGCGCCAAAAGACTCGCGTTTGGAATAGCCGTCGTAGTTCCAAACCCAGCGCGTCGGCGTGTGGCAGTAGCAGACATGAATGGAATCGCGCCCCGTGTTTACGCCCTTGGCATATCCGGACGAACTCGACAGGACAAGTTCATAGGAAGACAGGTCGAGCGAATTCACGGCAAAGGGATACAGGAGAAAATACAGACGATAGTACTTGTGGATACTCGGGAGATTCTGCATCCAGGAGGTGTTGACGGGCACCCCCTCAAGAAGCGGAGGCATGCACTGCGGGAGGGCCACCGTCGCGAACAGGGCCGCGTCCGGAACCATAGCGAACATTTCGGCGGCGACTTTCTCGGCTCCTCCGAGTTGCGTGAAGTAATCATGCACGACTGCAATTTTCATTTCTGACCTCAAAGTAGCAAACTAAGCTGCGCCGGTGCGCTTCAGTACGACGCTGACAGTGCGGGCCAGGATCTGAAAATCGAGAGCAAGAGACCAATCGTCAATGTAGTGAAAGTCAAACTTGATCCACTGGTCAAAGGTAACGCCGCTCCGTCCGCTGACCTGCCACAGGCCGGTGATGCCCGGTTTGACGGTGAAGCGCCGCATGAGCATCGCTTCACTGAACAGTGAAACGTCGCGGGTGCTCATCGGGCGGGGTCCCACGAGCGACATATTTCCCAGGAAAACGTTCCACAATTGCGGGATCTCGTCGAGCGAGGAAGCGCGCAGGAATCCGCCCAGCCGCGTAATCCGCGGATCGCGCTTGATCTTGAAGATGGGGCCAACCGCTTCGTTCTGCGATTCCAGCTGGGCCATGAGTTCCGGAGCGTTCCAGACCATGCTGCGGAACTTGCGGATGGAAAAAAGGCGGCGGCGATAGCCGAAACGCTGTTGCGTGAAAAACACCGGACCCTTGCTTGTGAGTTTTATGGCGATGGCCACGGCCAGGAAAACCGGCGAAAGAAGGACCAGTCCGATGGCCGAACCGACCACGTCGATGACCCGCTTGATGGCCTGCCGGACCATATAATCTTCAGGCAATGGCACGAGTTCACTGAACAGTTCCTGATCCTGCAAAGCCGGCTGTTTCAGCGTATGGGTATAGGTATCCTGCATGTTCACAACGCGAACGCCGACCTGCTCGGCAATGGAAATGGCCCGCTGCGCGTTTTCGTAGCAGGACTTCATGGGAACCGCGATCAGCAGTTCATCAACGACGTTCCGCAGCAAGATTTCACTCAAACTGTCGATATTGCCCAGATAGCGAGCCGCCACGTCCGGCGCCATCTCCTCGGTCGGACGATCATCGACAAAACCGAGAAGCGTGGTGCTGAACCGGTGCCGGGTGCGCAGTTCGCGCCAGGCCTTGCCAGCCCTGCGGCCGCTTCCCAAAATGATGACCAGCTGCGGATCGCGGGACGATGCCCAGGCAGAACCAAGCACCCGCATGATTTCATAGGCGAAGGACAACAGGAAAAAAATGGCCGCGATTCGGAACGTTGGGCCGGCGGTGTGGGTGACCAAAAGGTAGAAAACCAGGAGGAACGACATCAGCACGCAGCCGCGGCCGAGCCGGACCAGCCGGTAAAACGCGCCGAACTGTCTCCAGCGGTGCAAATCGAGCGCCCGGAAACAGGCGTTCCAGAGAAACGCGAAAAGCACGGCGAAAAGCACGTTCAAAAGCGTTACGCGCATTTCCAGAAAACGGCTAACGTCCCCGGCGGGGATGCGCGAGCTGTTGCCTATGACGCTGGCCACCAGCGCCAGAAATACACCGACAAACCCTTCCATCCCGGTGATGGGATACTTGCGTTGTTCTGTTGTCCTGCTATTCATCTCTTCTTCTCCCGCACTGTGCGACTTGCCGGGCTGTGGCAATCGAAAGCCGATTCATTCTCATCCAATCCGTTCACGAGCTATGTTCTGCGCAGAAACAGCCGACTTGCGTCTAGCAACAGCGGGCGAATTGCTGTTACGCCAATCGGCCAGAGTAATCTCATAGATGCTTTCCAGTTGCTGGGCCACGCGCTCCCAGGCCATCGAAGATTCGACCACCTGGCGGTTGTGGCGGCCCATGCGCGCCTGCAACTCGGAGTCTTCAAGCACTTCGGTGAGCGCAGCGGCCAGGGCCTCGGGGTCGCCGGTCGGCACGCAGCGGCCGCCTTCTTTGCTGACCAGGTGGGGCGGGGCGCCCGAATCCGTGACGACCAGCGGCTTCCCGCAGCTCATGGCCTCCTGGATGGTTCCGCCGTAGGGCTCTCCAAAAGACGGGAGACAGTAGAGCGTGCAGGCGCGGTACAACGGAGGAGCCTCGTCCCGCGTTTGCCGGCCGAGAAATTCAATGCGATCCGCACTGGCCATTCCCGCGGCGCGACGTTTTACTTCGGCGAGGTCGGGGCCTTCGCCGGCAATGCGCAGCCGGACATCGGGCAAGCGGAGTGAAACTTGCTCGAACGCGTCGAGCAGGGTAAAAATGCCTTTGCGTTTCCACACATTGGCAAAGAACAGAATCGACCGAGGGTCGCTTGTCGCGGCAGGAGCGAGTTCGCGGCCGTCGGCTGCGGCCGGCGAAAACAGATTTGCGTCAATGCCGTGCGGCAGGAAGCGGACCTGTCCGCGGAGCCGTCCGGGACTCGGAATGCGATTCCAAGCAGCAGGCGTTGTCAGCAGCAGAGTGTCCGCTTGCCGTTGCTGCCAGGAAGAAATAACGTCGCGGCCATATTCGGCCAGGCGGCCGAGCAGCCCGCCACGGGAGGAAACGGCATCGGGATCGTTCGGCCAGCGAGCGACGTAGGTGCCCAGGACCAGCGGCAAATTGCTGCCCGCCAGAGCCAGGCTCATTCCGGTGAAAACAGGATTCAGTTGATGGATGAGGTCAAAGGCGACTTCACGCCGCAGTTCGGCGAGCAGCGCGCGAACTCTGTACATATATTCAAGCCGGCTCAAAAGAGCGCCCGTTCGCCGGGGCGAGATTTGGTGAATCGTCACATTGGGAGGAAGCGGCTTCCGCAATTCAACCCGCAGCGCGGCGACGTGCAAGCGGTGTCCGCGCTTTGCCAGGTGAGTAATAAATCCGCAGGCCGTCAAACCATCGCCGTGAGGCAGGTGATCGGTCAGCATGTCCGAGCAATGAGGCACGAAGATGGCGAGGGGGCGCGACATCAGTCGGTCCCATCCGCTGCGGCCAGAATGCCTCTGTTTTTTGCAACGGCCAGGCGCCTGGAAATTGTGCCGAGCATGAAACTGATATCGCTCCACTTGGGCACAATGCCGGGAATGCGCATCTTCAGAAAAATCGGGAACGACAACAATACAAAAAGCAGGCGGGTCGTTGTAGAAATCAGCAGGGCGAGGCCTGCGCCCACAATTCCAAAACGCGGTGTCAACAAAACGACGAGTGGTACCGTCAGCAAAAGCCCGGTCACTTGCAAAGCGGTAACAATCCCAGGACGTCCCAGGGCCATAAACGCCTGCGCCAAAACCAGAGTTGCGCCGGAGAGCACGACTTCGACGACCAGGATGCGCAGAACCGCCGTAGCCATCTGATATTCAGCGCCGTAAAGAAGCGTCAAAACCTGCGGACCCAGGATAATAATTCCCAGCCCGGCGATCGAGGTCAGCAGCGTGCTCATGCGCACCGAACGGCTGGTCATGTCGCGAACCGCTTCCGGCGTCCGGCTGACGGCCTTGGGAAACAGAACCATAATCACCGACGTGTGAAAAACATTGAGCATGCGGGAAAGACTTAGCGCCACAACATAGATGCCCATCAGTTTCGGCTCTAGAACGCGAACCACCAGGGCCTGATCCACGTACAGAGCCATGGTTCCGCACAAATCAATGCCGTAGGACCGTATGCCGTAGGAGGAAAGCAGACGCGTCGAACTCCAGAGGGAATGCAGGGAGGGAGCGAACATCCGCCAAAGCTGGTACAGCATGATGGCCGACGGCACCACCCCGACAACCACGTAGGCGGCTGCGGCGTTGTAGGGCGTCATGCTGTGGGTAAAGAGCAGCACGACGAGCCATGCGGTCGTCAGGGCCGGCGACCACAGCAAAAGCTTGTTGGAGGAGCTGAAGTCACTGCGGCTCTCCATCGCCGCGCGCCCCACAAGCAGGAGCGAGGTCAGCGGAGCGCTGAACAAGTACAACTGGGCAAAAAGAACGGCGCGCGGCGAATAGTGGGAAATCCAGTGGGGAACCAGCACGAGGCCAATGACGATAGCCAGCAGGCTTGTCAGCAATGCCATGAGCAGCGCGGCGCCCAGAAGTTCCGATTGCCGGGAAGGATTGCGCTTCAGCTGAAACGTGAGAGCGCTCGGAATGCCGAGCGTGAGGGCGCTGGCCAGAAAAACCGGCCAAAGAACCATAATGGCAAGTTCACCGCGTCCTGCCGGCATGAGCGCGCGCGCGCTGATAATGCCGGTGGCGGCGTTCAGGGCAATGGTCAGGAATTTCGTCGCGACGGATTGCGCCACAGCCCATGCCGGATTCATCTGCTTTTCCGGAACGGTGGGTCTATCCTCCACAACTGTCGTGACTTTGTTCATTCTCCATCTCTTCTTGCCGTACCGACGAAAGCCGTTGCCTGAATACCGCTCGCTTACTGAACGAACTGCAATGGGTTGAAGTAGGTGCCGAGGTTCGCCACCTTGATAAAACGGGAAAGTTTTTCCAGTTTGTTGCGGGGCACAAACAGCATGTCTCCGGATTCCAGTTCCATGTCGTGTTCGAGGTCCGACGTTTTCTTCAGGTTCCCCAGCTTGAGCACGCGAATTTCCGCCGTGTCGCCGTTGATTTTGCGGAAGACCAAAACCTGATTGCTGTGAGCCGAGGCCAGGAATCCGCCGGAAAGCATGATGGCTTGCACGGCGGTGGTGTTTTCCTTGATCTCGACCCGTCCGGGCTTGCCCACTTCGCCGGCAATCACCACATACGGTTGCTGGTAATTTTTCAAAATCAGATTCAATTCCGGATCATTCAGATGCGCTTTCGTTTTTTCAAGAATAAGATCATGGGCCTGGGTAACCGTCAGATCGAGCAGCTTTATGTCACCGATCAGATTTATGTTGACGTAGCCGTCAGGCAGAATCGTCACGGTCTGGTTCAATTCAGGGGTGTACCGGTATTGCAAAACCAGAGTGTCCCCAATGTGCAGCAGGTATCTCGGCCGGTGTTTTAGCTGTTGCGCATTGGCCCATCCAACCACCAGCGCCAGCAGCAGAAAGGTGCGAACGATCGTTTTCATTGCCACTCCTTATCTCCTCAATCCCGTCGAACGAGCTACAGCCCGGCTGCTTCCATCTGCCGGTAGAACCAGTTGGGAACCACATAATTTCTCTTGTTCAGTACGTGGCCCAGAATTTTGCCGCGGGCATTTTCAATCGTGCGTTCGGCATACAGCACTTGTTGTTTCTGAGTCCGGTTGGCTTCGATAACCAGGACGACGCCGTCAACCAGCGGAGCCAGGCGCGTGGCATGAGCCGCTTCCTTAAGCGAAGGGCAATCGATCAGCACGTAGCGGTAGCGCGCGCGCAGGCCGTCGAGTGAATTCATGAGGTCCCGGGTCCCGCCACGTCCGGCTTCGCGCTCGCCAGCCGGTCCATCGGCCGGCAGGAGGCGAGTCGATTTCACAGGAGCAAACCGCGTAGAGGAAGATGTCAGATCGAGGTCATTGGAGTCGATCACCACCGAAAGGTGTTCGTCGCTTTCCCGGAGCCGCGCGGAAAGGGCCCGCGTTATTTGGCTTACGCCCGCTCCGGCGTGCGGGGAGGTAAAGGCGACGACCAAGCCGCGCTCGATATCCTCAGAAGACTGTTCAAAGATTCGCAGCAGCAGTCCTTCGTAAACGGCACTAAATGTATTCATACTCATCTCGGGCTTCCTCATTTTTGGCTGGAAAACGGTTAAAAGTTAAATCTTGCGATAGCCGAGCGTGGGCTGCCCCAGGGTGCCAGACGGATCAGACCCCGAGGCCAGTGTCCTGTCGGCGGCTCGAGCGGCGGCGCGAGAGCCCGCAACTTCCAGAAAGGGCAGATGGGGGACAGTGGCTAGAACCGGATATCGCGAGATGCCGTCGAGCTCGCGCGGGCTGGCGACCGTATTCCTTCCGGCTTCGGCGAAGTACACCAGGCAGAATCCGGCAAACAGCGCGGTCAGCGAACCTAAGGCCAGCGTCAGCAGCTTTTTGGGCTTGACGGGGGAGTAGGAAATTGTCGGCTGTTGGGCCACGGCGACATTCAGAAGCTTATGCTCGTCCATGGCGTCTTCCATCACCGCTTGGTCGCGCTTCTGGGCGTACAGCTCATAGTTGGCCTTGAGCTCGTTGGCGCGGGAGTCCAGGTTGTTGTATTCAACCGTCAAGGCTTCAGAATCGTTCAGCTGCTTTTTAAGAGTACCGACCTGAGCGATGAGCGCTCCCCGATGCAGTTCCGTGGCGTGGCGCGCAATTTTGGTCTGCACAAAATTGGAGTGTACTTGCTGCCAGGCGGGATCGACGTCTGTCGTTTTTTCCCGGGAGGTAGCCGCGGTTGCTTCCTGCAAAGCGGCTTTGGTGGTTGCAATCTGCTTGTCCAGTTCCTGCACAAACCGATCATCGGATTTGTAATTGGTAAGCAGACCGGTGCGCTTGTTCTGCAGTTCAACCAGAAGGGTATTCAAGCGCTGAGCGGATTCCTGATTGGGAACCGACTTTTCCTGCGTGGTTTGCCGCATGGGCACCCCACTTAGCTGCTTCGAGCCCTCTGCCAGCTGGCCGTCCATTTCATGCAGGGAGGCGTCCAGGCGCAGCAGATCCGTTTCGTGTTTGGTGATTTGGTCGTTGATGTCGGAGGAACGATTGGGCAGGTTCAGCAGTTGGTTGTTTCGTTGAAAATCGACGAGTTTTTGCGCTGCTTCATCCCAGGCTTTGCGCGTGCGTTCGGCTTCGGAGGTAAAAAACGCCGAGGTCCCGGCGGGCCGCTTCAGACGCCGGTGTTCGGCCAGATACGCGGCAGAAAGGCGCCCCAGGTCTTGCTGCGCTTGCTGCGGCGAATCACCCATGAGGCTCACGCGAATGATATTCGTGCGGCGCACTGGTTCGGCACCCAGGCGCTTTTCAAACGCTTGCAGTAATTTCTCGTGCTGGGCGATTCGTTGCGGAGTTCGCTCATTCTCGGGTGTCTGCACCCAGGAAGGATCGGCAACCGGTTCGAGCACATCATGACTGTGCAGAATTTCGAGTTCGGAATTTACCTGGGTTTCCGTCACATCGCTCACCACGTTGCTCGGAGTGGTCCGCTCCGGGGTGACCAGAACGTTTTCGCGGGCGTTCTGCACCAGAAATTTCATGTCCGAACTGTATTGCTTGCGTGTCAGGAACGTCACGCCGAGGGTCGCCACAAAAATCGTCAATACCACCCAGACAAAAAGGCGACGTTGCCGGAAGAAACTTTCAACAGCAGCGCTTACGGCTGGTGTTGAAGCAGGAACAATAGCGCTATTCGTTTGCATCATCTGCATAGTCAACTTTCCTTTTTTCCTGCATTTTACGGGGCTTGTAGGCCGTCGAACATACCCGAAACAACTGATTTCCCGCTCAGCGTTAGGCCAGTTACGCTCACCCGAGACACCTATAGCCTCCTAAGGTCATTGCCTGAAAAATGAAACTATTGGCCCATTTCTCAGGTTAGGGGTGCGGCCTTGGGGCTACTTACACGGCCGACTGAGGGACTGAGATAACGATGGCACAGGAGAAAACTAGATTCCAACGCAAAGAACCAATTCAGGAGATGAAAAGTTTTGCGTCCGCCCGAGGCCGGCTCCGGATGTATAATGTCCGGGAGTCCTTAGCCTAGGCTAAACACCGGTTTTTCTTGGTGTTCGAGTCCCCCATAGCCACAATAGCTTGGCGAATTACGCTATCGGCGTTTTGCCTCCACCAACCGAATCGGGGGCGGATCGAATCACAGTAGAGGCACATCTAGGATAGAGAATGAAACCAGCTTCGTCAACTCCGCAGAAAATAGTATTTGTGAATCACACGGGCCTGGTGAGCGGCGCCGAAAAGGTGCTGCTCGTCATCCTGGAACATCTGGACCGCACCCGGTTCGATGCGACCGTGACCTGCCCACCCGGAACAGACTTGTCTCAAATAATTGAAAGTAGAGGAGTTAAATTCGCAAGCCTCCCCCACGTCCGAGCCCGGTTCACCTGGAACCCGTCCCGGCTCTTGCGTTACTTCCGGTCTTATTTCAACTCCATCCGGGATATCCGGCGGTCCCGGGTGCTCGAATCGGCCGACCTGGTGCATGCCAATAGTGTCCGCGCCGGGCTTCTGGCGAGTTTTGCGGCGCGCGGCACCGGCATACCGGTCATCTGGCACGTGCACGACACCATGAAAAAGCACCCCATCAGCGTGGTCATCCGCTGCGTGGCCCTGTTTTTTTCCCCTCTCTCCATCATTGCCGTTTCCCGGTCCACAGAAAAACGCTTCAAGGGGCGCCTGCTTCGCTTTGCGAGCAAGCGCGTGCCGAGTGAGGTTATTTACAATGCCGTCGACACCCAGCGATTTCATCCCGAACCATCTGATCGCGAACGGGTTAGAACGAGTCTCGGCCTCGGCAACGATCACTTTGTCTTTGCCACCATCGGGCAGCTGACTCCGCGCAAAGGGCAGCTGGAGACGATCCGCGCCTTTTACCGGCTGACCCGCCGGGTTCCGCAGGTGCGACTGCTGGTGGTGGGCGCGGCCATCTTTGACCATGATCATAAGTATTTCGAAGCCCTAAAAAAAGAAGTGGAAACTCTGGGACTGCAGGAATCCGTTTTGTTTCTTGGGCAGCGAAGCGACGTTAACGCCGTGCTGGCCGCCTCCGATAGCATCATTGTGAATTCAAAACAGGAACCATTTGGACTTATTGCTCTTGAAGCCCTGGCAGCGGGCAAGCCGGTCGTAGCGGCATCGGTCGACGGAATTCCGGAATTGATGAAGGATGGCGAAACCGGACTCCTGACCCCGCTCGGTGACGAAGAGGCGCTGGTTCACGCGATGGAGCGGGTGCTCTCCGATCCCGAGCTTTACGGGAAATTGTCGAGCCAAGGCCGGATGCACGTGGCAACCTACTTCACCTGCGCCTCCTATATCCAGCAACTGGAGCAGTTTTATTCCCGGACCGCGCTCCGCACCAAGCGGTAAAGCGAGCAATCCGGGGATTGGCCATCCCTCGAAAAGCACTCGATTCTCCGCGTCCCTCGAAAAAAATAACGCGCTCGGCGCGGATCCGGGAAACTGGCAAATGCATCGGGGGGGATGTAGGATGTGGCAGGCGTTAGCAATGACTCCCTCTCATGGCGTTGAGCCTGAGGCTCAGCTTGAAAATTGTGCGGATAAGAGCTTCCTCGCCGGAAGAACGTTCCATGTGTCCAAGAATCGTTTCTCATCCATTGTCAGAATTCACCGACCCGGTACATTTGCCGCTCGCTCCGAAAAACGGCGGAAACAGATTCTGGCATTGGGGGTCGCCCTGGGTTTTTTCCTGGCGGGGTGCCGTTCGAGACAGGACCGCAGCGAGCCAACTGTCGAGTTCACCCGTGTTCCACCGGCTGATGAGGGCGGTCCCGGTCGCGTGGATCGAATTGAAGGCCGTGTCCTAGGCGCCCGTCCCGGGCAGCAGATCATAATTTTTGCCAGGAGCGGTCGCTGGTGGGTTCAACCTCTCGCCGTTCAACCATTTACGAAAATTCAACCGGACTCGAGGTGGAGCAGCGCAACCCATCTAGGAACGGAGTATGCGGCTGTTCTGGTGGGGTCCGACTACCAGGTGCCTCCGACACTTGATCGATTGCCAGAAGTTGGCGGCGGAGTCCTCAGTGTGGCGATTGTGAAAGGCGAAAATCCGTCTGCGCAAATGACCAAGGCGCTGCAATTCAGCGGCTATGACTGGAAAATTCGCAGCGCATCGAGCGACCGCGGGGGCAACATAAACTCGTATGACCCGTCCAATGCGTGGACCGACGAGCGCGGGGCTCTGCACCTGCGAATCAGCAAAAATGCTGGACAGTGGCGATGCGCCGAAGTAAGTCTCACCCGTAGTCTCGGATACGGACTTTACCGGTTTGTGGTCCGCGATACGTCGCACATCGAACCAGCTGTTGTTCTGGGGTTATTTACTTGGGAAGAAGGGGGCGAGGACCAGAATCACCGGGAAATGGATGTGGAAATTAGCCGCTGGGGTGATGCGCTCAGCAAGAACGCGCAATTTGTGGTGCAACCCTACTATGTGCCGGCCAACGTTGCCCGCTTCGATGCACCGACAGGCGCGGTGACGCATTCCTTTCGCTGGAAAGCCGGTTCGGTTTCCTTTGCAACCACGCGGGGAGCCAGAACCAGTTCCCGCCCGGTTGCCCAGCATGAATTCAGCTCCGCCATACCGACTCCTGGCAACGAACTCGTGCACTTGAATCTCTATATCTATGGCAATGCTGCGAGTCCGCCGCGCAACGAGACCGAGGTTGTCATTGAAAAGTTCGAATTTCTCCCTTGAACGGATAGCCTTCCACGGAAGGTTATTCCTGGTGCTGTTCGCCATGACAGTGATTTGCAGTTCTACGTTTGGTGGAGCGACTGAAGGACAGGAAAAATCACAGGCGCAATACGCGCGTACCCGGTGGGGAGCGGACCGGGGCTTTCCCGGTGGAGAAGTCTACGCCATCACGCAAACCGCGGATGGGGTGCTTTGGGTGGGCACCGAAAAGGGCTTGGTGCGTTTCGATGGCATTAATTTCCGTCTGACGCAAGAAAGCGGCGTTCCCGGCAAGCCCATCGGCCCGGTTCTCGGATTGCAGACAGATTCCGAGGGAAATCTCATCGTTCGCCATCAGGGACCAAACCTGATGACCTACCGCAAAAGAAATCTACAGGAGCTGTCGCTCGAGTCTCCCGGTCCCGAAGTGGTGTTTACGGCCATGACCAAAGGACAAGATGGCTCACTCCTTTTGTCGACGCTGGGCCACGGTACGCTGCGCTACGAGCACGGCGTTTTTTCCGTTCTGGCAACGCGATCCAACCTACCTAACTTTATTGCGCTGGCAATTGCGCAGGCGGCCGACGGGCGGGTTTGGATGGGATCGCGGGATGCCGGACTCTTTAGGGTCGAAGACGGACATACCCTGCCAGTTCTGAAGGAAACGCATGACCTGAAAATCAATTGTCTATTGCCGGCCGGAGAGCAGGACCTGTGGATGGGCACCGACAACGGAGTCGTTCGCTGGAACGGAAAAGATTTTATCAAGACTGGGTTGCCGCCCATCCTAGGTCACCTGCAGGTTCTCGCGATGATCAAGGATCGCCAGTCCAATATCTGGCTCGGTACTTCAAGTGGCCTGGTGCGAATCGATCGCCAAGGCTCGTCCACACTGTACTCGAGCGACCGCGGATCAACCGGCTCGGTCACGGCCGTGTTTGAGGATCGCGAAGGGAATATTTGGGTGGGAACGGCCGGAGGCATCGAACGTCTGCGCGAATCTGTTTTCAAAACATACGCGCCGCCGGAATCATTTCCGACCGAAATCAACGGCCCCGTTTATGTTGACGCCGAACGACGCGCCTGGTTCGCTCCGGCAACCGGCGGACTCCTTTGGCTGAGGGACGGCCACGTCGCCGAGGAAACCAGAGAGGCGTTACACAAGGACGTCATCTATTCGATCGCGGGCGCGCGAGAAGACCTCTGGGTCGGCAGACAGCGCGGTGGACTGACCCACCTCTATTCACAAAACGGCGCGCCCCGGTCCAAGACCTACACCGAAACGGATGGACTTTCGCAGAATAGTGTCTATGCCATCAATTTGAATCGCGATGGAACGGTGTGGGCAGGAACTCTGAACAGCGGAGTAAGCCGGCTAAGCGGCGGCCGTTTCACCACATTTACGACGAGCGACGGACTGCTCTCCAATACGATTTTCTCCATATACGAGGCCGCCTCTGGAACCATGTGGTTTGGGACGCCGAATGGACTGAGTTCGTTTGCGAACGATCGCTGGAAAACATACACGGTGCGGGAAGGCCTGCCTGCAAATGATGTCAATTGCATGACCGAAGATTCCGAAGGCACACTGTGGATTGGGACCGGCAAAGGACTGGCCGCGCTCCGTGCGGATCGCATTGGCACGCGGGAACCGTTCCCCGCTTCTCTGCGTGAGCCGATCTTCGGGATCCAAACGGACCGTTTCGGCGACCTGTGGATTGCCACCGCCAGTCGCGTGGTACGCGCCGACCCCCGAAAGCTATTGAGCGCTGAACCGGCTGGCGCGGTGCGTGAATACGAGATCGCCGATGGCCTGCCGGGAACTCAGGGAGTCAAACGCGATAAAAGCGTGACCGGTGATCCATTCGGACACGTCTGGTTTTCGGTAAGCGGGGCATTGTCGGTGGTCGATCCGGTGCGGGCGAGAAACGGTTCGGTGCCGGCGCTTGTTCATGTTGAGCAAATCTCAGCCGATGGCAAAGGGATCGACGTGCAAGAATCCGTGCGAATTCCCGCGCATCCGCAAAGAGTTTCCTTTCGGTACGAGGGGCTAAGCCTTGCCGTTCCTGAGCGGATCCGGTTTCGCTATAAGCTGGAAGGATTTGAAGAGGCCTGGAGCGAACCAGTGAACACGCGCGAGGTTTCCTACACCAACCTGCCGTTCGGTTCCTATCGGTTCGTGGTGAGCGCCAGCAACAGCGATGGAAACTGGAATAGCGCGGACGCGGGCCTAGGATTTGAAATTGCCCGGGCATTTTGGCAGACCTGGTGGTTTCGCCTTGCGAGTGTTTTCGCGACCGGTTTGCTTGTGCTGCTGCTGGTGCGCTTGCGCGTGCTCCAGTTAACACGGCAGATGAACATGCGATTCGAGGAAAGGCTCGCGGAGCGTACCCGGATTGCCCAGGAATTGCACGACACGCTGCTGCAGGGCTTTTTGAGCGCCTCCATGCAGTTGCATGTGGCCGATGACCGGCTGGCGAATGATTCTCCGGCAAAGCCACTGGTGGGGCGCATTTTGCAATTGATGAGCCGCGTGATTGAAGAAGGCCGCAATGCCGTGAAGGGACTGCGCTACTCGAACCCAGAATGGCGGACCCTGGAAGGCGCTTTCTCGCATGTCCAGCTGGAAATGAGCGGGGCATCGTCGACTGAGTTTCGCATCATTGTGGAAGGAACCGCTCGTCCGCTAAAATCCATCCTGCGGGATGAGGTGTACCTGATTGGCCGGGAAGCTCTGGTCAATGCCTTCCGCCATTCGCAAAGCAACAGCGTGGAGGTGGAAATTGATTACGGCAACAGTAATTTGCGCGTCGTCGTCAGAGACAATGGGCGTGGAATTGATGAGTTGGTTCTGCGATCGGGCCGGGAAGGCCACTGGGGACTGTCCGGAATGAGAGAGAGGGCGGAAAGAATTGGAGCGAAGCTGCGAGTGCTGAGTCGTGCTGATGCCGGAACCGAAATTGAATTGACGGTTCCGGGGCGAATTGCTTTTGAATCTGCAACGCCAAGTGGATCGCAGCGCTGGTTGTCCAGGTGGCAGCAGCTCAGGCGTGTCCGAACCCCGAAACTGAAAAATGAGCAGCACTTATGAGCACAACGGAGCGCATCCGAATTCTAAGCGTGGACGATCACCCGCTGCTTCGCGAGGGTATCGCGACCATGATCAACAGCCAGCCGGATCTGCAGTTGATTGCCGACGCCACGAACGGTCAGGAAGCCATCCAGCAATTCCGCAAATACAAGCCGGACGTAACTCTTATGGATCTCAGATTGCCGGATATGACCGGAATTGACGCTATGACGGCGATCCTGGCAGAATTCCCCGAAGCGCGAATTATCATGCTGACCACATTTGAGGGAGATGTGGATATTCAACGAGCCCTCGAAGCAGGCGCTCGCGGCTATATGCTCAAGAGCATGCCACCAAAAGAACTCGTGGACATCATCCGTCAGGTACACGCGGGGAAGAAGCGGATCCCTCCGCAAGTTGCGATGCATTTGGCCGAGCATTTGGCTGACGACGCTTTAACCGACCGCGAAATCGATGTCTTGAAACGAATCGCCGGTGGAAACCGCAACCGGGACATCGCCGAATTGCTTTTTATTTCCGAAGAAACCGTGAAAGTTCACGTCAAACATATTATGGAGAAATTGGGAGCCAGCGATCGCACCCAAGCGGTGGCCATCGGCATTCGTCGCGGAATCATTCATCTTTAACCGTCCCGCCGGGCCAGCTCACTACCTCACTAGTGGTATTTCAAGATACCTGAAAGTTATGTATCCATGTGAGTCACTGATTCTGTAGCCTGATGGAGTGTGCGTCCCAATTGCACCCTGGGAGAAATGCGCTGCAAAGGCTATTTTCCGCGTTTCCAAACCGTTGGCCCGGCGTGGCGCTGGTTTTGCTGCGAGTTACCGCGGGTGTGATTATCCTCACTCAAGTAGTTCTGCAAACGAGTCGCCAGAATGATCCAAAACTAGGATTTCTATTCCTAACCCTGCTCTTTGGGACCAGCGGCGTTTTCCTTCTGCTGGGATTTCTGACCCCCATTGCGGGCCTCTATGCTTCGCTTTATAGCTTGGGAGTGGCCCTTTCGTGGATTCCAATGCCCGCCTCGGTCGTTTTCGACGCCAAGATAGCCAGTCCTGAAATGATTGCCATGTCCATTGCTCTTACCCTGCTTGGTCCCGGCGCGTATTCGGTCGATGCCAGACTGTTTGGCCGCCGTGAAATCATAATTCCAACAAAATCGCGCAGTACGAAATCCTAGTCCGCCTGGGGTTGTTCTTGCGGCCGCATTCTAAAAGTAAGTCCGTTTGCAAAAAGGGTTGGTTGGTCGAAATGAAGAATGCGATGGATCACGCCAGATTTGCTTGACGGATTTGTTTCGCTTCCAAGGCGATCGCAGAGAAAGTCCTTTAACTTGCCGCGCCCTTGCGACTCCTCGTCAACGACGGCACAATACGGCTGGTTCGATTCCCAAAGGCTAAGCCATGAAGAATCTCGAGAGAGCTGAAGTCATCAAGACCTTCCGATGACTTCATTGTGTTGCAGCTGCATAAGTCATGCGTCTCATCCCTAGGTCCTGCTGGTCACGGAGGCGCTACATGACATAGTATGTGGCTGAAAAAGAATAATCATGGAAATTGAAAAACAAAGTGACACCATTGACCATTCCGAGGGAACATTTAATCGAGCGTGGTTTTGGATATTCTACATACTAGGGACAATATGTAGTTTGTTTTCATTTCTTCTCGCTCAAGCTCCACGTGGTTACAACACGAACTACGTTCCAGACTACATTTGCTGGTCGGTTTCAGTCTGTTTATTATTGCTGTCCATAATCAAAGTAAGCAAAGCTTGGAACATTAAAAACAAAGAGATGCTGCGATCTATCCCAGATTTTGATCGATTTTTTGTAGTCGCTGCGTTCCTGGAAATCCTATTTTGCATTTATGGAATAGCAAGTTTCCTTTGATTTGAAAAATGATTGGACCTAGAGGCACACGGAACGCAATCTCTGCTTTTCGGATCTCACCCTACCATCACGCGGCGAGCGGCCAACCAACCTTCAGATTGCTTGTCTTTGCGCTCACGGGTGGCCTTGCGGAATTTCTGCGAGAAATCGTGATTGTTGCTGGGCGAAAAATCGCGGGTACCCAAAATTACTTAGCGTGATCTTGCGAGTTGGCTGCCTTCCGATTGGCTCGTGCCTTGCGGCCGCCGTGAGGAAGAACCGAACTGTTTACCGCATGAGTTGACTCGCGAACCATAAGCTCAGGCTCAACTATGATCTGCTCGCGAAAACGTTCTGTTCCATGAAGCCGGTTCAAAATGCATTGCGCAGCAATTCTTCCCATGTTCGCAAGCGGCTGACGAATCGTGGTCAGCCGGGGATTGTGGAACGCCGCGGTCTTAATGTCATCGAATCCAATCACGGATACGTCCAGAGGAACGCGCAAGCCAAAATCCTGCAGTGCGCGAATTGCGCCAATGGCCGACATATCATTGAAGCAGACAACCGCCGTAAAGCGTTTTCCAGCAGAGAGCAGATGCTGCATGGCCGGATAGCCGAGCTCCGGCGAGGTGATATCGCGGTCAAGCTGCAGGATGAGCTCGGGATCGATCGAAATTCCAATATCGCGCGCCGCTTGGATCAAATGGCGCCAACGCTCATCGGAATCCGAACTGAAGGGTTGCCCGCGCATGAACGCGACCGTGCGATGTCCGAGCGAATGCAAATGGGTGAGCGTCAGCTCCGCAGCAAAGCGGTGGTCCAGCAATACGTTTGTGACGCCGTCAATCGGGCGGTGTCCCGCGACGGCAACCACAGGTATGGGGTAGGAATGTTCGAGAGCAGTATCGATGGCGATAAGAGCTTCCGCGCCGCGGTTCATTAGCATCTGGCTGTATTCTTCAACAAGATTCTTGCGGTGCCGGTGATGCGCGGTGAAGTAAAAATAGCCCGCATCCATTAAGTGATCGCCAATTCCGCTCATCACTTGCGTGTGGTAGCCGTCGCCCAGCTCGGGCACCAGAATTCCAATCGTGAGTGTGCGGCGATTTCTAAGCGAACGCGCGAGCAGGCTCGGTTGATAATTGAGTTCTTTGGCTGCGGCTTTGATGCGGTCACGAGTGCCTTGAGGAATGGTGCGGCCGGGCACGTCATTCAGCACCACAGACACCGTTGCAGGATTTAGGCCGAGATGCTCAGCCAACTTCTTAAGGCTTGTCGGCCCGTCGGTGACTGGTGCCTTTTTTTTCACGCTTGCGGCTCGAGTTTTGCCATTTCATTTTCGCGCGCTCTTGAGCGGAAAGAGCAGGCCGTGTTGTTCAAACGCCCGTAAGACCAACCCTTTGCTTTCGCGTCTCTTCGGCGAACCATATGGTAGCGTAAACGAGGATGCAAAGCAGAAATTCCGGCAGGTTGCCGCGCAGCTACTGGCTTGCCGCCCAGAAGATCGAATTCTTGACGAGTGTGGTGTAAGCCGGATTTTTGAAATGATCCGGCTGGTGCCCCATGAAGATATAGATATTTCTCGCCTTCTTGTGTTCGTTGGTCCAAACCACCGGATGATCGCCGCCCATCTTAATGGGCGTGGAAGGTGTATAGGAATCCTCGCTGACGGTCGCCAGAACATGCACGTTGGGTCGCGGTGACTTATCGTAGGTGTACCACTCTTCCCGATCGATCACGAAGGTGGGCGGCACACCTTTCATGACCGGATGATTTTTGTCCTCGACGCTTACCGTCCCGGTCACGAAAGTGGCGATGTAATTCTTGTAGCGGATTCCTCCCATAAAATCGGAAAACCAGGGCCACATGGGATAGCCATCGAATTCACCGAGCAGGGTGGCGTGATGAAATCCAATCCAGCCGCCTTTCCCTTCTTCAATATATTTCACAAAAGCAGCGGCAGCCGCCGGCTTCCAGGCGTACGGAGGGTAATTCAACTGAATGAACAGCTGGTATCGGGAAAGAAAAGGATCGTCTATCTTGTCGGTATCTTCAATGTAGTCGACGGCGAAGCTGTTCTCTGCAGCCAGCTTGTTGAGCCAGATTTTGGCCGCGTCCACAAATGGCTTGTGAATTCCGCCATGTTCTGCAATGGCAATCACGCGAAACTTGGGTTTGGCGGTCTGCGCCTGGCCGGGACCTGTGGCAAACAAAGCGGCCAGCGCCAGAGCAGCGAGCCGCGCGAAGCTTCCCAGGAACGAAACGGAGCGATTCGGTTGTGCCACAGAGTCCTCATTTCTCAGTCGGGCAACGGAGTGCCACGACAAGCAAACTACTTGGCCCGGTCCCGCGTAGGAGTCATTTCCAGGGCCCAAATCGCCGCAGGACGCATGTACATTGACGCCCGGAAGTTCCCCGTGATGTCCCACGCCTCCGGCGTGCGGAACCAATAACCTTTGGTCTCATAAATTACGTGATACAGACCCCACACCGTGCGGTAGGCTTCCTGTTTCATGCCTTCGCTGTTCATCAGCGCCGCCAGGCCGAAACTCGTGCCGGCCCACACTTCGCGTCCTTGTTCGTTGTCGCTTAAAATGGCGCCCGTCGACGACATCCCGTTCGCGGCTCCCATATTGCCATCGCCGAACTTCAGCACATTGAACTCAAAAATCTTCTTGAGAGCGGAAGCTGCCATGGCATGGGGAACGATATCGCCGAGACCCAGCATGTTTGCGTACCATTGGCCGGCAAGCTGGTCGGCCTGCACGTCATCCCTGGTTTGACTTTCCATGTCGTAATTAAAATATTGCCCATTCCAGAGTTTGCTGACGAACGATTTTTGTCCTGTGAGAAACATCTGATGGTACTTGTCCGCTTCAGCCGGCTCACCCAGGGTTCGTGCCGTTTCTTCAGCCGCCCGCAGGGCGGCCAGCCACAAGCCGCCGCAGTAGGCGCTGACTCCGCGAACGGTCCACGAATCATACGTTTGATCCGGATAACCGCTGTTTTCCGGAATGCCGCTGCCATGATCAAACTGTTGCAGATAAACAATGGCTTGTTTCATGGCCGGCCACATTTCGCGCAGGTAGGCGGTGTCCGTCCCTCCCGTCAGTACGTAGTCGCGATAGGCCATCAATACAAATTTTGAATTTAGATCCTTCCAGTCGTTGGTATCCTGCCATCCGGGTTCATTGACGGAAATAAATGGATCACCTTCCGGCACTCCCAAATCGTGAGGCACGGCCCCAATTTTCTTGCGTTTGTGCAGCACGGGTTCACCCGTTTGCTGCGTTTTCCAGACCCACAGCCCTTTTTCCGGCCATTCCCGCGGCACCGTCTCGGCAAATTCGCGAAGCTCTTGTTTTTCAATGTCCGGCCAGAATTTCAGCAGCGGCATGGAAGCGTAAAATCGCACATCCAGCGTTGCGTAGTACGCGTAGTCAAAACACTCGAGAAGGGCAAAGGTAGCCGGAACTTTTTTGTCTCCGCCTTGCCGGCGGCCCCAGAACGTTCCGCCGTCGGTGAGCGTGTACATTTCGTTGAACAGCATTCCCCGGTACCAGAGCGGTTTGCTTTCGTCATTCACGTAAGGCGCCTGCCAGGCGTCTATCTGAGCGCTCCACGGATCGGCATTCCGCAGCGCGTCGCGCGCGATGGCCCAGGCGTTATCGCCACCAGCTCCGTAGAAATCGGTGTAGCGACGGTTCCATTTGCGGCCCTGGCCAAATTCCACGATAGGAAAGTCCCACGAGATCGCCATGGGAATCGTTTTCTTTTCCCCGGGTTGCAAGGTGAAACGGACAGCAATCGCACCGCCCAGTTTTTCGCCATCACTCACCCAGCTGGTGTCATCGTTGGCGAGCCGTCCGTCCTTGGAAAAGCCCTTCCAAACCGGTTTTCCGTCAGAGTCTGCCAGAAAACTTGTTTGGTAACTGACCTCAACTCCTGGGGAGTCGACAGCGGCGATAGCAAATTGTCCGTCCCACTCGTTTTGTACGCCGCTCGCATGCAAACGGTCGAAAACGATTCCTTTCATGCGTCCGGAACCGCCGAGCGCTTCCGATTTCGCGGAATTGAAATTTCCCTGATTGGGTGTGCCTTTGAAATCGCGAAGGAAGGTCCGGAACCAACCCGACATGTTCGTCCAGGAAAGAAGCAGCGACACCGTGACTGCTCGATTTGTTGGATTGTCTGCCGTCCACCGGTACACCGCGACCGGATAGCTGGACTCTTTGTAGTTGCCTGGAAGCACCGGAGAAAACTGCTCGACCACTACATGTGCCGGAAATTCTTTTGCTTGATAGTCGTACCAGGATTTTGGATACAGAGCGGAATATTCTCCGGCCCCTACCGGATAGTCCCAGCGCCAGCCGGAAAGCTCCGCGCCCTTGGGATGGCCGGTGAACAGGACTTGCGCCGTGCCTTTTTCATCGCCCGCCGCCTGTTGAAACATGGCGAACTGATTGGCAAACGGCGTCTCGTATTTGTGAACGGCGCCTTTGACATGCCAACGCGCGAAGTCCCCCCGATAGGTGCGCGAAAATGTTCCGGCGCCAAAGCCGCCCACCGGGACGCCCTGCCAGTACCCGTCATCAATTCCTCCCGGATCCTTGGAAACGCCGGGGTTGGCCAGCGGAAGTCCAAGCGGGCGCTTCCAGGCAGCTTTCGGGATTTCATTGCCGAATGAACCGGAAGGGAGCAGCAAGACCAGCAGCGCCGTCAAATGGAGCGGAAAAAGGCTCTTCACGAATCCTCCAAAAATGTTGCCCTGGAAACTTGATTCTCGGGCGCCTGGCAGTCGTTCAGGAAACGGAGTTGACCCGGTACTCGTTTTCGTCACCAAACATAGGTGGCAACGGATTCTGCCGGAAGCGTAGCCACAAAATCCCGGCCATGATAGCGCACCGCAAAGGTTTGCACGGCTTTTTCCGAATTCGCGACCACCAGCACCGTTTTCCGGCCCGGTGTTTTGAACGCAACACTCGGAAGCGCTTCCGAGGTAGGCGAAGCAATTCGCACCGAGCCTGGACGCACAAATTTCGAAAAATGCGCCACCGCATAAAATGCCAGATTGCGAGTCACTTCATTCCCGTCGATGGTGACCGCGCCCTGGCATATGCCGCAGCCTCCATTGCCGGTATGCGGCTCATACTTGGAGTTTGCCGCCAGGTTCCACAGCAGCACATTTCGGCTCCAATTGCGCGTGGCGCCAATGAAGGTGCGTTCGACCGGTTTCACAATGGAGATCGTGGGATGTCCGGCCGGATCCACAGCCATGAATTCCGTGAAATAGAGGTTCTTTGCCGGGAATGCGTCATGGACCTGCGACATCGCTTCGATCTTG
This sequence comes from Saccharimonadales bacterium (SeqCode), assembly GCA_035317965.1. Taxonomy (GTDB): domain Bacteria; phylum Acidobacteriota; class Terriglobia; order Acidiferrales; family UBA7541; genus Acidiferrum. The sequence goes on along the minus strand of DATHFT010000167.1, from coordinate 9,415 downwards.
CCGCCGTACAAGTGGAAGCCGGAGCCATCGACATATTTGGCAGCCGCCGGGTCTTTCAGAATGGTGAGAGCGTACTCGGGAACATCACAGTTATGATCGTAGAGAATGATTTTTGTTTTGATACGTGCGGCTGCAAAAGCCGGCCCCAGATTATTTTTTATGAACTGGGCCTCTTCCTCGGCAACCATCTCCATGCTGGGCGTGTTCTTTTCGTTCAGAGGTTCATTCTGAACGGTAACGGCATCGATCGCGATGCCTTCCGCTTTCATGGCTTGAATATAGGCAACGAAATACTTTGCATAGGAACCGTAATATTCCGGCTTGAGCCGTCCGCCCTTCACATTGCCGTTGGTCTTCATCCACGCGGGCGCCGACCACGGTGAACCCAGAATCTTGATTTTGGGATTGATCGCCAGTATTTCCTTCAGAACGGGAATGACCTCGGCGCGATCCTCGGCAATCGAGAACTTCTGCAATTCCTGGTCGGTTTCTCCCGCGGGCATGTCGTCGTAGGAGAAGACATGGTCATTCAAGTCGGAAGCTCCGATGCTCACGCGCAGGTAGCTAACCCCGATATCCTTGCCGTCCGTTGCGAATGTTTCGCGCAGCAGAGCGGCACGCTTTGCGGCGTCCATTCGGAAAATGTGCTGAGCACTGCCGCCCGTCAAAGCAAAGCCAAAGCCATCGATCGTCTGAAATGTCTGGCGATCGTTTACTTCAAGGACTGGATTTTGTGTTGTGGAATTTGCAAAACGCAGGGGAACGCTTTGCTGCTCGAAGAGGACCGACTTGTCGTGATTCGTGAGCCAAACGCTCACTTTTCCCTGAGCGCAAAGAGCCGGGGAATTGAGCAACATTAATACCAAGGACAGCCCTGCCAGGACGCGTATTTTCACGGAAGTTCCCCCCGAGAACTAAAACGACCGACTATAGGTGTACTGCAAATCGGCGCTAACCCGAAATCACAAAAAGCTGCGGTTACACTACCAGGTCAGCGTGGTGATGGAGTTCGCCGCGAGCTCCAGGGCCAAAGCTTGCTGCGCCGAGCGGCAGGTGACCTTTTGCTTCTCTCCTCGATTGGTAAGGACCAGGACGTGACTGCCATCGGGGTTTTCCAGCGAAACATGATCCACGCCTGTGGCCTCGGAGTGGGAGTCGTACACACGCCCCCCGCGTTGAATGACCTTTGAGAAATGCGCAAAGGCCCAATACTGTCCGCTCTTGGTCAGTTGTCCCGATTTTGAATCGACGGTTACCAGGCCGCCGCAAGGAAAAGGACCGATGTTCGGATTGCCCTTTTCATCAAGCAGAAGATTCCAGCCCACAATGCATTGCGACCAGTTGCGCAGTATGTCGGTAAACGTATGAGACCACTTGGCCCAATCGGTGCCGTAGTCGGGGCTGCTGATATCGGGTCCACCTTCGGTCCAGTAGGCGTTCTTGTCCGGGAAAGCCTCGTGGACCTTGGTCATATTGCCGGCTACGCCCATGTAGCCGTGCCACGCCACTCCATCGACGTATTTATTTAGTAGAGGGTCATTCAATTCATCAATGGCGCGGCCAACCAGGTCGTAGTTGTGATCAAGAATCCAGATCTTGGTATCAAGCGATGCCCGTTCAAAGGCTGGCCCCAGATGTTTTTTTACGAATTCAATCTCATATTCCTGGCCCCACAGAGCCGCGGGCATCCGTCCGTCCTGATCCGTATCGACTTCGTTCTGAATCGTGACCGCATTGATCTTTACGCCTTCAGCAGAATATCCCTGCAGGAATCTCACGAAATAATCGGCATAGGGGCCAAAGTATTTCTTGCGCATCGAGCCGCCCAGCATGGAGCCGCCGGCCTTCATCCAGCCCGGAGGACTCCAGGGTGAGGAGAACAAAAACAGGTCGGAATTGATCCGTCGGGCATCACGCAGTGTGGGGAGGATATATTCCTTGTCGTGTTCGATGGTGAAGCGCTTGAGCTCGGGATCCGGCTCCGGACTCTCATCAAAGCTATATACCTTGGTGGCGTAATCACTCGCGCCCACGCACGTGCGGGCCACGGAAAGGCGCAATCCTTCAGGACCGAACAGCTCAGCTAGCAATCCCTGGCGGTCGCTGGCGTTCATTTTGCCAAACAGGTAGCAGGAAGCGTCCGTGAAGGCGGCGCCAAATCCCAGTATTTTCTGGAATTGGCGTTGGGGGTCGAGCGCAATGAGATTTGTCGGATTGCCGGAAGCGGGCTGCCAGTCCGGGACGTTAACCGGTTGGTATTTCGAATCCGGGGAAGTAACCCACGCGCGCACCCGAGGGTTGGGCGCGGCCTTCAGAAACGAAGAGGTTGAAGCGGTGACGGCGGCTGCAGCTGTAGCGCTAATTCGAATGAACTCTCGACGGGTGTTGCGACGCATTTTCCCCTCAATCCTGCATGGAATAACCTTATTCTTAATCACAGACCCCGACTTGCATAAGACAATCGATTGTTTATACCGTATATCACCTCCCGCTTCGTTTGCCAACCACTAGTCAGGCTAAACAGGCCCTCCTACCACTTTTGGGGTACGAGTTTGGAGTTAGACGTTAAGACAAACGATTTGTCTCGCAACATACTTTCTTTTTTGCCTTGACACTGCCTTGACTCCGGTTGTAGTGTCCCAAAAGCGTACGACAGTTATCGTTGCAGCAATTTCAGACAAACGATTGGCTAGTTTCGCCTAGCTCTGCTGACTGAGCGTACGAATGAAGTGGAATGCGGTCTATCGGGGTAGGCAAGCGTCCAGTTTTCTAAAAAAAACGGAACGTTGATTTGGGGAGGCGGTCAATAATGTTGAAAGCAACTCGTTTTATGGTTGCAGTGTGTCTATTGCTGCTCGGAACAGCGCACGGATTTGCCCAAAGCACAAACTCAGGCGATATTCGCGGCACGGTAATGGATTCGTCAGGAGCCGCAGTGGCAGGCGCTACTGTTACTCTGACGAACATTGACACCGGCGAATCTCAAGATTTCACCACCAACGAAAGCGGCATTTACGACACGGTTTCCACTCGCCCTGGAAACTACAATCTTACCTTCAAAAAAGACGGATTTAAGCAGACCACCCGCGGGCCGATCACATTGCAGGTTTCCATCATCACTGTGGACGCCACGCTCACTATCGGTGAAGCCAGTGAAATCATCCACGTTGAAGGCGAAATGGGCGCCCCTCTCCTCCAAACGGAAACCGGCGCGCAAGGCACCATCATGGAAGGCAAGACGATCAACGCATTACCTCAGATCGGTGCGGGCATCACTGGTAACGACTGGGCCAACTTCGCAATTCTGCTCCCCGGAACTTCCAGCGCCCCCTCGCAGCCAGCTTCTGAAGGAAGCGGCGCCTACAATGCCGGTGACGCAGTTTCCGTTAACGGCAACTTGCCGATGTACACCAACATCATGGCCGACGGCGCCTCTGTCGTTCTCCCCGTCAGCGGCAACGTAGACAACTCTATCTTCGAGAGCATCTCGGAAGTTCAGGTCACCACTTCCGGCTTCTCCGCGCAGTACGGCATCGGCGGAGCAGTCTTCAACCAGATCAGCAAGAGCGGTTCAAACAGCTTCCACGGTTCTGCGTATGAGTACTGGCAGAACGATGTACTGAACGCGGCTCCCGCGCTTCGCAATGCCAACGGGGATGCCATTCAGAAGCCAGTGCTTCGATACAACCAGTGGGGCGGGTCTGTCGGCGGTCCAATCATCAAGAACAAACTCTTCTTTTTCTTTGTGCGCGACAGAATCAGCAACAAGGGTTCGGGTAATTTCCACGAGACCTCAGTTCCAACTCTTGCCGAGCGCGGCATGGGAACCGCTAATCCTGGCGCTTATGACTTTAGTGCTGCTGGATCAACGATTTACGATCCGACCTCAGCCGGTATTGGTGGCGCACGGACTGCGTTCGCTGGAAACGTCATTCCGGCAAATCGCATTGACCCAGTTGCTTTGCAAGCTCTTGCGTTGTTCCCGCTCCCGAACCAAGGTGGACCGGATCTGCAGTCAAATAATTTTGCTCTCTCCTCCCCTTCATCAAGTCCGAATTTGCGTTATTTCGGCCGTATCGACTATGACCTGATGAAGAACAACCGAGTAACTTTCTCGATCACCCAGAAGGACAATCCAGGCCAGAACTTTAACGAATTCCCCTGCCCGATTAATTGCTTCTCGGGTGACATCGACGGTTACAACGTACAGTTGTCGGACACTTGGACAATCAGCCCTACCATCGTGAACGAATTTCGCATGGGCTACACCAAACAGGGCAACTGGTTTGTACCACAGAGCATTGGTTATGATGCGGCCGCGAGCCTCGGACTGCAGTACGCCAAGGCCGACATTCTGCCTCAGTTCAATATCAACGGCGCCTGCTGCGGCACGATTCAGCCCGGCACAAACGCAATCTACATCGAACACCTCTACAATCCATCGGATATGATGACACTCATCAAGGGCAAGCACATTTTGCACTTCGGTGTGGAAGTCTTGATGGGTGACGGCAACACCACACCGTGGGGAAACCTGCAGTCGGGCGTGTTTGACTTCACCGGCGCTTACACGCAGCAGAATGATGGAAGCGGAGGAGCAGGCTTAGCTGATTTTCTACTGGGCGACGTGTATCACTGGAGCGCAACGAACCAGGCTGTAACATACATGCGCATTAAGAGCCCACAACTGTTCGTGCAGGACGACTTCAAAATGCGTCCGAATCTGACGATCAACCTCGGTCTGCGCTACGTAGCGACGACCGGTATGAGCGAATTGCACAACTCGCTCGGTGGCTTCGATCCCAATCTGCTTAACCCGCTAGATGGCACGCTTGGCGGCGTCTATATTGCGGGACAAACCAATCGAAATACTCTTCAGAAACCGATCTACGACATCTTCTTGCCGCGCGTCGGTTTTTCTTGGAGCCCGGGCTTCATGAAGGACACAACGATACGCGCTGGATTCGGAATGTACTCCTACAACTTCAGCGAAGACACGTACGGCCAAGGGTTAGGCTTCGGTTCTGCTGGCACGAACAAGGGAGATACGACTGATCCGAATTTTGGACACGGACCGACTTCCTTCGTCACGTTATCGTCAGATGCGGCTACCGCTGATGCCCGGCTGAACTACATTGTCGGTTCACCTGCGGCTCGGCAACCTATCACTTACATCACGCCAGGAGCCGTACAGAACCTAAATTATATTCCCTACAACGTCCCGGTGGGCAGGATCAACGAGTGGACCTTCAGCATTGAACACCAGTTCGCCAAGGACTTTGCCGCATCGATTGCCTATGTCGGTAGTCATGGCGAAAACTTGCAATTCCCGACAGACTTGAACCAAATTACGGATCCGACAATTCTAACCGCGCCTGGATCCACGACCCAAGATCAACGCCCGTTCCCGAGCTTTGGGAACCTCCAAGGAAATTTCTACAATGGAATCTCCAACTACAACTCGTTGCAAACCTCAGTCAACAAGCGATTCTCTGGCGGTCTCTCCTTCCAGGTGAATTATGTCTGGTCTCACTTCTTGGACGACCAAGACTCGGCAGGTTGGGGTAGCCGTGGTGGCGATCAGCGCTGGCAAATTGGCAATGATCCGAAGCTGAACTACGCGAACTCAAACTTTGACATTCCCCACGCACTGAAAGGCATGGTCTCGTACGAACTGCCTTTTGGTCACAACAAGAAATATTTCAGCGGCAACCATGTCGAAGACGCAATCGCTGGCGGCTGGAGAATTTCTGGTACGTTCATTACACAGAGCGGAAATCCGTTCACCGTATATGACAGCGACAGCAAAAATCGCAATTCTCAGTGCTCAGGCTGCGTGCTGTACCTTAACCGCGTCAGCGATCCCTTCTCAAACGTTCCTGCTGGTTATTACATCAATCCGGCAGCGTTCGTGCTTCCCGGCCATGGTGAATTTGGCACCGAAGGCCGCAACAGCCTCCGTGGTCCTCGCTTGACGGTTGTGAACCTATCCCTCGCCAAGGACTTCAAGTTTGGCGAACGGTTCGGCCTGCAACTCCGCGCGGACTTTGTTAACGCATTCAACCATCCAAGCTTCCAGCCACCCCAGGCAGACTATAACAATTTCCTTCCGGCGCTACCGGACGGAACCGTGCAGGGGACCTTTGGCCAGATCAATAGTTCGCTCACGGGCAACGGGGCAACCGTTGCGCCGCGCAGCGGACAGCTTGGTGCTCGCTTCTCGTTTTAATCCAATAGCAGTCGAGGAAAAGGACGGCGGACTCCACCCCGCCGTCCTTTTTTGTTTAGGCTGAACCACCTAGAGAAGATTCATCCGTCTTATACTGGTGCCATGAAAAAAGGGAATTTCATGCCTCTCATGGGAATTTCGCTTTTCTTCGCGATAGCTCCTGCTCAATCACAAACCTCTCTCACTCGAGCACAGCAAGTCCAGGCGCACAAGCAAAAGGCTCAGGAATATCTCGCCACCAACAAACCGGACCTCGCCATCCCTGAATTCAAGGCCATCGTTACCCTCGAACCGAACAACATAGATGCCCGCGGTAATCTCGGCGTGCTCTATTTTTTTCGAGGCGCTTTTGCCGAGGCAATCCCGCAGTTGCGCGCTGCCCTGAAGCTCCAGCCAACTCTCTGGAAAATACAAGCTCTTCTCGGAACAGCGGAGTTGCGCACCGGCGACACCCAGGACGGTCTCTCCGATCTGGAAAAATCCTTCCCCAATCTCACCGAAAAGAAAATTCAAATTGATACCGGTCTGCAGTTAATCGATATCTATTCTGCTGCAGGAAGGCTGGATAGAGCCGCCGCCATCGCTAGCACCCTCCGCGAAATCGATCCCACTAATGCTGAACTTGCTTACTCTACCTATCGCCTCTATTCCGACCTCACCGATGAGTCGCGGCTTACGCTTTCTGTGCTGGCACCAAAATCTGCCCGTATGCACCAAATGATGGCTCACGAGCTCTCGCGCCAGGGCAAGACCGCGGAGGCTCTTGAAAATTATTCCCTAGCTTTGAAAATCGACCCTAATCTTCCCGGCCTTCGCTTTGAATACGCCGAGCTGATCAATAGTTCGAAAGCGGCCGGTGGCCCCGACGTGGCGGAGAAGGAATACTTGGCAGCCCTCAAAGCCAACCCAAACGACGCGAAATCTGAATGCCGGCTCGGCGACATTGCCGCTCAGCGAAATGACCTGCCCAAGGCCCAGGAATACTACGCACGAGCGCTCAAACTCCAGCCAGATGATCCCGAAGCCAACATCGGCATGGCCAAAGTTCTCATGTCGTCAAATCAGCCGGAGAAAGCTGAAGCTCTCCTCAAACACGCCATTCAGGTGGACCCCACAATTGCTGTCGCCCATTTCCGACTGAGCACGCTCTATCGCCAAACCGGGCGGCCCGAAGAGGCCAAGCAAGAACTCGGCGAGTATCAAAACTACAAAGATATGAAAGAAAAGCTCCGAGAAATGTACCGCGCCATGCAACTGGAGCCCGGCAAACTGACTCCCGATGAAACCGATGTGCAGAATTAGCGAATCTAAAATCAACCGCGTGAGATCCCGAATGCTAAAAACGCTTTTTCTCGTTCTGATTCTAGTCCCTTCCACGGTTCGTCCGGCAACTGCCGCTTCCGAATACACCCTGAGGCCGGAGGACGCGAAGGCCGTTTATCTAACGCCGCAAAACTTTCCCGTTCATCCGGATGGCAGCGCGGATGACTCCGCCGCCATTCAGCAGGCTATCAATCAGGTGGAGGAATCGCATCGCCAGGGAATCCTGTTTGTTCCCGAAGGCCGTTACCGCATCAGCAAAACACTCTATGTGTGGCCCGGCATCCGGGTGATTGGCTATGGGCAAAACCGCCCCGTATTCTTTCTCGCACCAAATTCCTCGAATTTCCAGAACGGGCCCGCGTATATGGTTTTTTTTACCGGCGCCCGGCCCGCTGCATTCCGTGACAAGGCGAATGGCGACCCCGTTTCTGCCGACGGAAAAAGAGCAACTCCCCCCGACGCCAATCCCGGAACCTTTTATTCCGCAATGAGCAACATCGACGTCGAAATCCAGGATGGCAATCCAGGCGCCGTCGGCGTTCGCGCGCGCTACGCGCAACACTGCTATCTATCGCACATGAATTTCAAGATCGGTTCAGGGCTGGCCGGAATTCACGACGGCGGCAACGTTGCTCAGGATGTGCATTTTTATGGCGGACAGTATGGCATCTGGACCCGCAAACCCTCTCCGGGCTGGCAATTCACGATTATCGATGCCAGTTTTGAAGGACAGAGCAAAGCGGCGATTCGCGAACATGAAGCCGGGCTCACACTAATCCGGCCATCGTTTAAGAATGTGCCGACAGCGATCGATATTGATCAGAGATATTCCGACGAACTATGGATTCGCGACGCGCGCATGGAAAACATCTCCGGTCCCGCGATCATCATCAGCAATGAAAACAATCCAAGAACAGAGATCAACGCGGAGAACGTAATCTGCCAAAAAGTTCCGGTCTTTTCATTGCTTCGGGAAAGTGGGAAGAAAACGAATGGCCCAGCCGAGATGTACTCCGTTAAGATATTTTCCCATGGACTGCATTATGACGACATTGGAAGCACGGCCGACATTCGCAGCGTGTTTGAGAGCCAGCCGCTAACCGCAATTCCTGCTGCCGTGAGTTCGGACATTTTGGGTTTGCCGCCCATGAACACCTGGGTCAACCTGCGCACTCTCGGCGCCCGCGGCGACGGCAAGGCCGATGACACCGAAGTCCTGCAAAAAGCAATCGCCTCGCACCGCGCGATCTATTTGCCGTCGGGCCAGTATCGCGTTTCTGACACCATCGTCCTGAAACCGGATACGGTCCTGATTGGTCTTCATCCCAGCACAACGCGCTTGATTCTTGCCGATTCCACCCCGGCGTTTCAGGGCATTGGCGCTCCGAAAGCTTTGCTGGAAACGCCGCAAGGCGGAAGCAATATCGTCACGGGCATCGGCCTGTACACCAACGGAATCAATCCGCGAGCGGTCGCTGCCAAATGGATGGCCGGAACCAACTCGATGATGAGCGACGTGCGCTTTCTCGGCGGCCACGGCACGGTTGAGCCCGAAGCTTCCGCCGAGGAGATGAGAAAAACCTGGACGCAAATTTATAACAATACACACACGGCCGACTCCGACATCAATCGCAAGTGGGACGCGCAATATCCCAGCCTTTGGATTACCAATGGTGGTGGCGGAACCTTCGTCGATCTTTGGACACCCAGTACGTTCGCGCAGGCCGGCCTGTACGTCTCCGATACCTCCACCGAGGGCCGCATTTACGAACTGTCCAGCGAGCACCATGTTCGAAACGAAGCCGTTTTCCATAACGCTTCGAATTGGCGCGTCTACGCCCTGCAAACCGAAGAGGAACGCGG